>NZ_SJPY01000003.1:0-600000 GCF_007860185.1 Novipirellula aureliae
CATGACGCCACCCACTCGGTCGAATCCCAATGGAAGGCGTTGGTTTCCATCGGATCGACGATCGAATCATCCGCTTCATAGTCGAAGATGCGGCGTGGCGAGAATGGATCGTGAACAACAACGTTAGGGGCTGCTGCGTTAGTCGATCACGCCAAGTTCAAATACGGGGTAACGATTACGCAGAGCGAGGCCGAGACATTTATCGACCTGCTAACGAAAAAAGTGTATCCCGAACTGAAACTGTATTTGTCCGAAGATACCGCAGCGATCCTAGCCGCAGCATTAAACGCCGATGCCGTGCAACTGCGAGCAACGTGGCCCGAGCCGTATCACATTGGGATGCTTCGCAAGATCCTTTCCGGCAATCCAGCCAGAGCCGACGGCACCCCCTACCAGCAGCGTACAACCGATCGGGCATGGATGCAGCTTCAGGGGCTGTGCCGCAATCAGCACCTGCTGTCGCACATCCAACAGCGGAACACAGCCGAGGATTCACCGCTACGGAAACTGTTGCACAGTGCGGTCAGTACCACAACTGGTCGGATGCGAGGCAAGGTGTCGTTTACCGCAGCCAAAAATGCACCGTTTCAAGGTTTGGCAGCCGATGGTTGTAAGCAGGCATTGTGGAGCCTGACCAAAGCAGGCTACCGAGTGGTGGCGTTTATTCACGATGAATTTATTATCGAACTAAACCGGCTCGATGACATGGACCGAGCAGCCGAAGACATCAGCCGCATCTGCAGCGAATCAATGCAACCCTTTGTACCTGGCATCCCTGTGCCCTGCGAATACGCACTGACGGAACGTTGGTACAAGGGTGCCGAGGCGGTCTATGATGAGGCTGGCAGGCTGCAAGTATGGAAACCAAATTGACTAAGAAACCCAACCCTTATACCATGGTGCTATATGCCTAAGCGTCAAAAGAAACCGCCGACAATTCAACAGCAGCTAATTGAAGCCGTGCAGGCATCCCCATACAGCCAGAACCAGCTAGCCAAGCTGTCAGCCATTCCCCAGCCGACCATCAACGCTTTTGTACACGGCAAACGGGGGCTGAGTTTGGAAAGCATCAACCGGCTGTGCAGTGTGATGCAGCTGGAACTGAAACCAAGCAAATAGGAAACCCACCGATGGCAAGCATTCGCAAACGACCGAACGGTAGCACCGAGCTACGGTACATCGACGCTAATAGTATTCGACGCAGTATCTATCTAGGCAAGATTGCAAAACGAGATGCCGAAACCATTGGCGCCAAAGTAGACCACATCGTTACCAGGCAGATTGCCGGAAGTACCCCAGATCCTAACGTAGCTCAGTGGCTCGCAGACCTGCCCCAAAGGCTGCACCAAAAACTGGTAAAAGCAGGTTTAACAACTGCACGTATCAAACCAGAGCCGGAACCAGAGCCGGAGCTGCTGCCGACAATTAAAGAATGGACTGACAAGTACATTGCCGAACATCCTGGCAAGGACAGCACTATTCTGCTGCTGACCGTTACAGCTCGCAGCCTGTGCAAAAAGTTTGGACCTGACCGGAGAATAGACACATTCACCGCAGGGGATGCAGAGGACTTTCGCAAGTGGCTACAGACCAAAGGCAACGAACGCAAGGATTACAAAACTGGGCTGGCACCTAACACGGTACGCCGCAGGCTGGGCAGAACCAAGCAGTTCTTTAACAAAGCGGTAAAACACAAACTGATAGTCGATAACCCCTTTGCAGATGAAAAAGCAACCGTCACCGGCAACGATGAACGCATGATGATGGTACCTGCTGAGTGGATAGATGCCTGCATTCGCAAAGCACCCTGTGAGGATTGGCGAATCATCCTAGCCTTTGCTCGATACGCTGGAATGCGAAAACACGAATGCCTGATACAGCGATGGGATGACATCGACCTGCCTAATAACAGGATGATAGTACGCAGTCACAAGACACCACCCGTCAGAGTGTGTCCGATCTTTCCCGAGCTGCGGCAGCACCTGCTGCGAGCAAAGGAAATGGCACCTGAGGGTGCTGAGTACGTGCAGACCCGTTACCGACACGATGCCAACATCGGCACCACACTGGAAAAGATAATCACACGAGCAGGATTAGTGCCCTGGCCGAAACTGCTGCAGAACCTGCGAGCTACCAGGGAAACTGAGCTGATGGCAAAGTACCCTGCCAAGGATGTGACCAGCTGGCTAGGAAATTCCCCCCAAGTGGCGAACAAGCACTACGCCATGACGATGCAGGCATCATTCGACCGAGCAATAGCAGAGGGTGCCAGGATTGCAGGTGTAACTGCAGCCGTCGGGGGTAACTTGGAAAAAGTACCCCTGAAAGTACCCCAGACCTTGCAGGACAAGGGCAGAAATCCCGAGACACGAAAAAAGCCGAAGAGAGAAAACCCTGTAAATAACTGGGTATGTCTCGCATCGGCTTTGGGTGGCATAGCCACTAAGCTCCCCCGACAGGACTCTCACAATCGCCTGAAACACTGGGAAATACGCAAGCCTGTAGTTTGGCGGTCTTACAGGCGGTCTTATCAGGACACATCCAGGCCGATCACGAGACGACCGAACTGCTACGACTATGGGCGGCAATGGATGAACGAACGCGGCGGCAATTGCTCGCGACAATCAAGCAGGGGGCAAGCAACAGTCGATAAAGAAGCATCTCGGTGCCCAGAATGCGTGTTCGGTACAAATGTGGCAAGCGAGGCAGCCAAACCCGATGATGCGTTAAATCGCGAATCTGGGCGTTTGTGGAAGTGTCCAACGTGGAACATTTTTTTTCTAAAAGAAATCGGGCGGGCCAACGAGTCATTCGCCAAGGGCCGTTTCACCCGCCCATGATGGCCCGCGCTCAGCAGCATGAAGCGGATGGTGGCGGTAGGATTCTGTAAAAGGGAAAACGCTATCGCCACCATCCAAGACCGCTCGATACTGCACTCGCGATAGCGTACCGGCTTTGCTTGCGTCGTCATCGCGCGAAGGTCTACCGAAACCGAACCGAGTGTAGAAGCGAATGACGACGCACGCGAGCATGGAGGCGAGCCAATGACCGGGAAACCGGCATGGATGTCGCCGCCGCCGTGGTGGCATGGACGCCAGCACGGTGGCGGTCGAGCGAAGCGAGAGTTTCCCGCCGTCGTCGTCCCCGCCGTAGCGAGCGAGGATGAGCGAGCGTCGGCAGCCGTAGGTTCTTGCGAGCGGGCCGTAGCCGTGCGAGCGAAGCGAACCGGCGGAGGGTCGCGAAGCGGGACCGAAGGCGGGACGACGACGTAGGCAGGGATGCCGTAAGAGCGGATGAGCGATGGATCGCGAATTCCGCTCCTTAAGACCGTAGCGGAGTCGACGTGCGACGTAGGAGCCGTCGTCGTAGCGGTGTATCACGTTTGATGTCTACCCGCGAATGACGGCCAATCGACGGAAACCAAGACGCCTATCGCTATTCGGTGGATCTCGTAACGCTAACGACGTCATCCGAAGCGTCGCCCTCCTCGTCGATTAGAGGGCCGTCATTTGTCGGGCGATCGATGTCTGAAACTCGCTTGCGATCCGAGGCGACCACGAGGGATTTGCGTAGTGGATGGTGATTATCGCGCAGTCTTTACGTAGCGATAATGTCCATCCACGGAGCAAGTGCGGTATGCCTACGTAGCGGAGTCGATACCGTCGTAGCCGCCTGTGAGCGAAGCGAGCGAGGGGCGGAGACGGTGTCGGCGTAGCGGTGGGGAAGCACTCGAGTAGTCTCGGCAGCCAACGGAACCACACAACTGACCAGCAGGAATGCACTCGACGGAACATACAACTGACCAGAGGGTGTCGTTAAGGGGTGGCCCGACCCCAAGACCGCTGCATGTCCCTATGTATGTCCGGGAGAAAGTATTTCGGTCCGATGGGGGCCAGATGGCAGGAGCTTACCTCCATGCGACGAAGCACCGCATGTGTGAACGGAAGGTATCAAAAATGTTGACCTGAGTTAATGCGATCGATCGCCGTCATCATTTGCCAATAGTCTTTCGCGAATGTCCGCCAACGTTGAGCCGTTATCGAGTCTCCACGCCGTCCACCCATTGACGGTTGAGCGAGGACTGCCAGCGTCTTGAATACAAAATAACGCTGCATAGCTTGGTGCAGAGAACGTTCTGCCTAACACCTCTAATGACCCATCCTCAAGCACGATAGCTTCGTAACTCTTTTGATCTCCGTTTCGAGGCTTGTATTTCATTACGAGTCGTTGTCCAACCGAGATTAGATTCGATTCAATCAAGTCTGAAACCGAAACGTCGTATCTCGCAACCCTCGCCGTTCTTTCTGGTTCATCAGGAGACGCGTAAAAAACGGGGCGAAATTCCTCAGGGATTTCGTAAACGACGTTATTTGGATTATTGAATTCGACGTATTTTTGGACGATCCATAACCGAACATCGACCTTGAGAGTGGCTGCCCACTCGCGAAGATCGTTCTTAACTGCATCGATGGGCATGCCGATGATCGGATCGCTCGCCACTATCTCTGCAAGGGCTTGGCGATAGTCGATCGGTTCAATACCTTGTTCTGCAAATTTGTCCTGTAACGTTTCGTCGTCCCGAACGCGGTCGATAACAGTTTCTATGATTTTCTGTTTTGTGACGGGGTTGTTGGCAGCAATGATTTGCTTTGCGACTTGCGGGGCAATGTGACTCCAGACGCTGTGTTGACTGACCTCCGCCTCAACGATGTACCACTGCTTGCCATCAAGATCAACTACGTATCCGTCGGGGATTGTCCCAGTTCCGTCACTGGTGCGAATGAGAGATTTCGGCAGGTAAATCGATGATGGCCCAAAGATGTACTCAGCATTGGCAACGACCACGCTCTCGAGTTCGTCTTCGGTTTCAAATTTCGTCAGTACAAATTTGCGATTGTCGATAATCAGCATGATTTCTTACAGATAATAGAATGCATCACGGGGTGGCAACAACGACGTGCAGTTTAGATTTTGCCCGGTTGGCAACTTGGGTGCAGTCGTACGCCCGACATAAGCATGAACTTGTGGGGTGTCGCTTTCTTTGGGAAGCCAGTTTTCTACACGAAAACAAAACTTGAACGAAGGGCAGTATACCAAGTTCTGTCATTCGGGATTACGTACTAGGCAAAGGCAACTGCGGAAAGCACAAACAGTGGAGGTGGAAGCCTGCAAGGGGGCTTAAGCGAAGGTGCTCAATGTAAGGGAAGTAGAACGGTTTTTCCTCGCGTCGTCGGGGCTCGCTCGAAAAAACCGCGGCAGCCAATTTATACGGGTTCGTGACGCTTCAGCTATCGTGCCATTAGACGAAGGGGTGTCAACGGTTGACAGTTTTTCCCTGCCGTTGGCCATCTGGCCTACATTAGCCAGCGAGAAATTAGTAGAATTTCGTAAGGCTTATGCAATCGTGAATCGCTCGGTCGCCCTATTTGTGGAGGATGCAGTGGATCAACGTACTTTTGAATTACTCAGTTCGGTACTGTCGGGACGTGAAAGGTGGATCGCGCTGATACACTGTAAGGTATCAAGGTCGGGGTACAAGTGGACTCTGTGTGCCGGATGCAAATGCCTCGTTGCGTATCCGCTTCGCGGAATTGATACCGGATCGGACTTCAACCGCCAGTACTTTCTTTGCAAAGGATGTGAAGCATGGATTCATGGCGACGATCCTCCAGACTGGTGGAGGGAAGCAAAGCGATTGGGGCACGTTGGTGGTTTTTCGATGCGGAAGTTCAAAAGTGCGGTGGTTGAGACTTACGCGCGGCCACACGTGCCTTCCTACGATGAGAGCTATGTAGCGAGCATGGGACGAGAGACAGTTGACCGAAATAACCGCGAGAGCAAGGCGAGCGTATCCATTAGCAGAGCGATTGAAATGGTGGCACAAAAAATTGGTCCCAAATACAGCGATGATGTTGTTGAGTGTCGCATTTGCAAAGTTGACTTGACCAGCGAACAAAAACTGGCGTCTTACAAGCGATCGCAAAAACTGAAGCACCATGATGCTGAAAGCTATGAAGTCTTCTTGGAGAGCGGTTTGTACGCTCCGCCTGGATACAACGGCAGGGTTGATTGGCTTTGCGACAGATGCTTTCGCATAGATTCTGATAAAAAGGCTGCGAGGACAATTGGGCAGAAGATCGCCGATTGGCTTGGAATTTGACGTTGATGATGATAGCTATCGTGGTAACGTTTGTGACGTGGGCTTGATCACCCGCGTTTCGCCATCGTGGTGCGACCCATCCCCGTGGGTTGCACGCGATGGCTTTCTTGAAACGGGGAAATCTCAATGAACCGCGAAACGGTAACTTATTGGTGTAATGCTCTGGAAGAATCCACATGGGGCGAAAAGCCACTGCGAAGCGATGACGAACGAATTGTCAGGCTTTACGAATCTTTGGAGGCGTGGCTATCTCCCGAGAAAATTGCTGAGTGGTATCAGCGTCGTCTGACCGGAAAGGGCGACCGAAGCACGGAGGCGGAAGGAATTGCTTTTTTGGTCGATGCGTATCAGGACCGTGAATACGACCCGAAACTACGGCAAATTCTGAGAGCACGCAGGAGAGGCGAAACTGTCTCTGCAGATGCAAAAGAGTACGAACTAGAACGGCAAATGGGATTTCCGGTTTGGCGAAAATGCGAAGTGCGCAAAAAGATCGTCGATGCGGTGAAGCTGCTGCTAACTGCGGATGCGGATGCGAAGCAAACACGAATGACCGCTGAGGAAATCGCGATTCAAGCAAACGGAATTTTGGCAACCGAAACGAAAGCCAAGCGAAGCGTACCGAGCAAGAACGAACTAGCCCGCCGTGTAGGATGTTCGCCAAACGCACCTGCCCTAATCAAGGCGTGGAAGGACTACCGGAAAGCAGGCGGCGGTTCGTTTGCGAAACCCAAATCGCAAGCGATCGATGAGGGGATCGGCTGCGAAGACAAAGAATTAGAAAGGCTGATACGCGAGCAAGAAGCGGAAGCGAAAGCAGACCTGCGAATGCACAGAGGAAAGCAGAGAGCGCGCACGCCAGTGGACGATTGACGGAATTTTGGTGCGGCGATTTACGATGTTTCGCGTTTTTTGCGCGCACGCTCTGACGACTACTGAGACCCCACATCAGTACTCGTATCGGAGCAATCGCAGTGTTAGACCCGCCTACCCTACTCACATCGGGCCGCATGGCCCATCTACTGGGCGTCACGCCCGATAGGGTGCGTCACGTACTAGCGTCACGTCACGACATCCATCCATCGGCATACGCTGGGCACGTCCGTCTATACGACCGTCAGGCATTGGCCCGTGTACGTCACGAGCTAGCCGCCATAGCCGCCCGACGTGGGCGTCAGGAGGTGGATCGTGGCTAATGTAGACATCACTGCGACCGTTTCCGATGACGACCGAGCATTGATTGTAGCCGACGTGGTAGCGGCTATCCGCCCGATGATCGAGAGCCGTCATACGCTCCTGGTCGATGGCGATCGGCTTGCAGAGCTGCTGGGCGTGTCACGTCCTACTATCGATCGGCTACGGGCCGATAGCGTCATTCCTTCCGTGCTCATCGGTCGGCGACGGCTGTACAATCCTGATGCCGTGCTTGCAGCGTTGGAGGAGCGAAAATGATTGACTCCCATGATGAAAACGGCAAACGTAAGCCGCGAAGACAACGCAAGGCACCGGAGACGATGCCGTTGTTCGATCACGTTGAAACACCCAAGCAGACAAAAAAGAAGGCGTTCATAGCGAGTCGAAAGACGTTGCCAAAGAATAGCGAGATTGTCTTGGCGTTCATTCGCAAACAGGGCGACTACGGTGCGATGATGTACGAGGCGTCTGTAGGAACCAGCGTTCTGTATCAAAGCATGAGTTCCGTTTATGCAAATTTGAAAGAGAAAGGTCTGATCCGTCACAACGGTGTGGAACGTCCAACGCCTTCCGGCATAATGGCGGCGGTTGCTGTCGCTGTAGAGGTGTCGGCATGAATGGATGGTTTCCAATTCAACACGACATCGTTGATTCCCCAGTGTTCCACGATGCCGAGTCATTAAGGCTGTTTGTCTGGTTGTCCAAACGAGCTGCAATTTCTACGCAGCGTGTTTCGATGCAAACCGGGCGAGGTGCAAGCGTTGTCACTTTACAGCGTGGGCAATGCATTGTTGGTCGAAAAAAGGGCGGCGAATTACTTGGATGGTCCGAAGATCGCTTTCGGTATCGTCTCGAAAAACTGGAAGAGTGGGAGTTGATTCGTCGGATCCCCGCCACCCATTGGACCGTAATTGAAGTAGTAAATTACGGTGTTTCTGGTAAGACGAACGAAAATAGTCCCCAACCAAACGCCAACCAAACCCCCAACCAAACGCCACATAGTAAGAGGACCAAGAAGACTAAGAACCAAAATAAAAATACTTCTTTGTCCAAACTTCGTTTCGACGAAAAAGATTTGAATTTTGCAGAAAAGATGCTTAGCAAAATCCGCGACGTTCTTCCTAAAACGAAAGATCCAAATCTAAAAAATTGGGCAAGCACAATTAGGTTGATGCGTGAACAAGATTCTTTGACGTATGAGGAAATCCGACAGGTTTTTCTTTGGGCAAACGCAGACGACTTTTGGTCAACGAACATTGCATCACCAAAGTCGTTACGAAATCATTTCGCGACCCTTCACGCCAAGAGTCTCGCGGCAAGTCAACATCAGACGTCCAGAGTGGCGACGGCTGAACAACTTGCGAATTGGACTCCCAACAATCCAGCGTACGGAAGACCGGCCAATGTTCGTCGGATGAAACGGTATGGACCGAAAGCAACGGATGAATCAGGGCAACCAGATAATGGGAACGAAAAGCAATGACGCTATCAAAAGGGATCGGAAACCTTTTGATTAACAAGTGCTAAGCAAGAGGAAAGCAATTGCTTTTGAAAATGGAAAAACAATGGGTAAACGAAGAGTCAGACCGATTTGCCTGATGGCACCGATGACCAATGGTGTTGGCGATGCGATTTTAATTGGTCGATCCGATGTTGCTTTTGAGGTTGGTTCGTTACTTGCGATTGGACGCGCTAGCGATGGTCGGCAATGGTTGGTTCGCGTTGGTGGTGATGATGTGACGAACGCATTGCGTGATTTGGTGATTGACGTTGATCCTCCTGGGGTACCAAAGCCTGTGCATGTCTATGACGGGCCAGTGGGGTCGATGCTGTGTATTGATAGTGTGGAGGGTTATCGAGTTGATTAGGTTTTTGAGACGTTGGGCTTGGGTGCTTTTGTTGGGTCTGCGATTGTAGTTTGCCTGGTGGTTGGCGGACTATCGTTTTAAGGTACTGGTTGATGCACGCGGTTGGTGTTTGGCGGTCAGGAGGCGTTAGGAACTGTCCCCTTGGAGTGCAATGTAACCAAAGGGGGGGAAAAAGGTTGCGGCTGATTGCTTGTGATTGGCCGTGACGATTGAAGATGGGTATAGTTTTACTGCTGCGGCTAGGTTCGCTACCGAAAACCGGATTACACCACCGGCCCGCCGCAGCGTTTTCCTTTTGGTGTTTTGTGAGGTGTGACAATGGCGAGTTTAAGAAAAGAATCTGACCGTGGGCGTACGGGTTGGCGGTTACGGTTCTATGTTGATAAGAAACAACGGTCACTCTATTTGAGCGATAGGAGTAAACGACGTGCTGAAAACGTCATGCGACACGTTGAAGAGCTTGTTAGGGCGAAGGCATCGGGCGGGGGTGTCGATCCTGTGACAACCAAGTGGGCAGGTGGTATTGATGAACGGTTGTTTGAATCGTTGCTGCGGTATGGCTTGGTTGATCCGAAGCCGAAGCAAGCCAATAGCGACGAAGCGAAGTTACTTGGCCCGTTTTGCGATGCGTACATCAAGGGGCGAACGGATGTAAAGGAAGCTACCCGCGAAAAATACGGGCATACCAAGCGGTTTCTAGTCGGCATGTTCGGGGCGGATCGTCTATTGAAGTCGATCACCAAGGCGGACGCTAAGAAGTGGCAACGATGGCTTTTACAGCAACCCGCCCACGTCGATAAGAGCGGTAAAGTCACTCGTTTAATGGCAGAGTCAACGGCGTCCAAGCATGTCAAAAGAGCCAAGACGATGTTTGATGAAGCGGTTGACGCCCGATTGATCGACGATAGCCCGATGGATGCAATCAAGGGGGGCGACGAAGTGAACCGCAACCGAGACTTCTTTGTTGATCGGCAAACGGCAACCAAGGTGCTCGAACATTGCCCCGACCACGATTACCGGTTGGCGTTTGCTCTTGCCAGGTACGGCGGGTTCAGGGTTTGCGAGATTCTTTCGCTCACCTGGGCGGACGTACTCTGGGACGAAAACAAGATCCGCAACAATTCACCCAAGACGGGTTTGCGGCTAGTGCCCGCCTTTCCCGAGCTGATGCCGTACCTAGAAGCCTCGTTCGATGCCGCCCCCGCTGGGCAGGTTCGATGCTTAGCGCGTTTCGTGCTTGATGCGAACTTGGGCACCCACATGAACCGCATTATCGAGCGAGCCGGTTTAGTGCCCTGGGAAAAGACTTTCCAGAACTTGCGTGCATCCCGACGAACCGAGTTGGAAGAGCGTTTCCAAAATCACGTCGTCAACGCATGGATGGGGCATTCCGCCAAAGTGGCCGAGAAAAGCTATCTGCAAGTGACACCCGATCACTGGGCGTTGGGTGCTTCAATGAACACCGGAAAAGGGACCGAAACAAACGGTGGTCTTGCTGGCGGTCTTGTAGGCGGTCTTATCAGTGCCGATCTGGACGCCTCTAAGGAAATCACCGCCAACGAAAAAACCCGTAAAACACTGGGTTTTACGGGTTCAGAATGCTTGGGGATTACCCCATTAGCTCCCCCGACAGGACTCGAACCTGTGACAGGCGGATTAACAGTCCGCTGCTCTACCGACTGAGCTACAGGGGATCTCGGTAGAACGATCGCCAACTTGGCTGGCTGATCGCTTCAGTGAGCGTAAATTTACTAGAGCGATCCGTTCCTCGCAAGGGGAACTTGCCAATACTTGATTCGCCTCTCGTTTTTTTATCGTCTTGTCGCCGGATAAAACAAATCCAACGGTTTTTTGGGATAATCTAGCCTCCATTTTGGCTATTTGTTTAGTTCATATTTCGCTCGGTAAGGGTAACGGTCGAAGGCGGATGCCTGTTTCTGATTGCCGACCACCAACGGATCGTTGGTTTCGCGAAGCTTTTCGTAGAGCTGATTTCTCAAAATCTTAGCCACTTCGGCTAAACTTGGGTCGTCGATTCGATTGTCGACCTGCGCGGGGTCGTCGGCGAGGACATACAATTCTTCCGCTGGCCTCCGAGCGAAGCATCGATCGTAGTATTGTTGGTTTTCGGCGTCCTGATTGCACTCCATGATTCGGCTTTTCGTTGGTCCATTGTCACAATCAGCGAATGAGTTGATCGGATGGGTACTCCCGCTCGGCACTCCCGCTGGCCAACGGTCAGGCTCGAAATTGACGATCAATAGATACTCATCCGTTCGGATGCCACGCGATGGGTAGCCATTGATCGAGGGCGACTCTTGCGCCGGCGTATGTCGCTGGCGTCCCACGATCACTGCGTTCCGTGATGAGTCGATGCGACCTTCCGCTTTTGACGACAAGATGGGCAGTAGCGAACGACCGGTCATCTGAGCGGGAACTCGCACTCCAGCGGCCTCCAGAAACGTTGGTGCCAGATCGGTCAGACTGACAAGATCGCTGACTCGTCGGCCTATCGGCACTTTACTCGGCCAACGGATCGCTAGCGGCACCCGCGTTCCCCCGTCATACAAGTTTCCTTTGCAACGCGGGAAGGGCATCCCATGATCGCCGCTGATGACGACGATCGTATTGTCCGAAAGTCCCATCTGTTCGAGCTTATCTAAGACCAAGTCAACTTCGTTGTTAAACCTTTCCACTTCGAAATAGTAGTCCGCGATGTCGCTTCGTATGATTTCTTCATCGGGGTAGAAGGGAGGCACATCGATCTTGTCGATTGCCAAACCGCTTTCCCGTCCGCTACCGAGTTTGTAGGGTCGGTGAGGGTCGGACGTTCCAAACCAAAAACAGAATGGCTTCGACGTATCAAGTTTTGCGATGAAGGCATCGAAGGTTGAATTGGGGCCGCACGGATGCGTTTGGTATCCGCCAGCCGTAAAATCGCCTGGTCCCCAGGCCTTCCGGTAATGGCCTACTTGGTAACCTGCATCCTCTAGCAACGAAACAAAATTAGGATGTGCTCTATCAAGTGTCGAATGCAAGTTCGCTCCTTCCCCAAGACGGTAAAACGCTTGTCCCGTAATGACTGCATTGCGACTAGGCGTACACGACGGAGAAGAAACGAAAGCGTGTTCGAATAACACGCCATTGCGAGCGATCCGGTCAAGTGCAGGTGAGCGAACGACCTCGTCGCCATAGACATGGCCATGCGGCCAACCCCAGTCGTCGGCAAAACAAAACAAGATGTTCGGACGTTTGTCGTTTGGCGAAGCATCCGCTGCTAGGCCATCGATCGGTGCTGCGAAGGACAGCAATGTGAATAGCAATGTAGCGATACGAGGCGAAGTTAGCGTGTCGAGATTCAGGCTATTCATCTTGGCTTTCGCTGTTTTCTTTGTGCTTGATCATGGTGATTTGGTTTCCAGCTTTATTGTAGGAAATTTCGCTCATGATTTCACTCATCAGAAGCACCCCTCTTCCGCCTGGAACCTCCAACAGTTCTTCACTGCGTGGGTCAGGGATACTGTCGGGGTCAAATCCGCACCCCTGATCGGTGATCTGTATTTCCACCCGTTCGTCGTCACACGACATTTTGACTTCGACCGTTTTTTTACAGTCATGGCGATTGCCATGGCGAATCGCGTTGACGATCGCTTCTTCGTAGGCCAATTGAACGCGAAACAGATCCTGTGGCGACCAATTCCGCTTTGTCATCGCATCCATTATCTCATGCACCAGGGCGCTGCCGGTCGCAGTGTCGCTGGGGATACGACGATGAAGCGTCCACTTGGAATCCTTGTCGGTAGCCATGAAAAACGGTCCTTGGGCGGAAGAAAAGACTCGCGATCTTGCAAGATGAACGGACGAATTGTAAGCAGAATTCGTTTTCGATTGCAGCCAAGTAGCAGGCTTCCCCGTTTTTTTACCGAGAATATTCTTTCGAGCCGAATGGCTACGCTTTACAGATCAACGCGTCTTCCCAGTCGATGTTGAACATTCGCTCAAGTCGAGTCAACACAAGAACTTCCCGGACGGCCGTCTGAACATTCGTAAGCACCAGTCGCACTCCATTTTTTCGTGCTGAACGGTTCATTTCAATCAGTTCATTCAAGCCAACGCTACTGACCCAAGCGACCTCGGCTAAATCAACCGCTACCAGGTCCGTTGCATCCGCGGAAGGCCGTGATTCAATCCACTGGGTCACGTGATCGGACAACTCACTCGCTGTCTCTGCATCATTGAGATGATCCGCTGATAGTGAAATCCAAGGCTGATCTCCCTTTATATTCACCAAAGTTGAGGCAAGCTGCGCTGATGTTGCATTCGTGGCTGATTTACTTAGATCGCTCATGTTTCTCCAACGTGCTGTGTACTGCTTGGTTGGCCATCATGTCCAACTCGCTCGCAAGGATCCAAGGCTGATCCCCAAGCGTCTAGTACGAAGAAGGAACGTCGAACACACCCTAGGGCACCCCAGATCATGCAAGGATAAGGAAGCATAACAGATCAGAGCTTTGCTATCAAGTAAAAGGTGTGGTCCTTGATGATCGCCCAAATGTCGCACTTCTGGTTCGCGAGGTCGTCTGGTTCGCGAGTTGGGAGCCTCCTTGTTGGCAGCGTGTATCGAGTCGGGAACTTGGGGGCTTGCAAGGGGGGACCCAATCCACTCGGAGAGCCGAGCGACGTTTACTCGCGTTTCTCTTTCTGATCGGGCTTCAGGGTATCGGGCTTCGGGGTATCGGGCTTCGGCTTATCGGGCTTCGGCTTATCGAGCTTTGGCTCGATGATGTCTTGCCCGATTGTATACGCCAAACGGCCGATCATTGCAAAATAGAGGAATGCACATCCGATGGTGACAAAGACGGTCATGACGGCTGCGGCTTGCGGCGCAATCGTCGTACACATTCCATAGAAAACAAGCAATAGAAAGAACATAATCCCTGCGGTGAAGTACAGACCACCCCAAGCTTCGTGGCTGTTGGTTATGCTGCGGGACACCTCGGCTGAAAATGGAGTAAACGGGTTTCCCATATCCAGCATCGATAGCAAGACAAAGGGGAACAAGATGTAGAGCGATAACATCGTGATCGCAACCGCCATCAATCCGGGGCCGAACAACCATTGGCACAGAAACCAAACTGGAACGGCTGAAAAGCCAAACGCTGAAAACGCGACGAAGAGCGGTTCCATCCAGGCGTAAAAGTCAAAGATGGGCCAATCGGTGACACGTTCTTCTCCGTTTGCGACCGATTGTAAAATGGCAAACCCACAACTAATCACGATCGCACATAAGAAGAACCCACCGATATAGGAAGCCGGGATAATGATCTTCGATTCTTGGAAGTTCACGTACAAGACAGCCAAGGCCGAGGCGAAGACCGATAGAATGATCCAATGGGCGATCACGCCGATGTCGAAGAAGATACCAAAAATCCCTTTCAGCCAGACACCGATACTTGGAACATCGTATGTCGGCGGAGGCGTCTCGATTTCGGCTCGCGATGCTTCGTCGAGATACTGTTCGGCCGACTTGCGAAAGGCCTCGATCGGTTTGGGTGTCGTCGGTGACTCTCCCAATCCAAACGTTTCGACCTTCTGGAGATCGAGTGATTGTTTCTTTTTTATCTTTGGTGGTGGTGGGACCGTGAGTTGCGTGTAGCAGTCACTGCACTTAACCGTTTTGCCCGCTTGCGTTGCTTGGACGTACAATAGCGAACCGCACACCTTGCACTTCAGCCGATACTCGTTCGCGTATTCGTCCTGATCCGCCGTCGATGCTGTTTTGGGCGAATTGGGTGTGGAAGCCGGCGTTTGGCTTGTGGTGGCTAGAGGTTTTGGGGCTGGATTTTGATGTGGCGATGGAGTCGAAGGCGTTTCAAAATCAGGCAAACTCCCAAAATCGAATGCGTCAAAGTCGTCGGAAGAGGAAGATCCGTCGGTACCAAAGTTGGAGCTTGGCTTCCTCTCTTTGGCCGGCAGTAAAGCTGGAATCTCATCACCCCAATCATCGAAATCCGCAACCGATGAACTACCAGCCGTCGGCGGGTCGGGGATGGGGGCTTGATCGGGTGCTGATTTGGGAAAGGGATCCGATGCTGGGGCTTGATTTGGAGATGGGACCGTGTCGCTGTCGAGAGACAACCAATCGTCGTCATCGTTGGGAGCTGAACCGATCACACCGGGAGTCAGAAAAGTCTTGCCGCAATGCGGGCATTTCACTCGTTCGCTGGCGGACGACGATGGTTCAATGGAAACCGAGCGATCGCATTGAGGACACTTTAGCATAGGAGAATTTTAAAGGGATTTTGAGCGAGCTTAGGAGCGAGAACCGTGTAATATTTCATCGAAATTCAATTCCATCTGCTCGTCACGATTGTCGCCACCAAGTTCACGAAAGATCAAGCTTGGCTGAATATCGCGACTGTTTTGGTACTTTTTGCTGCAATACGTCGCACCTGGATTGAGGAGATCCAAATAGTAGATCTGGCAAACCTTCATGTTGGGATAAATTCGAATCGGTTGAACACAGTGCAGATCCAACGTCCAAGTACCACAGTAGCCGATATCGCCTAAACTACCGCCTGGGTTGACCATCAATCCGAGTCGCGCAAAAGAGCTACGGCCTTGAATCATCGGGACCAACGAATGGGTCTCGGTGAATTCGACCGTCCGGCCTAGGTACAGCAGGCCTGGCTGCAGAGTCAATCCTTCTGGGGGGATCTCAATTCGCCGATAACGGTTTGGCGAAGCGGCATCGAGTACAATTTCCTCGTACACCAACAATTCGTGATGCAGCGACAGATCGTAGCTGTTAGGGTTCACTCGCAGAGGATCGAACGGATCGATATTAAGATCGAGTCCCATTCGGCGTTGAATTTCTTCACCCGAAATCAGCATTGTCTTGAGTCTGTATAATTTGGTTGGGGACAGCAGCAACAGCGTCTATTGTTGGTGAAGATGGCGTCGGAGTCAATGATTTCATTGAGCACAAGCGTGACTCGGTACGATATATTATCGATAAGGCCCGATTTGTTGGATAAACTCGCCAGGTAACTTTTGCGGGTGGGGGAACTTGGTCGAATGGCAATCTTTCGCTCGAAATAGATAGGTGAACGCGGTGATGGACGATTTGGATGATGCATTGCGACTGCCAGACGATTTTGATGGTCGTGTGCGGTTGTTTCCGTTGCCTCAACTCGTTCTATTCCCGCATGCGATGCAGCCTCTGCATATTTTCGAGCCACGGTACTGCGAAATGTTGAACGAATCCTTAGCGTCGGATCGCTTGATTGCCATGGCGACGCTGACGGGCGGTTTTCCAACGCCAGGATTAAAAATTCCGCCCGTCGCCTCGACGATTTGCATCGGTCGTATTCTGTCGCACGCCGAACTCGATAATGATCGGCATAATGTCTTGCTCGTCGGTGCAAAACGGGCGACAATCGTTCGCGAACTCGATACCAATCGGCCTTTTCGGATTGCTGAAGTTGAGGTTCATCCCGACATCTACCCACCCTTGGGTGCGGAATCGCGGGGAGATTTGAAACGAGAGTTGCTTGAAGCTTTCGCATCGGTGATCCCGACAGGCCAGACCGCAGCGCAAAACTTGACCGAGTTGATGGCAGGGCAAATGGGGCTTGGTCCCATCACCGATATTATCGCCTACACGCTGCCGTTCGAAGTACGTACAAAATTGAAACTGTTGAAATTGGCGGATGTCGACACTCGCGCTGCGGAGCTAATCGTCAAGCTTCAAAGTGGAACCATCGAACTCCATTCGACCTCGAGCGAAGAACAATTCGGCGAGTTGGGTGAAGCAGACGATGGCGAACTTGATCTGCCGGAAGCAAACGGAAACACGCCCTTTCCACCTCCGTTCAGTCAGAATTAGAACGATTCAACGGAGAACGGAATTGCTTCCGTTCTCAA
Source organism: Novipirellula aureliae (assembly GCF_007860185.1). NCBI lineage: Bacteria > Pseudomonadati > Planctomycetota > Planctomycetia > Pirellulales > Pirellulaceae > Novipirellula > Novipirellula aureliae. Next base: position 17,149 of record NZ_SJPY01000003.1, read on the forward strand.
TCCGATTTCGCCTCGACGAGTGCTTTGTCACCGCTCGATTTTGGGCTTGGCAACCGAACTGCGGGTGGAAGCCACAGCCACGAAAGATGCTTTCCCTGATGCTTCCTTGTGACAAAGAGGTCGCGCCGCTCCCCCGGCTGCGCCGGGGCAGGTACACCTAAAACAAGCACTGAAAAGCGGCACGACCTCCCAAACGCAGGGACCGATCCTCGGCGATTGTCGCTCGGCTCTGCGAACGCAAAAACGCCTTCGAAGTGCAGATCGAAAGTTGGACCGAGCGAATGGGTGGATGCAATCTGCGCGGAGAGCAGTGAGTTGTTGGCCTGCGGTCTATTGTCGCACGCCGTTCCTTGAGCGGGAAATCCGTCGGAAGCGAGGCTTGCTTTTGCGAATCCGATTGAAAGAATGACGCTGGGTCTGCGAATCGTTTTATGCGTCCAATCTCATGGAGGACACGCTCAATGCTTTCGAACCAAACACGCTCAAGCCCGCTGGGTGCCGACTCGGCTTCTTGTGCTCAGGCTACAAGTTCCCTACACGTCGACGGTCAAACGGGATGCTGCCAAACGTCAAGAATTGGCTCTGCTACAGGGTCTAGGCAGCGGAGTACCTCGTATCAGCCTGAATGGTTGAGTCAGCTTTATGCCTCGCTTTGTTTCGAAACCAACGGGCGATTGCTGGGCCTCATGATTTATGTCGAGGACGGGGTGACGGTTGTGCGATGTGGTGTCCGCACCTTTCATCTGGTTCAGCTCGTTATTCATGCCATGAAGGTTTGCTCAAGAGCCGTCCCAGGCGAGCATCCGATTCGCTTATCGATTCTGGTCAACGGCAAGCCCTTCGAACTCAACTTCGGTTGCGATCAAGCAGCATCGGTCGCGAAATCCGAAATCAAACGGCTCAAGCTGCCACTTCAACAAAGTGGAGTTTTGCCAAAAGGTGAGCCTAAACGCACACCTAGTCAAATTATGTTTAGCGAACCGATCTTCCAAACGGATGCCTTTGTTTCGTCACCCTAACCCGGCTAATTCGCAGAGTGTTTTTCAAAGAGTTCACGCAAACTCTTTGTCTTTAATGAGTTGCCCAAATGACGACCAATCACAGGAATCATTTGGGCTAACCCGGATGATTCATGGGCTTGCAAATTGTTTTGCTAACGTCTACGCCTTCAAGCGTTTACGTTCATTGCTCGAAAAACAGTCTGCGTATTAGCCGTTTTGGCGTTAGCGGGCTGTCGATTTAATCGTTTAACGCTTAGCCGAAGGCGTCAGCTTTTCCGTAAGCGGTCGCCTATGGCTTGGCGTTAAACAATAAGTCGAGTCAAACCGATTAAATCAGCAGGCCGCTATCGCCAAAACGGCTAATGAATAATCCGGGCTAAGGCTATTTCTAAGTGTCGAGTTCAGATTAGAAATATTTGTGCGATAAAGCAAAAAACGGCGGAGAGCGATTCGAGAAAACAGAGGCGGCTGTCGCAGATTGACTCCCCATTTGGGTCGTCCTTATCGGCTGCTTGCCTTGCTGGCATTTTCGGCCATTGGATCCGCGCTGGGGAGCTGGCCGATTTGCTTTGTTCCAAGCTTGGGGACGAGTGGCGATAAAATGTATTGTCGCAGCAAAAACCACAATAAGTTCTTTTCGTTCAACTTAGGTTCGATCGAGTCGGCAATCAGGGCGTGGGCAGCTGGCAGTTCACTCCAATGCATCGCTGGGTGATCGTGGTGGATGGTGTGATAGCCATTGTTGAAAAACAGAAAATTAAACCACGACCCCACGAAATTTCTGGAGTGGTCATGGTCGCTCCAAGCGTCCGTGTGAACATGCTGAATAAAGTTGAAAAACATGATCACGGTACTCGACAAAATCGCTGGCAAGATGACCGAGAAAAACCAAACGTAGAACCCTAAGCCGGTTTGTTGGTTGTGGTACAACACGGCTGCCAAGATGCCGAGCAAGATATACGAACCGATCCAGATCGCATATTGGAAGCGAATCCGAGCGTACAGTTTTGGTTTCTTTTTCTTCACACGGTCGATGTAGTTTCGGATGGGAATACTTTGAAAGTATCCTGACACGAAGGGATAAGTCACCGCGACCCACAAATTGTGTTTGTTGGTGTATCGCCAAGTCGCGGTGGCGTCGCCAGGGCGATTGACAAATTTGTGATGGTTTAGATTGTGCGTTGGCACCCACATCAACGTCGGATAGCCATAAAAGATGGTTAGCGCGTGTCCGAACAAATTGTTTAACCGTTTGCTTTTGAACGTCGCTTTGTGATTGTGGTTATGCGAAACGGTACCGAGAGAAATCGCCAAGTAGCAGCTGATTGGGGACAAGTACTTGACCCATGTGGGATCGCTGTATTGGATCGCAACCAAGCTGATTGCAAGCAGCAACCAAAAGACGGATCGATAATCGGCAGCATTTTGAACCAGAAAGGTCGCTGGTGTGGTTGGCTCGCTACTGCCTGCGCCAACCGGTTCGACGCTTGATGAAGGAGGCGTCATAGAATCGAGCTCAGATTTTCGAATGATCGTCGCTTCATGCTCGTTGTCGGTTGTTTGGTCTGGCACGGCATGCGTTTAAGCCTCCAAGTCAATTGCATGGAGGGTGACGACGAAGTGGGCAAAAGCTAATCTTTTGAACGGCAATTTGCAAGACAACAAAGCGATTTTGTTGGAAGAAACCATCCGTTAGGCATGTCATGGAGAAGGAATGAGCAGCGAAACTTGCTAAGCGTTTCGGTCCTGGAGCGGCGGTCGTCGAACGTCTTGGCGACGTTCGCTACGGTGAGACGTGGGTCCTTGGCTCAGGAGATCGTCTTCACGGAGCCCCCCCATCCCAGTTTTTCTCGGAGCGTTCGATAATCATCTTGCCCGGGCACTGACAACATTTTGAACGTTGGCACCGCGCGTTCGACGCGAACTCGATCACCGGGCAGCAGCGGACTCAAGATTCGCCCATCGACGACGACGCTGGTGGTATCGTACGGTTCGGTTACCGACAGTTCAAACACGGTATCGGCGGAATCGACGACGGGGCGATAGGTCAGCGTGTGGGGGCTGATGGGCGAAATCACAATCGCTTGCATGTTGCGTCGGATGATCGGTCCGCCCGCCGACAAGTTGTGTGCAGTGGAACCAACGGGCGTCGCCAATATCAATCCGTCGCAGCGATACCGGGTCGCCAGATGGCCATCCGCGTAAAGGTCGATATCCAAAATCGAGTAGGGAGCACCGCGCATGATCGCGATTTCGTTGAGCGCCAATTGATCTGCGATTTTTTCTCCAGCTCGCAGAACGGAAATGTGAATCATCAGATGTTCAACAATATCGAACTCGCCGCGAATCACATCGGGCCACGCGTGCAGGAAATCATCGGGTGAAATAGCCGCTAAAAATCCGAGTCGTCCGCAATTGACGCCAAGCACGGGGAATTGATGCGTTCCCATTTCCCGAGCCGCTTGCAAGATCGAACCATCGCCTCCGAGGACGATAACGAGATCCAAAGCAGCGTTGCCATCACTTTGGTCGTGACTTGCGAAGTCATAATGGTAGGCTAAATCCTCGCCAGCAATGTCGGCTTTCTCGGCAATCAATGGCCGTAATCGCCTGTATTGAGCCTGCACGCGTTGACGTCCGGGGGCGCCAAGAATAACAACGCTTGGGCGATCGCCGTTATGGCACCATTTAACCGTATTGCGTGAGGGCATGAGCAAGACTTATTTTGAATTTCGTTCGATATCAGTTAACGCCGCGGTTGATACTGTTTCGTGCTAATTTGGGGTAGTGGATCTCGTAAAAAATCCATGCCGTCTCGTGCGTTGTCACAACCAAGAAGGAGGGTAAGCAACTTACGTGGCAGTGGCTTCGAGCCGCAGTTTACGTGGCTGTGGCTTCGAGCCACAGTTTACGTGGCTGTGGCTTCGAGCCGCAGTTTTCGTGGCTGTGGCTTCGAGCCGCAGTTTACAGGGGTATGATCTACTAGAGCATGATTTCCGGGAGGCAAGATGTCCCAGCCACTTTTTTTGCAAGCCTAAAATCAAGCGGTGACAAAGCACGAGGATCTTTAACAAGATCCGCTACATGTTGCGGCGAAGCGGAGTTACGTTGAGTAGCTTGCAACCAAACCGGCGGCTTCTCGGCATCTTGCCACGATCTGTTTTGCACCTAAGCCCTGTTCGGCTAAAAGCTCATCACGATCTCCATGGTCAATATAACGGTCATCGATTGCCAAGCAGTGTACTTGTCGAGTATCGAGTCGTCGTTCGACCGCGGATTCGACGAATGCCGAACCGAAACCTCCCATCTTTGTATGCTCTTCGACCGTGATGACAAATTTACCCGCTTCGATACTCGAGTGGACCATGTCGAGATCGATTGGTTTGGCGAACCTCGCGTTTACGACTCCCACATCCAAATCACCATCGAGTATTTCCGCAGCCGCCAACGCTTGGTCCAACATCGACCCAAAGGCGATGATGGTACCATCAATGCCCTCACGAATCCGCTCGCTCTTTCCAATCTCCACCGGCTCGATGTTTCGGTCGAGCTCTAACGCGGATGCCTTGGGATAGCGAATCGCTACGGGATGATCATAAGCGAGTGCCGCATCGAGCATTCGCTCTACTTCGGAAGCGTATCCCGGAGCCATGATGACGATGTTGGGAAACACTCGCAGATAGCCGATGTCAAAGAGTCCATGGTGGGTTGGCCCGTCGGGGCCCGTCAACCCGGCCCGATCGAGCATGAAGACGACCGGTAAATCTTGCAGCGTTACCTCTTGAAAAATCTGATCATAACTGCGTTGCAAAAACGTGCTATAGATATCGACAATTGGCCGCAGTCCCATCTTGCATTGACCGGCAGCGAAGGCGACGGCGTGTGATTCACAAATGCCGACGTCAAAAAAGCGATCAGGAAATTGCTCACGAATTGGCTCAAGCTTGTTCCCTTGGCACATCGCAGCGGTGATGATTGTCACGCGATCGTCTTCTGCCATCTTCTTGGCGATTGCATTGCGAGCGTGCAGTGTAAATGGAGGGCAACCGGAACTAGGCGTGGCCGCGTCCTCGGCTTGCTCGACTCGAAAGGCGGGCGGGGTATGAAAGAAAACGGGATCTTCGGCGGCCGGTTTGTAGCCGTGTCCCTTTTCGGTCACAACATGTAGTAGCACGGGGCCCTTCATCTCGCGAACCATTGCCATGTATTTTCGCAACAGCGGAATATCATGACCGTCGATCGGACCGACGTATCGGATATTTAACTCCTCAAACAACATACCGCCTAACAATCCCGCTTTGACCCCTTCTTTCATCTGTGCCAATAATCGTTCCGTTGGATCGCCGAACATTGGCACATGTTCGAGCAACCGCACGACCTCGGTCTTCAAGCCAGTGTAATAAGGATTGGAACGCAAACGGTCCAAATAAGTCGCGACCGCCCCGACGCGGGGACAAATGGACATTTTGTTATCGTTGAGGATGATGGTCAAATCGTCCTCGAGTTCGCCTGCGTTGTTGAGTGCCTCGAAAACCATCCCGCTAGGGAAGGCTCCATCACCGATCACGGCAACGGTACGTCGATCGGAGTGCCCGGTTAGCAGATCGCCACTGCGAAGCCCCACCGCCGTTGAAATACTCGCGCCGGCATGTCCGGTCATGAACAGATCGTAGACGCTCTCTGACGGATTGGGATATCCCATCAACCCGCCGCGGGTTCGGATCGATGGAAACTCATGGTAGCGGCCTGTCACCAATTTGTGTGGATAAACCTGATGGCCGGTATCCCAAATCAAATGATCCTTCTGAAAGTCGAATTCACAGTGCAACGCGATGCAAAGTTCGATGACCCCTAAATTCGAAGCAAAGTGGGCGGTCCGGGTTGCCAACAGGTTGCACAGAACATCTCGTATTTCGGCAGCCAGGGCGGTTAGATCCGACCGAGACATCGTCCTCAGGGCTTGAGCGTCCACGAGACCTTCGAGGAGGGGATGCTTTTTTTCCTTGGAATCCTCCTTGGAATTCCCGGAAACCGCGTCTTCATCGTTGTTCATCTTCTATCCGATTCTATGCTTGTGTTCTTGCAACGCACGTTAGACAGACCGTTTGAGAACGTAGTCCGCTAACATCGTTAACCGCCATCCCGAGCTTCCGAAAACACCGACGTGCTGGCGAGCGGATTGGATCAGCCGACTCGCTTTATCGCGTGCTGCGGGCAAACCGAGCAGGCCAGGGTACGTTAGTTTACCTCGTTGGACGTCTTTACCAACCCGTTTTCCCATCGTTTTTTCGTCGGCGGTAAAGTCTAGCAAGTCATCAACAATCTGAAATGCCAAACCGAGATCACGAGCATAACGGCCGAGGGCGCTGCGTTGTTCGGCTTTGGCACCGGCAAAAATCGCTCCTAGGTCGAGAGCAGCGGAAAACAACGCCCCGGTTTTTCGCCGATGGATGCTTTTCAATTTTTCCAACTTTGACGATTCGGACGGGCTGCTTTCTAAGGGGCTGCTTTCTAAAGGGGCAGCGCTCGCGACGGAGTCGATCGATCCATCGGCGACCAAGTCGTCGTATTGGCCTCCCACCAGGTGACCTGGCCCAGCAGCCACCGAGAGAACGCGGATCGCTTCAAAGACGCGGGGGATGCGATCGACGCTGGTATTGCACCGCACCAAATGCGAAAACGCTTCGGCTTGAAGTGCATCGCCAACCAAGATGGCTGTTGGTTCATCAAAGGCAACATGGACGGTCGGTCGCCCACGGCGAAGATCATCATCATCCATTGCCGGTAAATCGTCATGGACTAGCGAATACGCATGGATCATTTCGATCGCTACAGCTGCGGGCATCGCATCGTCTCGACGACCACCGCAGGCTTCCGTGGCCATAAGAACCAAGCCGGGGCGAAGTCGTTTGCCGGGCGCCAGCAGCGCGTAGCGGATTGCCTCTGCCAATCGAGAGGGGCATCCTTGCTCGAAACAACAAGCTTCCTTTAGTGCCTCTTCAATCGAGGGTAGGAAGTCTTCGATTCCAATCTGTTCGGTCATGCGATGATCAGCAAGGTTGATGGGTGTGTTCAGAACGTGGACAAGGCGTCAAGCCTGGGGCTGGATAGCCAATAATGTTATCGAGGCAGGCATGAGGCCGACCGTTCAAGATTGCAACGTGCAAATGATTCTGCCTTGAAATCTCTGATCCCTTTGCAATTTGCAACACGTTCAATATGCCAACGCTGAGCGAAAAACGCTCCGATTTCCCCCGCGATCCCCCCGCTTCCTTCATGTAACTGTTTTATCTAATCCAATCGAATTCAATCCAGGCCCATTTCGGACCCAGGCTAGAAGGCAGGGCTATGGCAAATTGGGCTGTGCAAATTGGGCTATGGCAAATTGGGCTGTGCAAATTGGGCTGTGCAAATTGGGCTGTGCAAATTGGGCTGTGCAAATTGGGCTGTGCAAATTGGGCTGTGCAAATTGGGCTATGCAAATTGGGCTATGCAAATTGGGCTATGGGCAAACTCGCTATCTACGGAAGCCGGTAGCTTGGCAAGCCACATTTTAGCATATTGGCAACCTGAATTCGCTCAAAACAATCCCAATGAATCATCGTCGTCAGACTCATCCTCTTTTTCGGTGCTAATTTGTCGCCGTTTCGCTTTGCTTGTCTTGGCTGCATCGCGGCTTTGGCGGCCAGCCTTTTGGGGTTCTTCCGCAGATGATGAGTCATCAAAATCGTTGGCGATGGGGTTGCCGTCTGCATCCACACCTGACAAGACCATCACCTTCTGCTGAGCCGCCGTCAGTAAGGATTGGCATTGATTCAGTCGTTTAATCCCCACTTCGTATTGGGTCAACGAATCGCTCAGGCCAAGTTCACCTCGTTCGAGATCGCGGACGATTTGCTCGACCTCTCCGAGAGCGGTTTCAAAATCGATCGGTACTTCTGAATCGGTGGGTTCTTTGCTCTCTGGATGCAGGCCGCTGTCGCGATTACCAGAACCATCATTACTCGTCGTAGACTTCTTCTTTTTTGCCATGAGCTTTTTTTGACAGGGTTTTAGTTTCAACCTAGATATTAGAGCAGGGATGCTACAAAAGCGACGCAGAACCTAGTTTAACGCTTCAGGCGGTCAAGCGGTATGAGGTTCGAGTGGTTACCCAATCAATAAATTGATCGAAATGTCCCGGAAGTCACAAAAAAACCGAATTCGCAACATCGATGCAACTGCCGATGCGACGGAATTGCTCTTTGAAGCGGTGACGGGAAATTCGGAATTATTGTTGCAATTGGTCGCCGAGTTTTCGGATCTTCGACAAGTCCTCGATTCGGCTGTCCAAGCCGACACGCCCCCAAACCTCGCCGATTCTGTCCTCGCCGATTCAAACCCCGCCGATTCAGAGCCCGCCGATTCAGAGCCCGCCGATTCCGATCCCGCCGATTTGGCAACAACGCTTGACCTTGAAACAAGTGGCCAGGTAGAAACAAGTGGCCAGCTAGAGTTGATCGAGTGCGAATTTGAATCCCTTCGGCAAAGAATCGAAGAGCTCGAATCTCAGAACGAAGAGCTTGAATGTGACAATTCCGAGCTTCGTCGCCAAAATGAGGAATTGGCGAGCAAGGTTGCGGACGCAAATGTTCAGCGGTCGATCAAGAGTGCAAACTCGCTCCGTAGTGAATCGCTTTCCTGGGAAGAGCGAAAACAATTGATATTTCGCCAAATGGAAGAGGATTCGTTCGATGCCGAGGCCTTCATTACCAATACAATTCAAAAACATTTAACGGAAGAGGAATCAGCGGAGCCATTGGACGAATCGGCCGCTACGCTCGATCCAATCTCTTATGTTGACGAGCTGAACCAAGAACTCGATCGTCTCAACCGAGACCTTGCTCGCCGCGAAAGAGAGATTCGCGAGCTCAACCATTTACTTGAACAACGACCCGAGCAGAGCCAAGAGGGGATGGCGATTGGCGCTGCGGCAATCGCCAGTATGGTCGATAGCGATGAGCTGATTCAAGAAGAACGCTATCGTTTGCAGGAACTCCAAGTCGAGTGGGAAGAAAAATTCCGTCAAACGGAGATTGAAGCATCCCTGGAAAGAGCCAAACTGTCACGCGAGCGTCAAGAGTTGATCAAGCGGACTGCCGAACTTGAAGAACAACTCGAACACATGCGTCATGACATTCGGCAAGCCGAGCAAGCGGACGGCCATTCACGAAAATGGTTGGCAAAGCTAGGGCTGGCTGGGAACGACAATTAGAGGCGAGTTTACGCGAATTAGAGGCGAGCTTACGCGGAGTGGAATCCAGCGTTGGTAATAGGCGGCTAGTGAGAAACGTGGGACGCTTAGCTTAGACAGATACGGGTGTTCACTGTCTAGGTTTGTTTTTCTTGCGGTTTTGTCGCAAATCGGACGCCAAATTCGTGGTGGTGATGGAACTTTTTATGTTATCAAGGCATCCGACCGTAAACGGAACGCATTGCTTGCGTTCCCAATGGATACTAAAACTTAAAAAGCTTCCCTGGCGGGGATAACGTCAAAACGGCCAGTCAATCATGTCAGTGCCCAAAGAACTTCTCGAATCGATGCTGAGTGCGTACATGGATGACGTGCTTAGCCCCGACGAACGCACTCGCGTCGAACAGATGCTTGCGGGCGATTCTTCAATGCGTGCCCAGCTCGAAGAGATGCGAACCAATCGAGCAGCGCTGCGGCAAATTCACGGCATGGATTCTGAATACAAATTGCCAGATCATTTTGCTTCGTCGGTGATCGAAGCGACGGTAGAACGGGCTCGACGTGAAGGGCTTGCCGATGAGCATCCGGTCATGCGGTTGGCCGAACAGCCGATCACTCACCCCTCTCGCTCGCGGTCCTATGCGAAAGTCGCTACCGCGGTTGCGGCCCTTGCGGCATCGATTGCGATCGCTGTCGTTGCGGTCCGTGGTACTGCAGACCCGGAGACGGTTGCCCAGCGACCACCATCGATACCGTCGCAGCCAAATGGTGACTTATCCAATACGCTATTGGACCCCGCCAGCCTAGCGACATCGGTTGACGTTGCCGCCGATCGAGATATGGAAGCGTCCAGCGAGTCGGCTGATCCAACGGCGCTCGCTTCTTCGAGCGACTCTACCCAACCGCTGCAAACCGATCGGTCGATGGAATCAGGCCCGGCAATTCCTGATGGAAACGCAATTGCGTCAGCCTCGGTAGCGGCTTCGCAATCAGAGGCGACGCGGCAATCAGAGGCGATTCGGCAATCCACCCCGTTGGCAGCGAGGGCGAAGTCGGTCGTTCCGGTGTCGGCAATTTTAGTGCTTGAAGTTCGTCTAACGATGTCTGGAGTCGATAGCGACGCTGTTTCGCAGGCTATGGAGTTAGGAGGAATCGAGGCGGTAAGCCGTAAGGCGATTGACGAGGACGTTGTTCGCTTTGCGAAACAAAGCACTCAATTGCCAGCAGACGAATTGCCGTCAGCGTCCGTCTTGTATCTACAAGCTCCGATGAAGAAGCTTGATCGCTTCATCAATCACTTGGTTGCTGACGACAAAGGGGTTGATTCGGTACGGATGAGTCTAGCGACCGAGACGCCGTTGGTCCGGTTGGTGAACTCGATACGAGCGGTCGATCCAACGACGATTCAATCGGAAAGTAGCTCGTGGCAATTGGATGCAGGGCAGCGAGGCAATCGGACATTGGCGAGTCACTTGAGCAATCGAGCGTTCGCGGGACTTGATCGTAACACCGCGCGAATGGGCGTGGTCAGTAGCGTCGGTTCCGCGTCAACCTCTCCATCCGACGATGTACCCGCTTCGATTTTGATCGTCGTCCGCTAGACGATTCGAAGGCCTTCGAAAGTCTTCTTCGACATTCTTTAGGCGTTTTCGGCGAAACATTGCTCAGCTTTCCGAGCGGGTAGCGTCCATTGATTGGCCCGGCCCGACTTTCGATCAGCAGGCCGACGGCGCATTCCGCGCGGAGCGCAGAGCGACAAACGCCGGGAAACCATACGTTTCGAGATAACGACGGATAAAGCAACGGAGAGTCGAAACGCGGGCTATGAGCACGCGATTGCTGGTGTGTCGTTCGTACTGGATTTTCAGGCGGACTCCCTCTACCGATTGGATTCTTCTTCCCATCGTCCTCCCTCGTTCGTTTAAGTGTTCCTTCGCACCTACTCGCAAGCGCGTTTTGAGCGTATAACGTGTTTTCACTGGATCCGATTTCACTTAGACATCCTCGCGTCGTTTACGTAGGGGATGCGCGATGGAGTAAAACGTAGATGAGCAAGACACAAATATTGGCGGCCCGGGCGGGCGAAATCACTCCTGAAATGGAGTTTTGTGCCAAACGAGAAAATCTTTCCGCCGAATTGATTCGTGATGAAGTTGCTGCAGGACGGATGGTGATTCCGGCAAACAAAGTCCATGCGGCAGGGGCTCTTGAGCCCATGTGTATCGGCATCGCTTCGAAGTGCAAAATCAATGCCAATATCGGCAACAGTGCGGTTACCAGTAATCCAGGGGAAGAGCTTCAGAAACTGCACGCTGCGGTGCACTTTGGTGCCGATACCGTCATGGATTTGTCGACAGGCAAAAACATTGACGAAATCCGTCGTCAGATAATTGAGAAGAGCCCCGTGCCGATCGGGACGGTACCGATCTACCAGATGCTCGAAGAGCTCGGCGGGAATATCGAAGATATGACCGCCCAGCACTTCTTGGACATGTGCGAACATCAAGCCAAGCAGGGAGTGGATTATATGACGGTCCACTGTGGCGTTTTGCTCGAGCATTTGCATTTGACGGTCAATCGTGTCACCGGGATCGTCAGCCGTGGTGGATCGTTGATCGCAAAATGGATGATGGCACACAATAAGCAAAATCCCCTATACGATGCCTTCGATGATCTTTGCGATATTATGAAGGCGTACGACGTGACATGGTCACTCGGCGATGGGCTACGTCCAGGTTCGATCGCCGATGCCTCCGACGCGGCACAGTTTGCTGAGCTTGACGTACTCGGTGAATTGACGCGGCGTGGTCAAGAAAACGGAACTCAGGTCATGGTGGAAGGTCCCGGTCACATCCCGATGGACCAGATTCAAATGAACGTTGAAAAGCAGATCGAAATTTGCAACGGTGCTCCGTTTTATGTGCTTGGACCTTTGGTAACCGACATTGCGCCAGGTTACGACCATATCACCAGTGCAATTGGTGCGGCGATGGCGGGCATGTACGGTGCAGCCATGTTGTGTTACGTGACCCCGAAAGAGCATCTTGGATTACCCAATGAAGAAGATGTGAAGCAGGGTGTGATCGCTTACAAGATTTCGGCGCATTCCGCCGATGTTGCGCGTGGACGATCCGGGTCTCAAGACCGCGACAATGCGTTATCCAAAGCCCGTTTCGAATTTGATTGGAACGAGCAGTTCCGACTATCGCTCGACCCGGAAACGGCAAAGCGATACCATGATGAAACGCTGCCACAGGACACGTTCAAGAGTGCTCATTTTTGCAGTATGTGTGGACCGAAGTATTGCTCGATGAAGATTACCGAGGACATTCGTGAATTGGCAAATGCGAAGCAATTGGTCGGCATGCCGATCGCCGAGTAAGGCAGATGACTCGAGACGCATTTCAAACCTCCCGTCGCCTACGTGAAAACATCGAAACGGTCCTCTTTGGTAAAAACGAAGTGGTCGAGATGTTGGTCGTTGCGATGTTAGCGGGGGAGCATATTTTGCTCGAAGACGTGCCTGGCGTTGGTAAAACGTTGGCGGCCAAGGCGCTTGCCCATTCGCTCGATGGGAAATTTTCGCGGCTGCAATTCACTCCCGATTTGTTGCCGTCGGACATTACCGGCAGCATGATTTATCGGAGTGATCGGCAGGAGTTCGAGTTCTGCCCTGGCCCGATTTTTGCCAACGTGGTTTTGGCGGATGAAATCAATCGAGCACCGCCGCGTACGCAGTCTGCGCTGCTTGAGGCGATGAGCGAAGGCAGCGTTTCGGTGGATGGAACGACTCATCCGTTGCCCAAACCCTTTATCGTTGTCGCGACGCAAAACCCATTTGAATTCGAGGGCACCTACGCGTTGCCGGAAAGTCAACTGGATCGATTTTTGCTGCGAACTTCGTTGGGCTATCCCGATCGCAGATGGGAACAGCAAGTATTGTCAACTCACCGCAGTGGTGAACCGGTCGATCGACTCGAGGCGGTCGCCACCATCGACTCGATTATCCACGCACAATCGGTCGTCCGCGATACCCGATTCGATGCGAGCTTAGTTGATTACCTACTCGATGTTGTCGATGCCACGCGAAACCATCCTGGATTTGAATTTGGCGTCAGCACTCGTGGAGCGCTGAGTTTCTATCGAGGTTGCCAGGCGCGGGCGGTTTCGCAATCGCGTGATTTTGTCACCCCCGATGATATCAAAGCGTTGGCGGTCGCAACGTTGTCACACCGAGTGGTCCACGACGGGGTGTTTCAAGGTGCGAGTCGGCAAGCTGTTGAAAAACAGATTGCCGAGATATTGGAAAAGGTCATTGTTCCAACGTGAAAAGGTCCGCAAGTGAAATCGTCAACCTCGCGTGTTTGCGAGCGGAAGATCCGGCTGACTCGCCTTGGAGCACACTTTCTATTTGTCGCCTGTTTTGCAATGTTTGGTGGTGCGCTGCGAGGATTTAATCTGCTGTTGGTGATCGCCGGGATTTTGGTTGGTGCGGTACTGATGCAATGGCGATGGTCACGAGCGGCATCGATCCGTTTGTCAATCACTCGAAAATTGCCAAGTGAATTGTTTGCAGGCGAACCCTTCCGGGTCGAGTACACGGTTGGCAACCATGATCGATGGTTGACGTTTTCGATGCTGCGTCTTGAGGACCGCGCCGTCGCGGTCGGCAAAGGGCAAACCAATGCGACGGTGACCGAGCATTCGGACCAGCGATTGACGTTATTGCATTCCCATCTCAGTATCGGAAAACTGCGACGAATGGAAACGCAGACGCATTCTTATCCATTTAGCCCGCTAGGTCGTGGTGAATGGGCCTTTGGGCCGATGGCGGTCACAACGACATTCCCGCTTGATTTGATGGTGTGTCATGTCGGCAACCGAGAACGGGAAACGATTCTCGTCTATCCGAGATTGGTACCGCTACGGCGTGGGTGGCAGCACGTATTGGCCCGTCAGCGCGGCGGTTCCCATTCAGCGACGCACCGAGGTGGTCGTGGTGAGGGCGTCTTTTTTGGGCTCCGAGAATGGCGAAACGGCGACAAATTACGCTGGATTCATTGGCGTACGACCGCTCGCATGAATGAACCGGTGGTTTGTCAGTATGATCGACCAAGGCGGTATGACCTATGCTTGCTTTTGGATGCCTATTGGGAGTCCGAGGCAGAGGATGATTCAAACGTGGAGACGGCGATTAGCGTCGTTGCAACCATGATCATGCAACTCACCTCGGAAAACTCGAATCGGGTCGTTCTAGCAGCCAGCGGAAAAACATTCGTTTCGGCTCTTTCGAATGGAGCGATAAAAAATCAGAAACACTTGCTCCAAATATTGGCTAAGATACAACCATCGGATTCGCCTCGTTTAATCGACGCGATGGAGGATGCAGCAAAAAGGGGAAAGATTAGAAACATTGTTGTCGTCAGTCCCCGCGCACAAGAGGCGGCATTTGAGTCCATCGGTCCAGCGTCCCGCGAACAGCTCCATCGCTGGATAAGCCATGGAATGCTACGTTGGATTAATGTATCGGATCAAGAAACACGAATTGTGGAAGCCGAACGCCATGTCTAACCGCTTTCCAACCGACCGATCGAAGCCAAAAGTCCAGTCGTCGATGGGTCAGCAAATCGAATCGTTTCGGCACGGATTGCAGACACGTCTCGCGAAGCTTGTCGATCGAAAACCACAGATGGCGCGAGAGCCGAAATCGATCGAGGCGAAGCCGAAGCTTGATGAGTCCAAACGCTCCGAAGAGTTACTGGTTGATAAGCGAGTGCGGCTGATTTTTGCGCTTCTGTCGTTGTTGGGCGGACTGGTTTTAGCGGGTGATGGTGAAACGCACTCGTTCGCCCTGATTGCGATCTTCTTTGCGGTCTTCGGCTACCTTTTCGTCGATTGGTTGGAGTTTTTTTCGCTGCCACCCATGTTGGCCTATCTCGCCATGATCGGATCGGCCTTCTACTGCGTCAGCGATTTTCTCTACTTCAATCCAGATAGTCGATTTGGTATCTCGCTGAGTCTTCAGCATACCGCAAGCAGTCACTTGGTCGCTGTATCGCAGTTGCTTGTGCTTGTTCAAGCGATCTTGATGTTGCAATCCAAGACGCGGCGGGTCTGCGAGCAACTGTGCGTGTTTTGTTTGTTGGAGCTCGTCGTCGCAGCCGTTTTTAACAATACAATAAGCTTTGGTATTCTTTTGATCCCGATCGGAATCTTTTCCGCCTGGGGGCTAACGATCTTGTCGGCTGCGAAGGCGATCGAAACCGAAGAGGCGCCGATCACGATCCAAATGGCTCGAATGTCGGTACTGCTAATGCTGATCCCGGCAACACTTTTGATTGGTGGAACCTTTTTTTATGCTATTCCAAGGACAACCGATGCGGCGCAGATGGATAGTCGCGGAAATGCGATCGTCGGTTTTAGCGACGTCGTTCGGCTCGAGCAGTTTGGACAGATGTTGCAATCCAACGATGCCGCATTGCATATTTGGTTGACGAATCGAATCACGGGAGAACCTTATACGGCCAATGGTGGCATCTATCTTCGCGGGCGTGTGCTCGAAACGTATCGGTCGCGGGTCGATATTGAGCGTCCCAAATCGGAATGGTCTTCGATCTTGGCTGGTCCTGTGAATGGGTCGCATCGGTTTCCTGCCGAGTTCAATTCGGCTCGGCAGAGCGACTATCTTTTTTACGATGTCGTGGACGCGAAAGTGGATTGCGAAGCGAGTCAGAGTGCGGCTTTGTTCGCAATCGCGCCCTATTTCGAAGTGGAACAGGGTCAGCCTATTTTTCACCAACTCGATCGCTGGACCCTGCTACGTTGGCATGATGACCAAAATGGTTTTCCCCCCTTAAAGTATGTGTTTGGCACCAATGCATTTCATCAGGGGTATCAAACTCGGTTCGTTGCTCGCTTTGCTGAGGACGAAAGGTTGAAATTGGTCTACCACCCGCTCGATTTGGAGGCCTACGCGGAGGATTTCCCTCTGAGTGAAGAGGAATATTTCCAACTCGAGCAGCTGCACAAGCGAAAACAAGATGAAATCATTGAAAATTACGTTCAAGATCTTTTGGTGTTCGATGCCAAATCAATGCCAACGATCAAGCGGATAGCGGACTCGATCGTGGCAAACATTCCCGAAGCGGATCGAAATCCTTACTCGATTGCACAACAGCTTGAAAGTTTTTTTTCGAGTGCGAACCGATTTCAATACTCTTTGAACCTGAATTCGACACCTCAATCGGGTGTCGATCCGATTGAGCAGTTTGTGGCAACGGATCGTACAGGTCATTGTCAATACTACGCTTCGGCACTTGCGATGATGTTGCGAAGCCAAGGCATCCCTGCACGATTGGTGGTCGGCTACTACACCAATGACTATAACGAAATGGGGTCCTACTATCTGGCTCGTCAATCGCACGCCCACGCATGGGTCGAGGCACTCATTGACAAGCAAGACATCGAGTCGGTTGTTTATGGGCAACCGATATCCGATCAATACTGGTACCGGTTGGACCCGACACCGGGTTCAAGTGATATCAGCGTGGCCAAGACCTCGGCTGGGGATGTTTTCGAATTCGCGAAAACGTTATGGAAGGGCTACGTTGTCGACGTTAGCCCGGAAAAGAAAGCTAGCCAAGGGATGGAGTCGGGCGAGGCGTCGATTAGTCAAATCGCCGAATCGAGAAATAATTTGGCTTGGTGGTTCGAAACAACGATGGCCAATATTCGAGCTGGCGATCTTGGTGGTGGGGCGTTTGCGAACAAGCAACGCTTTTCATGGCCTGCGGCGATCCTTGGCGTTGGGATGACGTTAGCCGTGGCTGTCATCGGCCGATTCGCAATCACACCAAGAGCGAGAAGAAAAAAACAGAACGCTGCTCTGGCAAGTCGATCAAGGGTCAAGTTCTATGCCGACGCAACCGATTGTCTTGCCAAAGTCGGGATTGAACGCGGACCGGCACAAACGCCAGGCGAGTTTGCCGAAATGGCCGCAGCTCGCCTCAGGTCCTTTCATCCATCGGCTCATCGAAGAGACGGTTCCGATGATATGCAGCCGATCGAAGGGTCGCTGGAGTTGCTGACCGATGCATTCCAACAAATACGTTACGGAGGTGGGGCGAGAGATGGGTTGTGCGACGATTCCAACCAGATTTCGCTGGCACTAAAAACGTTGAGGAACCATGTCAGAAAGATCGGTCGTCGGCGGACGATGGAGTAGCTTGCTCGTCATCTTGCTAAATTTTCTAACATTGAAAGAACCCTACTTCCTTCATGGCTCACAATCACTTGGGTGCGCTGTTGAATCTTGGTGTGATCGCCGCGAATCAGCAACAATCGCGCAAAGCGATCGACCATTTCGAGCAAGTTTTGGAGCTCGAGCCAAAGCATTTGGCAGCGACATTCAACTTGTCCGCGATGCATGAATCAATCGGCGAGTCCGAGCAGGCCCAACGCTACTTTCAACGCGCTGAGCAGAGCCGAAAGGACGCTGGGTTCGAGCTAGTGCATTTTGATTTTTGACGTGGCTGGGGCTTCCAGCCCCAGTTGAGAAGAACGCTGTGGCTAGAAGCCACAGCCACGAAACACGCAGCCTACGGCTTTTTGCAAAATGGTCTAGAGAATGAGTCAGGCGAAAGAGCCATTTACCCCATTTTTTGACTCATTCAACGGTAGTGAATCAAGCATGCGGTAGGAGTAGGCCGTGAAAGGCGGCCGGAGTCTCACTCTCGAGTCTTCTTTCGCATGCGCGCGAAGACTCATGCCAAAGCGTGTAGAATGCTGTTAGCTGGTCGATTTTGTTTTCTTTGTTTGGAAAGGATATTCTGGGATGGTGAATTTGAAACATTTAGGAGTTTTTGCAATGGGAGCAATCGTTTGCTGCACCTGCTCGGTCAGTGCTCGTGCGGCTTCGTTGGGCTACCAATGGAAGAACGGACAGAGGTTCTCCTACCAATTTGAAGTCACCGTAGAGATGGATGACGAAACCATCACCTACAAAGGGATCACGCACTATACGGTCAATACCGTGAACGCCGAGCAGGCGATTGTTACCTATCGTGGTGGGCTGAATGAATCAAAAAAGATGAAACAAAGCAATCGCGGCGGACCGTTCGGTCGGCGCGGCTTCCCTGGGCCACCCTCAATCCCCAGTCCCTTTTCACGTCCAACCTTCGCGGGGAAGACACAAACCACTAACAAGATTACGATCACGCCCTCTGGCGAAACTTTGGCCATGCAAGGTGATTCTCAGCTTCCCTACCTGTTGGGAAATGTGTCGCTAATGCCCTTTGAACGCTTGCCGAGGGATGAGCGGCGAGAGTGGACGATCGATAACGGCGTGTCAATTTCAGAAACGAACGAGGATCGCCGCAACCGGTTCGGACCATTTGGCCCCGGCGGACCGTTCGGCGGAAACCAGGATCGTAACGTCCAAGCGGCGGGCGAGGTCGCCAACTATACGATCCAAAGCGAAAACGGGGATCTGGTCGTGATCAAGAAGTCCTATCGACTGACAACCCCACAAACAGGCGACAATCCCGCATTCGATATGACCGGCAACGGTACTTGGACGTTCGACCGGAAGGAAAATGTGCCTCATGCCTTTGACATGAATATCGAACTGACGATCAAATCAGGCAATTCTTCCGTCGTCTTACCGATCTCGATCAAATACGACCGTATCTCTGCCGAGAAGATTGCCGAGATGGAAGCCGCTGCGAAAGCGAAGGCGGATGCAATGGCAAAAGCGGCTGCCGAAAAGCTGGCGTTGGCCAAAGCACCACTGACACCACAGGAAAAACGCGATGCGCTAGCCTCACTTTCTGGTCGCGATGCCAAGAACATTCAGACAACGCTTGGCCAACTGGCCGCCAAGTCACCCGAAGATCCCGATCCCGAAATGGCAGCAGCGATCGAGCAACATATCGATAACCCAGACAAAGCGGTGTCCGCGGCGGCACAAAAAGCCTTGGTCAAATGGTCACCAAGCTATGCCCTAAAAAAGAAACTCGCCAAAGCCTATCAAGGTCCCGGAGTGCTGAGTTCCACCGGTCTGGTCGTCGAATCGATCACGCCCCTCTTTGTGGGCCAACTGGTGCAAGCGCAAAAACCACGCTACGGCTCGTTCTGGCGTGCCGCAAAGGTGAAAAAGCTGCTTCCCGATGGCCAAGTCGAACTCGCCTTTCTGACCTGGGGCAAAGAAGACGGTGCCGTCGCAGTTGCCCGGCGGAATATTCAACTGGCGCCACCCGAGTTGGATCAGCCCGACAAGCCAGCGAACATCGATACACTCAAATCGGAGTCGCGTACCTGGTCCGATGCGACTGGTCGGTTTAAGACCGATGCGGTGTTCCTTAGCGCCGCGGATGGAACCGTCAACTTGCGCCGCTCCGATGGACGGACTTTGTCGGTACCACTCGAAAAACTTAGCGAGGCCGACCAAGCATTCGTCAAGCAACTCGAGGATTCAGAGAATCCGTTCAAACTTGATTAGTGTCGGATATCAAAGGCATCCACCAAAGTCGCCGTCGACGTAGCAATCGCTGCTGAAACGAGAGAAGCCTGGGGGGGCTCAAAATCAGGGCTCGTCAGCAATCGGTATAGAGCAAGTTTTAGTCCCGATAGGGACGTCAGGCACCAGCCTTGGACGCAAGCCCCAGGTTCCAAAATTCGGTTAGGTCGGGAGTCGCAAAGTGACGGCAGATGTCCATGACTCCGTATTTCGTCTGACTTTCAAAACCTGTCGTCGCTTCGCGACTTCAAGACTTGTGGCTTCATCCAGTCCCCGGACTCGCGTCCGGAGCTACTATCTGTCGTCGCTATCGCGACTAAGCAAGAATGAAATATGCATTGCTGATTTGCACCGAAAAAAACAAATTTTGAGTACCCCACTCCCAGCCTTACGATTGCGGCCTGCTGATTTAATCGTTTAACGCTTAGCCGAAGGCGTCAGCTTTTCCATAAGCGGTCGCCTATGGCTTGGCGTTAAACAATAAGTCGAGTCAAACCGATTAAATCAGCAGGCCGATTGTGACGATATCGACGCAAACGGGAAATAAACCATGGCCACGTTTACAATCACGTTAAGCTGCAATCGTAACTCCTAACGGCAATATTGCCTTAGAAGCCGGTTTGCACGTCAACCTAACGATTACGAAACCCGCCCCCCACTTGACACCTTTAATGGCCGGTGTACTATGTTACTAGGTAACTAAGTTTCTGTGCCGAGTAGTGCATCAGGAGGTAGTGGGTATGTTCTTATCGATCGACGTTCACTCGGATGTAGCGATCTATTCCCAGATCGTTCGTCAAGTGAAATTCGCCGTGGCTGCGGGGACGCTCAGCCCTGGCCAGCTCTTGCCCAGTGCTCGAACATTGGCACGCAAGTTGGCGATCAACCCCAACACCGTCGCTCGCGCCTTTACCGATCTACAGAACGACGGCGTGGTCGAAACGCTCCGCGGCCGCGGGATGGTGATTCGCGATGATGCCGTCGCGATTTGTCGCCGCGAACGTGAAGAGGTTCTTGGCGAACGGCTTGGCGAAGCGCTCGCGGAATCTTGGCACGCTGGCTTGAATGCGAAAAAGATCCAATCGATCGTAGACAAGCACTTGAAACAATTGACCAAAACCAATCCTACGGTGATGGTTCGGATCGATGATGACACAGACGACAAGACAAGGGCGAAGGAGAAAGCATGAACCCCGTAATCACTGCCCAATCGTTGACGATGCACTTCCGCCGCTGTGACGCCCTTCGCGGTGTCGATCTGTCGATCGAACCGGGAACCGTTTTCGCCCTTCTGGGCGAAAACGGTGCGGGAAAAACGACACTGATCCGCATTCTGACCGGCTACCAGAAACCCACCCGTGGTTCCTGCCGGGTTTGTGACCTCGATCCGACTCGGGATCCTCGCGGAGTGCGTCGGCAAATTGGCTACGTGTCTGACTCGCCCGCCCTCTATGACTGGATGACCGTTGCTCAAATCGGCGGTTTTACGGCATCGTTCTATGATGATGCGTATCGAAGAAACTTCATCGATTCGATTGCAAAGTACGACATCCGGCCTGACCAGAAGATCCGCAGCCTGAGTAAGGGGCAACGAGCGAAGGTGGCGTTGTCATTGGCAGTCGCACACGATCCAACGCTGTTGATCATGGACGAGCCAACATCGGGCTTGGATCCGAAGGTACGGCGTAGTTTCTTGGAAAGCATGATCGACCGTGCGGCTACCGGACGGACTGTCTTTCTAGCTTCGCACCAAATCAGCGAAGTCGAACGTGTGGCCGATACAGTGGGGATCATGCACCAAGGGCGGGTCTGCTTGGTGGCACCGCTGAGCGAACTACGCGAATCGTTTAGCGAAGTGGTGATCGATGTGGAAGACCCTCTGCGGACGATGCCGCCATTGCCATCGCCAGCGGTCGTGTTGAGCGAAGAAACCGAAGGTCGCCAACGCGAATGGATCGTGCGAAACCTGACGCCTGAAATGATTCAAGCGATTCGTGAATTACCAGGCGTCATCGATGTTCGTCACCGCGTGGCAACACTCGAAGAAGTCTTTATTGCCTGCACGTCCGGGAGCTTGTCGGCGGAGACAGCGGAGGTGGCAACATGAGTACAACCACCGCTGCTTCAAGACCGAGTCGATTCAACACATGGCTAATCTGGAAAGACGTTTGCCAAGTCATTCCATTGGTCGTCGCACTACTGCTTGTCGTCGGAATCATCGTTGCATTTCAGTACTGGAACAGTGAACTGCGAACGTCCCAATTCTACGTATCGATCGAGTTGACGTTGCTCGTTCTTCCCGGCATTTTTGCCACGGGCGTGGGTGCGGTGATGGTCGGTCAAGAACGCGAGAACCGGACGATCGATTGGTTATCGTCGCTGCCGATCACGCCGCGACAATTGTTTCTGTCCAAAGTCGCGGTCGGTGTGGTGGGATTAGCAATCATGTGGTTGATTGCGGTCCTATCGGTCACGTTGTTGGTCGGTAGCGACGCGAACGTCTCACGGTGGCGTTTGACCAACACGACTCAAATCACGCAAAACCTAACGCCAATCAGTTTTCCATTGTGGATCATTCATTCGTTGTTCGTCATGTTGGCTGGCTTCTATACGTCTTGGCGAGTCAAGAATCAATTCTTTTCGCTCGTTGCCCTGATGGCTTTGGCGACCGTTCCCTTTTTGGCATCGATAGCCATCTCTGAATTCGGCACGCTCCGCGGTCGGGTCTATCCCGGAACCGAGTTCTTTGTGTGGTTGGGCGTTTCGCTACTGCTGATACCGGTATCTTTTCTCGCTGGCTATCGTCGAGCCGAAAAGGTGTTATCGCCTGCGGAGGCGACGACGCTTAGCCCGCTAAAGCGATTCCAAGCCCACTGGGTTGCTGCCGAGCCACCGACGTTTCACAGCGGTACCGCAGCGATCGTGTGGCAATCGATTCACTCGTCTTGGTTTCTGTTCCCGATTATCTTGGCATTAATGATTGGCGTCTTTTTTGACGGCAATAACGCCTGGAATCGAGGCCTCTGGTTTTCATTTGCAGGACACATCGGCATGCCCTTAGCGGTTTGTTGGTTAGCCGTTTCCGTTTTTAAGTTCGCAGGCACTCCCGAGCAACTGCGTTTTTTGGCCGACCGCGGCATTTCACCGACCAAGGTTTACATCGCTCGTCATGCTGTCCCGATCGCCGTGGTGGCAACGGGAATCGTTATCTATACCTTTTATGCAACCTATGTCCTCAGCAGCAGCGATGAACAACCGAGGCCCTCTGATTGGCCTAGCCTGTTGCAAGTCACACTGTCGTGTGCAGGAATCTATGCCGTGTCGCAGTGGATATCGCAACTGATCCGCACAACGACGATCGCGTTCATGATTGCTCCGCTCGTTGCGATCTCAGCCACCTACAGTCGCCTCTATCATTTCGTGCCGGATGTTAGGTGGCAAGTCTTTTTTAGCTTGCTGTTTGCATTGGTTCCGATGTTGGGCACATGGGCGATGATGCAGCGATACATGGATCGCCGCGATTCGCCTGGGAAGTATTTGATTGTCCCATTGTTTTTAATGCTCTTCGGGGTGATCTCAATCGCCACGATCTATATTGACCAATGGCACCTGATCGGCAGGGGCAATGAGGATGTCGGTGCGTTCACCATCTCGCAACGCGAGGCTCGGGACGGGGAAGGCAAGTCGGTCGCAGAATCAACGCCGACGTATGTATTGATCGAGTCCGAACAATTTAATGATGTTCCGCTAGAGTACACGAGTGAGTTTAAAAAGAAGACGGTGACTCAGCTCATGCAAGCCGATTTGATCGAGCCAGAAGATTTACTGACAAACCTTGAGCAACTTCGCGATGACCGGTCGTTGGCTGCGAAGATTGACTCCAATGCGTGGCAGGGATTTTTGATTTGGGCGACGCTTGAGCAAGTTAAATTTGAAAACGCGTCTGGTACTGAAGCCTTCGACGAGTTCGCTCCATGGATCGATACCGCATCGCTGCTTGTGGCGTCACTGCGCAGGAGTCACCGTTGGTTTGACCAAGAAGTAGCCGATCGCACCGAGATTTGGCTGGCGAGTTTGCTGTCGAGTGAAGCGATGAAGCCGTATCGCAGCGAGGCCGTCATCCAAACAACACTTGACCGCTTGCCCAGTCGTAGCGAGCGGAACCGGGTTCGCCGAACTGCGATCTTGGCCAGTTGGGCGACTTGGCCCTATACCGCGGAAGATAACTTCAAACGGGTGTATCGAGATGGCAATGAGTTGCTGAGCATCAATGGGTTGAATTTGGGTGGGATGGAGTTGATCGATGCGAAGTTAACCGAGAAATATGTTTGGATGTCCGATGCAGAGGCTTACCGCGTGGAACAAATTGCGACGGCGGCGTTGGCGGCGACGAGGCAAAGCGAGTTGGGGCCAATACCCCGCGACCCAAATCGACTTATGACTTGGTGGGAAGAAGTCCTTCATGACGCGACAGTCGCCAGTCTTGTTCCGGCCGAGATTGGGCCCTATTCCGCTCGCATGCGTCGTTTGCCAGCGATGATGACGATGGTGCTGATTCAAGGCTATCCAGGCGAGAAAATCTATCCAGCCCAGTACATCGCGATGCCTTGGGAAACGACGGTGGAATCCTTGAAGGAGAGCAAAGAATGAAAAGGACCAGCCGGTTTGACAAACGCTATTTGCTGTTGGTCAGCGTTCCAATTGCGATCCTAGCAAGCCTATTCGCAATCTCGCTCTTGACGGCTTGGAGCAGCCAACGGAAATTGGATCGCGGTCTACGTTTGGTGACCGGACTCGATGATGCGACCGCAGCGGATGCGCTCGCGGTTTGGTATGATTCCCACTCGTCAAAAGCGGAGACGTTGGAGTGGCGGAAAATGGAAACCGCTTCGATGGCTGTTAGCTATCTGTCGAACCACGTCTTTGGGGAGTACCGCTATCAATTAAATACGTTGGTGCCGCCCGGTCAACCATGGCCCGACGAAGCGAGGAACGAGCGACTGGTCGCCTTGGCTAAGCCGGTTGTCGATCGGCTGAAGGCCACACCGATGCCCGACGAACCGGTCTGGCATCCACTCTTCTATGAATCGTTTGCCAATCCGTTTCCCATTGCTGAAATGCCTGCCCCGTTGATGGCGGTACTTTGGCCCGAGATCCGCGACGCTTACTACAAAGGAGACACGTCGCGTGCGATTTCCGCGATTCGCTTGTATCTCGATCTGTTGGGCCCAAAATCGAATCGCTCCATTGAGCAACCCCTTTTCACGAGTTACGAACTCCACATGGCCATTCGCAATTCGCTCTCCGATGGCATTTGGTCCGAGGCAGAGTTGGTGGAGCTGCAACAATTGTTGACACCCGAGCATGATTGGCAGCGGATATGGGAAAGGCGCGTCGCACTTGACGCTTTGATCGTTTCTCCTTGGTTGCAAAATCCTTGGCGTCACGAACGGTTCGCACAAATTTCTCGGGTCGGCAACGGGACCAACGGCGGTTTGCAAGATGTCAATCGCTCGACTTGGGTACCCTCCGATTCGCTTGATGTGGTCATGAAGTACGTAGACGTGAAAGAGCTTGATGCGGAACCAGGAACCGCAGCGTTTCGTGATGCTGCCAACGCGCTATTCGTTTCTCGGTTAACGAACCCTTACAACATCCCCCCAGGCGGCCCAGCTTTCTGGCTAGATCAATGGCTAAAGTTGCCGTGTATGCCCAGCAGTCATTTAGACTCGAATATCGGTAGCAACCTATCGACCGAAGCACAGATGCTATTCTCTACTGCAGTCGATTGCCGATTTACACGCACCGCGATCGCCGTGAAACAGTACCAGATGAAGTCTGACAAATGGCCTGAATCGCTCGTGCAGTTAAAAAAAGTCGGTCTGCCGCTGCCGCAAACGATCGGCAGTTATGAGACACCGTTCTACTATGAAGTCGGCAAAGATTCGCAAAAAGTGAAACTCGGAAAAGTCCCAGTAACGTCGCACGATCAAGGCAAATCGCTGCAATATGATTTAAACTCGACCGTGATCGAGATTTCACTCCCGTGAGGCCGCAGAGTCAATCATGGCTTCGCTTCTGGTAGCGTCCATCGATTGGCTCGGTCCGACGTTAGATCCCGTTTTCCTGAGTCTCGTCAGTCCCTACAGTCCGAGCGCTGAAGTCAACAGGCCGTCCATCAACACAATTGGCTTTTTCGCGACAAAGATGCGGTCGCCGGGGTGCAGGGCGTAATCGGATTCAGGGAGGACCGTCTTTCCACCTTCGGACATCTTCACATCCAATTTCACCCCGCCGATTGTTTGCGGTGAACTGCGGTATAGTACCACTTTCACGCCGCCGATTTCTTCGACCACACCTGATTGCGTCAAAAGGCTGCTAACAAACACGCTGCGACCGTCCGCTGGTAGCGGCAGGACGCGTGATTCTTCGCGATTTCCGTCTACTTGCAAAACGATGGCATTATTCGCTGCTGCTTCGCGAACGCGTTGATAGACCGTTTCGGTCATCGTTTCATCGAAACCCTTGTAATCCGCGCCCGTGCTATTGGAGACATATTTTGTTCCGTCAGGCGACGTTCCGGCCCCTGGCAAATGGATGCCAGGCAGATTGAAGGAGGTGCATCCAGTGGCGAAGATCGTCAAAATGGCCATTGACATGACCGTCGTCAGGCCGCTGAGACGTTCCAAATTCGTGGGTCGTTGCATCACAAAAGTCACCGCTTCGAGTGGATGTGTAATTGTGCCGATTAGGCAGGATGTAAGGGGCATCGGCTTTTTCGACGCAAAAACATCAGCAAATCCTAAAAAAGTCGACAATTTCGTTGAAGAACCTGTGCTCAGACCCCCTTTTCGTCCTTCACGCCGAGCCATTCGATCGCTATATTGCCGCTTCGAATGAAAGCAACCCCAGAGATTGACTCGGAGATTACCTCTGGATTGAATGCCCGGGAATCGAACGTGAATCGATCTGGGCGTACCGATTAAGCAGCTATACCCACATCAGTGGCGGAGAATCAAAATGGCACGGCAATGCGAAACCTGCGGTAAAGGTGTCCAAATGGGCAACCGAATCGAAACACGTGGTAAGGCCAAATACCTCGGTGGTGTCGGTACGAAAATTACTGGCTGCACCCGCCGGAAATTCGTTCCCAACCTTCAAAAAGTGCATGTAACGATGCCAAACGGAACCAACAAGACAATGCGAGTATGCGTGCAATGCATCCGCAGTGGTGCGGTTCGCAAAACGGTCAAGGTCAAGCCATTTGATGTCAGTGGTTCGAAGAAATAACGTCATTCGGATCCGCTCATGGCACTTTCACCTGATGAAGTCCGCCGACTCGGCCTCCTCGCCCGCTTAGAACTGAGCGAGGAGGAAGTCACTGCGCTCGGACCACAAGTCGCGTCGATTCTTGATTTCGTCGAACAGTTAGCTGATCTCGATACCGAGAACGTCGAACCGATGACGACAGCTCTCGACGTCGACAACCGTTGGCGTGCCGATGAGCGTGTGGCTGGTTTGACGAACGAGCAAGCCCTGCAAAACGCTCCGCAACGGGACGATGACTGCTTTTTAGTGCCACCTGTTTTAGGGACGGCGTCCGTCAAGGGCGATAGCTGAGGCCGGATCGGCGTCATAAGGACTCCTTTGATCTCGTCTACCTTCCTTCCGAGTCCTTTCTCTATGCAGTACGGTTTCGAGAGCATCCTGCCGCCATTGATCGCGATTGTCTTAGCGATTCTAACACGTAGGGTTTTGCTGCCGTTGGCGACTGGCATCTTTGTCGGCGCGATTCTGCTATCACTCGGCAAGCCTGATTCACGTTGGTTTGACAGTTTCATTCTGTTTCTCACGTCGCTTGTCGATTCGGTTCGTGATGCGGACCATCTAAAGACGCTTGCTTTTACGTTGCTGCTCGGAGCGATGGTTGGCGTCATGGAAATCGGTGGCGGCATTCGTTCGTTAATTTATCATTTGTCCAAACGCATCCGCTCGCGCAGTGGTGCAAAGGTGATGATCTCGCTCAGCGGTTTGATTATCTTCTTCGACGATTATGCCAACACACTACTGATTGGCGGGACGATGCGATCGACCGCCGATCGCTACAAGATTTCGCGTGCCAAGCTAGCCTATCTCGTCGACTCAACCGCGGCACCGGTTGCCGGTTTGTCGGTGATCAGTACGTGGACGGCGATCGAAATCAGCTACATCGCCGAAGGGCTCAAGGCGGCGGGTATCGACGATTCCTCTGCCGCATTTTCATTGTTCTTGGAGTCGATCCCCTATCGCTTTTATCCGGTGCTAGCGATTGTGATGGTGTTTTACGTGTCAATCAGTGGCCGTGATTTTTCGGCGATGCGAAAAGCTGAAAACGATGCGATCGATTCGAAAGAGGACGTCTTGCCTGAAACTTCCCTTAGCGATCCCGGTAGCGATTTACCGAGCCGACTTTGGTTGGCTGCCATCGTGCCGATTGCTTGCTGCGTCGCCGCAATTGTGTCGGTGCTGGTTTTCACCGGTAAACGCGAAGCTGAAGTCGCGCCCGAGATGAGTTCTTTTCGAGCAGCGATTGAAATTATCGGCAGCGGCGATTCCTACTTGGCGTTGATCCTCGGTGGCGTTGTGGGTTTGGTGATGGCGGTGTGGATGCACCGCCTACTCTCCAACTCTAGCAACTTTAGAATGTTGGAGGGAACGGTGCGGGGCGCGTTGCAGATGATGCCCGCGATGTTAATCCTCTGGCTGGCGTGGGCGTTGGGGGCGATGACTCAAAGTGATGCTCTCGATACGGGAGGTTATCTGTCACGCATTTTGTCCGATCGACTCGCGCCGGAGTGGTTACCGGCAACCGTTTTCCTACTGTCTGGCTTTGTCGCGTTTTCAACCGGGACGAGCTGGGGAACGATGGCCATTCTGACCCCTTTGGCCGTTACCCTGTCGATTGAAATGGACTCGGTCGCTGGACCTGCCGGCGTGATCTGCTTGGCGACCTCGGGTGCGGTTTTAGCCGGAGCGATTTTGGGAGATCATTGTTCGCCGATCTCCGATACCACTGTGCTCTCGAGTCGTGCCAGCGGGTGCAATCATGTCGAGCATGTTCGCACTCAAATGCCATACGCACTGATCGTCGGCAGTGTCGCAATCGTAGCGGGCTGCATCCCCGCGGCTTATGGAGTATCACCCTGGATTTGTCTGATCGTAGGCGCGGTGCTGCTGTGGTTCATTCTACGGCTAGTCGGTCGCCCCCCCTGTGCCCCAGGCTTCTAGCCTGGGGGTATCCTGATCCCAGGCTAGAAGCCTGGGCCACGTGTGTTGGTCCCGTGTGGCCCAGGCTTCTAGCCTGGGGGCATCCTGCTCCCAGGCTGGAAGCCTGGGCCACGTGTGTTGCTCCCGTGTAGCCCAGGCTTCTAGCCTGGGGGGGATCCTGATCCCAGGCTGGAAGCCTGGGCCACGAGTGTTGGTCCCGTGTGGCCCAGGCTTCTAGCCTGGGGGTATCCTGATCCCAGGCTGGAAGCCTGGGCCACGAGTGTTGCTCCCGTGTGGCCCAGGCTTCTAGCCTGGGGGCATCCTGATCCCAGGCTGGAAGCCTGGGCCACGTGTGTTGCTCCCGTGTGGCCCAGGCTTCTAGCCTGGGGGCATCCTGATCCCAGGCTGGAAGCCTGGGCCACGTGTGTTGCTCCCGTGTGGCCCAGGCTTCTAGCCTGGGGGCATCCTGATCCCAGGCTGGAAGCCTGGGCCACGTGTGTTGCTCCCGTGTGGCCCAGGCTTCTAGCCTGGGGGTATCCTGATCCCAGGCTGGAAGCCTGGGCCACGTGTGTTGCTCCCGTGTGGCCCAGGCTTCTAGCCTGGGGGCATCCTGATCCCAGGCTGGAAGCCTGGGCCACGTGTGTTGCTCCCGTGTGGCCCAGGCTTCTAGCCTGGGGGCATCCTGATCCCAGGCTGGAAGCCTGGGCCACGTGTGTTGCTCCCAGGCTAGAAGCCTGGGCCACGTGTGTTGATCTCAGGCTAGAAGCCTGGGCTACGTGTGTTGATCCCAGGCTGGAAGCCTGGGCTACGTTTTATGGCAAGGTCCGAACGAGAGTCATTAAAGCGAACCCGGTTCCGTAGGGTTGATGGTAGTCATACAAGGGATAGTCCCACCAGGAACCGTTTTTTTCTTGTTTCTCCAGGATCAATTTCGCCAGGTTAGCCTGATACAAATCTCGTTCGGCTGCAGGCAACAGGTCAATGCATAACGCAGCATAGAAGTGACCAAAATAATAGAAGTACCCTGCGACCTGCATCCACGATTCATGAGGAACCGGCCGTTTTCGCCCGATATCGAGCCAACCATTGCGGGCATAAAGATGAGCCAGCCAATGTTTGATGACCTGGTTGCTAACTCGTTCGTCGCCCCACATCCGCAGGGCGGCGTTGCAACATTGCGAGCGTCCCAAACTGCCACCCGGGCGGTTGATTTCTCGCATTGGTTGGTATTGAAGGTACTCGCCGTACAAGTAGGTGAAGTCGGGTTTCTGTTGCCGCTTGGTCGCAGCAATCGCTCGTCTTACCAATCGGCTTGGCGGCTCGATCGATGCTGCCTTCGCTTCGGCAAGTGCCACCAGGCAAGCTCCATTGACAAAACTGATCGAACTGGCAGTCGGCTGATTGGCCTTGTAACGGAAATCGTAATATCCCCAGCCACCATCGACCGACTCATATCGCTCGAGCATGTCGAATTGAGACTTTATCAACTCAACGATTTTCTCGGTTTTCTCGTTGTCGTCTTTATACCGAGGAAGCATGCGTACGAGGGCCGAAATCGAGTAAGCGTGTCCCCAAACGTTGTAGATTGCGTCGCCCGTTGCACGGCGAAGATCGGGCAAATAATCGATCAACCACTGCTCACCGCGGCGGAGCGCCGCAATTGCCGCAGGATCGTCGGTCTTCGTTTCGATCAATGCAGAGATGCAAAGAGAAGTCGTAGCGGTACGAAACGCATCATGAGCACCAGGAACCGGTGCAAAGATATTCAAACCTTTTGTTCGGGTTGGTGATCCCCACGAACCGTTCTTATTTTGGTCTTCCACCAAGAACTGAATTCCACGCTCGATCGCCGCCCTGATTGCGACCTCGCTCGGCAGGTCTTGTGTCGGCAAGATAGGTTCCAAAGAGAAATCAAAGTCTCCGATACGCTCGGCGACTTTGCTAGATTGACCTGAGCCAATGTTGTCATCTGCTACTAAGTCGACCCATGGACCTGCCAGGAGGAAACCCGTCAGGAATAGAATGGCCGATGGAGGCAATCGTTTCACAGTCAATCAACCTTATTGTTCAGTTTCGAATGCCAACACACAATTCATCGTCGGCATGATTTTGGGCATCTCCGAATCCGTTTCGTCTTCGGATTGTTTGAACGTGATCACGCAATCAAACTTGCCGCTGGCGTATGGAATGTTGGCGACGGATTTGACTTTTCCCACGGCTTTAAAATTGGGAAAGCCAGTTGCGGTGATCTGACAAGCCTTCCCTTTTTGGACCAAGTGCAAATGCTTTTGTTCCAAATCGACTCGAACGCGAAGTTTGTCAGGATCAACGATGGTCGCGACCACTTGATCTTGGGATACCTTAGCACCTGCTTCCAAATTACTTGGTTTGCTGCCCAACTGACCTCGCGTTAATTCACCGTACAGTACGATACCATCGATGGGTGCTTTTAGAACCGAGGCACGACGTTCCGCTTGCAGTTTCTCGAGATTCTCTTTTTCTTTTTCGAATTGATCTCGCTGTTTTTGTCGTTCGATCGTACGTTTCTTTTTGTCTGAATCGTAAGCTTGCATTGCCTTTTTATAATTGATTTGAGCCAAGCTCAAGCTCGTTTTTTGGTTGGCTTCCGATCTTGGAATCGATTGTTTGATTGCCCGTTGGGTTTGGATTTTTGCTCCGTCGTACCGAAACTGGGCCGATTCGACAGCTTGCTTCGCTCGTTTGAGAACGATCTCTTCGGACTCTTCGGTCAGATCGTCTTCCTCGTACATTTGAGTCAACTGTTCAAGTTCTTCTTCTGCATTTTCAAGATAGGCTTGGGCCGATTTTAAGCTAAACTCGGCTGACAAGACCTGGCGATCCCGGTCAACTCGCACAAAGTTGTCATAGTCCTGCTCAGCCTGGGCCAAGGTTCGCTTCGTTCGAGCTCGCTCAATCTTTTGAGTCTCGAGAAATTGCTCGTAGTCGAATTCAGCCTTCTCGAATGCGATTCTCGACAACGACAAAGCAACCTTGGCATCACTCAATCTCTTGTCGATATCCTCGGTTTCAAACCAAACGATGTTTTGCCCTTCACGAACGCGAGTCCCATGTGGCACGATTCGCTCAATGGTCCATGAGGTGATCTGCTCCGATGCCGGAGAAACGGTTTGCGAACGAACCGCTTCAAAGACTCCATTGAGTTCCGTTTTCTCCGCTTCCTTCTCTTTTTTATCAACCGGGGTTTCTGATTTCGAATCCTTCTTCGTCGACTCGTTTATGTTCGTCTCAGCGGCGTAAAGGGTTGTTGAAGGGGCTGCAAACAGGGCTGCAAGCAGGGAGAGCGTAGGGAGGCAATACAGATGGTTTCGCATGGTCAATGGTTCTCAAAAGAAATTCACGTGAGACACGGGATAGGACTATCCATGAATCTAAGTATACTCGGATTGAAACGAAAATTTCGTCGTCTACCGAATCAAACAGAA
Source organism: Novipirellula aureliae (assembly GCF_007860185.1). Lineage (NCBI taxonomy): Bacteria > Pseudomonadati > Planctomycetota > Planctomycetia > Pirellulales > Pirellulaceae > Novipirellula > Novipirellula aureliae. The sequence goes on from NZ_SJPY01000003.1 coordinate 49,609, forward strand.
AGACAGGACAATTTGTCGCGAGCGGTTTTGTCCACTACGTAAGAAAACGCCGTCGCCCGTCCCACTTTGCGGTAACGTCCCCTTCCTTCCTTGATGAATAAGTGCGATCACTCATGAATCACTTTATCTACCAACATCGTACCAGCTCACGGACGTGCCTTTTCGCGACGATTTTATTCGCGACGATTTTTCTCGCGACGTCGGTCTCCTCGACGGCCAAGGCGGAGCCAAACGATTGGGAAAATGAGCAAGTCGTTGGGATGAATAAGCTCGACCCTCGAGCGACGTCGCTACCCTACCCGGACCGCGCGAGTGCCTTGGAAAGTACGTTTGGATCGAGTCCTTATGCTAAAAGTTTGAATGGTGATTGGAAATTCCATTGGGTAAAGCAGCCTAGCGATCGGCCGACCGATTTTTTCCGGGACGATTTCGATGTTTCGAATTGGGACAACCTGTCCGTGCCAAGCAATTGGCAGCTCAAGGGCTACGGGGTTCCTGTATACACCAATATGGAGTACCCGTTCAAAAAAGATCCACCTCGCGTGATGGGCGAACCGCCCAAGCATTACACGACCTATGACCATCGAAATCCCGTCGGATCGTACCGCCGTGATTTCACCGTCCCCGATGATTGGGACGGCCGCCAAATCTTTCTGCAATTCGATGGCGTCGACTCCGCTTTCTACGTTTGGGTTAACGGCGAAAAAGTAGGCTATAGTCAAGATAGTCGCACGGTAGCCCTCTTCGATATCACCAATCACCTGCGGTCTGGGAACAACACCGTCGCGGTCGAAGTTTATCGGTACAGTGACGGCAGCTATCTGGAGGACCAGGACTTTTGGCGGCTTAGCGGTATCTACCGCGACGTGACCCTTTGGTCCGCCGGCTCGCTTCACGTACGCGACTTCTTCGTGCACACCGACTTGGATGAAGCGTACGAAGATGCACTGCTAAGCATTGATGTTGAAATTGCGAATGACTCGGACGATGAGAACCGCTTTACAATTGAAGCCGAGCTTATTGATGATACTGGAAAAACGGTTTTCAATGACCTTAACGCTGTCGACAAGGTGTCTGCAAAACAATCGTCCATCGTTCAGCTCCGTCGAAAAGTCGAATCGCCCGAACAATGGTCAGCGGAACAACCGAATCTCTATCGACTGCTACTGACGGTGAAAGACGACTCCGGCGACATCGTCGAGGTGGCAACCACAAAGGTTGGGTTTCGTGAAGTGGAAATCAAGGACGGGCTCTTACACGTCAATGGAAAAACGGTCTACCTAAAAGGTGTCAATCGCCATGAACATGATCCGGATACCGGGCATACGATCTCTGTTGAATCGATGATTCGCGATATTGAATTGATGAAACGGTTTAACATCAATGCGGTTCGGACGTGTCACTATCCCAACATTCCTTTGTGGTATGCGCTGTGCGATGAATACGGTTTGTATGTCGTCGACGAAACGAACATCGAATCGCATGGCATGGGATACGGCCCCGAATCATTGGCGAAATTCCCAAGTTGGGGAAAAGCTCATCTTGATCGAGCCAAGCGAATGCTAGAACGTGACAAAAACCATCCGTCCGTGATCATTTGGTCGCTCGGCAACGAGGCGGGCAATGGAGTCAACTTCTTTGCAAACTACGATTGGTTTAAGGCACGCGATCCTTCACGTCCTGTCCAGTACGAGCAGGCCGGTTTTGGGCAGCGGAATACGGACATTCGTTGTCCGATGTATGCTCCCATCAGCCGGATTGTTAAATATGCGAAAAACGATGCGGACCGACCGCTGATTCTATGCGAGTATTCCCATGCGATGGGCAACAGCGTTGGGAATTTCAAAGACTACTGGGATGCGATTGAGTCGAACCCAGCCTTGCAGGGCGGTTTTATCTGGGACTGGGTCGACCAAGGCCTTCGGAAAGCGAAACCCAAAATGACTCGGATGATCGATCTCGCCGAACCAACCGTTACCGCTCAACTCGCTGGTGAACTCGATCCGCAAAAGGGGGTGTCGGTTCCCGTCGCCCTCGATCAAAGTGACAAACAACAAATCACGAACGCAATTACGCTTGAAGCGGTCATTCGTGGTCAGAAAGCAAGTGATTTCTCACCTCTGATCTCCAAGGGAGATCATCAATACCTGCTTCGACTCGGTAATGGCGGCGTCAATTTCACGCTGCACATTGGGTCTTGGAAAAGCTTGAATGTACCCTATGCCGATGCAAAACTCACTGAAGGAGAGAACCGAATCACGGCAACCTATGACGGATCGAAAATGGTGCTGTATGTCAACGGCTCGCCAATCGCCGACGTGAAAGCATCGGGAAAGATTGATCCGAGCGGCTACCCAGTCAACATCGGTCGTAACTCGGAGATTCTCAAACGGGAAACCTTGGTGCCGATTCTTGAGACGAGAATTTATGACCGTGCCCTAAGTGCCGATGAAATCGCAAATGTCGAACGTCGTAGTAGCGAAGGTTTGGTTTCCCACCTCGATTTCTCAAAACCAGTCGACGGGACGGGTGAGTCCGCGGTCGAAACTTGGGCGGACGCCGACGAGCCAACTTTCTTTGCCTTTGGTGGCGATTTTGGTGACCAACCCAATACCAACAACTTTTGCATGAATGGCCTGGTGCAACCTGACCGAGTACCCAATCCCCATTTGTGGGAAGTCAAGAAGGTTCATCAAAACGTCAAAATGGAAGCGGTTGATTTGGAAAACGGAAAGGTCAAGATTACCAACAAATTCGTTTTCACAAATCTCAACGAATACGCTGGGAAATGGGTTGTGCGATTCAATGGCAAACCGATCCAATCGGGTGAGCTAGAACCAATCGATATCGAACCCGGACAAAGTCAAGTCGTCTCGATTCCGTATAGAAACCTGCGTTTGTCTGGTGAGTATTTGTTGACCGTTTCGTTTGAGCTCAAAGAAGACACGAAATGGGCCGATGCGGGGCATCGAATTGCTTGGGAACAATTCGAAGTCAAACCGTGGGACGCATCCCCCTTCCTCGGTCAAACCGGGGTACAAAAGATAGGCACGAGTAAGACGGACGACGAATTACGTGTTACCGCCGGAAACGCTGTTTTCACCTTTGATGTGACGAACGGTTCGTTGACTTCGATACAAAACGGCGGCACCGAGTTGTTAGCCGCTCCGCTAGAAGCAAATTTCTGGAAGGCTCCCAATGATAACCAAATGAAAAATGGTTACGGCAATCGTTTAGGTGCGTGGCGTACTGCGGCAGCAAATCGCGAATTGATTGACTTTGACGTTGAAAAGGCGGACGATCACTTGGATGTCGTCTTCGCATCGAGGTTGCCTGTTGGCAATGGGGATAGCATTTATTCGCTGAAGTACACCATTTTGTCGAATGGCGCGATCACGGTGACAGCGTCCTACAAGCCTGGAAGCGGAGAGATTCCGCTGTTGCCTCGGTTCGGTGTCGAGTTCGCGGTTCCTAAGAAGTTGGACGATGTGTCTTGGTATGGCCGCGGGCCCCATGAAACGTACTGGGATCGCAAAACGGGTGGCGAAATCGCTGTATATCAGTCGACTGCCACGGGGATGCCTTTCCCCTATTGTCGGACTCAAGACACCGGCAATCGGACCGACGTGCGATGGATGAGAATAGGCAACCACTCGGGGCGCGGGTTGACGCTTGTCGGAGACCAACCATTGAGTATGAGTGTATTGCCGTTTACGATCCATGATATCGAAGCGGCAACCCATCCGTTCGACCTGCCGCGTCGACCGTTCAATCGTGTCTTTGTCGATTATAAACTCCATGGCGTTGGAGGCGACAATAGCTGGGGAGCTAAAACGCATCCCCCGTACACGCTCCCTGGGAACGAGCCCTATGAGTTTTCGTTTACGATCGTCGGCTTCGCCGCAAACCCATAGGCGAACAGGCCAAATGACAAGTTGCAAACAGGATCAGCTCGCGAATTTGTGACGGGTTGGTGACTTGCCAGCAAATTTGTGGCAAAATGGTAATCTTCGCAAGAGGCTTGGGGGGTATTTCGGCACCCCAGGCATTTTGATGATCGATTCCTATCTTATCACCGACCAAAATACATATGGCAAAAAAGCAACCAGCTAAGCTTCCGGCAACGGTAACCAGACGATTGGGAAAAGTTTCCGACGTCGATTTAGCGAAGGAGTCCGGTATCGATTTAGAAACGATTCGTACCGCCCGGCAAATCCGAGGGATTCAACCTCGATTATGGACTGCATGGAAAGCGAAAGACATCAAATTGCTCGGCACGATGTCGGATGTTGAGGTTGCAAAACGGGTCGGTGTCACGAAAACGGCTGTTTGTCGAAAACGCCAAAGTCTTGGTATCGAACCGTATGGCGAATCGCGGAAACAGGCTCGGCACCGTTGGACAAAGAAGCAGCTTGCTTGGCTGGGGAAAATCAGCGATGCGGAGGTTGGCCGACGGGTCGGACTCGATGCAACCACGGTGGCAACGAAGCGAGAATCGCTCGGCATCGAAGCGACGCGAAAAGGACGGGCGGCGCGAAAATGGTCCAAGAAGGAACTCTCTTGGCTCGGCAAATTGCCGGACGCCGAGATTGCTCGTCGGATGAAGATCGGACGCCGAAAAGTGATCGTGAAACGACGACTACTCGGTATCGAAAATCCGACGGTTGCCGCGGCCAAGGCGCGATGGACGCCAGAGGTCATCAAGATGCTCGGGAAAATGCCTGACGCGGTCGTCAGCGAAAAAACGGGGATTCCCAAATCGGCGATTAGCGCTTACCGAAGTCGTCATAATATCCGGATCAAACGCAAGCAACATGTTTGGACTCGCGAAGATATCGAGATACTCGGTAAAAAGTCGGATGCCGCGATTGCTAAAAAATTGGGACTGAAACCATCAACGGTCGCTGCCAAACGACGACGATTTAAGTTGCCAACGGCGAAAGGCAAGTAGGCGGTTTGATCTCAGTGCACGGTCACAGCCCCTGTTTTAGTGTAGTGGATCTTGTTAAAGATCCTGCGTGGGGGATCTTTGACAAGATCCACTACCGGGCTGTGGGGGATCTTTGACAAGATCCACTACCGGGCTGATTCTCTTAATGGGCGGCTAGCTCCAAGCCATCGAGAAGTTTTTCAGCGGCTTCGCTTTTGTTAAGCACGTAGTAGTGGATGCCAGGGACCTGGTTCGAAATCAGGTCAATCGTTTGTAAGCGAGCATGTTCGACGCCGACGTTGAACTGATAATCAGCGTCGTCATTTTGGTTCATCGATTCTGCTAAACTTTTGGGGATTGCAGCCTTGCACATCGCAGCAATCCGTTCGGCTTGCTTGAAATTTGTCACCGGCAAGACGCCTGGTATGATTGGGACGGTAATCCCCGCAGCGACACAATCGTCACGGAATCGGTAAAAGTCAGCATTGTCATAAAACAGTTGAGTGATGATGACATCGGCGCCCGCGTCGACTTTGCGTTTCAAATTATCCAAATCGGTTTTCGCATCGACAGCTTCTTGGTGGACCTCGGGATAGCCAGCGACCGCGATTCCAAAATGATTGAAGTTTTCTCGAATCATCGCCACCAGTTCATTCGCATACCGAAGCCCTCCTTCAACCGCTTCGAATTGTGCCGATCCTTTGGGTGGGTCACCGCGAAGAGCCACCAAATAGTCGACTCCACGTCGGTGAGCTTCCTGTAGGAACGCAGCCAATTGGTCAACCGTGCTACCGACGCAAGTCAAATGGGATGCAACTGGCAACCCGGTTAATTTTTTGACTTTCTCGACGACATCGAGTGTCGAGTCTTGGGTCGAGCCACCCGCACCGTAAGTGCAAGTAAAAAATGCGGGATCGAACGATCGCAATCGCTCAACATTATTAAGCATCGCCTCGATTCCCGATTCGGTCTTGGGCGGAAACAATTCGAAGGAAATCGCACATCGAGACGATTGGTAATGAGAAGCTAAAGTCATAAGTATCTAAGTTTGAGGATTATTCAGGTTGGGGGATTGTTCAGTGCGGGCAGTGTCTTTTGTTCATCGGGCGTCCTAACATAGCGTACTGATAAATTTGGTTCAAATGACCCGTTTTTTCCTTGGACGCCGTCTTTACAATGAATGAGGACAAAAAGAATGCTCGGCACAGGTCGACTCTGCCGACCGACCGCGATGATTTGCGGATCCAAGTGACCGATGACACTAGCTATACTTTAATTCGGATTGGCAGCGACGTCACCTACCATAGCAGCAGTGGGGCGATGGCTGAAACGAAGCATGTGTATTTAGGAAACAGCGGAATCGCGGCCCGTTTACGGGCTGGAAAAGCCAGCAACGTACTCGAAGTAGGTCTCGGTACAGGGATGTCGATGCTGATGACTGTCGATTTAGCAGTTCAAACGGATGCTCCACTCGATTACGTAGCGATTGAGTGGGATTTACTTTCGGAATCGATCCTCCGTGGTTTGAAACCCGAAACGTGGCTTCAGGATGGCTCTCTAGCCAACGAATATTTATCTTGGCGATCGCGTTTAGGGGCCGCCGAATTGCCGTCGACACATACATGGCACGCGGGTGAGAAACAACGTGTCACAATTCACTGCATCGATGCTGAGCAATTCAATGGTACGCCGGAGCAGTTTGATGGGATCTATTTTGATCCGTTCGCACCGGAAGTCAGTCCGGGTCTTTGGGAACTTCCGGTTTTGGAGCGAATGTTTGACGTCCTCAAAAGTGGCGGAACATTAGTGACATACTGTGTCAAAAGGCAAGTTCGCGACCGCTTGGCGGCGGTAGGATTTAGCGTTCAAAAGTCGCCTGGCCCGCCGGCTGGCAAACGAGAAGTTCTCATTGCCAAGAAAATACGGTAAGCTCTTGCTGTGAGGAATCTTAATGCGGCCACTAAGTTTCTGGCAATAAGATTCTGGCAATAAGTTTCTGGCAATAAGTTTCCTACGCCAGCGGCGTTAGATACCGTAGCCCAGGGTTAAAGATGTCAATTGCCTTTGCGATTGACGCTGCAACCCTGGGTAAACTGGAACAATACCGCGTCAATCGTTTTTCGTACAACACTCGATTTTGAGCACTCTAGGGTGGTCCACTCGCAAAGTAGAAATATGCAAACGGACGGAGAATCCATTCGGATAGGGTCACCATTTAAAGTGGATCCTCCGCAACTCAATGAGTTGGCCGGCCAAGCCGTCAACGCCTCGTTCGAAATCGATTCGGACGCAACGCCGATTCGATATGTTGCGATGGGAAGTGTTGCTGCGTCGGCAATGGTATTAACATTCGCGATAGCCGCGGTATACTGGTTTCCACTTGGCGGTGCGATGATTGCAGGGCTGGGGTGTTTGTTGTCGGTATTCGGACTCTCTTCACCCCATCGAATCAAATCCGCGGCTCTGCTAGTGATCCATGCTGCAATTTTTCTGTTTTGCTACAGCCAAACGATGTGATGGTCGCTTGGTTCACCGGGCGAAAAACGCCTTTGCCCGGGGGGGCAAAAGTTGATCGGAGCCAATCGGTGGACGGTGTCAGGATCGGAGGGCTGAGCGACACTGCTGGCATATGAAAAGACCCGCGGCGAGTTCTTGTCACTCGTCGCGGGTCCAAATTCATTCACGATCTATCTACTGGAAAGATCTCCAGAGCTCATACCTTCAAGCCGCCTTCTTTATCGATCTTACTTGTCGGGCTTACTTGTCGGCCTTACTTGTCGGTGAAGTCGAGGAACCACCAACCGTCGTCCCATTCCAAGCTGACTTTTCGCCAACCGAGTGGAACTTGAGGATAGGGATAGAACGGGCCGATGTATGGCCATGCCGATGGGCTATACTGCTGAGGATAGGTCAATGCAGCGTAGTTGGGGTGAGCGGAGTAACCGGGCCAAGCATAGTTTGGCAAGTTCGGTGTATCGTAGCGAGGTGCTCCGCCGCCACTGTAAGGGGCCATTGGAACGGGTTGTCCCATTGTAGGAGCGCCCATACCGTAACCGGCTGGTTGTGCTTGCATCGGATGTTGTTGGTTCATTCGATAGGGCACTGGCTGTGCTTGAGCGTTTTGACGGTGCGCGACCGTTTGGGCTGGAACGGACGCCGTTGCCACGCGGTTGGGTGCGGGAGCCAGATCGGCTTGTACCGACTGAGACGCTGGAATGCGAATCAAATCTTCCACCCCGTAGCCCGCAGCAGCCCGGTTGGCAATTTCAATGATCGTATTTCGTTGAGCTTCCGAAGCCGCTCGCCCTTTCAAGGTAACGACACCGTTGTTACTGGTCACGTCGACGCCGAAACCGCGTAGTTGGCCCGAACGTTGTGCGTTTCCAAGAGCTTCGATGACCGATGAGACAGCTTTCTGGTCATTGTTTGCGAGCGGTGCCGTGTCAAGCTCAACCGCTGCGGTTGGACGAACCTCGCCTGGCACCACTTGTTGTGTGGCAATCTTTTGCATGTCAGCCTGTTTGACTGGCGACTTCGAAACCGGGTTGCTCTCAACCAAATTCTGGTCTTCGCTGGAGCCCATTGCAGCCACGGCTTGGCTAAACGAAAATCCTGAATCGGATGTTTCGGCTTCCATTGCGGGGGGCTTGATTGGCTTGGCGACCTTGGCGATCGTCTTAGCTGGGCGAACCAATTTTGCTTCGTCTACAGGTGCTTGAGCAACTTTTGCTTCAGCGGTGACGGTCACTTCATCAATGACCCGTTCGATACCTTCGAGTCCATCGGCGGTCTTCAGAACAAGATCTTTTTGTCCTGCTTGACTAACATTGCCGCGGAAAACTACCACGCCATTGTCGACTTTCATGTCGAGCGTGAAATCCTTCAACGCTCCTTGGTCTCGATTAACTTTTAACCGTTTGATAATTTGTTCGGCGATTTCTCGGTCGCCGCCCCAGACCTGCATCGGCCCGAGAGCAGCGATCGCGGCAATCGCTAGTCCGAAATATGTGCTTCGCATGGAAATGCCTCCCTACAGTCGTGAATCGTTCCGATGCTTACGTGGGTCGAAGGCCCAGCCGCACGATGCGACATGGATGTCACCGCTAAAGGCGACTGATCCTACGACCGATCACAACAGACCGGTGTTACAGGTTGTTTCGGTTATTCCGCCACCGTTTGGGTAGGTTTTTTCGGATTTTGTCGCTAAATTCGGATATTCAGTCCTTCGCCTCGCTTGCGGCCAGCCGTCTGGTTTCGTTTTTGTGCCATCGGAGGCTCCGCCACGACAATTGTCAGAGATGCAACGGAAACGAGCTCTCGAGCGGTATCCCTCGATCCGTCCCTCGATCCCTAAACGCCCCAGGTTGTGCGATTTCACGACGATGCGGCGCCGCTGGGTTACGGCATTGGCATCGCTTCGTATTCATCGAGTGTGATGCCGGTCTCGGGATCGGTTTCTAGCATGCGGACCCGGTAGCCCCACAGATTCGCAACATGCCGCAGCGTCCGCTTGCACTGTTCTTTGTTAAGCTGTCGTCCGCTGTGAACGCGATGCGTCAACACCAAGCGGCGACTGCCTTTCAAATCCGCATCGGTGACTTCAATATCAGGGTCCTGCTTTGAAAGGTCATACTCGGACGCCAATTGTTGGCGAATGTTTCGATAGCCGCGTTCGTCATGGATATCGCTAATGGAGACGAATGGTCGCTCCGAATGGTTGTTGACCGCAAACATTCTTAGCTCTCGGATCAAACGGGGGCTCAGAAACTGCATCACAAAACTCTCGTCACGATACTCTTCCCAAGCCTGGCGAATGGTCTGCATCGCTTCTCCGTTACCCGCGATCTCAGGAAACCACTCGCGATCCTCCTCATCCGGCTCGTTACAAATGCGTTGAATATCCCGCATCATCGCAAACCCGAGCGCGTAGGGATTGATGCCTCGATAGAACTTTGAATCGAAGGAGGGCTGGGTAACAACCGCCGTGTGCATATGCAGAAATTCTAGCATCGCACCTTGGTCAATTTGGCCGCGATCATGCAATCGGTTCATGATCTCGTAATGCGTGAACGTTGCACAGCCTTCATTCATCAACTTGGTCTGTCGCTGAGGATAGAAGTACTGAGCCAAACGGCGAACGATCTCCAGGACCTCCCGTTGCCAATCCTTCAATTTTGGCGCATGACGAGCCAAGAAGCGGAGAAGGTTTTCTTGCGGCAATTCCAAAGTATTTCGTTCCTGCTTCGCTTCCTCCTCCGTCGCCGTTAGCGGTTTCGCGAGGCGATCGGTCGACGTCGGCAGTGTTCGGTAAAGATCATTAAACGTTGACTCTAAATAGTTGGCTCGCGATTCAGCTTTCTGTTTCTTGTCGGACGTCGATTGACGCTTCGGGGCGTAGCGGTCGACACTCTGTTGCATCAGAGCGTGGGCCGAATCGAGCAGGTCCTCAACCGCATCGAGACCGTATCGTTGCTCACAATCGGCCAAAAACTTTTTCGCATAGGACAATTCATCGAGTACTCGGTCGGCACGCGTCCATTGCCGGAACAATTGATTGTTCTTGAAAAAGTGGTTGTGTCCAAACGCGGCGTGAGCGATCACCAACGTTTGCATGGTTGCCGTGTTTTCTTCCATGATGTAGTTGACACATGGATTTGAATTGATCACCAACTCGTAGGCCAAGGACTGTGCACCTTTGCGATAGAGCATCTCCTCGCGAGCAAACTTTTTGCCGAATGACCAATGGCGATACATCGTCGGCATTCCAATCGCAGCGTAGGCATCGAGCATTTGCTCGGATGTAATGACTTCCAATTGGTTTGGATAGGTGTTCAAACCAAGTTCACCAACGGCGATTTCTTCACATGCATCGTAGATGTGCCGTAGCAGATCAAAATCCCATTCCGAACCATGGTAAAGAAGGCGTTTGTTGGTCATGCTCGATTCCTTAGCGGCCTTTTCGGGCAGGCTCTAACGCGAATGTTCGTTGGCAAAAAGATCATGAAAGACATGAAAAATCTCCGCTGCCTCGTTCACTTCCGCACGTGCAAAGTTCTGATGCTGTTCCTGGAGCGAGGTATACCCATTCCACAACACGCTCGTTCCAGGAAAGATGTCATCGCCGACTTCGATATAGGCATAATATTGGCAAATCGGCAAAATTCGCTGGCTCAATAGAGACAACGTGTTTTGCATATCGTAGTCGAAGTTGTGACCATCGGAGACTTGAGCGGCGTAGATGTTCCAATCATCGATAGGGTAGCGAGCGTCGACAATCTCAATCATTTTATCGAGCGCCGACGACACCACCGTGCCTCCCGATTCGCGTCCATGAAAAAATGTATCCTCGTCGACCTCGCTCGCTAAATAGGTATGCCGAATGAAGACGAGTTCCACGGATCGATAATGCCGTTTGAGAAACAAATGCAGCAGCATATAGAATCGCTTTGCTAAATCTTTTAACTGCTCGGTCATGGATGCGGACGTGTCCATCAAACAAAACATGACCGCTTGCGTGGTCGGTCGTGGCAATCGTTCGAAACGGGTGTAACGCAAATCGACCGTGTCGAGAAACGGAACCTGCTGCATTCGGATCCGGTTGGACGATAGGAGTTTGCGAATCCGATCGGCTTCGACGTCGTCATTTTTTTCGAGAGCTTTGCTTAGCAATGCCTCGAGCTCTTGCATTTCTGACTTCGAGGGTCTTCCCAGTGCGATCCGCCGCGATAGACTGCGCCGCATCGTTTGCCGTAGATTCATCCGCTGAGGTGCACCGTCTTTCGCAAACCCCGCACGAACTCGCTCGGACGACGTGAGAGACTTCAACTTCTTTTTGGCCAAATTCGGAAGCTCTAAATCCTCAAAGAAAATGTTCAGGAACTCGTCGCTGCTAATCACAAACGAAAAGCTATCCTCCCCCTCGCCATCGGGGCTACCCTGCATTCCGCTACCGCCTTCACCCGATGACGGTTTCGAAATGACGTCACCTCGTTTGTAATCCTTGTTGCCTGGCAAAACAAATTGGCGGTTCCCATGCTTTGGATCGTGATGAAAGCTAGGTTCCTGTAAATCCTTGCTATCGATCGAAATCTCTTGGCCGTTTTCTAAGTCAGAGATTTTGCGATGGCGTATCGACTGATTGACCGCCTCGCGAATGTGAGACTTCATACGGCGGAGAAACCGTTGCCGGTTTCCCAGACTTTTGGATTTTGGATTTCGGCGACGATCGATCACGTGCATAGCATTCAACCTTTCTGATGCGAGGCGGACAAAACCTACCGTAGTGGATCTTGTCAAAGATCCGTCGGCATGGGGATCTTTAACAAGATCCACTACCTGTTCAACACGCTTGCATGGGGATCTTTAACAAGATCCACTACCTGTTCAACACGCTTGTACCTGACAAAGCCTAGCTTGATTTACTGACTCGCATGTACCAATCCACCAAACGGCGAACCTGACGCTGAGTGTAACCACGTTTTGACATTCTCTGGACAAACTCATTGTGTTTCTGTTCCGCTTCGTTGTCCTTCTTCGCGCCGAAACTGATCACTGGCAACAACTCCTCGATCTGGCTAAACATTCTCTTTTCGATGACATCACGGATTTTCTCATATGAATTCCAACTTGGGTTTTGGCCTTCATTTTTGGCGCGGGCGCGGAGCGCAAACTTGACGACCTCGTACCGGAAATCCTTGGTGTTTGCGATGCCCGCGGGATGTTCAATCTTTTCAAGTTCCTCGTTCAAAATATCGCGGTCCATTAATTGACCAGTGTCGGGATCTTTGAAGTCTTGATCGTCAATCCACGCATCGGCATAGGAGATGTATCGATCGAAAAGGTTTTGTCCATAGCTGTGGTACGATTCGAGGTAAGCTTTACGAATCTCGTTGCCGATGAACTCGGCGTACCGAGGCGCCAATTCCTCTTTAACAAACTCAATATACTCTTGCTCGACATCTTCGGGTAACTGTTCGCGGCGGATCGATTGCTCGAGGACATACATCAAGTGAACGGGATCGGCAGCCACCTCTTCGGTGTCAAAGTTGAAGGTTTCGGAAAGGATTTTGTATGCGAAGCGCGTCGAAACTCCCTCCATCCCTTCGCTAACGCCAGCAGCATCGTGGTATTCTTGGACCGTGCGAGCTTGCGGGTCGGTATCCTTCAACGACTCACCATCGTAGACTCTCATTTTGGCATAGAGGCTCGAATTGTCATGCTCTTTGAGACGGGTTAGCACGGAAAACCGAGCCATCATTTCAAGTGTATCGGGAGCACAAGGAGCGTTGCCGAGTTCGCTGTTTTGAACCAGCTTTTCGTAGATCATCTTCTCTTCGGTCACGCGTAAACAATAGGGGACCTTCACGACACAAATACGGTCGAGGAAGGCTTCGTTGTTTCGGTTGGCACGAAAACTCTCCCACTCCGACTCATTCGAATGAGCCAAGACCGCTCCTTGATACGGCATCGCGCCCACGTTCTCGGTACCCACGTAGCTGCCGTCTTGGGTCGCTGTTAGCAACGGATGCAGCATCTTGAGGGGCGCCTTGAACATTTCGACAAACTCCAACAAGCCTTGTGTGGTCCGATTCAATCCTCCGGTGTAGGAGTAGGCATCCGCGTCATCTTGCCCAAAGTGCTCTAATTTGCGGATGTCAACTTTGCCGACGAGCGACGAGATGTCCTGGTTGTTCTCGTCGCCAGGTTCCGTTTTCGTTACACAGCACCTTCGCTGTTCCGATGGCACGACACGAACGACTGAGAATTTTGAGATGTCGCCGCCATACTCGTCGAGCCGTTTGACGGCCCATGGCGACATATACCCAGGCAATCTTCGCCGCGGAATACCGTAGTCATCCTCTAACAGCATTCCCATCGTGTTGGGATCGAACAGCCCGAGCGGACTCTCGTAAATCGGGCTAACTTCGTCGTCGGCGCACAAAACGTAAACGGGCCGCTTTTCCATCATCCGTTTAAGTTGTTCGCTGATCGAACTTTTACCACCGCCAACCGGGCCGAGTAGATAAAGAATCTGTTTCCGTTCCTCAAGTCCTTGGGCTGCATGACGAAAATAGCTGACGATCCGTTCGATCGTTTCCTCAAGCCCAAAAAAATTACTGAATGACCTGTAACGTTTGATTGTCCGGTTCATAAAAATCCGCCCTAGACGCGAATCTTGGGACGTATCAAACAGTTCCGGCTCTCCGATCGCATCGACCATTCGCTCGGCCGCAGAAGCGTAGAGCGAAGCATCTTTGGAGGCACTTTCGAGAAACTCTTTGAGTGTCATTTTGACTTGTTTATGCTTCTCGTAATTCTCGCTGTAGAGACGCAAAATATCCGTTGGGTTCGTCATGGCTCACTCGCACGGCAAGAGAAAAAGACTGCGAAGAACAATCGTGACACTATTATAAGATCGCATGGCGATTGCCCCCAAATCATTTGGCTCAAGAAACGGCCAAAGAACAAGCCCTAACTCATTGCTTGATAGAGGTTTGCGAAAAGAAAAGAAAACTGGATTTCACATCAAGCGACGGGGGGATGCGTCATCAGGTTCGGCATCCAACGGCCGATCGATCCGAAAGAGTAGCTGAGTCAACCATGCCGAGCGGCAACATAGAAACAGTCCAAAGACCAACGCGACCGTGCCGGAAAACCAGCCGAAGACTTCGGGTGGCTCCGTTAAGAAATAGCTAGCATATCGGCTTGCGAGAAACGCCCAAACGAATGCGGAGACGGCCCGAAACAGCAGCCACAGCCCGAGCAACTTGCAGGCAACGTTAAACAGGGAACGCTCCGTCATTCGCCTGACCGAAGTGAAAGGATGAGTGGTTCATCGCCAGCGGCGGCAATTTCGAGATCGCCCCAAACCCGTGTTTTGGAAACTCCGTCGGCGGTCCCTTTGAATGTCAAAGAGTATTCGCCTTTGGGTAATTTTGAAAAGGCAAACGCCGGCCTTGGTCCGCCCACTTCGATGTTCGCACCAGGCTCGATGTTGTCAGGAGCGGGCGATAGGGTGAATGTGCCTCGTAGGGTACTACCCGTATCGACGCGTCCCTTGATGACTCCAGTTTCGGAACCGTTTTCCGCATCATCCGATTCCTCGTCTACGGAAGCCAATTTGTCGTCCGAGCTTACATCCGCAGTCGTGGATGAATTGCCGCTTTTCGCATAGCCCGCCGAAATCACTCGGTTCAATTTCTGCGAACCGTCGCTGGCGATCTTGATCGCATCGACATTCATTTTTCCATCAAGCACCGTCAATGCGAAATGCATCGTTGCGTCGTCGGCTGAAAGCGTCGTAAAAGCAAGTATGGTATCCTTTGGCACACTCTCGTCCCCGTCAAACGGGGACAATAAATGCAGCGTTTCAGCAGACCCAAATTTACCTTGGCCCGATTGGGTTTGCAAAAAGAATTGGATCCCAAGTTGATCGCCCTGCAATGCGATTTCTAATTTGGGGACCGCATAATTTGACTCTTCAGAAATCTCCCAAACGCCTGCGAGCGACTTCTGTTGGGCAGCCAAACTCGGTCGCTTCTCATCCTGGGCTCGCAAGACGCCTGGCGAAGACAAGCCAATTGCTAGGAAACAAACGACGCCAATACAAAGCCTCGACCTGGTTTTCATTGCGATTCTCAACTCAAAATGGGATGACTGGTGAAATAGGGGGAAGGGATATCACCTAGCCCCCTCTTCCGAGACTGCCCCATGATAGCTTGAAACGAGAAGGAGACGTTGGACGCATTTGTAAGCCGGGTCAGATTTTCCGAAGAAATTCTAATACTTCTCAGAAAACGCCGCCGGCGATTGCTGCCGTACTCCTTCTCGTGCTCCTTCTCGTACTCGTGCTCGTGCTCCTACTCGTGCTCGTACTCGTGCTTGAAGTGTCGTGGGCGTCCGAACGCGAGCACGAGTGCTATTCTATTGAGCACGAGTACGAGTACCATTTCATTGAGCACGAGCACGAGTACCATTTCATTGAGCACGAGCACGAGTACCATTTCATTGAGTACGAGTACGAGTACGAGCACCATTTCATTGAGTACGAGTACGAGTACGAGCACCATTTCATTGAGTACGAGTACGAGTACCATTTCATTGAGCACGAGCACGAGCACGAGCACGAGTACGAGGACCGTTTCATTGAGCACGAGTACCAGCACGAGTTACTTGCTAATCTTGGATCCGATTAGCGAGAAGTGTCGAAAATCTGAGTTTTTGGCGGGGGGGGGAGAGCTGCGAATGCGGTTTAACGACTAGATCATTGAGCACCCAAGAAAACTCTGGATATGAATTGCACTGCCCGAAGCCGCCCATTTGCATTAAAATCGAAATTGAACGATCTGTCTCGCTTCCCATTGACTATTCTCATTGACTCGATCTATGTCTTCGCCATTGCCTTTATTTAACCAACGTCAAGCCAAGAGGTGGCTGCCGATGTCAGTGTTGCGTCTTGCCGCAATGCAGGTTGTCCTTTTGGTTGGATTATCTCCCACGATCGTGGCTGCCGAGCAGACTGGCGGCGGCGATGATATTGCGTCGACCGCTATCGCTGAGAAAGAGGAAAGTCAAACAAGTCAAAGCCGGATCGATTTTCTCATTGAGCAACTCGGTAGCGAGAGCTATGCGACGCGAGTTCGTGCCCGCGAATCGTTACAGCGAATTGGGCTCGAAGCATTCGATGATCTATACTCGGCCCAGAATCATACTGATTCTGAAATTGCAATGACTGCACGGCACTTGGTTAGTAGTTTGCTAGTAAGTTGGTCGAAGGAAACCGATCCCGAAGCCGTGCGTCAGACGCTGCACGAGTATGGCGCGCAAAGCGAAGACGAGCGTCGCAGCCGAATTGCACGCTTGGCAGAATTGCCAAACCGAGCGGGCGTCCCTGCTTTGGTTCGACTCACTCGCTTCGAAACCTCATTGTCGTTGAGCCGCGTTGCCGCCCTTTCTCTGATGCAACAACCTGTAAGTGAAGTGAAGGCCTCTCGCCTAGAAACGGTAGAGAAAATTCGTAGCGATTTGGGTGAACGCAAACCAGATGCTCGGGCTCCACTCAAGTGGCTTGCTGCTTATGCAAACGATTTGGAAAAGGAAAAGTTTGACACTCAACGGTGGCGTGATTTAATCGCTGACCAGCGAAGGCAGCTCGACACCGTCAGCGCTGACCAAACGACTCGCTCCTCCGTTTTGGAATTGATTCGCTTGGCTGCGAACTTAGCTTGGCTGAATCAACAATCCGACGATGCGTTGACACTCGTTTCCGAGAATTTGGATCTGATTCCACCTACCACTCGTGACTTGAGTGAGGCCTGCGCGTGGGCAATCAAAACGGGTTTGTATTCGATCGTGTTGGAGTTAAAAGCTCGACACCAAAAGAACTTTGATAGCCAACCGATGCTGCTTTATTCGGCGGCCGAAGCGACCAAGGCGAGCGGTGAACGAGAGGAAGCCGAGCGACTCGCACGATTGGCGTTCGAAATCAACGCGTTGCCCGATAGTGAAGCAGAGCGGACGAAGATCTCGCCCAACGATCTTTCGGAAGCCGCCGAATCGCATCGAGACAAAGCACAACAACTGCAGAGCCGTGGCCTATTCGATTGGGCCGAGAGAGAGTACCGAACCATTATCGATCACCTTGATGTCGTGTCCTTGACATCTGTACGATCTCGATTGTTGTTGTCTCAAATGCTGAGCGAACTCCAACGACATCAAGACGTGGTCGATCTGCTGACACCGCTCGCGGAGCGCGCCGAAAAAGACGAGGAGTTTCGTAAACGACTCAATTCGGTGCTAGCGAACTTTGATTTTGATAACATTCGCAGCGATATCCTTTGGCACCAAGGCTTGATCCACGTCGAGGCGTCAGAAATTGAAAAAGCGAAGTTGCTGTTAAAGGAGGCGTATCAAACAAGCCCGCGACAAGAGAATATCGATATTCTGATCTCAATGTACCGATTGGATCGCGATGACCCCCAATGGGTTGGCACCGTCAAGACGCTGCTCGAATCAAAAATTCATGAAACTCAACAATTGATTGACAGCATCGAGCGGATATTGCAGCGTCCCGGACGAAGTCTGCGTAGTAACGATGCACTCGCTGGCGCGTTAAATCAGTACGCTTGGCTGGTCGGAAACACCGATGGCGATAAGCAGAAAGCGGTGCACTACAGTGAACGATCGTTGACGTTGAGCCCGAATGATCCTGAAATCCTGGACACTTTGGCTCGCTGCTATTACTCCGTCGGCCAATTCGACAAAGCACTCGAAACCCAAAGGAAAGCGGTACAGCTAATGCCGAATTCCCCACAACTGCTCCGCCAACTCGAGCTTTTCAAAGCGAAGGTCGAAGAAACCTCCAACGCAAGTGTCAATCCAACGAAGAGTTAGTGCAGGCAATCTACACAATTCGCATGTGATGTTTCTGGGCCAATGACCCTTTTGGCTGCCTAGCGATTTGTCCAGATCAAAAATCAGGGTTGGTCGTAGTGGACGAGGTTACGAGTCCTTTACTGCACAGCGGTCCAAAAAAACTCGTTACCTCGTCCACTACCCTGAAAATGGGGCTCTACAGAAGAATTTGTGGGTAAAAAGGAAGTCGCGGAAGTTTTTTTGGGGTCATGGTAGTCGCGATACCCATTGCCACACTTGCTCGACTCCCTCGATGCCTCGGAACAAGAAGCGACGCCGATCGAACATCACCTTGATGACCGCGAACGGTGTTTCGCCGAAATGACGGCGGCGACGGTACGCGATCTTGGACTCCTCCTTCGGCCTCTTGGCTCGGTGCCGACGATGGGCCGATTCGTGAACATCATCGATCACTTCTCGACCGACGTCGCATGGTTTCCAGGCTGGAGGCCGACATATCCTTGCCGGTGGTGTAAGCCACCGAATCCAAGGCGTTTAGGACGCCGCAAGGCCGGAGGCCGATACATCGATCGCGGGTGTGTCGCCCTCCGGGCGAGTGGTTCGGTTTCATCCATTTCGGTGGCTCACGCCACCGGCAAGGATGTTTCGGCCTCCGGCCTGTGGATCGTTTTGGCCTCCGGCCTGTGGGGCGTTTCGGCCTCCGGCCTGTGGGGCGATGGTGCAACTATCCACGGATCGAAGGGGCACGCCACCGGCAGCGGATGTTTCGGCCTCGGGGCTAGCTCTGCTGAGGAGCAACTTGCTTAGGGACAACGGGGTCAGGGAGGGAAGGATGTTTTGCTTGGCCTTGATAAAACCACTTGTTTTGCCGAGGTTTGTTTTTGAACGTTCGATTGCCGATACACCGAAAACATCCTTTTTGCCCAGCCGTGCCTGAAAGACCTACCCTTCGGTACTTGGGATGGATGAATCAACCCACGGATTCTTCGCTGGAGCCAAACATTGAAGATTGACAAAGCGTTCGTCCCGATCTTAGTCCGAAAGGTATCGCCGTTGCGAGCGAATTGGATGAGCATGATCGGTGCGAAGTTTGGGGAAGTGGTGATGCTTGACTTCGATCGGGTCTCGAACAGGCTGGGTCTCTTGGTCGACTGCGTTGCTTTCTATCTGCCGGAGCCGAAGCGATTTGGCAACACCAAAGCTGTCAAACAACTCGACTGGAAACATCCCCATCACGCTGTCAGCTACTCGCCGATTGGCTCTTGGCAATGCTGGAGTCGGTGAAGTGCGACGAGTCAGCATATCATGCATGGCCAAATTGAAGAGCCAATAGGTGGTCTTCTGGGCCGCTGTTGTCTGGAGAACGCTCCAGCCGAAGTCGTCCGATTCTTCGGCGAAAGCAATCGCTCGATCCGCATCGATGGCATAGCGCACCGCACTACGACATTGCGGCATCATCCGTCCGAGAATCGCGTCGGTCCAATGCTCTACCCCTTGCCTCAAGCGGTTCAAACGCACCGCATCTCGTACCGAACTACCGCGTCCGAACAGCATCAGATGGTGGACGCGTGAACGGACTTCCATATGACAATCGAAAACGCTTTCGGTAATCGGTGACAAATTCTGTTGCCCGCGTGACGCGTCGATATGATGTCCCACTGCAGCAACAATTCGGCATAACAATTCGCTGACGAGAATCTCCTCTAAAACACTGACATGGCGATTCCACCATTGTCCCATCGTATGGCGGTCGCCCTGTGATTCCGCACGGCGATAGCGAGCAATCACTTGGTGCCACAATTCTAAGCGACTTCGGGTACTAACCCAGTAGGGTGTTACACTTGATGCAACCGCTTGTTCTTCGGCGTCTGTTTTTGAAGCACCACTCAATTGGCCAGCAAAATGGGTGACAGCGGGCACATGTTGTGACACAATGGCGGCAAGATCAGCGAGGTGGACAACATGCATGAGATGAAAAATCCAAAGGGGCGTAAAGCGAAAGCGTTTCCTGGTTCTCTGTCAATTGAACCGGAAACATCGATGCTGTTACGAGATCGCAGATCCCGTACCCTCTAGGAAATTTCACAATTAGCTCTTCTTCCGTATCGGCGCAAGTCCTTACACAGAAGAGGTTTGCTGAAATAGCGTCCTTGTTGAATTGCCGGCACTCATGGGAGGCATGTTGCAAAAAGGCAACCCCATGTTTCCATGCAGCGACGCAGTGGATGCGCAAAAAAACGGCCCAGGATTTTGCCCCCCGATGCAGAAAACGTCAAACGATTGCTGCTGAGAAAAAACCTAGACCGCTTTTAGGGAAGAGAAACGAATGAGTCACTTTGCCCCACACGTCGTTCGTCACTCGAATCAATACCCTTCTATGCATTAATTCGGCAATCGAAGTGTGTGACATTATTCGGATTGATTAAAAGGCTAATTTCAACGGACGAAGCGATAATCAGGAATATACCGGTAAACCGATAGAGAAGTGGACGGACGTATCGGCAAGAGCATGTGTAACGATTTGGAACAAAACAACAAAGAACCATTCCGAAAGGCCGGGTATAGGGCGCGGCATTCATTGAAAGATAAATGCGCTGTCAGCGATAGGATTATTCAACGCGTCGTCCATTTACCTGAATTCCAACGGGCTCAGTGGGTCATGTGGTATGTAAGCACTCGATCGGAAGTCCAGACGCATCGGGCGATAGCGGAACAACTCTCAGACGCTAAAAAGATTGCGGTGCCCTTTTGTGAAGGGGGAACACTAAGACTGTTCCATTTGGAATCCTTGGCAGAACTCGAATCGGGGGCCTATAAGATTTTGGAGCCGAAAGTCGAACTTCGTCAGCGAAGTGGAAAAGTCGTCCGGCCCGAACAGCTTGACTTTCTATGTGTGCCTGGGGTCGCTTTCGATCGCCGCGGTGGTCGCGTCGGAAATGGAAAAGGCTATTACGATCGGTTTTTGCAGACCGTGCCCCAAACAGCGAATCGAATAGGGCTGGCGTACGAATGCCAAATATTTGATCGAATCGTCGTGGAAGAGCACGACATCCTCATGCACCACGTCGTGACAGAAAATAGAGTGTACACTTGCGATTGATTTTGATGCGGAAACCAATCGCTTAGCATCACTTCTGGGTAAGGCGATATTTCACTGAACACGAGGGAACGACCGAATGCTAATCAACCGCTTTGCTGACTTGGATCCCGAAACTTCTGATTTTGCGGTGAAGGTGGTAGAGCGGCTGGTGCCGTATGCAATCGAAGCGCAGGCGTCTGACATTCATTTGCAACCTCGCGGCGATGTGGGCTGGGAAGTCCTGTTCCGGATCGATGGCGTTTTGGCGGTCGTTGATACGATCAAAGCTAGCCGTTTGAGTGACCCGGTGGCTCGCTTAATGGTTCTGGCAAGTTTGCCCACGTATCGCAGCAGCCAACCGATGGAAGGACGATTAAACTGGCCTACCGCTGCGTCATCGCAAGGTGCGTCATCGAAAGGTGCGTTGGATCCATCCATCTCGATGCGGTTAGGCGTTTTTCCCACCGTCCATGGACCACGTGCAGTGATCCGGCTACTTCGCCAGAACGATCGGTATGATCGGGTCGAATCGCTTGGCATGTCGGATTTCATTACGGCCGAGTTGGTTCGGTTGTCCCAGCAAACCGATGGAGCAATTTTGATATCGGGACCAACGGGTAGTGGCAAGACGACGACGTTGTACGCGATGCTTCGCGAAATCGCAGCTTCGAACGTTCGCCGTAGCGTCTTGACGATCGAGGATCCGATTGAGTCCATCATCGATTCGATCAGTCAAAGCGAGCTTGACCCGAGCGGTGGAATGACGTTGGCTTCGGCGCTTCGCAGTGCGGTACGACAAGATAGTGAGGTATTGCTAGTCAGTGAAATACGTGATCCGGAGACCGCCGAGGCGGTGATTCAAGCATCGATGACGGGCCATTTGGTCTTTTCGACCTTGCATGCTTCCGATGTCGCCTCGACGCTTCGGCGTTTCGTTCAATTCGGAACACCAACCTTTGCACTGCGAAGCGGACTTACCGCGGTCCTCTCACAGCGATTGCTACGGCGCCGATGCACCCATTGCCGCGGGGTTGACGGCGGTCTCCATTCAGAGCAAACAAAGTGCGGCGAATGTTTGGGTTCACGCTATCAAGGGCGAATTGCGATTGCATGCTGTCATCGCTTTGATGGGAGTGATCCCGCAGGTGAAGCGATGGCGGACGCCTTAGAAGCGGGTGGTTCGGTCGCAAAGATGCAGGCAGCTTCTAAAGAAGCCGGAGCGACCAGTTTACGAGAGGTTGCCGATGAGCTTGTCCAGAAAGGGATTACCGACCAAGCGGAGGTTTACCGAGTTTTAGGTCGTTGCGATTTTCAACCGTCGCAATCCGACAGCAGGTGACTATTTGCTCAGCGCGCAGCGATAGACGAACGCGGGGGGCAAGTTCTGCCATACGGTCCGACTTTTTTCGACCGTGGCAAATGTTTGCTGCAATCGCCGCGAAAAACGTCGGCCAGCCGGTAAGGCTAAGCCCTGCCAATACGCAAAGGTGGCGAAACGAGCCTCGGAACTCAAGACTCCCATCATGGCGTCGAATATCTCGGATTGAAGACTTGTTGAGAAGGAGGCCCATGGCAATCCGCAAATCACGCTATCGATTTGCTCGATGCCCTCCCGTTCGCATATCTCGGCAATCTGCGTAACGCTGTCGTGATAGACGGTGGCCGATGGACAACGTTCGCGGGTCGCGCGAACGAGCTCACTCGAACGCTCGATTGCAAAGAATTTAGCCTCCGGATGCAATCGTTTGATAATCGCTTCCGTGAAGACTCCGGTGCCGGGGCCGAATTCAACAACGTTTCTGGCGGTTTGCCAATCGAACGAATCGACCATCGCTGTAACCAAACCTGGACTACTCGGAGCGATCGCGCCAACTTGCGTCGGATGGAGAACAAAGTTTTTTAAAAAAGTAAGTGAGTTTTTCATAGTGGAATCGTAGCAAAAAACGACGGGGTTTGCTGCCGTTTTACGTGTTCGATCGGAACGGCTTGGTACGGTCGTGGCGGAAGTGTCAAGTCTTTCGATTTTGTCTGGAAGAAACACGGAATGGATGAACGTCTTGGCGACTTTCGCTACGATTTGATGTCCGGCGGGCTAGTGATCTAGCTCTTCGCTTTCTTCGATGATCGTCCGCTCCTCTTCGTTGGCGGTCCAGTAGAACACGGTTCCGACAATCGCCATCGTGATTTTAACCAATTCAAAAACCAACGCGACGAGGGTTCCTGATGCCATCGTTGGTTTGGCAGGTATGACTTCGTAGAGCCATTGAATGACCACTTCGAAAACCCCCAAACCGGCTGGAGCAACCGGTAGTGCGGCCGCCAGCATCCCGATAGGAACGATGACCAAATGATCGGCAAATGTGGGTGGATCGGCGTACAGGCTGCGAGCGATCAAGTACATGCTGACAACGATCAATAGATGAACGCCCAAGCTCATCACGATGGCTAGTAGCAGCCCCATGCGGCGTTCTTGAAACATTCTTAATGGTGCGGCTACTTTCGCAAGGATGGCACCCACACCAGGAATCGTCCGTGATCGGGCGATGATTTTGTCAATCTGTTTGCCTCCGAAAACCAGACACAGCAAACCAAAGGTCCCGGCGAATACTAGAACGGCCGTCGCAAACTTGATCTGATCGAGTCGTATTTGCGTGACATCGCTTGAGCCGGTTGGATTGGTAACGATGATCGCCGCTGCGACAAGAAGCACCAGTCCAAACAACCCGACGGCCCGGTCAACCAGCACCGAGGCAACCGCTTCCACTCGTTTTCCCGGACGTCGTTTGGCCAGAAAAAGAGCTTTGAAGAGATCCCCCCCCACGCTGCCGACTGAAACGAAATTGAACAAAAAACAGATTGCGCTAATCCGGAATGCCTGGATCACTGATAGCGAAATCCCTTGACATCGGACCAGTAAACACCAACGAGCGAATGACAAGCTGACACCGGAAAGCGCGATCACAAAGGCAACCGCCAGCAGTCCGTAGTTCTTGGGCTGTTCCTGAAGCTGAACCCAATCGATATGAAAGGACAGCCAAACGACGATTCCAATGGGCAGCGCGAACTTCGCCGCGATTTTTAGGGCGGTCCACGGTATCGGGATACGAGATGTTCTTTTTCGGGGGGCGTGCATGCCTAGCAAGATAGTTTTCTAGCTCTGGCTACGTAAGGGCATCGATTCCTATTTACTTGCAGGCGATATTATGCGTAACCTTCGCTTTCAATCAGAATGATCTGCTTGCTGTTGCGGAAGTATTGGGCGATTTCCTAATCTTCCACGTAAACCATTTCTCAACGTGTAAACGCCCAAGGCGAGACATGGCTGGACAAGGACGTCTTTGCCGGATGGACTCAATACGACCGCTTTTTTCGAAAGCGTACTTGATCTGCTGCGCTCTCGTTTCGCTTGTTTCTGGCTCGGTTTTCGCGGAAGGGCCCGGGGAAATCGCAGCTTTGGATTTTCGTCTCGAATTGAATTGGTCGCCCAATGCCGACGATTCTGCCTGCCCCCCGCAGCCATTTCGAATCGAAGTTGAAGTGGTCGATCCGAACTCGAATCGCGTCAATGGCTCAACCTCGCCAGCGACCATTTCTGAATTAGAGAACCGCTGCGACGATGTGTCAACTTGCAACGCCTTTTCGATCACGCCCCCGCAAGCTGCCTCCCTCCAGCAAACCGGCTGGAGTTTCGAATCGCCGCTTGTCTTTGGGAATCGACGCGCGAGGGTGAATCGAACAGCAACGAGCAAGGGTGGGGCACGATTTCGTGTCCAAGCTTCCGCTGAGGCGGAGCTAGTCGTGCGGGTCAAAAAAGTCGCTGCCTCCGGTCCATTGGCATCGGTATCGTCCGATGATGGTGATGTGACTCGAATAGCGATCGCTGATTTAGCCGCCCAACCGATCGACAATCACGGTGTGATTCATTGGACATTGAAGCGTATCGACGGAGACATGCTTCGTATTTCGATGGCAGATGAAAGACTCGTTCGGGAACCCAACACGCCGCTCGAGATCGTCGTTCGAGCGAACTCGCTCGTTGTACCGCAACGAGGTTTGCCTAACAACGAACCGTTGCAATTGATTTCGTCCATGATTCGATTGAGCGACCGTGAAACCGTTTGGACTCAGACATCCACTTTCTCGCTGGATTCACTTGGGAATTCCCAGCCGATCCAAATCACCGATTCGACGTCGTCTCAGCCAGGCGTGTATGAGCTTCGCTATGAAGTGGCAACCGAGAGTCGACTTTGGTCAAGGCTACGCCGTCGGGGAGAGATCGTGACTCGCATCGGTCGTCCTGTCGTTGTTTTACCGGAAAAAGAAAGCGTGGGCGGAGCAATCGATTTTGCGACCTGGCCAACGATCCAAAAGATTAAGTTCACCGAAATTTCGGACTGGGCAATTTCAAATTGGCCTGTCTCAAATTGGCCTGTCCGTCAGATGTTTTCATCACGAGGACCTGCCTTCTTTTCGGCTTCGTCAGCGAGCGTAAAAACACGACCTAGCGTCGAATCCACGCAACTGATCGAGGAAATCTATGAAGGCGAAAAGGTTGCTCGCGTCCCGATCGGCCAATCGTTTGAAACCTCGTTGCCCAAACTACGCATTGGCTATCCCCACCATATCTCGCTTCGCTACCCAGCCAATCGAACTCTGAAGTTACGTATCCAAATCACAAGTGATTTGTCCGGCGAGGAGCAATCCGGCGGCGCGGACTACGTGGTTCACGATTTCCCGCGTGCTTCGGATCGATATGACGATGAAAATCAAAAATGGCGCACACAATCGTTTTTGTACTATGCAAATGGGAACGAGCGTATTCACATCACAAATCTCGATCGGCTAGGCGATGCATTGATCGAGTCGATTGAAATCAAAAGTGGTCCCGCTAAATTGGCCACCGCCTTTGAGCCGCCCATTGACCGTTCGTCTGATGATATGGACGCGAGCAAACAGTCGTTTCGTATGACCGCTCTACGACTCACCAGCTCCGATTGGATCGAGGCATACGGAAAGATTCCAAGATGTCATTCTCTCAAGTCCGATTTTTCGGTCGAATCGATCGCCATCGACAAACTGGTTACCGCGACGACACGTGTTTGTAATTACGCAAGTCTTCTTGGCGCCGATACGTTGCTCGTTGATGCAAACGAGGGTGGAAAAACGTGGTTCAAAACGAATCAGTATGCACCCACTCGATGTTCGCACCGCCATGAACGCGATCAGTTAGAAATTCTACTTAGCCTAGCCGATCGATTGGAGAAGCGGGTTGTCGTTGGTTTGGATACCGTCATGCCAATCGACGCCAATCCCAATGAGAAACAACGATCGTTAGTCGCGTTGACGAAGGAGGTCGTTAAGCGTTCTCTGTCGCACCGTTGTTTCGCAGGCATATGGCTATCGTGCGGCCAAAACGATCAACCGAAATCGTTAGATCAAGCCCGATTGTCCGAAGATGAACAAAGGCAAGACAGAGACCGTCAGCGGGCCATTTATGATGCCATTGCCGAGCAATGCCAAGGAAAAAGCCTCTTGCTAGTGGATTTACCTGATTCCGCCTTTGTCAATCGGAGTGGTCCATGTCTCGTCGACAAGTCATGGCCCAACCATTCGCGCCGTTCCTGCATCGTGCCTGTTGCGACACAATTTCGAGGTGCTTATGAGTGTATCTCGGCCGAGATGGAAGCGGAAAAGCGAATCGCTCGGAAGGTTGCCGATTTGCAAGGCGTTGCTGGGCAAATCGGATTGTCCGTTCGCTCGGATTTGGATTCTGGGTTGATTGACCGAGGTTTTGCGGAGGAATTGAACGTGTGGGTCGATCGACTCGATCCGCTAGTCGTCTTGCATGATGACACAACCATGCAAATGGGTTTGCAGGATGGCCTACGGAAAACCATGAATCGCGTCGCAGCACTCACGATGCAAAAGATGAACGAATTCGCATCGCCGGATCCTGTGGCTCAAACGGTTCACCTAAAGTGGGGAGTCGAGAATCAGCATCTCGTTCTACTCGTCACCAATCAATCCCCTTGGCCAAGCAGCGTACAACTAAGATGCCGAAAAGCGATCGAGTGGGAATCGATCGGGGATTCATCAAAAACAGTCGATCAAGTCGAAAATGGGCGAGTGACTGAAATTCGTCTTGATGCTGGCGAAATGAAGTTGTTGAGAAGTGCCACACGTGAAGAGCCTCAGGCACTTGGAATGTGGACCTCCAGTGTTCAAGGGGGGGCCATCCGAATTGAAAAAATCAAGACGGATGTTGCAACCATTGTCGAAAAACTCGGTACACTTTCCGATAGCACACCTTATCAAGGATTATCAAACGGCAGTTTCGAAGCAACGGGAAATGTTGGCATCAAAGGATGGTTGCATGCCCAGTATCCAGCCGGTAGCGTCATTGTCGACGATAGCGAGGCGACCGATGGAAAGCGATCTCTATGCATGAAGACGGACGGTGCGGGGTCACAGCAGACTTGGCTTGTGACCGAAACAATCACGCCGCCTAAGTCGGGTCGCTTAGCTGTGTCGATGTCGCTGCGTGCTGAAGCAACGCATATCGGATCTTCTCATCAAGTCCGTGTCTCGATCGAAGGCACGCAATTTGGTCAATCGTTCCGATTCAGCGAAACGGTGGCGCTGCCGAGAAACGGGCAGTGGCAGCCTCGCAAAATAGTCACCGAGGCTGCGACATTGGTTCCAGAGGAAGTTGAGACGCTCCGTGTGACGATCGATAGTTTGTCACCAGGAAAAATTTGGATTGACGATGTGCGGTTACATGATTTTTTTCCCACCAATCAAGAGCGGACTGAATTGCAAACGCAATCCTTCTTGGCAGTACAAGGTATTCAGCGAGGCAACTTGGAACCCTCTTCAAAGTTGCTGCAAAACCGCTGGGCTCAACGCTTGATCGAAGCCAGTTCCACGGACGAAGCGGTCACCGTGGAAACGCAAAATTCGCCCGCACACGTCGATACGCCTGGAGTAGCCGAACGATTTCGTAGTTGGCTACCAAACCCCATCAGGTTCTAACGCGATCCCTCTCGTTGAAATACTTCATTCGATTGGAGGAGCCGAGTCAATTTCCTTGATGGCTAAGATGTCAGAAAAGTCGCAAGATTCCTGGCCGAATTTCAAGTCGATTCTTATTTGCCGCTAGCCCACGAGGCGGCCGTTTGTCGTGCCAGGTAAGTTCGGCGACGAAGACGTTTTCATCGTGATCAAGGTTATCGTGATCAAGGTCATTGTGATCAAGGTTATCGTGATCAAGCAATCGATAGCTGCCTTCACAGCGACGCGAAACCGCTCCACGACCTCGGCCGATGTCACCTTCGAAATCGAGATACTCGATGCGGTGATCTGGCAATTTCTCTGCGACGATACAAATCGACTGATCGAATCGTACGATCGGTTCGGTCGCCCATGTCCGTAGCACTCCGTCACTCTCGAACATCCAATCGAAGTGTACGTCGCCCGACCGACCCAATTGGTCGCCTGGCGTATGTTCGAGGACAACAAACCGATTTTGCAAAACGTCTTTCTCCAAACGTCGGACCTAAAGGTTTCCCAAATACTCGATGCCCTGTTGCAATTCTTCGAGTACGGTGTCGCTTGGCATTTGTTGTCGGCCAACCACGAAGTAGCCACGAAACGGAAAATCCTCTAGCATCCCCAGGAGTTCGGGAAAGTCGGCGGTTCCTTGCCCCAGCGGCACACTGATTCCACGACCAGCGGACAGATCGATCACACCATCCACTGCGCTAACGACTTGAATTCGATCTCCGAGAGCTCGAATCGCCTCGCGGGGACTGTGCCGATTGATAATCAACTGCCCCGGATTCAATGCGGCAGCGATGTACGCATTGTCGTTCGACTTGATCAAATCAGCCAGTTTCTCTGGGGACTCACTACCCGTTTCGGCTGCCAAAAATGCGCCCACTTTCGCACCGTAGCGGCCCAGGTCGTCGACGACGCCTTGCAGCGATGTGTACCGCGGATCGTCGGTCGTGTCAGGAATCCCACCGATTTGGTTGATCACGACGGATGCCCCGAGGCGGTAGGCCAGCTGCATCGCTGCCTTGGTCGCATCGACACGGCGATCCAAATCGGTGGGGTTGTCGTAGCCCCGACGGGTTGGAAATCGAACGGCGGCAACCCGCAAATTCAGATCATTCAGCATTTTCCGCAATTGTCTAAGCCCAGTGTCCGATAATTCCGAAGGGCGAATGCCATTTCTTGCATTTATTTCCACCGCCGTCGCACCAAGTTGCGATGCTAGCTGCAATGCTTTGGAAAGCTGGACCGGCAAGCTATCAATTCGGACTGCTATTTTTATTTCCGCCACGTTGATTTCTCATTTTGCGATTTTTTTTCAGATGATTCGCTCGTTTCGAACCATTCGACTAAGCGGTAGTTTACGCAACCGTGACTCGAGCGATAGAGCGCCCATCGATCGAAAATACCTTCCAGATCGATGGAGCGTTATTGCAATTTTGGCAATAGCGCTAGCTGCCTTCACGGGCACCGGACTCACCGATATCGGACAAGCAGGATTGTTGCAAGCAGAAAACATTCAGCAAACCGACACGGGGCCGGCCATGGGAAGTCCGATCCAGGAAAAATTGGAGGAACTACAACAACGGTTTGATGAATCGCTAAAATCGTTCGTCTGGGATTTTTCCCGTTCAGCCGATACCAACTATGATGGTTGGCCCGATGATTGGCAACGTCGAACGGGCAATCGCTACCCACAATACGTCAAAATAGCGATCGAAGCCCATGATCTTAAGGTAATGCGTGAAACTCGCGACGTCGATGCGACCGTCATGCGGTTTTGGCCGAGCATCCGAAAATGGTTTCCCTCCTTGCCTGTTTTGCCTCCGTCGCTTGCCGATCTATTGTGTGACCGTTATTTGCGGATTGAACTCGACGGTGGTTTGGCCATGGTTCAATCGCAAAAGGTGCCGACGAGTCGAATGTATCAATACAGGTTTTCGGCCGACATCATGACAAGCGGACTGCGTCACGATACCGCGCGTGCCGAGTTGGTATTTGTCGACGAACAAGGGATGGAATTGGAGTCGCATTCGACACCGATCGTCCGCGGGTCAAGCGGTTGGAAAGAGTACGCCGTAAACAACCTCCGCGCTCCGAGGCTGGCAAAGTACATGTTCGTGCGGGTCTCCGTCGAGGGCGGTGAAGACGGCTTGGAAGACATTCGTGGTTTCATTGGTTTTGACAATTTGCGAGTGGAGCCGTTTCCCCAGCTTCAGCTCGTGACCGATCGTCCGCTTGGTATCTACGACTATGGCAGCGGGGTGACAGCAACGGCGGTAGTGCTTGGGCTACCCAAGGGTGCGTCCCGGGTTCGGTTTCACCTATTTGATGCCGACAAGAACGAAATGGCGTCGGAAGCGTCGAGCATCCGAAGCTTGGTGCAATCCACCCCGATCCCCTCGAACATCTCCGTTTCAAGTGAACCCAGCGAATCTCGCTCGGCGACGACGGACATGCGTTTCGATTGGAAAATGCCTCGTCTTTCGCCTGGGTTCTACACCGTGAAGGCGGTGATTGAAGGAACGGGCGTTGACGAATTGGAATCTCAAACCACGTTGGCGGTCATTGAACCACTCGTTGAAAAACGGGGATTTGGATGCTTTGGATGGACGCTTCCCTACCAGAATCAGAGGGATACGGCTCGAACAGCTTTGGATCCATCTGCGATCCAAACGCAGGGTCAACATAGCACCATCGGGATTCCTCAGGACGACGGCACGATTCCGCCCCGCGATTTCGTGAATTGGTTGTTGCAAATCGGG
The DNA here is from genome assembly GCF_007860185.1 of Novipirellula aureliae. Lineage (NCBI taxonomy): Bacteria > Pseudomonadati > Planctomycetota > Planctomycetia > Pirellulales > Pirellulaceae > Novipirellula > Novipirellula aureliae. The sequence continues at coordinate 80,810 of NZ_SJPY01000003.1, forward strand.
GTCGACTGGGTCAAGTACCCTGCTTGGATCGCTCCTGATGATGAAGTTCGAGCCAGTCAGATTGCGGATCTGTTCACACGACTGCAAGACAGCAAAATTCAGACGGTCGGGTTGCTTGATCGACCACCGGAGGATCAGTTTGCGAATTACGATTTGCGTAGCCAACGTGAAATCGTTGCATCGGAGCTGTTTCGGGATTTCGAAGTTTGGCAACCGCTACTCGAACCGGTGATGAGTCGATTGACTCTAAAGGTCCGTAAATGGCAACTCGGTGCGGATGATGATTTTAGTTTCCTCGGGCGAACCCGCTTGCAAGAATCGGTCAAGTCGATTGCCACGGGGCTGCAAGGCTACGGACAACCGCTCGATATAACGATCAATTGGCCTTGGAATGAACCAACCCTCTCATCGCAGCAACGATCTTGGAAAGCGGTTTGTCGATCGATCCAGCCCGCTTTGACCGCGGAAGAACTCGATGCCTATTTGTCATTGGATCCAGAATCCCGTCGGCATGTTGACGCAAAGACTTGGATTCTATTGAACCCATTGCCAAAGGGTCGCTATGACCGCGATACACGCATCTTGGATCTCATCCAAAGAATGGCAACCGTCCGAAAGCACCGGGTCGAAGCGGCCTTCGTTTCGAATCCTCATGATTCGGAAACAGGCTTGCTGACAAGTGACAGCCGACCTGATGAAATGCTGCTGCCTTGGCGGACGACGGCACAATTGATTGGGGATCTGCGACAAATGGGATCCCTCAAAATGCGTAGCCGAGCCAACAGCATCATTTTTGCTGGTGAGACGCGAGCGGTGCTGATGGTTTGGGCGGATAATCCGACCGAAGAATTGATCTACCTAGGTGAAGATGTCTACGCAATCGACGTCTGGGGAAAGACCAGTGAATTGCCGCTCGAAAACTACGAGAACCGCCAGGTCCAGCGGGTTAAGATTGGTAAGTTGCCGACCTTCCTTGTCGATGTCGATCCCGACCTCTTGGCCTTTCGAATGTCGGTCGAACTGAAGCAAACGCAACTCGATAGCATTCTCGGGCAAACCCAGCCGCTTGAGCTGAAATTTAAGAACCCCGTTCGCGATGGATTGGCTGGGAACGTTAGGATCCGCAGTCCAATGTCATGGAAATTTGAGCAGCCATCATTGAATTGGGAACTAATCGGCGGGCGGGATACGACCGAACCGTTTAATGTGGTTTTAGACAATAGTGCAAAAGTCGGCCGCTACGAATTGGCTCTCGATTTCGAGTTGCAAACCATACCTCCTAAGCGGTTTACCGTCTACCGAGAAATCAATGTCGGTCCCCATGGTTTGGAATTGAAAGCGACGACCGACATCTTAGAGGGTGGACAACTCAAAGTGGAAGTCGAAATGCAAAACCATTCCGAGAAACCACTTCTCTATGACTGCATGGTTTTTCCGCAATCGGGGCGGCAATACCAAAGACGCTTCATCAGTGTAGAGCCTGGCGAGACCGTTCGCCGCGATTTTTATTGGTCCGATGGGGCCGAATTGATTGGAACAACATTGCTTCTGCGAGCAGGCGAACAGGACGGCCACAGGATTTTGAACTACGAGATCCCGGTCCGTCGACAATAGACTGCCACTCATTGCGTTTCCCAGGCAGAAGCCTGGGAACGCAGCCGTCAAATTACGAAAAAACCAGTTCGCCGCTGGAAAAGAAGATCCAAACAACGAACCGGTTGAGGGGGATGATGAAGAGTGGGCCCCACGGGCTCAACTCAATCTTGTGCTCAATCTTGTAACGCCTCACTTAAACGGGCCAATGCCTCTTGCTTTTCGGCACAGATCCGTTTGAACGACAGATAACTTGTCGACGCTTCGGCAACACGGTTTGCATGCTCAATCAGCGTTTCGCTTAAAATCGCCCAAACGGTCCCCGAGGATTGTTCTCGCAATGCTTCAATATAGGCTTGCCAAGCATCCCAAAGCTTTTCACTCGGTTTACGATCTAGCCAATTATCAATCAACTTCAAGACCTCGGGGGATTCGTCTTTGAGGTATCGTGAAACGATTGACATAACCGTTCCTCTCTCTGCATCCGTGATTCGGCCGTCGGACCAAGCAACAAAAACCAGCGGAACAAGTAGCAGCACCGGAACCGTTTGATCATTGATTCCGTGAAGAAGCAGTTCATCTAAAACATCGGTGTCATCAATGTTGACTAAACGAGCCAACCTGCTGCGAGCTTCGTCTCGTAAAACCTTTTCGCGAAGCTGTTCACATAGCTTCAGGTCTACCTGGCGGAAGAACTCATCCTCAAGAGCCCTCAAGCGACCGTCTAGTGCGTTGGTAATCATCTTGATCTTTCCTTGTGTGTGACAAGTAGGGATATTTTTGTATTGGGATGGTAGCAAGAATCCCAATACGAACTTCGCACCCCTTATTCTACAGTCATATGCTTTCGATTCCAATCAAAATGCCGAACTTTTCTCTACATTGCAAACGAAATCCTCCCAGGATGATTGGGGGGCGAGCGTAACCGAAGCATCGTAAATGCTGGCAAATTCATTTCCTTCCTTTCGTCGCTCGATTCCCTAATCGTCGACGCGTTAGCCAGTTGCGACAACGTTATCGCTTGTAGACACTTGGTCTTGAAAAACGCTTAGCGGATTTCGCTTTGAGTGTTACCTTTCCCCTATTTCTCCCCTGTTCTCTGGTCCGCATAAGTTGACACCCAACGTATGTTGCTAGCGGCTCCGCCCGGGCGACCCGGACGGAGCAGGATAGCGAATACAGGGAACCCGAAGGTTTTTTTAAAAGATCCCGAGGGCAACCAAGCTGTAGCGAACGATCAAACCCGCAACAACGACGCTGACCATGCTCATCAACTTGATCAGGATATTGAGACTCGGGCCACTCGTGTCCTTAAACGGATCGCCAACGGTATCACCGACAACCGCTGCTTTGTGAGCATCGGTTCCCTTGCCACCATGCGCACCGGCTTCAATGTACTTTTTGGCATTATCCCAAGATCCGCCCGCATTCGCCATGAAAATCGCGATACAAAAACCTCCCGTCAATGTTCCCACGAGTAGTCCCATGACTCCTCCAACGCCGAGCAAGAGCCCCGTCACAACGGGTAGCAACAGGCCAAGTAGTGATGGCACGATCATTTCACGCTGAGCTGCCTTGGTACTAATTGCGACCGGCGCCGCGTAGTCGGGCATGTCGGTCCCTTCCATAATGCCTGGCTTTTCACGGAACTGGCGTCGGACTTCCTCGACCATCCCCTGAGCGGCACGCCCGACCGCTTTCATCGTCATTGCACAGAAGACCAAAGTAGCCATCACGCCCAAAAAGGTGCCAACCAATACTTTCGGGTTCATCACCGAAAAGTTGTAGTAGTCACTGAAGTCTTGAATGTGGGCAGTGGGTAGGAAGATCAGCTTATCGCCGGTCGCGGTGAACCTGGCTCCCGCTGGACGGCCGAATTCGTCGACCTTCATCGCTCCACTCTCGTCCAGGTCGTAGGCGATCATGTCCGCGACTTCGACCGGACCTGCCTTGAAGGTTTTCGCTTTCCACGCGGCTTCAAGCTCTTCATCGGCTGCCAACGAGGTGGGCGAGACCAACCAGGTAGCCGAATGCATTTTGCCATTCGCATCACTGTACTTGCTGACGACAAAGCCGTCCGATGCCTTGATGAAATCGGCATCGACCACTTCCACGACCTCGTCACCCCAACGTTCAAAACCAATGCGAACTTCTTCGATGTAAGCAGCCATTAGCGCAAGTGCCGTCAGCGCCGCCGATCCGATTGCAAAGCCTTTACCCGTTGCTGCTGTGGTGTTACCGAGGCTATCGAGTGCATCGGTACGTTGCCGGACAATCGGATCGAGTCCCGACATTTCGGCGTTGCCACCCGCATTGTCCGCGATCGGTCCATAAGCGTCGGTTGCTAGGGTGATGCCGAGAGTGCTAAGCATACCAACCGCAGCGATCCCGACGCCGTAGAGTCCAAGTGCAAAGAAGTTAACATCCGAGAAGTTCCAACCGTTTGCAAATCCAAAGGAAGCGAGTGTTGCAATACAGATGACGACCACGGGCGCCCAAACACTCATCATGCCATCGGCAATCCCGCCAATGATGATCGTCGCAGGGCCCGTCAACGATTGATCCGCCAAATTTCTTGTCGGCTTGAACTCATCACTGGTGGAATACTCGGTCCATTTGCCAATGATCCATCCGGCAACCAATCCGGTAATCACGCTAAATGCAACGCCGGGCAAGGCGATACCGCCAACCGTTATGGTCGTCCCCAGGGTTTTGGGCATCAACCAAGTACCGAGGAAAATCGCGGCAACGGCGACCAGGAAGGTGGAAAGATTGATCCCACGTCCAAGGGCTGAGAGCAAATTCTTTTGCGTCGCATCATCCTTTGTACGGACCACATAGATGCCGGCAATCGATAAGAAGATGCCAATACCCGCGATCGCCATCGGCAGCATCATCGCTTGCAGTTGAGCTTGCGTCCCGTTCATCCCGCTTGGAACCAACTCGCTTGTTGAAAACGCGGCGACGCCTAGAGCAGCGGTCGCCAAAATCGATCCGCAATAAGACTCATAGAGGTCAGCTCCCATGCCTGCGACATCGCCGACGTTATCACCAACGTTGTCGGCAATCGTTGCTGGGTTACGCGGATCGTCCTCGGGAATCCCTTGTTCGACCTTGCCAACCAAGTCCGCTCCGACGTCCGCGGCCTTGGTAAAGATACCACCGCCGACGCGAGCAAATAACGCTTGACTACTGGCCCCCATTCCAAAGCACAGCATCGTCACGGTGATATCAACCAGCTTCATCGTGTAATCGGGATTCACGAGCGGGAGTACCCAGTACAGCACGGCGAACCAAAGGGTAATATCAAGTAGACCGAGGCCGACGACCGTCAAACCCATGACCGCACCGGATCGGAATGCGACCTGCAACCCTTGGTTGAGCGACTTTTGCGCGCCAGCCGCCGTCCGATTGCTCGCCAGCGTTGCGGTCTTCATGCCGAACCAACCCGCTAAGCCTGAGAAGAAACCGCCTGTCAGGAACGCGAATGGAACCCAGCGACTTTGCACGTTGAGGCCAAACGCAGCATAGGCAAGAAGTGCCACAATGACGAGAAAGAATACGCCAACCACCTTGTATTGCTGGGTCAGGTAAGCGTTGGCGCCCTCACGTACATAGCCAGCGATTTCTTGCATCCGATCGTTGCCAGGATCGGAGGTCTGCATCGTTTTGTAGAACAGGTAAGCTTGGATCAACGCGCAAATCGAACCGATAAAAGCGATCGACCAAACGAAAACCGTCATCGTGTCGTCGACTGGTGGAATCGAGACGACGGGTGCGACCACGCTATCGGCTGTCGACGTAACATCAACGTCCGGTGCGCTATCATTGATCGCGGGCGCGCCATCTTGGGCAGCAACCGCGATCGGCAAACTCAGAATCAGTGTGATGGCGGTCATTGCGGCGACCATCCTGAAACGTTGCCATTCAAAGATTTGTGTAAGCATTCTTAAAGCCCTATCCAATCATTTTAAGGGGGGGGAACGAAGTCATTGCCATGTTGGCTCAAGCCCAGGGGATGCCGAAGGATCTCGCTGCCTATCCATCGAATACGATTCTTAGCCGACGCTCACGTTGCCCTCGGCATCCAATGCATTCATCACACTAGTCCTTTGATTCGTCCCCACCAAGACACGGTTGAGAGGTCTACGAATGAGTAAACGTTTGCGGACGGGGAAGCACCGGAAATCGACGCTTTGCGAAGTGTTGTCCGCCATAAGTTCTGTGGGACATATTGTCACACGATTTGATTCGTCGTTCAATTCTTAGCATGACTTCGCCCGATTGCGCTCGGCTCTCCGAGTAGAAAGCATCCACTGGCGGGACCGGTCGATCGTTCGATCTGCGAACCCTTCTGACCCTTTAGCCCGAAAGCATTTTCCGCTCGGAGAGCCGAGCGGCGATCAGCGGGGGTGCAGTCGATTGCCACTTGCGAAAAGACGCGAGACGGGATATCGTTAGAAGGGACTTAGCCAAGCACACGCGGATGTGGCGGAATTGGCAGACGCGCTAGATTCAGGTTCTAGTGGCCGCAAGGTCGTGGAGGTTCAAGTCCTCTCATCCGCACTGCATAAAACGGGGTTTTCAGCAAATCGCTGAAAACCCTTTTTTTTTGTAGGCGTCGAAACAATCAACTCGGCTTCGCTACATGGAAGCTGATTGAAAGATACTCTCGAAGAGGAAGGGGGAAGCCCTGTCGTCGGAGGAAGTCGGCAAGCGATTGAGCGCTGTAGCTGGGATCGTCCTAAAAGAAAAAGCGAGATCGCTTTGACAGCGGAGAGGTTCAAACCGAAGCGTTCCCTAGCCCGGCTAATACGCAGACTGTTTTTCGAGCAATGAACGTAAACGCTTGAAGGCGTAGACGTTAGCAAAACAATTTGCAAGTCCATGAATCATCCGGGCTAGGCGACCTTGCTTGCGGCGACGAATCATTCCAATCGCTCCCATCGCCCAGCCGAGCCGAGGAACTCGGCGAGGAACTTGGCTTGGGGTCGGATGTCACGGCAGTAATGGTGGTGTTGTCGAAGACATGGAACGATGACATGGAACGATGACATGGAACGATGACATGGAACGATGGCATGGAACGATGACATGGAACGATGACATGGAACGATGACATGGAACGATGACATGGAACGATCAGTTGCGGCCAACGGTCGCATGACGGGTCATGAAGTAGGCAACGTCTGTGAAAAACGACACCAACAACGCCGTTGGCGGCGATCAGCGATTCGCCCGAAAATCATTCTCCGTTCCCCGTCCTATCGGACGTGTAGGTGGCCCCTTTTATCCAAAGGGGGTCGTACAACAACGAAATTGCAATTCTTGTCTGGTGATAGTCAATGGGACCTTACAGTAGTAGAATCAGCCTCTATCATTTGGCGATCGTCGCCTTGTGCTCCCGAATACGTCAGTAAAACAATTGACGTCTGGAGCAAAAGGCGACGATGAGTCACTGCATCGAGCATTCATTATTCACGAGTTCATAATCATGCAATTCCTTGACTGGGTAGTCGTTGGCGTTTATTTCATGGGCCTCGTTGGCATCGTCCATTGGTCATCCAAGCACATTACATCGACGTCGGACTATTTTTTGGCTGGCAGGCACGCTAGTTGGTTTGTCATTGGTGCGTCGCTTTTTGCTTCGAACATTGGCTCCGAACACATTGTCGGACTGGCGGGAAACGGTGCTTCATCTGGGATGGCGATGGCTCACTGGGAATTGCACGCTTGGGTGATGCTCCTGCTGGCTTGGGTGTTTGTTCCCTTCTACTACCGCAGCGGCGTGTTCACGATGCCCGAGTTTCTTGAGCGGCGGTTTGATTCGCGATGTCGATGGGTGCTATCGATCGTCAGTTTGTTGGCATACGTGTTCACCAAGGTGTCGGTTACCGTTTATGCGGGCGCGCTTGTGTTCATGAGTTTGTTGCCGGACACGTTCGGATCGCCAGAAAACGCATTCTGGGTTGGTGCGATCGTGACGGTGATAATGACAGGTATCTACACGGTCTTCGGCGGTTTGCGTGCGGTTTTGTATACCGAGGTGGCCCAAACGGTTGTCCTGTTGCTTGGTTCGTTTTTCATCACTTGGTTCGGTTTGAAAGAGCTGGGCGGATGGGGAGAGTTACAAGCGGCTGCATCTGCATCGAAAGCCGATTTTGCACTTTGGCGTCCACTGGTCCAGGAGGGTGTACCGTGGTGGAAGAACGGAGATTTTCCATGGCTTGGTATTCTGATCGCGTCGCCGGTGATTGGCATTTGGTATTGGTGTACTGACCAATACATCGTGCAACGGACGTTGGCATCGAAAAATCTAACGGACGCACGCCGCGGGGCAATTTTCGGAGGCTTCCTAAAGGTGTGGCCGGTGATGATTTTCCTGATTCCTGGCATGATCGGTTGGGCACTGCATCAAAAGGGGATTATTTCTATTCCATTGCGTTCAGAGGGCACGATCGATGGAGACCAGGTTTTCGCCACGATGGTAACAGGGCTGCTTCCATTAGGTCTGCGAGGATTGGTCGTCGCGGGTCTGATGTCGGCTCTGATGAGTTCGCTGGCATCTCTGTTCAATTCATGTGCAACGCTATTCACGATCGATATTTACGAAAAGCTCAAGCCGGGTAAAACGGACAAGCACTACGTCTATGTTGGGCGATTGGCGACGGTGGCTGTCGTTGTCGCCGGTCTGGTCTGGATTCCGATCATGAAAGCGATGGCTGGCGGCGGCATCTACAAATACTTGCAAGGCGTCCAGGGCTATCTTGCCCCGCCGATTACGGCGGTGTTTTTGCTTGGACTATTTTGGCGCCGCGTAAACGCGACCGGAGCTTTTTGGGGAATGATTATCGGTTTCGTGCTCGGAATGGGCAAACTGACAATCGAGGCGGTGGTAACAGCCCGTGGAATCGAGGAGGGAACTTTGGCGAATATTGCGGACTTCAATTTCCTTTACTATTCCGGCGTGTTGATGTTGATCAGTGTGTTCGTTGTCGTCGCACTTTCGCTTTTAACAGCAGCACCAAGCAAGGAGCAAACCAACGGTATCACCTGGGGTGGACTCTCTTCGGAGGACCGTAAGGCAATTCGCAACAGTTGGGATGCAAGGGATTTTATCGGCTCGGTTGTTGTTCTGGGAATGGTCCTTGGCGTGTATCTCTATTTTAGTTTTTGGTTGGATTGATAGATGGATCGTCTGGATGACGTTCCGCTACCCAAAAACGGAAATAGATAATCTTTAAGGGCGTCAAAAAAAGCTCTTCCGAAGAATTAGTGGGTGAAAAGAAAGTTGCGGAAGTTTTTTTGGGGGCATGGCAGTCGCGATACCCATTGCCACTCTTGCTCGACTTCCTCGGTTTCCTCGGTGCCTCTCCCTCGATGACTCGGAGCAAGAAGCGACGCAGATCGAACGTCACTTCTCGACCAACGTCGCATTGTTTCGGCCTCCGGCCTGCGGTGCCTGGAAAATCTACCCTTCGGTACTTGGGATGGATGAATCAAGCCACGGATTCTTTTGGCGAGGCATTTATATTGATGCCCTAAATCGAATCGACCTTGCTTTCTACGATTTCGAAATCAGGCTCAAATGCATTTTCAAAATCGTACACGTCGTCAAAATCCTCTCGGCGATCCGATTCGCTTTTCCGCATCTGTTCGATGCGAATCAAGTTGTAAACCAATTCACCAAAATCACTGGTTGAGTGAATTCCCCAATTCGACAAAACCATTTTTGCCAAATAGCCATACTGATCGATGGCATAAAGTCGGCAAGCTTCACAAAGTTGTTGACCTGTGACGTGCGTCGGTTCTGGCAGTGGTTCAATCGATGTTTCGGCTGACGTATCACTTTTCACCGCTGCTTTCGCCAGCAAATCAAAATTCTCCTGAGCGAAATGCAACGATTCGCGGATAAATTGATAGGCTTCGATTCGGAAACGAGGGTCTTCTACTAAAAGATCTCGAATTGCTTGAAGTGGCGTTATCATATCTCGCTCGTGGCCGGGGAATGAAAACCGGGGACGCCTGAAAGGGCCGCCAAAATGGGACCATGAAACGGGCTAAATTTTTGTCGCGTTGCTAGGTAAACGCTACCCGCTCAGCCGACGAGCCTATTGTGACCATAGACGAGCAGAAATTCAATTCGTGTTCGTCGATAAAATGAGCACGCACGAACCTTTTTTGGGTTAGACGGGCAACTTCTAACCGGCATTCGGCGTCGCGAGAAATGAGATTGCCGACCGGAGGGACCCATTTGTCCAAATCAGGGTAAGACCGCACTTGTATGCGACGGCAATCGTAGCGGTGATACTCCCAAGGGGTCGGTCAATGACTCGATCGGAACGCAGAGCGTCTCACCTGCCCTGGGTTTTTCAACCAATTCAGCACGGCGAATGGGCGTTTCACGCGGTGCATCGATCCCAATCTTGACTCGCCCCCGTCCAATGCGGGTGACGATGACAACGATGTCGTTGCCGATACGAATCGACTCAGTTTCTTTGCGGCTAAGAATTAGCATGACAACTTTCCTGCCCCTAAGGAGTGAAGTGTAACATTATTAGACACTAAGGGCGGGCTGGTTTCAATAGGTGTTTTTTAGAGGGGCGTCCGGGCGTCAGGAAATCGCTCGCCCGACAAAGCCGACCTTGCCTGGCAAAGCGACGTCGCATCGAGGGCGGTTCCGCGCTGCTGCACCTGGTTAGGGCAGCCATTTGGTAGCGAGGATAAATCGACTTGCCTTTTATCTTTGAGCCCATCAGTGAGCGGCTATCAGAGAGCGGCTATCAGCCCAGTGAGACCGCTGAGCCCGTTTTGATGCTTTCGGCCTCCGCTTCGACAATTCGAATCGTGTCAGCTGCGTTTTCGAGCGTCACTGTTTCCGGTTTGCGTTGTTTCTCGATACAGTCGATAAAGTAGGCGAGTTGCAGATCGTATCCCATCTTTGCATCGACCTCCGGATACTCGATCGGTTTGCCAACTTCGCAGATTCGAAGCGATTGTTCGCGATTGATATCGAAATCGACGGTTGCGTTTTCGAAGTTCAGGTTGTAGGACATGCTAAACGGGAAGCCATCGCTCATCGCCCAACCGCCTTCGGCAACGACGAGAGGAACGTGATCGTAGAGGTAGCGAGTCACGACATGGTCGGGCTCGTTCGTGTTTTTTGAATAGCCAAAACTGTTCACACTTTTTGGCATACCAAATAGATAATGGACGAAATCCGTATCGTGGATATGCAAATCCAATAGAGCGCCGCCGCATAGATCGCCATTCTCGTAGAAAGCGCCTTTGGGATGGTCGACGACTCGCCGAAACGTTGCCGCTAAAACCTTGCCATAGCGTCCATCATTGACTGCGTCTTTTAGCCACGCCCAGCCTGGCCAAAACCGCATACACTGACCGACAAAGGCTAGGCCTTTGGCCGAGCGAGCGGCTTGGGCCAACTCGTCGGCGTCCGTGCTGTTACGTGCGAGTGGTTTCTCGACAATCAAATGCTGGCCAGCCAAAAGCACTTGTTTCCCAAAACGGACATGCAAATGGGTGGGCAAGCAAATGTCAACGACATCGACGTCGGCCGCTCCGATGACTTCATTCAAATCGCTGCAGCGACGTACTTCGGCAGGCAATGATTTGACGGAGGCGTCGGCAGTTCCTTCGACGTTTCCAGTCGCCGTGGTCTCGCCAGACAATCGGTCGGCATCCGCATCGCAGATTGCTGCAATCGTGACATTCGATAAGGATCGATAAACATTTAAATGGGTTAGCCCCATCATTCCCAAACCGACCACAGCAACACGAGTCATCGAAAAAACCTATCTATTTTTGTTTGAGCGGAAGCAAAGAATATCGAACGGACGTTCTTAGGGAGCTAAATAGCCTACGACGACAAGAGTCTGGGTCAAGGAGCCTTCAGCAGGCCCCCCCCCAGCCCAGGCAATCTCGAAATTTCCCTTGTGATGGGGATCGGTCTTGTTGTAGGCTCCGAGCTTCTACCTACTACCTTAATCGTTTCGCTGCGAAGAACCACGGAAGGTCTCGACGTGACTGCTGCTGAAAAATTGCCAATTCCTAGCGAATTGCCGTCTACATCAATGGTTGCCGCTCCAGGGAAGACGCTCATTGAGCGGCTTCGCATGCTGCGAAAAATGGTTGCTACCGAGGGCTACGCGATCCTGCATGCGGCGGGCGAACTCAGCAGTAACGCGGTGGAGGCTGCCGAGATGACTGCAAAATGTGAAGGCTGCGTCGTCGTCACGGGGGTTGGAAAAGCTGGCATTATTGGGCAAAAGCTTGTCGCGACGTTGGCTAGCACGGGCACGCCTGCTCATTTCTTGCACCCTTCGGAAGCCGTTCATGGCGATTTGGGGCGAGTCCGCGAGAAGGACTTGGTTTGGGCAATTTCCAACTCGGGGTGCAGTGAGGAAGTTGTTCGCATCGCTCCTCACTTGCGGGAGAATTCTGCGGGCTTGATCGCAATTACGGCGACCACGGACAACCCATTGGCGGCGGTCTCGGATTGCGTCGTCGCGTTTGGGAAGCACCTCGAAGCATGCCCAAACGGTTTGGCTCCAACATCGAGCACGGCAGTGATGATGGCCGTCGGCGACGGGATCGCGATGCTTTCGAGTCAACTGCGTCGTTTTACTCCACAGGACTTTGCCAGATTTCATCCGGGGGGTGCCCTCGGCCAAAAATTGGCGGACGTCGACCAGATGATGCGGCGGCTTGATGCTTGTCGTATGGCGCAGAGCGACATTAGCGTACGCGAGGCTATGGTGCGGACGAGTAAGAATGGCCGCCGCACCGGCGCCGTGATGTTGGTCACGCCCGAAGGTCAGTTAGACGGCATCTTTACCGACAGCGATTTGGCGCGATTGTTGGAAACTCGTAACGACATCGCCTTGGACCAGCCCATTTCGGATCGTATGACTCGCCAACCGGTCACCGCGATTAGCGGTACGCTACTGCAAGATGCGATTGCGACCATGTCACGCCGCCATCTTAGCGAGTTGCCGGTCGTCGATCGAAACAATCGGCCGCTCGGGCTATTGGACATTACCGATGTGGCTGCAATGCTAGGTGAACACGAAGAACCGTCCATCTTGAAATTCAAAACTTAAGTACCACGACATGCCCGAACGACTGAAAAGCGACACCGCCGTCGCGGAGGAGATTACTTGCATTCTATCCGATGTGGATGGAGTGTTGACGGATGGGCGGATCATTTATAGCGGCGAAGGAATCGAAACGAAGCAATTCCATGCTCGCGATGGGTTGGGAATCAAGGTTTGGATGCGATGCGGTTTTGCGTTCGGTTTGGTGACGGCGCGATCGAGTGTCGTTGTCGAGCGACGGGCTTCCGAGTTAGGGATTGCTCATGTGTCGCAGGGTGCCGAAGACAAACTTCCGGCCGTCAAGGAAATGATTGCGGCCATCGGCTGCAAACCGCACCAGGTTTGCTATCTCGGCGACGATTTGCCTGACCTTCCCGTCATGCGGTACGTTGGTTTGGCCGTGGCGCCATGCGATGCATCGACCGATGCACGCGAGACCGCGCAATGGGTCCTGCGTTCCGCTGGCGGCGCAGGAGCCGTTCGGGAAACGGTCGAGCGGCTGCTACGTGCAACCAATAAGTGGAAACAAGTCCTGAAATAGCTATGCTTCGAAAGCTGACGCACTACACGACCGCTCTTGTTTTTCTCTGCGCGATAGCGGCTGTCTATCAGGTGGTGGTTGTTGCATGGTTAACGCCACCCGAAATCGAGCGAGTTGCCTTTGCACCGAGGACTCAACTTCAACTTGGTGACACGCTTGGCGATCTCTTCGCGGAAGGATCGTGGCAGCGTGGGAAGTGCAAACGGTTGCAAACGGCTGACGGCATGCTGTTGTTCGAAAACTGGGAGCAAACGACGACCGACCAGTGGAAGTTGTGGCCAATTACGGTTGTCATCGGTCGCGGTTCCGACGACCAAGGTTCAAACGCGCCGATCGTGATGGAGGCTCACCAAGGGGCTGAGCTCAAGTTCACGGGGTCACTCGACGTAATGAGCGGTGGGGCACCACCGATTCAAAGAGGCCGAATGATCGGTGAGGTGACGATTACTCGTCGTGATCCGACGACACCAGACGATGAGTTGTCGATTCGTACATCCAACGTCGGAATTGATAACCAGAAGATCTGGACGACTGAAAAAATCGAAATGGAGCTTGGCCAAGCTCGGATGATCGGTCGTGACTTGACCGTCCACCTAACGACTGCCGCATCACGACCGATGATGCAGCCTGGTGACGGTGGCTTGCTCGATCGGATGGAGCTGATCTATTTGGACCAATTGACGATACCGCTGGAAAACGGACCGCTGTGGGCTGCAGCGGATGCGACAGCGAACGATAGTCGCTACCAGATGCAGAAGGCGAGCGATGCGTTGGCGGTGGTGCGCATTCAATGTGGTGGGCGACTCGAGTACGACTTTGCGATCAACCAATTGATGCTGCGCGACTCGGTCGCTCTGATTCACGAAATCGAGAATGCAAAAGCGGATCGTTTCGATTGCGACACACTCGAATTGACTCTTCGCGATCCCAGCAATGAATCGTTGGTGCGAGATGGGCCGCTCGATTGGATCACGCGAATCAAGGCAACCGGAGCACCTTTGGTTGCCGACCTTCCGAATTTGGACTTGCGATTCGCTGCCGGACAAATCGATTTACAAGCGGCACGCGGTTTGATTCATGCTGATGGTAACCAAGGGATCGAAGTGCATCGTGCTGGAATCCATGCACGGCTCGAGGCGATCGTTTACCAGTTCGACCCTAAGATGCCCGCGGCCATTGGGACGATTGACGCTCGCGGGATCGGGATCGTTCAATTCGATGGTTCTGATTTACCGATCCATCGGGCCCAGTGGAGTGATGGGTTCAAACTTCAATCATTGTCGACCAAGGCACCAGGCGAATCGTCGGACCCGTTGGATGGAGACTTCGGTTTTTGGATCGACGGGGAAGTTCAAACTTGGTTGGCCGACGGGGGGCGATTCAATGCGGGGTCGATCGAAGGAGTGTTGAAACCGGCGGTCATGACGCCCGCTTTCGCGACCACAGACGCAGCCGGTGATGCCGAGACGGTTCGTCCGCGTCTGGTTCCCGATTGGATTTCAGCGAATGATTCGGTGCACTTGGATACCGCATCGATCGCTGCCGATACGGAGCAGTTGCAATTGTTTTTTGTCAATGCTGAGTCGGCGAATGGCAACAGGATGGAACCATCAGCGAATTCGACGAAAGGGAACGAGAATTCGATTCGGCAACTGGTCGTCCAGCCAACATCCGGTTCGCCCACCACGGTGCCCGTCGCTCGCCGTCGTCCGACGATCCGAGGCAATCTGATTACGGCGAAGTTATCGATGAATGAGTCCGGAATCCATGCTGGGGATTTGAGTGTCGTGGGCGATGTGCTATTGACCCACACCGTTGACGTCGCTGGTGAGCCGATGTTAGCAAAGTTGACGGGCGAGCAATTGCGACTGATCGATGGCGGCGGCGAAGATGTCTTGCATTTGGGAAGCGGAACGACGTCCCCGGCGCGGTTCGAGCTTGGCGATGGCTACTTCGTGGGTCCCGTCATCCAGATTCGTCCAAGCGACAACGTCGTCTGGATCAACGAAGCGGGTGAGTTTCGGATCCCTACCGCAGCTCTACCAAACGGATTGTCGAGCAATCGAAACAATCGTGGTGACGTCGACAACGGAGGATCCGAGCTGACTTGGGTGCAACCGCCACTGTGTCGCTGGGAGGGCGAGATGGTATTCGATGGAAAGACTGCCGTTTTGACCGAGGGGATTGAGATTGTTGCATCGGTGATCAACGGTCGCGATCCCTGGGACGTCAAAATCAATGGTGATCGAATGGAGATCGTTCTTAATGATGGTGTCCAAGTCCGCGATTTAAAGACGATGCGATCGGCGACGATCCAACGTATCGATTTAACCGAATCGGCTTCTAAACCGCTGATCGTCGAAGCGGTCCAGCATGCCGCAGATGGCTTGACCGAAGCGAAGCATTTACTACACGCGAAACAGCTAACCTTGGTTCCTGCTAGCGATGACGCTCCGGTTGGTATCGAGGCGGCTGCAAAGATTGCCGCCGGCGGAAAGCTATTCGGCACCGGGCCCGGTTGGTATCGAAGCTGGAATCGAGGGGATGCGGATTCGATGACAGGAATCCATCTGGCGTATAACGATAGGATGCAGGGTGACTTCGTCAGCCGAAGTTTGCAATTTTTGAAAGGCGTTCGGGTGGGTGTTCGTGAAGTATCGAATTGGGACGATATCTTTGACGCCCGAAACATGGATGCGCTCCGCAACGGCCAATCGACGCTCGATTGCGACCAATTGAGATTTTCGATTGCGCCCGATCAACGGAACGGTCCGAGAATCCCTGGCCTATCGACGCCTTGGGAAACCCAAGCCACCGGCGGAGTTGTTTTTCGGACTCAGAGCGAGCGAGGGTTGCTCGAATGCACGGCCACTCGAGCGGCTTACGCATCGGGCAAGGACTTGTTTACCTTGCAAGGAGCACCAAACCGACCCGCTATCTTTCGTCAAACCCGACCCGATGGGCAACCCGGCCCCGAAGGTGCTGTTTCGACCATGTCTTTGCGTCTAAAGACAATGGAAGTCGAAAACATGCAACTCGAACGACTTAATATTGGTCATTAGTCACTGACTAACCAGCATCGATCTAATCAACATCGATAAATTCGAGAGGTTGGGTTTCGGTGACATCGGCGACTCGGATCGCTAGTTCTCC
Organism: Novipirellula aureliae; assembly: GCF_007860185.1. Taxonomy (NCBI): domain Bacteria; kingdom Pseudomonadati; phylum Planctomycetota; class Planctomycetia; order Pirellulales; family Pirellulaceae; genus Novipirellula; species Novipirellula aureliae. The sequence goes on from NZ_SJPY01000003.1 coordinate 97,211, forward strand.
GGCAAGGAGTCGGCGGAATGGTTTTCCGACAATATCGCCTCGCCATCCGACTAGCAACGAAGGCAACGAGTCCGATTTGCGTTGATCGAGTTCGTAGCCGAGTAATTCTCGGACATCGTCCGCATTGCCGACGATTGGTGGTGCGAGTTTGTGCTGACGACTGATACACGCGATCGAGGTAGACAAGAATTGACTAAGCATCGGCGACACCGATTTGCGGTTCCCGCGCGCCCGTTGGGGAAGTTGGTCATCGGGGGTATCAAGAGCAACGGAGATCGCTTTGGCAATCGCCTCGTATTGTCCATTGTATCCACGTCGTTCGAGACCGCGAATGCCGCTGATTTTCTTAACATCGTCGCTGCCACGCTTGGCTAGTTCGACAATCAGATCGTCTCGCATCACGCGCCGCGGTATCCGGTCGGCCTGTTTCGCCCGATCTTCTCGCCAAAGCCAAAGTTGGCGTACCGTTTCGAGTTGACGCGCATTCAAACCTGCAGAACCGCTCACGCGTCGCCAATTTTCGCGAGTCTCGGCTTCGATGACTTTGCGTTGCAGATTGTCCGCTTCCTCCTGCACCCATTCCAACCGCTCCAGCGCACTGATTTGGGACAATAAGGTCTTGTACATCGCATCGAGATCGGTCACATCTTGGAGGGCGTAGTTGATTTGGTCTTTCGTTAACGGTCGCTTACGCCAATTCGTCCGAGTTTCTCCTTTTTGCAGCGATTTGCCGACCAATTTCTGAACCAAAGTGGCAAGCGATGCGGGATATTCCATCCCCACAAATCCGGCGGCCAATTGGGTATCGAACAGTCCCGCGATCGGTTTTCCCGTGAATCGGTAGCAAAAACGAATCTCTTCGCGAGCGGCATGAGCGATCACCGTCCGCCCAGGTTCGGCTAACTTTTGCCAAAACGGTTCCGTCGTCTCCAAAAGGTACGGATCGATAATCACTAATCGAATCCCGCCCGATGGATCGTTGGGGCGGTTTGGCAAGGCAACTTGGATTAGACAAAGCTCGGGCCGATAGCTATCTTCGGAAACGAATTCGGTGTCAAAACCGATCCAATCACTTTCTGAAATCTGGTCGCAAAGTTGTTGTAGTTCATCGCTGTTGTTAATCAAATCGTATTGCACAACCGGCGCTTTTATTGTGGGGAATGAATGCTATTTGATCGCGACTTTAATCCTTTTCGTGCAAAACGGCTATCCGTTTCTCCTGTTTTTCTTCCCATCTTAACGCTGAAAGTATGCAATCGTGCCGGATTTGCTTGTTAGTGTACGCAGCTTTTCGGAATACCAAACCGTTGCTGCAGAGGATGTTGGGATCATCGATTTTAAAGAGCCTCGCAAGGGAGCGTTGTCACCCGTCGATCCGACGCTTTGGTATCAAGTCGCTTCGTTCACCCAAAAGGGAGCAAGCAGGCAGTTTGAATCCGCGAAGCTATCAGCAGCTTTGGGAGAATCGGACGATTATAAATCGATTGTTGATCAACTGCCGAGTGAATTCCAGTATGCCAAAGTCGGCCCCTGTGGCATCGATTCAAAGGAAGAACTGTTGCCGCTATGGGAAGCGGTCCGGGCCCGACTGCCGAAAACGACTGAATTGGTCGCGGTGGCTTATGCAGACCACGCGGCAGCTCTTTGTTTACCACCGATCGAGATTTTTGTGCTGGCACACAAGCTGGGTTTTCGACGGTGTCTGCTCGATACGTTTACGAAGCATGGCCAAACAACGTTCGATCATTTGACGATCGATGAGCTGTTGGAGTTGCAACAGTGCGCTCGTGAATCGGGGATGAAATGGGCACTTGCAGGTTCGCTGACCCGGCAACTTGCACAGGAAGCAAATCGCAAGGGAATCGCCCCCGATTGTTATGCTGTACGAGGCGATGTGTGCCGCGACGGCCGAACCAGCGAATTGTCGGTCGAGCGTTTAAGAAATTGGGTGTTGAATCATCCGGGATAGGCCAATTCAAGGGGCTCGATGAATGACGCCGACGCGGCAAGAAACCGGGAAAATGTGGAGTGCTTTGTCGATCTTTCATTTTAGGGTCGTCCACTACGACCAACCCTTATTTTTAATCTGGACAAAGCACTAGCGATGGGGGAAGCCGCAGATGCCGGGTCTTTCGCCCGTCGCCGCGGCCAGCTTACAAAAAGGCTCATCCGGCCCAGTTGAGATTGGTCATGGCGATCAGACGTTCTTCGAAATTCCCGATAAGTCCGCCGACCATGCTCCAGCCATCGCGGTCACGAAGTTCGATCTCGCCAAATTTATTGATTCGTAAAATGGAATCGCCCGTAACGCCCGACTCGTGTAACTCTTTCAGATCAATTTCGCCTTCATTGACCACTTCGAGCAGGGTTTTTCCGGTAAGTTCAATGAATTGCATGATGAAAACCTTCGAATGCTTGTGATTAGAACGCCTATGAATGGCTTTCCGGTGTGTCGTAGGCTGTCGACCAAGACGTCCGTTGCCTGATTCTAATCAAATCCAATTCAATTTCACGCTCCAAATCAGTCCATCACAGAGAAGTAGTTCTCGCAAGCGAAATCGAAATACTCATTTTTCAATTCGACTTCCAAATTGTTGTACAAGCAAAAGTTTTTGACTTGCAGCAGCAAGTCACGCGGTTGGCAATTTCGAAAGGGGCGGTTGATTGGTTTGTAGTGCGTTTGAATGAGGTACTCGATCGCGTCCGCCTTGTAGGGGATCTTGGTGACTCGGCACATGATCTCAAACAGCTTTCGGAAATCGGACTCCGGTGGATTCGGCACTTCAATCTTGTAGGGAATCCGTCGCAAAAACGCATCATCGACCAAATCTTTTGGTTCCAAGTTGGTGCTGAAAATCACCAATTGGTCAAATGGGACTTGAATCTTCTTCCCGTTTGCCATGTTCAAAAAGTCATAACGTTTTTCAAGCGGGATGATCCAACGGTTTAGCAGTTGGTCGATACTCATCTTTTGACGACCAAAGTCATCGATTACCAAGGTCCCACAATTGCTTTTTAGTTGTAGCGGTGCTTCGCTGATGTTACTTTCGGAGTTTGATTGGACCTCCAGCATATCCAGGGTTAACTCGCCCCCCGCGACGATCGTGGGTCGTTTGATTCGAACCCAGCGTTTGTCGAAGCATACCGTGTCGATCAACCCTTTACCCGCTTTGGGCATTGCCAATTCATGATTCATTGGATCGAAAACACGTAGCACCGCTCCGTCGATCTCGATTGCTCGCGGGATCCACACGTATTTCCCGAATGCACCGGTCACACGTTCGGCGATGGATGTTTTGCCGTTACCTGGAAAACCGAACAAAAACATCCCCCGACCACTGGCGACCGCAGGGCCGAGTCGAATCAGCATTTGCGGATTGATCAGTAGATCTTCAAAGGCTCTCTCCAGGTCAGGCTTCTTGGGGTATTGCCCTTCGATCGTTTGTTTGTGAACGCTGGAGACATAATCTTGTAGCCTGACCGGACACGCACCGAAGTAGGTGCAATCCGAATTGAGATTTCGAGCCACTTCGCGGCCTGATTCTGTTAGCACATAGACGTAATCGTTGGTACTCGTTTTGTCTTTGTAGCCCACCCGTTGCTCCATCTTTAGGCGGTTTAGCAGCGGTTCCACCAGGTTGAAAGGCAGTTGCACTTGATCCGCGATTCGGCGGCCTTCGCATTCGCCAATATTTCTCAGAAAACGATAGACGATCGCCTCAAGGAGTGATTCACTGATTTGCGACTCGGCTAAGTTTGTCGGCTCCGTTGGCCGCCAAGGTTCATCGCGGCTGGGCGAAAAGCCGCCACTCATCGGATGGCTTTTCGTCTCCGAACTCCGGATTCCGGTCGATGGTTGCGATTGAGACAACGAGGGTTGTTGTGGGCGTCGGGCGGGACGTTCGGACGTTGGGGCTGGCGATTGAGCGGGTCGAGGCGTTTGTTTCGCCGATACCGGTTCGGCGGGTCGTGGCGTTTGCTTCGGTTGTATCTCTCGGTTTGCTGATCGTTGTCCTGATGAGCCGGTTTCGGCTCGCTCGCCGCCCAACGCATGAATTCGCGATAGCAACGCGTCGAGTTGATCACCGACCGGCGTTCGTTTGGCACTGTCTGAATTTGGTGGTGCTGTATTGGTAGAGGGTGTCGTCGAACGGTTCATCGAGAGTTCTGCTCAAAAGTAGGAACGCGGACGAGTGTGAATGATCGACCGATTATTCAAGATTGTCGGCATCCGCTCTCGATCCCTATTGCCGATCCCCAATCAAGCGGACGATGGTCCCGTTTGCCACAAAACGAACGAAACGATTCATTCTTGCAATCGATACAACTCGATTGCACTTGCCGTCAATCAGACAAAGCGGCTATAGGGAACCGCACAAAAGAATCTGTCCCTTTCGCTTCGATCATTTTCGGCAATGCAAATGACTTATCAATCTGCTCTTTTGGAGCGTTTCAGCCAACGAAAAAGCTGTCGCGTTTGCCTTCGCGTGCTTGTTTTCAGTGGTTTAACACTGGGAGTGATCTCGCTAGCGGATGCCCAGAACCCGTCTTCAGGGATGGGATTACCGCCTGGACTTGCTGCTGGGGCGACTCCGCCAAGTTTGCAACAACCGCCGAGCGGACAATCTGCGACCGCTATGGCCCAAACTCCGCAAAGCCGAGGGCAAGGTGAAGTGACCGCTGGCGGCCAATTGCCTCGTGCTGCTGGCCAGGAGCATCGGGTGTACGACTTGACCCCCTATACTCGCTATTTAACCAAGCAAGATCATCCGGAACAGGCGATTGTCGATTGGATTTTGCGAGAAACCGGCACCGATATTTGGTTTTCCGAACCGTTCGGGTTTATGAACGCAACGCGAGATAGTTTGTCGGTCTATCACACGCCCGAAGTCCACCAAGTGATCGCTGGCATCGTCGACCGTTTTGTCGCGGGCGAGGTCGAGCCTCAGATCATGCACCTGCGTCTAATGACCGTTGGCAATCCAAACTGGCGGGCCAGAGCCCATATGTTGATGACCCACGTGCCCGTCGATTCGCCTGGCGTCCAAGCTTGGTTGTTGAGCAAAGAAAACGCGGCAATGGTTTTAAACATGCTTCGCCAACGCACCGACGCACGCGAGGTCCAGGGGGTCGATATGCCGGTGTTTAACGGGCAAACCGAACGAATCGCTCAAACCCGTGGACGCAACTATGTGCGAAATGTTCGCGAATCACCTAACGGATGGCCGCCATACGAACCGGAAACTGGCGAAGTCCAGGAAGGGTACCAATTGGCGTTAAGCCCCCTTTTGAGCACCGATGGCCGTATCATCGACTGTATGATCAAGGCGGATATCGACCAAGTGGACAAGTTGAATCATGTCGATTTGGAGTTGCCGCTTCGTAACCAGCAAGTTCATCGCACCCGAATCGATGTGCCGCAGGTCGTTAGTTGGCGATTGCACGAGCGTTTTCGCTGGGAATCGGACAAAGTCTTGTTGCTTTCGTGCGGTGTTGTTGCCAGCCCCGAGCGGACAGGTGGATCGTCGCTGTTGAACTTGGACATGTTGACCGGTACGACCACAGGCCGTGCGGATGCACTCCTGTTTATCGCATTCCGAGGCCGAGCTTCGGAAAACTTGCAAGCCCCAGCCGCTAGCAGTGCACCGATACGATCGGCAGCCAACCCGTATGGCGGATCGAATCGCGGGCGTTACTAGCCCGGATGATTCGCAGACTGTCTTTCGAGCAATGAACGTAAACGCTTTAAGGCGTAGACGTTAGCAAAACAATTTGCAAGCCCATGAATCATCCGGGCTAGGCGATCGATCGGGTAGGCGGCGGAGTCGTAATGTCACTCGTAACGGATTGGATTGCGTTGTGCGTAGGCATCGTCTCATTGTTTCGTCGCGACGACGCAATTCACCCTCACACGAAGCCAGGGCTCGAGAGGAGAGCCGTAAAGCGAGCCTTTAGCGAGCTCTTCTGGCAGGGTTCTCTGGGCAGGGTTCTCTGGGCAGGGTTCTCTGGGCAGGGTTCTCTGGGCAGGGTTCTCTGGGCAGGGTTCTCTGGGCAGGTCGAACCCCGTGACGCCCAAACCCAAACGCAAGTTCGAACATCGCTTCGCTGGTTCGACTTTGCCTAACAAGTTTGGGGTGATTGGCATTGTCGCGGTAAGTTGCCTTGGGACTCGAAAGCACTGGCAAAATTAGCGAATTCGCCCCCCTCAAAGAATTCTCACAATTCGTTTAGAATCGGGTCTTGTCAGAATCGACCCACTTAATTCACCTTAGCGAAACAACCGGCCGTGGCCGTGACCTCTTTTATGGACAGATCCGAAATTTGCCGCGTCGTGATTACCGGCCGCGGCGTAGTCAGCCCTCTTGGAAACGACCCTGCGACGGTGCTTTCGCGGTTGCGCAGCGGTGCAAGTGGCGTGCGTCCTTTCACGCAGGTTCCGCAAGGCGTCTTGTGCGTCGACCATGGTGCCGAGGCCGTCGACTTTACCGGCCATATCTCCAACTACGGTCCTCTTGAAAAGCCGCTCCAGCGAACGATCAAGAAGGGCAGCAAAGTGATGTGCCGGGAAATCGAAATGGGGGTAGCAGTCGCACAACTCGCCCTCCACGATGCAGCCCTTAGCGAAGATAAGCGTGATCCCAAACGCGTCGGTGTGGTTTATGGGTGTGATTACATCATGTCGCTGCCGGAGGAGTTCATTGCTGGGATCCGCAAGTGCATGGATGCCGATGGCAATTTTGATTTCGACCGCTGGGGGCAGGAAGGGCGCGTCGAAGTCAATCCTCTGTGGCTGCTGAAGTACCTTCCGAATATGCCCGCCAGTCACATTGCGATTTATAACAATCTAAGAGCAGCCAACAACTCGATCACGGTTCGCGAAGCGTCCGCTGGTGCTGCGATCGGTGAAGCGGTCTCGACGATCCAGCGAGGTCATGCCGACGCCTTGATCGTCGGTTCGACCGGTTCACGAGTGCATCCGCTGCGAACCTTACATGCCTCCCTTCAAGAAAAATTGGCAGCCGACACGGAAGACCCCTCCAAGATGAGCCGTCCATTCGATTCGTCACGCGACGGAAGCGTCGTCGGCGAAGGGGCCGCAGCGTTCGTTTGTGAATCACTCCAACATGCGACCGATCGCGGCGCGAATATCTTGGGGGAAGTGGTCGGCTATTGCAGTAGTGCCGTCGGCCCAGCCGCAGGTGCTGACTTCCTCAAAAAAGCGGTCGTAAATGTTCTCAAAGGAGCACTCGGTACCGCGGATCCGAAATCGATTGGTCATATCCATGCACATGGTCTGGGGACGATCGAATCGGACCGTAACGAAGCGATCGGCATCGCCGAAGTCTTCGGCCCCCCCGCCGACCAACCGCCGGTGACGACTGCAAAGGGGCACATCGGGAACCTCGGTGCCGGAGGCGGGATGGTGGAAGTGATTGCCAGTCTCGACTCGCTCGGTGGCGAATTGTTTCCGATTCTTAATTGCAATCGTTTGGATCCCGAATGCCCGATCAATGCCTGCACCAATGCGGGCACCCCAGCAGGCGACGAATTTATTAGCCTTAATGTGACGCCGCAAGGACAAGCTTCGGCCGTCCGCATCCGGCGTTTTGCGTGATCTGTTTTGACGGATATTGATAACTTGCCCAGCCGTTCCGACGGCGAACGAACGTGCCACGTTTCGGTCATGCCCGATGAGGTGACTCAGTGGTTGATCGAAGCATCGCCCGAAACGATTATCGACGGCACCTATGGCGGCGGCGGCCACAGTCGCTTGCTACTTGATCAGTTGCCGGTTGGACGAGGCCGAGTGATTGGACTTGATCGCGATCCGAGTGTGGCGTTGCGAGTCGAGTCCGAAACCCATGATCCTCGGTTGACCGTTTTTGTCGCCAGTTACGAGCAGACACCCAAGGCGCTTGCCCAATTCGACTTGGCACATGCCGACGCAATGGTTTTAGATTTGGGGTTGTCAAGCGACCAATTGGCCGATCGTGAGCGGGGATTTAGTTTTACGCAAAACGGGCCTTTGGATCTACGTTTTGATCCTGAGAACGGCGTTCCGGCCAGTCGCTGGTTGGCCTCCCATGACGAGAAACAGATTGCTGATGCGATCTATCAGTATGGAGAAGAACGCTTCAGTCGGCGAATTGCCCGTGCAATCGTCGCTCGGCAACGAGAACGAAATCCGGTGGACACCGTTGATGACCTGGTCGAGATTTGTCGGCGCTGCGTACCGCGAAGTCGCAATCACGATATTCATCCTGCGACCCGAACGTTTCAAGCGCTTCGCATCGCAGTAAACGATGAACTCGGCATCTTAGAGCGAACGCTCGCAGCAGCACCTGGTTGGTTATCACCAGGCGGACGGATTGCCATCATCAGTTTCCATTCGCTCGAAGATCGCATCGTCAAACACGCATTTCGAGACGACGATCGCTGGGAAATCTTGACAAAGAAACCGCTCCGCCCGAGCGAGTCGGAAGTTGCAAACAACTCAAGAAGTCGAAGTGCAAAAATGCGAGTCGCCGCCCGAAGAGCGTAGATGGGGACGGGGTACTCAAATGCTTCGCTTTTGAGCAGCTTGAGATTATCTCCTTTTCGTTCCTGCCTTCGTCAAATACGCCGTTGGCGTATTGAAGGAAGAAGCGAACAAAAACAACGCATCACAATTGTCATCGAGTCGATCTTTTTGAGCACGTTAGCCCGGATGATTCATTAGCCGTTTTGCCGATAGCGGCCTGCTGATTTAATCGTTTAACGCTTAGCCGAAGGCGTCAGCTTTTCCGTAAGCGATCGCCTACGGCTTGTCGTTAAACAATCAGTCGAGTCAAACCGACTAAATCAGCAGGCCGATAGCCACGGCTGCGTGATTTGTCGTGTGAACCGTGGCTAACGGGCTGTCGATTTAATCGTTTAACGCTTAGCCGAAGGCGTCAGCTTTTCTATAAGCGATCGCCTACGGCTTGTCGTTAAACAATCAGTCGAGTCAAACCGATTAAATCGACAGCCCACTAACGCCAAAACGGGTAATACGCAGACTGTTTTTCGAGCAATGAACGTAAACGCTTGAAGGCGCAGACGTTAGCAAAACAATTTGCAAGCCCATGAATCATCCGGGCTAGGCTGTGTCGACGGGCAGGAGATCCGGCATCCACAGCTTACCGATCTGCAAACCATCCCTCGGTTGCTTGCCAGGTCTGCACCGCTATCGCAGCCAGGATCAGCTTGCGGTACTCGATTAGGCCAAACCCCAGCGGCGGCGGAGGGTCCATTCGATGATCAATGCAGTGGCGAAGAGAGCGAACATCAGCCATCCGCTTAGCGGATCGTCGCCGACCGTGTACTTCTCCACCACCGGTGCTTCGGCCTGCTTTCGTCGCTCCGATATCCGCTCGATCAATGCGTCCATTTGCTCATACGAGAACGCGTCGCCACCATGTTCGGAGGTGATCTTGGCTAACTGTCTCAGGTAAACAGGGTCCGCCATCGGTGTCGCCATTTCTCGACTCTGATCAATCACTTGGAACGCCAACTGTTCCGCTTGCACCGACGAATTGGGTTCACTCGGACTTACCTTGAGCCGGTAATAGCCAGGTTCCAGTGTTGGGATCGAGCCACTGATCGAGCGAAAATTCGGCTCGCTTCGTTCAGACAAATCGGAAATCGCAATCACACGATCCGTCTCGTCAACAATTTCGGCGGACAATCGAACGGGGGTTTCTGTCGCTGATAGAGTGGCAAGGGAAGCTTGGAATTTGGTTTGGGCATTGGTTGCAAAACGCCTGGATTCGAGTTCAATCACGATCTGCTCGCTGGTGTTTTCCTCGCGTGAAAGTAGCCATAGCATGGCTTGTCTCCAGAAACGCCGATGGGCTTCACTGTGTCCTTCACGCCACCATCGCCATGTGGAGTCGAATGCGATCGCAGCGGTGCGACCTCGTCCAAATTCACCAACCACCAATAGGGGCTGCTTTTGTGGTGTTTCCAAAAGGACTTGGACGCCAGGGGCCACTTTCGGACCGACAAATCGATTGGCCCCGAGCAGCGGTGGCAACGAGTCCCATACTTGCTCGGGATCCGAGCTACCCAGATTTGTGATCGGATGCGAGCGTGCCAACTCAATCTTCAAAGGCCCCGGAATTTGATCCGCTGCATCGGCTTGAATCTCTTCACTGATATCGCGGCGACGCGATGCATCCATGCGAATGGGTAATACGTCCGCAAGCGGTGACGAGGCATAGCCTCCCGCGTCATAAGTGTGATAGCCACCGAGCATCATCAGTCCGGCACCTGCAGAGACGGCTTCGCGAAGTTTCTCGAGCTGTTCACGCCCGATTGCATCGGCATCGACATCGCCAATGATGTAAATATCATACTTTCCAACGCCGAAGGAGTTATCCAACGGTATTGGCCATCGCGATGCCGTATCGCTTGGAATCCATTGATACGTCAGATCCAAATCAGGAAATCGTCGAAGCGCCATCCTCAAGAAACGTTGCTCGTAAAGCGATTCACCTTCGATGTAAAGAATGCGTCCGCCCCCTTCACGAACATTCACGAACGCAGTTTGGCGATTATTGGTTGTCACCCATTCACCCGATTGCGTCTCCGCGGCGACTTGCAGTCGGTAGATTCCAGGACGAGGAGCCGTGATTGGGATCGAAACCGCTTGTACGTCGCTAGCCGTCTCGACCAGGACATGACGTTTGGCAGCCGTCGTCACGTTTCCGCTGCCATCGATCCAACTCACTTCAACGGGAACCGAGATCCCGGCCAAGCCGCGGAGACTAACTTGAAAATTGACTTGGAAGTCGTTCCCTGAAAACAGGGAATAGCTTTCGGGCAACGCATCGACGGAGACATCGCGATTACCAGCCGATCCTCCTGTTTGGCCGATCGGAACGGTCCATAGTGGTACGCCCCAATTCTTCAGCGTTTGCGCCACGCGTTGGGCACCGGTGCCTTGAACCTCAGACGTTTGCGTTCCATCGCCCATCAAAACCACACCTGCCAACGGCTGGCCTTGCGCAATCGAGATCGCGGATGTCGCGGCGGCATTCAAATCCGTTAACTCGCCCGTCGATTCTAAATCATCGAGTGAACTTGGCCCTGGATTGCTTAGTTCGGTTGCGGTTTCGTTGTAGCCAAGCAAGCGAATGTTCATTGAATCCGCCAACGGGGCTAAACCGCTCGACAATGCCTGCCAAGCTTGTTTTTGATGCGTCCAGCGGTCGGCTTGGTCACCATCGGGCAACGTCATGCTACGAGATGTATCGACGGCCACGACCAACGTTGCTTCGGCAGCCGCGGTATCGGTCTTCACCATTCCAGGACGGAACATCGCGACCACCAAAATCAGTGCGGCGAAGGCACGAAAAGCCAACAACCAACGTCGTTGAATCGGGTTCTCGGCCGGCGGCGTGACCAGAAACAACACGGTAAAGGCGACCACCGAAGCAACCAAAGCAATGATTGCGGAGTCATAGATTGGCTCGATCAGGAAAGAGCTCATCGCTTTGCCCCCTCCGTTGCTGAGGTCAATGTGGACGAGGCTGAAACCGAGTTTTGCCGACGGCGGTAAAAACGATTAGCCAAGATCTGCTCGAGTAAAAAGACGATCAAGGCCAGCAACATTGCGGGCGAATGCAGTGAAACCCGTTGCGAAGCCGAATCGCCACTCCAATCGATCTGCTCCATGTTCGTCACGATCTTGAAATGGTCCGCAGAGAAAGCGGAACGTAGCTCTTCGGGGTCCACTCGGTCGAGACGCGTGGCTTGTTCCGTAATGTTCGCCGAAAATCCGGTTTTGAATCCGTCACCTCGTAGCCAATAGGTGCCTGGATTTCGGATATTGGTCAACGTTACCTCGGTAGCATCCGAGTCAACGTCAATCGGAACCGCCGAGGATTCCTCGGGTGGAAATAGTTGTAACCGGTTTCGACGCGACTCATCAACGGTGTTGATCGAGACGGTAGGAGCGTTGCCAACTTGCATTGTTAGCGCTTCGCTGTTTCGATCCGTCAAATAGTCGACGACTTGACGTACCAATAGAAATGCGGGCCACGCTTCGGTCCCACTAAACAGTTCGTTCCAATCACGGGTTGTATCCGACAATGCAGGCAATGGCGTCGTCAAAAGCATCAAACGTCCGGGAGTAATCGGACTGCTTTCGTTGGCGTCCTGGGAGGTTGCAAATCGATTTCGCTCGACCATCGCAGGATGTTCGGTACCGGCATAAACAGCCAATTCGCGATCAAACGTTTGAGGTCGAATCTGCCAATATTGATAGACACGAAACTCGTTCCATGGCACGCCGCCCGGTACACTTGTTAGAGGCGATATGGCTGGATGCATGCTGTCGCTAAGCTGTAGGAATGAGCCTGGACTTGGGACGCGCCAACGACGGACGATCGGCGGCAAAACGTCCGTCGGGTTCGTCATCGCTGATGCCGATGGGCCAAGCGCCGCCAACACGCCACCACCACCCTTTAGGAAGTCGCCCAATCGCTCGCTTTGCATCATCGGATTAGCAGGGTCAAGTAGCAACACAGCGTCATAGTCACCTAAGTCGACAACGTCAAAGTCACGATAGCCAATCATTTCCACTCGGTACTCGGCATTTGGGTCGTCGATCGTGAACGGAGTGGTAATCGTTTGCCCGATCACTCTTGCCTCATCTTGGTTGTCGCAAACGATCAAAATGGGTGAAGCGGGTAAGACGTTGAGCGTAAAGTAGCGTATGTCATCCATCGAGAGCGGGTCATTGCCGACCAATCGGATCCGACCATGATGCGTACCGACGCTGAGTGGTGGTACGTTTAAAACCAATTCGCTCGATGCATTTCCGCTAATGCGGGCACTGGCTCGATCGACGACTCGGAAGGTTGGCCGCTCGATCGTTTCGTCTCGAACAACCGGTAGCGCCGGATTGGGAACGGCCATTTCCAGTTCCGCCGTAACCGGCAACCCCTGATCCGACGCCGGTTCACCGTCGAGTTCAACCGTCGCGGTTACGGCAACGGGTGAGGACGCAGGTGGCGTCGAATCCGACACATTGACAGCGGACAACCGGCGATTGGTGGCAGCAAAGGAACCCAGGTCAAAAACAGTCAGCGCCACCGTTGGATCGACGGCGAGTTGCTCGCTTAACGTGGGATCGTCGACAATCCCTTTCCATGTCAGTTCGCTAAGATCGCTAATCACGACGACCGTGCGGCTTGGCAAATCACTCGTTCGTACGAGTCGAATCGCTGCATCGATTCTCGCCTCGAGCGGCTGGGTAACAGCAAGCGGGTGCGTTCCTTCCACCTGTGCGATGGCACTGGCGGCATCGAGCGCAAAAGATGGTGGGGCCGCCGATCGATCAAGGATGGCGATTCGGCTTGTCCTCGGTACTCGCGACACCAACCAATCAGCCAAGTCGTGCATGCGGACGGTTCGGTCGTCATTGCGAGTCTTCCACCCTGATGTGGGTGAGTTGTCGATGACAATTGCCATCGCTACCGGCGATTGAGAATCGGAGGGAGGCGGGGTACCCGTTGCGTACATCACGATGGCCCAAAGGAGGGATACCACAAGAGTGACGATGGCAGCGACGAGTAACGAAAAACGAAGGGCTTTGGGTTTGCATTGCGAAAACGCAATTCCCGCGAAAACCAACAACCCAATACCTAGAAGGGCTATCAGTCCAATCGTTAGCCAAGTCAACGATAGAGCTTGGTGGATCACCGGGCGAGCAAACGCTAAGGCGACAGCTGCGATGGCTGCGACGCGAAGCGCCAACAACCACCATCGTCGAATTTTCAAGCGGCTACGGTTCGTCTCATAACGCTGAGTCAAAAAACGGATGGAAGAAAATACCACCTTCTGTGGCTCGCGACGCGACAGCAAGTGCAGTGCCACGGGCGCTGCAGCGGCAAGCAATCCAAATAGCAAGGTTGCGTTGAGAAAAGTCACCTAACCTCTTCCTTGACGTTGTAGCAAATACTCCGTTAATGCCTTGTCGAACGGCATGCTTGTGTCGAGCGGAACATAGTCAATTCGTAAACGGCTGCAACGTTCCTTGTATTGTTCACGAAACGCTTCCAATCCGGCCAGGTAGTCTTCGCGAAATCCCGTCGCATCGACCGTAATCGTCTCGCCGCTTTCGCTATCTTCGAATTGGACCGGGCCATCGTAAGGAAAATGGACTTCCGCTTCATCGAGGATATGAAAAAGTATCACATCGTGTCCGCCATGGCGAAGTTGAGCGAGCGAGCGATAAACCTCCTCCGGTTCATCGAGTAGATCGGTGAAAAGCATGACGAGCGAGTGATGCCGCAGCATTGCCGCAATTTGTGTAATACAAGCGGCTAGATCGGTTTCGCCTGTGGGTTGAATGTTCGTCAATCGCGCCATCACATCGCTGAGGTGCCCCCGGCGACTTCGTGCAGGCAACTCCGCATTGACTTTGGCACCTAGGGTCAGTAACCCGACCGGGTCTTGCTGCATTGTCATCAAGTAGGTCAACGATGCGGCCAAACAAGTCGCGTACTCAAACTTGTTCATGCTTTGCGAACGAGTGAAGCCCATTGATTTTGACAAGTCAATGGCTAAGTAGCCTGTCAAGTTTGTTTCGGCTTCGAAACGTTTGATATAGTATTTGTCCGTTTTGGCGTAGACTAACCAATCGATCAATTTCGGATCGTCGCCACGGTTATAGCGGCGATGCTCGCTAAATTGTACAGAGAATCCATGAAAGGGACTTGAGTGCAAACCTTGCAAAAAACCACGAATCACCATCCGAGCTCGAAGATCGAGCCGTTTGATTTGCTGGAGTGATTCGGGGGATAACAGGGATGCCATGTCTTACTTTTTCTGCATCTTTTCTGGTTCCGGAGCCGCGACATCCTTCATCAAGCGATCGATGATCGCGTCGGTATCCATCCCTTCGGCTTGCGCTTGGAAGTTGGTTGCAATGCGGTGCCGTAGGATCGGTTTAGCGATTCGCCGAATGTCGCTTGGATCGACGCTAAACCGACCATCCATCGCAGCAACCGCTTTGGCTCCGTTGATCAGGTTCTGGCCCGCTCGCGGCCCGGCTCCCCAATCGACCAACTCGCGAACGTAATCGGGGGCCGTTTCATCTTTAGGCCGAGTCGCGCGAACGAGCTGCGATGCGTAACGGATGACCAAGGGATTGACCGCGATACTTGAAACCAATTTTTGGACATTCAAAATCGCTCGCGACGACAAGACCTTATTCACCGACGTCGCTTCACCTCGCGTCGTGGAGGTCAAAATTTGTTCCTCTTCGCTTGCCGACGGGTAGCCGACTTTAATGTTGAACATGAAGCGGTCAAGTTGAGCCTCGGGTAGCGGATAAGTTCCCTCTTGTTCAATCGGGTTCTGCGTGGCGATGGTAAAGAACGGTGGCGGAAGCGTGTACGTCAAGTTGCCGATCGTCACCTGCCGTTCCTGCATCGCTTCGAGCAGTGCGGCTTGCGTCTTAGGGGGCGTACGGTTGATCTCGTCCGCGAGCAGAATATTTGTAAAGATGGGGCCTTCCACAAAACGGAAACTTCGCTTTCCCGCATCGTCTTCCTCTAAAACTTGGGTCCCAGTGATATCCGAAGGCATCAAATCCGGTGTAAACTGGATCCGCTTGAACGAAACGTCAAGAATTTCCGCCAAGGTGCTGACCATCAACGTTTTTGCCAAACCGGGTACGCCCTCAAGCAAGCAATGGCCACGCGTGAAAATCGCAACCAATAATTGCTCGATCGTTTCGGTTTGTCCAACAATAACCTTTGCCAATTCGGCTCGCATTGTCTGTTGATGCCCCGCGAATTCGCGAAGGACGTCACCAAGATTGCGTGCCGGCTGATTCGGTGTTGGTGGTGGGGGAGGATTGTTCATGGATAATAGTTTATTAATAGTGTCCGCGCTGGTGCCGAAGCAAAACAGGTGCCGAAGCAAACGGGTGCCGAAGCATAACGGGTGCCGAAGCAAACAGGTGCCGGAGCAAACAGGTGCCGGAGCAAAATACGATGAGTCAAATAACGATGCAACGTAAAGATCTTAAACGTCTGGCCAGAGTTGCGGGAGGACGCAGATGGCGGATAGCCCATTTTGTATGCGGTTTGCTCGTCCTTGTTTTACCTAATCTGTTTAATCCGCCTGTTTGTGCTCAAGGACGTGCGGTAACGGTCGATCCGGCTAGCGTGCAACGGGCGATTGATCGCGGAGTCGCCTACCTTCGCAAGTCGCAAACCGACCGTGGTGGATGGAACGAGTACGGCGGCCAATCGTGTGGATTATCGGCGTTGTGTACGTTATCGCTGCTCAATGCAGGTGTTTCTCGTGACGATCCAGCGATCTCCAAGGCGATGAAGTACCTGCGTTCCTTTGAGCCGAACGAGACCTATTCGGTGTCGCTGCAAACGCTGGTCTATTGCCAATTGGGGGCGACGGCTGATTTGCCGCGAATTCGGCGAAATGTATTGTGGCTGGTGCAAAAACAAAATAAAGAGGGGGATGGTCGCCGTCGCGTTGGTGGTTGGAGCTATGGTCAGCGGATCGGTAGCGGAGATCCTTCCAATTCCCAATTTGCATTGTTGGCACTCGGGGCCGCAAAGGATCGTGGGATCGAAGTCGATGCCGAAGTCTTTGAGCGCGCACTGGAATACTGGATCGTCCACCAACGCGATGATGGTGGATGGGCATACGGCAGCAGTCAACCGACGACGGGAAGCATGACGAGTGCTGGAATCGCATCGATCATCATTTCTCGCGGTGGCGTTTCGGGGACCAGTTCACGAATCCAAGGTGGGCGTATCGAGTGTTGTGGCAATCGTGGCGAAGGTGACGATCCGGTCGAATCGGCATTGACATGGATGGGCGACCATTTTTCGGTTGAAGTCAATCCGGGCGGCGATTCGATGACATTCTATTACTACCTTTACGCGCTCGAGAGAGTCGGTCGTTTGTCGGGGAGACGGTTTATTGGCGGCCACGATTGGTATCGTGAAGGAGCCGAACAGTTACTCGAACTGCACGATCCCTTCCAAGGATTTTGGTCGGGTGCGGCACCGATGGAAAACAATCGCGACATCGCCACATCATTCGCTCTGCTCTTTCTAAGCAAGGGAAAACGCCAAGTCGTCGCAGGACAATTGCAATACAAGAGCGACCGAGCCGACGCTTGGAACTCACACCCCGCAGGACTGAAGCAATTGGTTCGCCAAGTCGAGCGAGATTGGGGGCGTGATTTGACATGGCAAACGATTCGCGCGGAAGACGCAGACGGGCAAATCGTCAGCCTCGAGTCCCTGCTGCAAACACCTGTTCTGATCATCCGCGGCCGCGAAACATTGCGTTTCCCCAATTCGTTGATCGAGGTGTTGGGCACCTACATCGAACAAGGTGGCACCATTTTTTTTGAAGCCGATGGCGGCGACGGATGCGGAGATGCGTCCGCGTTCGAAGCGAGTGTGAACGAACTGTGTGCGAAATGGTTCGAGGGTTCGCGTTTGGACCGGTTACCACCAACGCACCCCGTATGGTTCGCTGAACGTGAGGTGCCACCATCGGCGATAACGAATATCGACAAAGATTTTTGGGTTTATGGAGTGCAGGCTTGCTGTCGCACGGCTGTGTTCTATGTTCCCAATAGTTTGTCATGCCGTTGGGAATTGAGCGATTCGATCCATGGTTCGAAAACCGTAAACGATAACGTACGAAGCCAGATCGATCTTGCTTTACGGATTGGTGAAAACGTGATCGCTTATGCAACGGGCCGTGAGTTAACCGACAAATTGGAAGAGCGGATGGTGATCGACGGAGGCGACCCCCCCGAGCCGAACCGTACGACGATCGAAATCGCGATGTTGTCGCTCGGGGCGGGGGGTGAAGAAGCGCGTCGAGCGATTCCCAACGCAACGGAGCTGATTCGGCAAAAACTGAAAATCGATCTCTCGGCTGCGAAGGAGCCGGTGGGTCTCGATGCGAACACGTTAAGCAATGTGCCAATTCTTTGGCTGCATGGACGGACCGCTTTTCAATTGACCGATTCCGAACGGAATGCGCTACGGGAATACATCGAAAACCAAGGCATGGTCTTCGCGACCTCGATTTGCGGCAGCGACGCGTTCAGTGAATCGTTTCGCCGCGAGATGAGCCTTGTTCTACCTGATTCGCCACTCCAGCGAATGGATCCGTCGCACCCCGCATTCACACCGGCGGCCTATGGTGGTTTCGACATTCAATCCGTTATGATTCGAACCCCCAATGATCGTGGACGCAGCCAAGTCATCCAGACCCGCAGCAGTGTCCCGGAGATCGAGTACGCCGTCGTCGATAATATGGCAGCCGTCTTCTTTTCGCCGCTCGACGTTAGCTGTGCGTTGGAAAGTCCAAATTCGGTGCAATGCCCAGGCTATTCGACGGAAGATGCGGCGAAGATTGTTGCCAACATGGTTTTGTACGGACTAAACCAATAGTTGGCATTTTTGATCAAAACACTTTTGGAGGTTGGCGTGGTTTGTTATGATCTCTGGGTAGGCGGGCGTGGATCTTGTAAACGGCTTGTCGATCAAAGAAGAAACAACCACTGAGAAATCTTGATGTTAAAGAAGCAGAAGAAATTAATCCTGACCGAAGGGCAGCAGGATTCGATGCGACGTGCAGGACGGGTGAACGCGCGGTTGATGGATTTTTTGCGGCCTCACATTGTTGCCGGTATCAAGACTCAACAGATCGATGACCTCGTCGTTCAATGGACCAACGATCATGGGCACAAAGCGGCTACATTGGGCTACCAGAATTACACGAAGAGTTGTTGCACGAGCGTCAATGACGTGATCTGTCACGGCATTCCAGATGGCTACGAGCTTCAGGATGGCGACATCATCAATGTCGACATTACCACGATCGTCGATGGCTGGCATGGCGATCAAAGTGAAACCTTCCTGATTGGCGACGTTTCAGACGAAAGGCGGGCCGTGACACAGGCCGCATTCGATTGTCTCTATATGGCGATCGACGCACTCCAGCCGGGGTGCCCCGTGTCGACCATCGGAGAGGTGATTGTGCCTGAAGCGGATCGACGCGGGTTCACGGTGGTTCGTGAATATGTCGGTCACGGCCTGGGACGCCAATTCCATCTTGACCCATCGATCCCCCATTTTCCGAACCGGGAATCTCGCAAAGATCGGTTGTATCCCGGCATGTGTTTTACCGTTGAACCGATGATCAATGCCGGATCGCGTTACACACGTTGCGATAAGAAAGATGGATGGACGGTCCGCACCAAGGATGGGAAACCATCTGCCCAGTTCGAGCACACCATTTTGATGACCGACAAAGGGCCCGAAATCCTAACGCTGACCGAGCACGGCCCCCGACGAGGCCATCAGTTTATAAAGTAGCCGCGTCTCTCCGAGACGCGTGAGTTTTTGTCTCTTGGTCTCTAAAAGATGCTGGGATTTTGTGTCTCGGAGAGACACAGCTACTTTAAAACTGGCTTAGAAACCGCATGTCGCAGCTGTACAGATCACGGATGTCGGTGATCCCGTGGCGTCTCATGCAAAGCCGTTCGACGCCCAGTCCGAATGCAAAACCGCTGACCTTTTCGGGGTCGTAGCCGACCGATTCAAAGACCGCGGGGTCAACCATTCCGGCGCCACCAAATTCAATCCAAGTCCCGTTCCAAAGGAAGTCGACTTCGACGCTTGGCTCGGTAAACGGAAAGAATGAAGGGCGGAAGCGAATTTGGACATCACCACCGAGATAGTTCGTCGCGAAAACTCGCAAAACGGTTTTTAGATTGGCCATCGTCACATGCTCATCAACGTACAACCCCTCCATTTGGTGGAACATGGGGAAATGCGTTGCGTCGGGATCGTCGGGCCGATAGACGCGACCGAGTGAGATGACGCGGATCGGTGGCGATTGATGCTCCATCACACGGATTTGCACCGTGCTGGTTTGGCTTCGCAGCAATTGTTCGCCTTCGACGTTGCGATCCGAAGTTGTCTTCTCAGACGTCGTTTTGGCGGTCGCCAGGTAAAAATTGTCAAGCGGATCGCGTGCGGGATGGTCTTCTGGGATGTTCAACGCAACGAAGTTGTGCCACGGGTCCTCGACTTCAGGGCCTTCGGCAGCCTCGAATCCCATCCGCCCCATGATCTCCATCAAATGGTTGATCGTTTGGGTGATTGGATGGACGTGACCGAGTTGCGGCCGGATACCAGGCAAGGTTGGGTCGAACGTCGGGGCAAGCGAAGATTGGTCGCCGCCACCTAAACGTGCCTTCGATTCATCAAACGATGCTTGGACCTTTGTCTTGAACTCGTTCAATCGCATCCCAGCGGTTTTTCGATCGCTCGGATCGATTGCGCCCATTTGCTTTTGAACATCCTTGAGCGCACCTTTTTTCGCCCCCAAGTAGCGAACGCGAGCCTCCTCGAGTGAGTCTGCATCGTTCGCTGTCTCGAACGCGTCTAAAGCTTGTTGCTGAAGATCGTCAAGTGTCGATAGAAAATTCGATAGCGACATGGAATCGATTAGGCCGCAAGAACTTCTTTAACTTTTTCACACACTTGCTTAAAGCCGTCTTTGTCATGGATCGCCATTTCGGATAGCGTTTTTCGGTCCATTTCGATGTTGGCTTTCTTGAGTCCGAAGATGAACTCGCTGTAGCGAATGCCGTGTTCGCGAGCAGCCGCGTTGAGGCGCACGATCCAAAGTCGGCGGAAATCGCGTTTGCGAACGCGACGGTCGCGAAACGCATACACGCCACTACGCAGCAACGTTTCCTTGACGGTCCGCGTCAGCTTACTGCGGCCTCCTCGAAAACCTTTGGCTCGCTTAAATAGACGCTTTTTGGACTGCCGACGTGCAGATCCTTTGGTGGTACGCATAGCTGAATACTTTCTTTTTCTAAAAGAGGCGGACCAACAGAATCATCTGTGTGGTCCCTCGGTTCAGGCCCCAGCGATCGTTTCGCTGATGTTTCTGCCCAGCCGATTGGTTTCGTTCAATCTCGTGTTGTCGCAGAAGTCTTGACGACCTCCGTTACGTTTTTTGTTAGCGCTTAGTTACTGTAGCCGTTCAGAGCTGCTTGGATGGTGGATTCCATGGACTCGTGCAGAGCGGTCGTGCCACGCAAATTACGGCGGCGTTTCTTGCTCAATCCTTTTGCCAAGTGGCTCGTGCCGCTTTGACGGTGCATTGCTTTACCTGTAGCCGACAAGCGGAAGCGTTTTTTCGTTCCCTTGTGTGTTTTTACCTTCGTGCCCATTGAATTATCCGATTGGCTCGTTGTATTGAAAAGTAAATCTTAACGTGTTGTGTTGCTTTGAAATCAACTGTCTGCTGCCCTTGCCGTACTTATCGGGCCTGCGGAAGGGGAGAATCTTAACGAATCTGTCAAGTTTGGGAAAGTCCTACCGAGAAAAACGTTGGCGGAGCACTTCGTTCATTTCGTCGGTCGCCTCGGAAACGGCGTCTTGCCAGCGACGATCACCGTATTTTTCGGCATATGGTGCTCGTCGGTGGGCGAAAATGAGGTTCCTGGAGTTGTTCACGATCGCACCGCTGCCGTCGCTATCGAACCCCGCCAGCACATCTTTGGCACTTCCCCCTTGGGCTCCAAAGCCAGGAATCAGGATCCAACTATGCGGCATCGCCTTCCGCATTGCTGCTAATTGTTCGGGGTAAGTGGCCCCGACAACCGCTCCAACTGGCCCATAGCCGCTCTGCCCAATTCGATCCTGGTTCAATTCGGTAACCAATTGGGCGACTCGTTCGTAAACGGTTTGCCCATCGGTAGCACGGTCTTGCAACAACCCACCGCCAGGGTTGGATGTCTTGACCAGCACAAAAATGCCGGCTGCACGGCGGTCGCAAACCTCGACAAACGGTTCCAAGCTATCCCGTCCTAGATAAGGACTCACCGTCAATGAATCGCAACCCCATGGACTGGTCTCTCCCGCTCCTAGATAGGCCTGAGCGTAAGCGGTCGCGGTGCTGCCGATATCGTTTCGTTTTGCGTCGCCAATCACCAACAGTCCCGCAGCCGACGCGTAACGAAAAACTTCGCCAAGGGCCACCATCCCAGCAGGCCCGAGCTGCTCGAAGAAAGCCGCTTGAGGCTTGACACAGGCAACACGATCCTTGACGACGTCAATGATCTCGCAGCAAAACTGGCTATAGGCCGCCGCTTGAGCGTCAGCAGCTCCACTATCGGCAAGTTTCTGTAGCGACTCAGGCAACTGGTCGAGCCTCGGGTCAAGTCCAACGCAAGTGACCGAATGGGTGCGGCGAACGGCGTCGGCAAGACGATCGGCAAAGGGAATCGATTCGGATGAGTTCATAACGGTCGAGTGATAGTTGTAGGATTGGCTTCGAGCCGGTCATGCTCTGCGGCAAAGGCAAAGCCAGAACGATGACACGCCTTTTGTCTACACTTTCGATCTTTTCGTCAAGCACTCAGCACCCTGTTTGCCTTGCAGCTTGCAGGATTTGGGACGTGCCACTTCTCCGATATCGATGGAGTTTGCAAGTTCAAGGCTGATTGCTTGACCCGTTATAAAATTGTGGCTCTTCAGAAGAATTTGTGGGTGAAAAGGAAGTTGCGGAAGATTTTTTCTTGATGTTTCCTACCCTTTCCCAATCGCATGTTTTTTGACAGTTTCTTTGCTAGAGCTTTGTCAAAATATAGCTTTCGAGTTACGTTTTTTTGTGGCTGTGGCTTCCCAGCCGCAGAACTGGGGCTGGAGGCCACCGTCACGTTATTCCGCATACCGCACCCTCAATGAAAATGGTTGAAGCATGAATCATTTTGCTCGAAGGATAGGGCCGAACAGAGTTTTCCATGATCGTCGATCGTTTTTTGTGGTAGAAATTTTGATGCGTGCGAAACGAATCATTCATGACCAATCTTTTTCTAGCTAATTTGTTGTGCCCCGGCTCTCGCGGAAGATCACTGGACCGATTTTGGACACCCTCGCGATTTTGGTCGACCGTCTTCCTCTTCGATTCCTTCATACCGAACAAAAATCAATGAACTTGGTGAACACGATCCCGCTGTCATCGCTATTCGTTCTGTCGTTGGCGTCGATCCTTCACGCCGCTGGTGGGAAATTAACCGTAACCGTTTCTGACGAGGTGACGGGCCAGCCTACGATCGCCAGGCTGGAGATCTTTCGTGGCCAGCCAGGTGAAAAATTAATGCCGATGAGGAAAGTTGTCGCCTCGAGCGTATCGCCGTCGGCCACCAGTCCCAATAGTGTGGGCGTCGTTATCGACCGTTCGCTTGAATTGTCTTTTCCCGACGGTATCTACTCGTTTCGATTGACTCGCGGCCCGGAGTACCGAGTTATTCGAGGAAATTTTGAATTGGAACGCGAGAGTTTTGACGACCACCATGTCGTACTACCTCGAATGATTGAAATGATCGAGGATGGATGGGTAAGTGGGGATGCCTGTGTATTGCCATCGCCCAACAGTTTGCCTCTGAGGATGGCATCGGAAGATTTGCATGTTGCGGCCGTGATTGGGAGACAAGAGGCCAAGCCGATTCCTGGACGCGATCGAAGGGAGGAGATCGAGCATTCGCCAACATGGATTCGAGACGATGTTGTTTACGATCAAGGTCTGTTGTACTACGGGCTCTCGGAAACCAACGAGCTTGTGAAAACGGAGGAGCTTGTGAAAACGGAGGGGCCCGCGGAAACGGAGGGGCTTGTGAAAATGGAGGGGCTCGCGTCCTCGCGACTAGCCAATTTGCCTCGTCAGAGCGAACGCGTTCGCGTTGCCATCGAGAACCCTTTTGCTTGGCCGTTGCCGGTTTGGATCGCCAGTGAACGGATTGATGGGATTTTTTTACTGGGTGATTGGCTGCAGCCGGATCGAAAGCGGATCTCGGTAGAAGAGGGACGCAATCCGGAGGAACCGCGGACGAAGGATCCAGCGGAATTGGGACGTTTTGCAACGCAGATCTATTTCAAATTGCTGGAAGCTGGAATTCGCTTGGTGCCCTTAGCCGGCAGCGGCAATCAGGGAAAAGCGACCTGCGTCGGCTACAACCGGCTCTACGTCAACAACGAAGACACTACCTACACCTACCAAGCATCCGAAGAAAATGGCCTGGCAACGAGAATGGAAACCGCGGAGAGTTGGTGGGATGCGGCTTGGAAAGGAAAGAGTGTTGTGACGAACGGCCCCATGTTGAAGCCTCGCTTAGAAGGCCAAGTTCCTGGTCATGTTTTCTCAGCACGTTCAGGCGATGCGGTCCGTTTACAACCAGAGCTTCAGTTGTCGACGCGTGACCCTGTCGATTATCTCGATGTCGTTTGCAATAACCAAATTCATTACAGCGCTCGGCTCGATGAATTTGCTAAAGCGGGCGGCATTATCCCGCCCTTGGAACTGACCGAAAGTAGTTGGGTGGTGTACCGCGTTGTCACGCTTTACGAAGATCATTACCGCGCGGCATTGAGTGCACCTTGGTTTATCGAATTTGATGGAAAGCCGAGGAAAACAAGCCAAGCCGCAAAGTATTTTCGTGATTGGTTGTCCGAGTACGAGGCCATTTTGATGAAATTACCGCCTCAGGAGCTGGCCAAACACGTGCCTTACATTCGCTCCGCCCGAGCGTTTTGGGATGCTCGGATTTCTGATAGTGACGGCAATGAATAGCTAAACCACGCGGCCCTGCGGACTGGCGGTTTATTGGACAACCGAATGCTGTGCGACAAGCATGCATTCGATTCCGATGCCTCCGCCAGCAAGGATTTCTTGCCAAATCGCTTGAATGGAATCGCAGAGTCCGTTATCTTGGCTTTAAGTGTCGCGAAACTTCCCTTGTGGCCAGGGGACGCGATTGTGGCTGGATCACGCTACAATGAACGCTGACTGGCAATTGCCAACACGCCGCAATCAAAACGGGTTATACTAACGTTGGGCTGTTTTCTCAGGACGCTTACGATATGATTCGCAAGACCCGTAAAACGAGGTAAGCCATGGGCGCTTCATGGTACTACATGACAACGAGCTGGATTCGGAAGACCCGAAAGGTCGGTCCGATTTCAGAGAGTGATCTATTGATGCGGATCGATCAGGGTAAGATATCACCCGAGACATTGTTGCAAAGCTCGAAGACTCGCGGCAAGTGGGTTCCAATGAACGCCATCGGGCCGGCGATCAAGCATTGGAAAAAATCGCATCCAGAACAAGTTGAAGAGTAACCGCCGATTACAGCAACGACTGCACGCAAGACGGTTTCGGATTATGCGGCGATCGCGGTATCGCCACTGTTGATCTTTTTAATGATTAGCAGTTTGGCAAACTTCTTAATGCTAATCCTCTATCATGGCAGCTATCCCGAGCGCACCGCTTGGACTCTTTTGATGTTCACCATGGGCGCGGTCGCTACCGCTCGCATTGCAATCGAGAATAACCGCAGCTACGCACTTGGGTATCTGTTCGTTCTCGGTGCGGTCAGCTTCTTCGCCATGTGGCGTTTGGTTCAATCGCCTGTCTTTAGCTTGTTTATCCTCTCCTTGATCGGCTATCTAGCCGATCGCATCGTTCACGATTGCACGCTGATTGATGAATCGGTTGACGCCAGCGGTCAAGGGTTGGTCGACAGTGGCCGCTTGTTTGCACGAGCCAAAATACAAGAACATCGACAATCGATCGCTAGCGGCGACAAAAAAGGGTCACCCTTGGCAACACCGAACACCGCCAAACGGAATATGGCGCAAAAGAAGACACATCAGCCGGGCAGAACGGTGATGTTCTTAGCGCTCGCCGCCGTTCCGCTATTCGGCTTTGGGCAGTTCTTGATACCGAGTGATCCAGCCACTCATGCCCGTTCGTTGTGGTTGTTGGCGGTCTACTTGTTTGCCAGTCTATCGTTGTTGGTGGCGACCAGCTTTCTCGGGCTGCGTCGGTACTTGAGACAACGAGACGCCGAGATGCCCAATAACGTCTCGGTCGCATGGTTGGTGGGTGGTTTGATATTGATCGCATTGATTCTTGGGCTTTCCTACTTCGCACCTCTTCCAGGACAAGCCCTCCTCTCGATGAAAATGCCTGAGTTCTTGAAACCAGATACCGATTTTGAATCGAACCCATTTGGCTGGGGCGACGAGGCAGCAGAAAGGAGCAAGAAGGGGAGTCGGGGAGAAGGGGAGTCGGGGAGAGAGGGAGAAGGGGAGTCGGGGAGAGAGGGAGAGGAGCAGGAGGGAGTCGGTAGTGGTGGAAAAGCAAAGCCAATACCCGATTCTTCTGGGAAGTCCAACGCGTCTGAAAAAAAACAATCATCGGACTCCCGCGAACCAGCTGGTAACGGAAAAACAGAAGCTTCCGATCAAAGCCAATCTGGCAAACCGAGTGAGGGTGGCAAACCCAAATCGGATTCGTCCAATCCGTCCGATCAAAAACAAGCGGGGAAACCAAGCGACGGTGGAAAGCCACAATCGTCCGAGCAGGAGCAGGCCGGTAAAGCGGGCGAGGGAGAAAAGTCAAAATCAAATCAGTCAAATCCATCCGATCAGTCAAATCCGTCTGATACGAATAAGCCATCGGATACGAAAAAGCCGTCGGATCAACAGCAAGCCAGCGACACGAAAGACGAAGGAAATCAACCGTCTGGGCAAGCGGGGCAGCCTGAGCCGAGGTTTGGGGAAGAGCAGCCGCCTGATAAAGAGTCATCGTCGAATTGGATGAAGTCGATTGGGACAGCGATCGCGCTACTCGGGTCACTTTTACGTTTTCTGTTAATACTGGGGCTTGCTACCATCGTCGCTGCTTTTCTTTGGCTCAATCGGGATGCGATCATGCAATGGTGGTATTCGCTGTGGAACCGTTCGACCGCAGAGGATGATAATTTGGGGGAGGCCGCAAAACCATTGGATTGCGTCGTGCCGCCGCGACCATTTTCTTCGTTTCGAAATCCGATTGGAAGGGAGAACGATCCACGGAAAGTGATTGTCATCACCTTTCAAGCTCTGGAAGCTTGGGCTCGTGAGCAAAACGTCGATCGCAGAAAAGATGAAACACCGAACGAGTTTTTGAAGCGGATGGCGGCCCAGAACCCGCGCATCGCTACGGCTGCACTTCAGGTGGTCGATGGTTACAATCGTGTCGTTTATGGTAATAGCGTCGCAAGCAAAAAAGACATTGCGGCTGCAAAAGACGTTTGGCAAACGATGAGCCAACCCAATGTTTAATCTCGCCCTTGAAACGATTGGTGATTGGTCGCCGAAGCGATCGCGATCTCGGCAACTGGTGGTGCTGTGGACTTTCTGCTTAGCCGCGACGATTGTGCTATTAGGGTTGTACTTTGCCGTTCAGCGATCGATGCAGCAAATGGCTCGCTCCACCCTTGAGACCATTCTTGACGCAAACATTCGAGCCCACCAAGCCTACCTTTACGAGCGAGAAAGCAAGGGTGGGGAACTTCTGCGCGATCCGCAACTTCGCTCTCTCGCCGTAACGCTGCTTTCCCGCTATGGCCGATCGACGGCATTGTCGGACTCCGCTCTAAAGGATGACACGGACTTTCATCTGCTCCGCGATCGAATCGCCAACGCCGTCAAACAAAACGAAACGCATTTTTCGATCGTTCGATGGGGACTTTTTGATATGGGAGGTCGATTGGTCGTTTGTAGTGATCAAAGTTTACAAGGTCTTCCATTCCAACTCCCCGATGAGTCCCTGAGGCGAGTGATCGAACGAAAAGTCACGTTCACTCGGCCATTCCAGCCAAAGACCGATTCAAATTCGAATGAAGAGCTGGGGATGTTTTACACCCCAATCGTGGCTTTGCTCGTTCCGATTTATGAGTCGTCACGTGTCTACGGCAGTTTGGCTTTGATGGAATGGCCCGCTGGGGAATTCGCCGATGAATTCGCCGAGGGATTGGGGTGCATGGAAATGGCTAATGAAGCGCACGATTCAACAAGCCATTTGTGTCAGAGCGAAACCTACTCGTTTGATCGTAGGGGGTTCATGCTAAGCCGAAGCCGATATGAGCCCCAACTTCGCGAGCTGGGATTGATGGGATCGGATCCTTCGTCAACACCGATCTTGCAGGTTCGCATCGTCGATCCTGGTAGGGAACTTCGCAAGTCCGAAGCTCCGTTGCCGCCGCTGACATCGTGTCCACTCACCAAAATGGCTGATCATGCGACTCGCGGTGCGACGGGGAATAACGTAGCGGGCTATCGTGATTTTCGAGGCGTTTGGGTCGTTGGAGCATGGAAGTGGATGAGAGAGTGGGGCTTTGGAGTCGCGACCGAGATCGAATATGTCGATGTCTACAAGCCACTCATTTGGATGCGGCGGATCGTTGGCACAATCGTAGGCCTACTAGCGGTTACCGCTGCGACATTGTCAACCATTGTCGTGTTTCCGCAATTGATGTCATCACCCCAGGGAGAAAAGGATTCGGTTCGTCAATTGGGACGCTACCGGCTAAAGCGTTTGATCGGAAGTGGAGCGATGGGATCGGTTTACACCGGTAGCCATGAGCTAATCAAGCGAGACGTTGCCATCAAGGTATTAGAAGCCGACCAATTGACCTCGATTGGTGCGGCTCGATTCGAGCGTGAAGTTCAATTGACAGCGAAACTTCGGCATCCCAACACGATTGCCATTTATGATTATGGACGAACCGAGGAAGGCACATTCTTTTATGTCATGGAGTATCTGAAAGGGATCACATTGCAAGAATTGGTCGACCACTACGGTCGCCAAAGTGCTGATCGAGTCGTCTATCTAATGTTGCAAGTGTGTGGATCGCTTCGTGAAGCCCACGCGTGTGGTATCGTCCATCGTGATATCAAGCCCGCCAACATTTTTTTGACCGCGCAGGCGGGGGTTTACGACTTCGTGAAAATGCTCGATTTTGGATTGGTCAAAGAGACGTCAAGAGACAACGTGGAATTGACACAAATCGATTCGATCACTGGCACGCCAATGTACATGTCCCCCGAATCGGTGCGTGATGCATCGACAGCCGATGCTCGTAGCGACCTGTACTCGGTGGCCGCGGTGGGCTATCTATTGCTTACGGGGGTTCCCATTTTTGACAGCGGTCCGAGTGTGGACATCTGTTTGAAACAACTCAACGAATTGCCGCTGCGTCCCTCCGAACGGATTCAATTGGAAATCCCCGACGATTTGCAAGATATCTTGATGCAATGTTTAGCCAAAGATGCCCAGAAACGCCCCGCTTCGATCGATGAATTGGCGACCGCACTTAGCCACTGCCGCGACCACGGCGGCTGGTCATCCGAGGACGCTCGCCGATGGTGGTCCGATATCGCCGTCACGGCTGATCAAAGCTAAAACGCCATCACTCCTTATCGATGGGCCATCCGCCGCCGCTTGATGCGTGATAATTGTCGTCCTGGGTTGCTCAGGGCGTACAATGATCAAACCAATATCGCAAATTCCTCCTCCACTCACTTGACGCCTAGAACCTTTCAACCGATTGCTTTTTGAAGAATGATTGTAAAACACGAGGATAAATTGAGGAACGAGATTTCGTTTCTCGGTACGATGTTAGGTGAAACGATTCGCCAAATTGCGGGCGATAAGGCGCTCGAGGAACTTGAAAAGCTACGACGCTTATCGTGGAATCGACGCAGCGGTGGATCAGACGCCGAACAATGGATGGCCGATGCGATCGCTTCGCTCGATAATGACATGCTTCGGGTCATCATTCGCGGGTTTAGCGTGTTTCTCGATCTGTTAAATCTTTGTGAAGATCGGCAGCGAGTCCGAGTGCTCCGCCAACGCGTTCGAGACACGTACCCGGATCCTCAGAGCGAGACGATCCGCCAGGCGGTGCTACAGCTAAAAGCGGCTGGGACGACACCAGACCGAATGCAATCGCTGGTCGACCATTTGAAAGTGGAATTGGTTTTTACCGCTCACCCGACGGAAGCGAAACGCAGAAGCATTCGCGACAAATTGCGGCGGATGCGTGAATTGTTGGGCGAGTACGATAACGCTCAACTGCCGCCTGAGAAATTGCAAACCGAGAGACAATTGCGAGGCGAGATCGCAAAGCTTTGGCAGACCGATTTTATTCGTCCATGGCGTCCGTCGGTAATGCAAGAAGTTGGGCGAGGCTTATCATTCAAACCGGTTCTATGGCAACAGGTGCCAAAGATCTTTCACGAGTTTCGCAAAGCGCTTGCCTTTAGTTTCGCGGACAACGTCAAGCTCGATCAACCCTGTTTGACGTTTGGGTCTTGGATCGGTGGCGACCGCGACGGGCATCCGGGTGTGACCGCAAAAGTGACCCAAGAAACGTTTTCGTGGCTACGTCATGCTGCGATCGAGTTTCATCTGCAAACGTGTCGCCAATTGTTCGATTCGCTAAGCCTGTCCCAGCGACAAGTTCAGTTTTCGTCATCGTTATTTGCAGCCATTGCCAGTGCGACTCAGCGATGGCCGTTTCTAACGAAGCGAATTTCAGAACTGCCGCCCAATGAACTATGCCGTCGCTGGCTATTGATCATCCGCTATCGCCTCGAGCAAACGCAAGCGATTTCGCTGGTCGAAGAGAGCGTGTTACCAGCGGATGAGCGAGAGAACTTGTCGGGTGGTGGGGCCTATGAATCGCCTGCCGAACTGCAACTCGATTTGGATATTTTGCTCGACGCGATTCGACATTGCCCGAGTGGCGTTTTTGTCTCCGAAGAGGTTCAAGTTTGGCACGACCGTATCGAAGCATTCGGCTTTCATCTTGCCAAACTGGATGTGCGTCAAGATTCGCGTCCTTACAGTGAAGTGCTCAACGAGCTGCTCAGATCGGCAAAGTTGTGCGACTCACCCGAAACGCTCGATGAGGCGGGGCGTCAAAAATTGTTAGTCGATACGCTCGATCAGAAATGCGTGTTTGATCGAAAGAGCCTTTCGGAGCTTGCTTGCGATACCTTGGATTTGTTTGATTTGCTACACCGAGTTAGCAAGGTACATGGGCACGATGCGCTCGGAGGTCATGTCGTGAGTATGACTCGCGTGCCGAGTGACATTTTGACCGTGCTGTGGTTGTGGAAACAAACGTCTTCGGCGTCGGACCGAGAAACCGGTGCGTATGTATTGCCGATCGTACCTCTGTTCGAAACGATCGATGACTTGGAACATGGGCCAGACATTTTGACGGGATTGTTTCGTGTGCCGGCCTACCGTGAAGTCGTCAAGCAGCAGGGAAATCGCCAAACGGTGATGCTGGGTTATTCGGATAGCACCAAGGATGGCGGATACTTGTCCGCGTGTTGGTCTCTGCAGAAGGCTCAGCAAAAATTGACATCGGTCGCCAAAACCGAGAACGTCGAGTTGACTTTCTTCCATGGTCGCGGCGGATCCCTCGGACGCGGCGGTGGACCGACGGCACGCAGTATCTTGTCGCTGCCGGGCGGCACGTTCCACGGGGCCCTTCGCTTGACCGAACAGGGCGAGGTATTGGCGGATCGGTACGATGATCCAGCGATTGCGCACCGTCACTTGGAACAAGTGTTATGGTCTGCCTTGATGGCCAGCGGACGTCCGGTTTCCGAAGAACGCTCGGCGTACAACGAAACGATGGAAGCGTTAACCAAGGCATCATTTGAGAAGTATCGTGAATTGGTGGAACAGCCGGAGTTTGTCGACTTTTTCCGGCGAGCAACGCCTGTGTCGGGGATTGAACAATTGCCGATCGGTTCGCGTCCTTCGCGGCGACGTGGCGGCAATCGTTTGAGTGATCTGCGGGCGATTCCTTGGGTCTTTTCATGGACCCAATGCCGATTGTTGATTCCCGCTTGGTACGGTTTAGGTTCCGCGATGTTAGCGTTGCTTGAAGACCCGACCATGAAAGCGACACTTCAGGAAATGTATAGCGAGTGGCCCTTTTTTCGAGCAACGATTGACAATGCGGAACTAGCGCTTGCCAAGACCGATTTGGAAATCGCCAAACAATATGCCAGTTTGGCGAATGATACCGAGGGGCTTCAAAATATCTCGTCGATGATTTTTGATGAGTACGTTCGTTCACGGGATGCCGTGTTGGCGTTGACGCAGAGTAAGGATTTGCTCGATGGAACACCGTGGTTGAAGGAGTCGATTCGAGTTCGCAATCGCTACATCGATCCATTGAACATGATACAAGTTGAGCTGATCCGCCGTGCGAAGCAATTTGATGTAGACGATACGAGTGACGAAGCGGAAGAGGTGCGCCACCTGACTCGTTTGACGATCAATGGACTCGCATCCGGAATGCGAACGAGCGGATGATGCTAGTAGACGAGTCTCAACGGTTCTGGTTTGCTTCGTTGGCAGAATTGCAGATCGCCCTCGGCCTCGATCCGCTCGATCAAGCGATGGGAGTATCGAGTTTGCCCGAATCGAGACGACCAGGACCAGAGAGTTCGTCGGCTCCAATCGAAGTCGAAGTGAAAATCGTAACGAGGTGTTGGAGTCCAGGCTTTGGCCGAATCACGCGTCCCTCGGAAATCGCCTAACGGCTACACTCCAACCATTGCGGCGATGCAAATGGGCGTCCGGTCCAAGGCACCATAGGCAATCGTTTGACAATGGCTTATCTTTTTGTGTTTGCCATTGCTGCCGATTTTTCCCGAGCCTGCGTTCATGTTTTCAGCCGCCAGTCTTATTTTTGTCTACTGTGTTCTGATTATCTTAGCTTCCATCGGCGGCGGACATCTGCAGAATGTCATGCGGATGACACACCTACGGACTCAGCTTTTGATGAGTAGCGTTGGTGGGTTGATGTTGGGAATCTCGCTATTGCATTTGCTGCCGCACGCCAGTACGACGCTGGCGTCGAGCGCAAAAATGGGTTACGGAGCCTTGACCGGTTTGATCGTGATGTTCCTGCTCATCCGGCTCTTTCATACGTGTGATCATAGCGTGCCCGTGTCAGTCGATGATGCCGATACGGTTTGTTCGCACGGTCATGTTCATTCCGATCATTCCCACCACGAACATGAACACGATCACGACCATTCTCATGAACACGATGCCGAGTCTTACGCATGCGAAGAAACCGAAAAGCAAAATCAGGTGGTGAAGGGAATCAGTTGGGCGGGGCTATTCTTTGGACTCGCACTACATACCCTGGTCGACGGAGTTGCCTTGGCGAGTAGCGTGATTGCCGACAATGTGCATAGTCCGTGGTTGGGATTAGCCGGTGTCGGAACCTTTTTGGCCGTCGGGCTCCATAAGCCGCTCGATGCATTTGCGATCACATCGGTGATGAACAAGCAAAATTGGTCGCTTCGCGCCCAAAGCATCGTCAATATTTTGTTTTCGCTGGCCTGTCCGATTGGTGCTGCGTTGTTTTACTTCGGTGCGGCTCGTTTCACCGATCAATCAGCCGTCCTGGGATGGGGACTAGCGGTTTCGGGTGGCTTTTTCATCGGGATCGCCTTGGCCGACTTGTTGCCTGAAGTTGCCTTTCACGATCACGATCGTGGTAAACTGACCTTGGCGTTGTTGTTGGGAGTGGGGATTGCCGTTGCGATCGAGAACCTACCGGGCCACGACCACTGCGACGATTCGCACGATCACTATTCAAGCGAACCGGCGTCAAACGATACCCAAGCACTGCCAACCTCCGATTCGTAATCATTGGCCGGGTATCATTGGCCGGGTATCATTGGGCCGGGTATCATTGGGCCGGTTCACCCGCGATGATTCATATGAGCAGGCGAAATTTCAGTAGTTCGTTGGATTCAAAGAGTTTGTGTGAACCGTTTGGGAAATACCCTGTGAATCGGCCGTTTTCGCGATAGCGGCCTGTCGATTTAATCGTTTAACGCTTAGCCGAAGGCGTCAGCTTTTCCATAATCGGTCGCCTATGGCTTGGCGTTAAACAATCAGTCGAGTCAAACCGATTAAATCGACAGCCCGATAGCCATGGTTCGTACGACAACTTACGGAATCGTGGCAAACGCTGGGCTGTTAAAAAGTGGGGATTGACACGCCATCTGGGTCAATGGTTTTCGTTCCGCTTGAATGATTCTGAAAGGATTGCGACACGTACCAGAAGATGGGTAAAGACCAGATCAAGGGCATTGACCTTGTGCGAGAAATGGTCTGGATCGTACAACGTCGAACATGTCCGTTTTCGCACGATTTTTTGATAGATTTTCTTGGTGGCCAGTGGCATTGTTGCTGCTGGCGGTGGTTGGATGCGCGAACCGCGAGGTTGTGGGGAAGTTTCGAACGGACGATCCCGCTCCCTTTTCAGCTAGTGGCGACTTCCCGCCTCCCGACCGTTGGTGGCAGGAATTCGATGATCCACAGCTCAGTTATTGCGTCAATGAAGCTCTCGGCGGCAGTTTCACATTGGCGGCTGCCCGGCAACGCCTTGGTGCCGCAAGCGCGATCGCTCGCCGAGAGGCATCCGATTTCTTTCCCGACATCAATGGTGTTGCCAATGCGACGACGCTATTTGGTCCTGGAGAAACCCGGCTGACTTCACGATTGGGACTTGATGCAGCTTACCAAGTCGACGTATGGGGCGAGATCGAGTCGCGAGTCGACGCCCAGCGGCTAAGAGCTGCGGCGACTCGCGAGGACTATCATGCATTGGCACTAACGCTTTCGGCCGAAATCGTAGGTACTTGGTTTTCGCTGATTGAAGCTCACGCCCAGGTTTCACTCATCGAGGAACAAGTCGACACGAACAAGACCGGACTTATTTTCCAAGAATCTCGTTTTGGGAAGGGGCTGATTCGCAGTGCCGACGTGCTTCGCCAACGTCAACTGGTCGAATCGACTTTGGAGCAAGCTGTTGTTGCGAAATCGCGAATCGAAGTGCTTGAACACCAGATGGCGGTGTTGCTGGGCGAACTTCCACAGACGGCTCGCTACAGCCCAGGCGAGACGCTACCCGAATTGCCCCCTCTGCCAGCGACGGGGTTGCCATCGGAATTGCTTCGCCGCCGCCCCGATGTTCGCCGTGACTATTTGGCGTTCAAAGCGGCCGATCGGGACTTGGCCGCTGCGATTAGCGCCCAGTATCCTCGTATCAGTTTGACCGGCTCGGTCTTAAACATCGCCGAACGTCCCGAGACCGTGTTCCGCGATTGGTTCCTTTCGATTGGCAGCCAATTGGTCGCACCGTTGATCGACGGCGGTCAACGCCGAGCGGAGGTCGACCGCACGGCGGCGGTGACTTGCGAGCTGTTTAACGAATACGGTCAGACGATGTTGATTGCGTTTCAGGAGGTCGAGGACAGTTTGGCTCGGGAGCACTACCAGATCGAGCGACTCGAGCACCTCGAAGCCCAGGTTGAACTCGCCCGTCAGGCGTCAGAGCAACTTCGCGAGCAATACTTGATCGGAGATACCGACTATTTATCGGTTTTGACGGCAATCACGGCCCAGCAACGTTTACAGCGCGAGATGCTTTCCGCCCAACTAGAATTACGATTGATCCGGATTACCCTATACTTGGCCTTAGCTGGCGGTTTTGATGTCAGCCCGCAAGACGATTTCGTTTTGAGTGTTACCGAACTGGATGAATTGGAAGAACCTGTGCAAAATTCCACCGAAAACGAGATTTCTGCTGTCGACGATTCGATCATCGCAGCGGAGGAGATGATCTTTGATGAGTGATGATTCTCGCTCGCGGGCGAAATCGTCAAGGACACGACGTTGGCTAAGCTTTTTGGGGACTGCGATCTGTTGCCTCGCGATTTTAGCAGGCGCTGCGGGTGCCATTGTCGTGATCAACCACACCGAACCGACTGCAAAGCAAGTCAATGCGACCCGCAAGTCCGCAGCTTTGGTCGAAACCTTGGTGGTGGAACGCGGCACCTACCGTCCTAAAATCGTCGTCCTGGGAACGGTCGAGCCCGCTCGCGAGATCGTATTGGGATCTCGGGTCGGGGGTCAAGTGATCGAGATGTCGCCAAATTTTGTACCGGGAGGGATGGTCGAAAAGGGAGAATTGTTATTGCGAATCGATCCCGCCGATTTTGAAAACGAATTGTCGATCCGCAAAAGCGAACTCGAACAGAAAGAAGCTTCACTGAAAATTGAAGAAGGCCGTCAAAGCCTTGCCAAAAAGGAGCTCGAACTGTTGGAAGCAACCATCGATGACACAAATCGTGCGTTGGTGCTGCGTGCTCCGCAGATTGCGTCGATCCTGGCGGAAGTCAACGCAGCCGAAGCCGCCGTCGAGCGCGCAAAGCTAACGCTCGACCGATCGAACATCGTGGCACCGTTCGATGCTCTCATCATGAGCCGGAGCGTCAATGTTGGCTCTCAGGTCTCGCCCGGCGACGACTTGGCTCAATTGGTTGGCGATCGTGAATACTGGATCATGGCGGCCGTTCCGGTTCGCAGTCTGCGGTGGGTTCAGTTCCCCGATTCGGATACGGAAGGATCGAACGTGATCCTGCGTAACCCCGATGCCTGGCCTCCGGGGGCTGAACGTCATGCAGTCGTTTCACGGATGATCGGCATGGTCGACGAAAGAACTCGTTTGGCTCGCGTGCTGATCACGGTCGCCGACCCGCTAGGAAAAACGACCCATTCGCCACCATTGATTCTGGGATCGCTGATTGAAGCCGAAATGGAAGGACGTGCTATCGAGGATGTGGTTCGATTGAACCGCGATTATGTCCGCAATCAAGATACCGTTTGGGTCATGCAAGATGGCAAATTGCAAATCCGTGAGGTCACGGTCGATTTTCGCGACGCCGATCATGCCTACATCAGCAAAGGACTCGCAAGTGGTGAGGAGGTCGTGATCACGACGCTTGCTACGGTGGCGGACGGAGTGGGGCTTCGCCGCATCGAAGGGGACGATCTCGGCGACGAAGACGCTGCCGAGGAGGTTGCCGAGTGAGCGAAAAACAGACGAATCCACCGAGCGATGGGCCGAACAGCGATGGGCCGAATAAGGCTCGTTCACTCGGAGGGCCCATTGCTTGGATGGCTCGTAACTCGATCGCGGCTAATCTGTTGATGTTGCTGTTACTTGGCGGAGGCGCCTGGACAGCCGTTGTGATGCAGAAAGAGGTTTTTCCGCAATATCAACTCGATGTGGTCGAGGTCTACGTTGGCTATCCTGGTGCAGCACCGGAGGAGGTGGAGCAGGGGATACTGCGACCGATCGAAGAAGCGATCCGCAGCGTCGAAGGTGTACGCGAAATCACCAGTCAAGCGCGCGAAGGGCGTGGTCAGGTTTTCATTGAAATCGTCGCTGGCGAGCAGCGCATGAAAGCGTTTCAAGACATCGACCAAGCGATCGGTCGCATCCGTACCTTCCCGCAACAGATTGAGCAACCCGAAGTGCGATTGCAATCGCGTCAACAAGAAGTGATGCAAATTGCGTTGTACGGGTCGATTGACATTTGGGCTCTACGGAAGTTAGCGGAACAGCTTCGTGATCAATTGCAGTCGAGCGACGAAATCACGCAAGTCGAATTGCGGCGTGTACCGGCCTACGTCACTCACGTCGAGATTCCTCGCAGCCGACTACGTGAATATGGCTTGACGTTGTCCGACGTCGCCGACGTCATCCGGACGGCCAGTCGTGACGTCGCCGCAGGTTCGGTACAAACGAATTCGGGTGAAGTTCTCCTCCGTGTGAAGGCGCGAAAGCAATGGGCGGATGAATTTGCAGCGATCGAGGTTGTATCCGGGCGTACAGGTATGTCGGTCGCACTCGGTGACATTGCCACGCTTCGCGATGGGTTTGATGATGTCGGGTTTCATTCTCAATTCAGTGCCACGCCGTCGGTTGAGTTGGATGTGTTTCGCGTGGGCTCTCAATCGCCGATCGAGGTGGCCCAAGCGGTCGAGAAGACCATGCATGAGTTTGAAGCGTTGCTACCACCCGGCGTCAAATGGCGAATTGATAGTAATGATGCGGAGGAGTTTCGGCGACGACTGTTCCTTGTGCTCAACAATGCGGCGTTGGCCGTGGTCATTGTGATGGTGATTCTGGCATTATTTCTCGAATTCCGATTGGCGTTTTGGGTGATGACGGGGATGGCGATATCGTTCGTTGGCGGGATTCTGCTCTTGCCCGTTGTCGGCGTCAGCATCAACATGATTTCACTTTTCGGCTTTTTGGTGGTGCTCGGGATTGTCGTTGATGATGCAGTGGTGGTGGGCGAGAATGTCTATGAGAAAAGGCAAACCGAGGAAGACAGCGAGGTTGCTGCGATTGAAGGGACGCGTGATGTATCGGGACCAGTCGTCTTTAGTATTCTGACAAACATCGTTGCGTTTGTCCCATTATTGTTCATTCCCGGCGAAACCGGAAAGTTCTGGGCGCCTCTCCCGATCGTCGTGATCATCGTCTTATCGCTTTCCTTGCTTGAATCGCTCTTTATTCTGCCTGCCCACTTGGCTCACGCCCGTAAGGGGAGACGAAGTCGAACCAGTGTCGGCGGGCGTCTGCATCACGTTCAACAGGGGTTCAGTGCATTGTTCAACCGGTTCGTTGAATGGAGTTTTGGACCGATATTGAAATTGTGTTTGCGATTCCGCTACGTTGTCGCGTCGATTGCGTTAGCTCTTTTCATCATCATTGCTGGCTATGCAACGAGTGCACACATGGGAATGATTTTGATGCCCGCAGTCTCGGCAGATGAGATTGAAGCGGGGGTGCGAATGCCGGTTGGGACCACACCGGAACAAGCAGCCGAGATCGCCGAGGCGGTCACCGCCGCAAGCATGAGGATGTTCGAAGAGCATAACCTCTACGAGGTTGCCGAGGGAATAAAAACAAACGTGCGAGGCGACAGCTTCATTGACGTGGAAATTGTTTTACGACCTCCCGACGAACGAGACATGACGGCGGACCAAGTGATCGATTTGTGGAGGGAATCGATTGGTGATCTGCCGGGAGTGAACCAAGTAACGTTTGAAGCAGAACGGGGCCCCGGTGGCAGTCGTCGAGACATCACGATCGATTTTAGCCATCGAGATATCGATACGTTGGAAAAAGCCTCCACCGCCTTCGTCTCGAGGGTAAAGAAGTATTCGTATACCCGTGATGCCAGCGATAGTTACAACCGTGGCAAGACGCAATATGACTTTAAGCTTCGGCCCGAGGGACGAGCGTTGGGGTTGACCGATGAAGAGCTCGGCGAGCAATTGCGGGGCGCCTTTTTTGGATCCATGGCACTTCGATTGATTCGTGGCACCAATGAAATTGAAGTTCGCGTCAAGTTGCCCGAAAACGAACGTCAAGACATCTACAACTTAGAGGATTTAATTATCCGAACTCCATCGGGAACCGAAGTACCACTGTTGGACGTTGCCGAATTCGACCGCAATGTAGCGTTTTCGTCGATCAACCGCCGCGATGGCCGTCGGGTCATCAGCGTTTCAATGGACGTCGAACCGAAACGAGCGGCTGGACAATTGCTCGATGCATTAAACAACAAAGAACTGCCGCAATTACGCGAAGATTTTCCTGGGATCACATGGAGTTTCGAAGGTAGCGGCGCAGAAATGCGGGCGGCGACCGCTTCCTTGTGGGGATCGTTCTCGCTGGCACTCGCGGTGATCTATTCGCTGCTAGCGATTGCGTTTCGCGGTTATATTCAACCCTTGATCGTTTTGGTCGCGATCCCGTTTGGCATTGTTGGTGCCGTGATCGGGCATGTGTTGCTCGGGTACGATTTGTCGCTGGTCAGCTTTATGGGGGTCATTGCCCTTTCGGGGGTCGTCATCAACGATTCACTCATCATGATCGACTATGCCAACCGGCGTCGCCGCGAGTTTTCAGCCCATGAAGCGATCACGCAAGCGGGATTGCGTCGTTTCCGCCCCATCATGCTGACCACGTTGACCACCTTTGGCGGTCTGGTGCCCCTGATTTTTGAAAAGTCGCTGCAAGCGCAGTACATCATTCCGATGGCAATTTCCCTAGGTTTTGGGATCATGTTTTCAACCTGCATTATTCTGTTGCTCGTCCCTTGCCTATACCTCATCCTTGAAGACATCTACTCGCTCGTGAAACCGCAGGCGTCCTGATGCTTTATCATGCTTTTTCGTGGCGTAGGCTTTTAGCCTGCGTTTTCTAAGAGTTACGAGTTGGCAGGCAGGATGCCTACCCCATGTTCAAATGTTGGCAAAGCACCCGTGCTCTCTCATTGTGGCGAACCAGGGTATCCAAGGAACGCAGCGCTGAAGATTGATATGGATTTGCCGATCGATGGGATGCTAGTCTGAAGGCTGAATCCTCTTCGTATTCCACTGAGATTGAAACCCAATGACACTCGTTTCTCACCTCCTGCTCAAGTATTCATGAAGATCGCACTTGCATTTTCCGGTGGAGGGGTACGCGCAACGGTGTTTCATCTGGGCGTCCTCGCACGATTAGCTCGTCAGGATTTGTTGGGCGATGTTAAGATCCTATCAAGCGTATCCGGGGGCAGTTTGGCAGCTGGGCTTGTCTTTACGTCGGCCGGATTGCGTTGGCCCGCGAGCGACGAATATTTGCATGAGGTTGTGCCACGATGTCTTGCGCTGTTGACGACGCAAAATCTGCAGCGAACCTACATTCTAAAGTCCCTTTTGTTGCCATGGCGACTCGCATTGGGGCGAGCATCGGTACTCGGTGACGCCTTGAAGAGCAAATGGGGGATCGCCGGTTCGTTGTCGGATTTGCCAATCACGCCACGCTGGATCATTAACGCAACCTGTTACCAAACGGGCAAAAATTGGCGTTTCGAGCGGGAGTTGATGGGAGACTATCAAACCAAATATGTCTCGGATCCTGACTTTCGTCTATCGCACGCCTTGGCGGCCTCGGCAGCGGTTCCCGGCCTAATCGGGCCACTCGTGGTGCGGTCGCGACATCACGCTTGGTGTGAGTACGCTGATCAACAGTGGCAAAGTATCTCGCCGAGATACAAGCGACTCCATCTTTGGGATGGTGGTGTCTATGACAACTTAGGAGTCGAGTCCCTCTTCAAGCCTGGCGAAGGGCTACGTGAGGGCACCGATTTTTTGATTGTTTGCGATGCATCGCGTCCCTTGTCTGCCGAAACGCGACAATCGCGATGGAGGCCTGGTTACTTGAAAGCTTCGATGCGGTTGGTGGACATCGCAACGGATCAAGTCCGAAGTCTTCGGGCTCGAATGTTGATTGACTATTTCAAACAGAACCCTGGTACGGGAGCCTATTTGCGGTTGGGGTTGGCGACCAAAAAGATCTATTCTCGAGGTCCGCGCAAAGGGAAGCCTGCCCTGTCCGACGATGAAGTCCATGCTGCGGCGCAGATGGAAACGACTCTCCGCCGGCTGACGCATCATGAGTTCAGTCTCTTGTTCCGTCATGGCTTTGAAGTCGCCGACGCCATGCTGACAACCTATGGCCATGAAGCACTGACCAGCGTCCCTCGCAATCAAGTATTATTTCGAGCGGCGTAATCTCCTTTGGTACACGAATTTTGTCGAGATGGCACGAAAGAAGCCCCGGAAAACACGTTGCTTTCCGGGGCTACTCCTGTTTCTCACGTCAACGCGACGCTCGAAGGGTTAACCAAAATTCGCGAGAGCGAGCAAATTAGTTGCCGCAGTTGACGCAACCAGCACCGGTTGCCATCGGAGCGGACTGCATGACGGGAGCCGATTGCATGACCGCACCACCACAGCTGCTACAACCAGACGAAACGGCTGGTTGAGTGTTGTAGACAGGAACTTGGATCGTCGTTGGAACCTGCTGGCAAGTTTGAACTTGAACTTCTTTCATCGTTTGCACTGGAACACAAACGGTGTAAGTTTCTGGCACTTCCTCTTGAACGGTATCGTAAACCGTGACGTTGTAGGTACGGGTACGAGTTTCAGGAGTGCAGACCGTGTAGCTTACTTCGCGAGTTTTCTCTTGCGATTCCATACGAGTCTTGTTGACCGTACGAGTACGGGTTTCAGTCTTCATGGTCGTTTGAGGAACCTTGCGAGTGCGAGTCTCCATCTTCGTACGAGTCACAGGAACGCTACGGGTTTTGGTTTCCGTGCGATACTTTGTGACTTGGTATTCGCGAGTACGCTCTTCTTGACGGCACTTGTTGACGGTAACCATGCGGCTACGTGTTTCGGTCGTCATTTCGCAGTAAGGAACTTCGCGGGTGCGAGTTTCCATACGTGTGCGAGTGACAGGAACTTCGCGGGTGCGAGTTTCTTGACGGCACAATTGAACTTGGTACTCACGAGTACGCGTTTCTTGACGGCACTTTTGGACTTGGACTGAACGCGTACGTTGCTCCGTTCGGTACTTCGTAACGTTCACCATACGAGTACGAGTTTCGCATCGCATCTTGGTGACAGGAACCATGCGAGTTTGCGTTTGGCAAGTGTAGCTGGTCGTCGTGTAGGTGTAAGGAACTCGTTGAGTTTGGCGTTGGTAAGTCGTTGTGGGGACTTGCACGCAAACAGGGTTCGGAACGTAAACGCGACGGTACGAAACTTGTGGAGCACAAGCGGACGAACCGCAAGCGGAGCCACAGGAAGATCCGCAAGCTGAACCACATGCGGATCCGCAACCACAGCCGCCTCGTTTGCCGAGAAGACCACAACCGCCAAGGATTCCGCTACGACTTCCGCAAACGCTACTGCTAGAAGCAACGGCTTGGCATTGGTAGCTGCCCATGTCCTTGGTAACCGTCTTCATCGTGGTCACAGGCACACAAGTTGTCACGGTTCGGTATGCAGTCCGGGTCTGCTGCACAGGAACGCGAACTTGATAAGTCTTGGCGACTTGTTCGGTATAAGGAACGGCGACCTGGTAAGTCTGAGCGACTTGCTCCGTGTAAGGAACCGATACCGTGTAAGTTTGCTCAACCGTTTCGGTGTAAGGAACGTTGACGGTGTAGTCTTGAGTACGCGTTTCGGTATAAGGAACGTTAACCGTGTATTCCTGAGTTACTGTGTCGGTGTAAGGAACACAGACTTGGTAGGTTTCTTCGCGAGTCTTTTGAACAGGAACCGAAACGGTGTACTGTTGCTCGACTTGCTCGGTGTAAGGAACGTTGACCATGTAAGTTTGGGTCTTCGTTTCCGTGTAGGGAACCTGTACCGTGTAGGTTTGCTCAACGTTTTCGGTGTAAGGAACGCAGACCTGGTAGGACTGTTCAACTTCGGTCGTGACAGGCACCTGAACGGTGTAAGACACTTCTTCGGTGTAAGGAACAGGAACCTGGACGGTATACGTTTCAGTCTTTGTCTGAGTCGAAGGAACCATCACAGTGTACTCTTGCGAACGAGTTTCCACTCGTGCGACTTGCTTGCTAACCGTACGCATACGGGTTTGCGTTTGACGTTGGTAAGTCGTCGTGGGGACCATTCGGGTCTCCGTAACCATTTGCGACCGCATAACGGTCTGCGTTTGATAGGTTGGGCCGCAAGCACCCGAACCTGAGCCCATCACAACGCCAGAAGCGTCGGACGAAACACAACCGGAGCCGCTTTCACAGCCTCCGCACGAACCACATTGCGCCTGAACGTTGACTGCGAACACCAATGTCGCGAAAACGCTTAGCACTGTCTTAAGCAATGATGCTTTCATCTAGGGTAACCCTCCAAAATACGTCTCACAGCCAGTGAGGCAACAGAAGAAAATCGAGTAAGCTTTAACGGCTGCGTAATTTGGGCGAACCTCTCGCCCTGAGCCCGTTAATCTATCCACTTATCCACCTATGTCAATAATTAGTTCTGGGATAATCGGGGCAATTGAGAAATTAATGCCGGATTGCTCTTGCATGCCGTCGAATGTGTGACAGCCCCGCGCAGTCCGCGTGTTATCGGCGACAAATTTCGTCTTATCCGATGGGCGAAAGAGTTCCGATTGTTCCAGCGTGGAGAAACCGCTCCTTGCTATCTCCGCTACCCTCATCGCGCCATCGACATCTCCCCAACTGCCAGCCTTCATCGATTGACACGGAACGAATTGGGCCTTTGATCGAATTGGACCTTTCCAGCGGAGCGACAATCGCCATCGGCGCGTGGCTCTGATAGGAAACGAGCGGCCTGATGGGCTGGCGGTTTAACAGAAATAGCAGACCGTTAGCGGTATGCTGCAAAGAAGGAATCGATGATTCGTGATAGAAGTGGGCGATTATCGGCCAGTGTCATTTTCCCGAGTTGTCCCGCTCGAACTTCCGCACTGGTGATCGGGTCGAGCTTGCTGATGCTCTCGAGATGAGCGTTGACCAACCGAAGATCGTTCCCTTCGTCTGGCGATGGTTCGACCGCCAATGGCCCACCCGAAGTGGCTGCAAATGCAGGATGGGCTAGCGTTTGAAACGCTCGCGGACGTAGGGGACCGGGGCGGGCAACGATTGATTTTCCACCACGAAGCCGAACATTGGCTTCCCAATTCCCTTCGCTCGCCTGCTGATAGGCAACGATATCGCGTTCAGGGATTAACGCCAACAGTTCCTTCTCACGAGGATCCGAGACACGCAGTATTTCTTGTCCTCGTTTCACAAACGCGCCAGTCAAATATTCCATTCGGCTGGATAAGATGTATCCGTCGCGCGAGGCGTAGATGGTTAGCTGGGAGACTTGGTTATCGAGTTCGGCTAGTTGGCGAGCAAGTGATTGCGCGTGTTCAGCGAAGGCGGCCGCTCGCGACAATTCGCCCTTCTGTCGGGACTGAATCGCTCTCATCCGAGCCAGCTCGAAGTCGTCTGCTT
The DNA here is from genome assembly GCF_007860185.1 of Novipirellula aureliae. Classification (NCBI taxonomy): domain Bacteria; kingdom Pseudomonadati; phylum Planctomycetota; class Planctomycetia; order Pirellulales; family Pirellulaceae; genus Novipirellula; species Novipirellula aureliae. The sequence continues at coordinate 141,883 of NZ_SJPY01000003.1, forward strand.
TTTTGTCTCTCCGCAAAATCAAGTCGGGATCGGAAAGATGTACCAATAACTTGCCTACTTCGACAAACTCGCCGTGCTGTACCAGAACATTTTCGACAAAGGCGTCGCTTGGCGAGCGAGCGATTTGTTCATCTTGAAAGCGGACGATGACCGCAACGCGGCGGTCGAGTGGCGATGGACAGATCGCGATGTAGGGGAACGCAGCCACGAGCAAGGTGACGTAGAACAACAATCGATGCCGATATCGATTCATGAAAAAACGATCACCAGGCTCGAGCATCCAAATTTTGCTTAGCCAACGGACAGTGGGTAGGACGAACCAGACCAGTAGAGCGGCAGTGGCCAACAGGATTCCGACTCCCCGGTCCCACATCGCAACCCCAATAACCAGTCCGCCCATCCAAAAAAACTGAAAGATGACACTGGCGAGAGCGTGCGAGATGCCAAACCAATACTGCCATCCGATCAACAGTGAACGCCGGCGTGGGACTGCAAAGAACAACCATTCTAAGTATGCCCCAAGGTCACGCCGCCCATGCATTCTTAGATTGGGGATACCGACCAAGTCGGAGACGACGTAGTAGCCATCCAGCCGAAGCAATGGATTGGCATTGACGATGAGCGTGGCGGGACCAACGATCAAAAAGACTTGTGCCGCTAGATGCTTTGCATAGCCATCGGGTAAGAGCCACCAGGTCCAAGCGACGATGGCGGCGACCGCTAGTTCCAAGTAAACGCCCCCAAGGCCTATTTGGATTCTCGAAAAACGATTTTTTAGTCGCCACGCATCCGTGACGTCGACATAAGCAAGCGGGGCAAGGAAAAAGAACGTGATGCCAATATCACCCACCTTGATGCCATGATGTTTAGCCGTTGCCGCATGTCCCGACTCGTGGAGGATCTTCGCTAGAATCAGAATGGTCACCGTCACAGGCCATAGCTGGGGATCAAACAGATGCCGCATTTCGGCTGCGAATGCTCGCCAATGACCGTAGACAACGAACAAACCGCTCGAAACAAGCATACTCCAGATGGCGATTCCCAGCGGATCGAACAACCGTCCGATGCGACGGTCAAGCCAGGCGGCATAGGCATCACCATGAAACAGCGGGATGCGTTGGGAGATCAATAACGGCAAGTAGGCCAGCGAACGCCGAAAAAGTCCCTCATGCGGAGGGCCCACAGCAGGCGGAGGGCCCACGGCAGACGGAGGAGGCTCGGCGGCGGGAGGGCTTGCGAACGGTGCGTTTGCTTTTGGGGCCGACTCGATGCAGGGGTTGTTTGCGGTGGCCAATGCGAACTCAGTCGGCGTCGCGGATGCGGACTGCGAATTGGCTCCGCCGACAACGGCCAGGTTTGATTTCACCAATTCAGCAATAAGCTTGGCGACATCTTCTCGGTCCCAATCGATGCCTTCTTCCAGTAATAGCGAGTGAATTTCCGTGATGTCACGCACGCCATCAAGCAACATTGCGATACGGTATTCCTCACTTCCGAATTGAAAGAACTTTCCGGTCGCTTGGTGATGAGCGATGTAAGCGGTCCGTCCGCTCGATTCCGAAGTCGAGAACTCGACCTCCGCATCCAGAATAACATTCGGTGTTGTCATTGTTTCACGTCATCCATCCAACTCACCCTATCCAACTCACGCACCATCCAAATGCCACATCACTAATACCCACTCCACCAAACAATTCGTTCAAACTTACTTCGTATCCAAGACCAAACCCAAGGGCGAATGGGCCCGTAGGTGGTAGCGTTTCCCTTTAAGCCGGGCCTCAGTTTTCCGTCTCGGTTTTCGACTTCCACTTTTCCGATGAAGATGTTTTGGTCATCGCGGATTTCCGCAGCGGGGTAGAGTTCGGACAATGGTGCTTCGATCGAGCGACCCCCGACCGCCGGGAAGCGGATGCGAGTATCGGCGTTCGCTTTGACATAGCCAATTTCGTAAGCGGGGATTTCAACTTCGATCGTCATGCTTTCAAGCGGAGCGATTTCGAATAGCGATTGGCCCAATTCCAAAGGCGCTCCGACAAATTGGCTTAGCTCACCGCTGATCACGATTCCATCAATGGGGCTGACGATTTGGAGTCGATTCAAGCGATCTGACAATAACTCGAAGGACCGCATCAATTGCCGTTGTCGCAGCTTGGCTTGTTGTGCCTCGGCAACTTTTCCGGTCGCCAATGCGGTATCGTGTTCCTTCGCTGCTTGTTGAATCTCTGCCGCAATCGCTTCTCGTTCCATGCGTAACGGACGTCCATCGAGCGAAGCGAGCACGTCGCCTGCCCTCACCGATGTCCCCGGTTTTATCCGCGAGGACAACAACACCGCTTCGAAAGGAGCGGCGACCATCCGTTGGCTCATCGGTTTGACTCGCGCCGTACATGCGATGCGGTAACGGACCGGCCACAATGAGACGAGTCCCAGGAAGAAGATCGTGACGGCGATAAACAACAGGGAGCGGCGTGTCAGATTTCGAATCGCCTTGGGGAGGGTATGCTGGGGCCGACTCCAAAACACGGTCGCCAAGGTTTGATCGATTGCACGTAACCATTCGGTAAAGACTTGCGACTTTCGGAGGGGATGAATCCATACAACGCAGGTCATTGAGCGGTCGATGCGAGGCAAGCATATCACCAGTGACTCATTCGTCTCGGTGACCCCGGTGCGGTCAAGTTCGGCGTCGTTCCAGTATTTCGCTGCCATTTGATGCGGCGAACTACCAGGGCCGAGCCAGCCGAGTCGGTGATCATAAAGTCGTCGAAGCCGATCACCACCAATTCCACAGCGGACGGTGGTTCCGGGAAATTGACGTGCCAATTCGGTGGTCAACGAGCGAATCGCGTCCGAGCGGGTTTCCGAGGAAGCCATTGCACCAAGTATTTCGAACAATTGACCAAGCTGTGCCGGAGGCGATGAGTCCGTTCGAAGACTCGAGTCCGTTCGTTGGGAATCGTCATTTTCGATTGCGTGCTCGATTGGCTCTCGCTGAGCTTCAGGCTGTTGTTCGATTGACGCGACTGGCATTTCAAGAGGTGTTTGCGCATCACTACCGATCGACACGCTCAGGGTCGATTGGGTAGCGAACGTCAGTAGAGGATCAACAGGGCTCAACGTGAAAGAACCTCCCTTGGACGCTCTTTCGCCTGAAAAGATTGCTCGAAATTGCTTTTGCGGTGAATTGCGTTTCCGCTCGGTGCACGATTCAGTGTCAGCGTGCATCGATCGCCTGCTAAGATCATTTGATTGGCGTTGTCGAGTTCTACCCGTACCATTACGGTACCACTTTCGCCATCGATATTGGGCGCGATGCTGTGGATGGTTGTCGCCAACGTAGCGCCTGTGCTTCGAAAATAGACTCGTGCGGGAGAACCGACCGATAGAAAACGGATCTCTTCTGCTGGGACATTGAAGATCCCGACGATTCGGTCGACGACCAACAAGCGGGCGACGACGGGCTCGTTCGGTGAAACGAACTCACCACGGTCGAGAAACAAGTGTGAGATAATGCCCTTGCTAGGAGCACGGATTTGTCGCCGCTCAAGTTGCAATTGGTAGCGTTCGAGTTCTAGTTTTCTCAGCTCCATTTGTTCTTCTGCGGAGGTCAACTTGGCTTTGGCAATGCTGAAGTCGGCTTCGGCTCGGCGAACCTCATCCGGACGTGACATGTTTTTGGCTTCAAGTTCACGGAGCATACGAAGGCGTTGTTCTTGCAGCAATCGTTCTGCAACGGCTGCATCGACGGCCCCCTTCATCGATGCCTGACGCGCCGCGATTTCTACCGCCGACCGCTGCATTTCATCGTCTAATCGAGCGATGACTTGGTCCTTTTCGACCGAGTCACCCTCTTCGACGAGGACCGAGCGTAGGATCCCTGCTTCGGATGCCGCGACCATCACATCGTAAAGCGGCCGTGTGAAGCCATCATAAACAAGCGTTTGTGCCGGTGCATGAAGACCGCTTTGTGCATACGATCTTTTGGCCAAGCCGATGCCCAAGAGCAACAGCGTCAACGCAAGAGGCAAACGAATCCTAAAGTTGAGGTAGCTCATTGAGGGCCGCCCCTTTCGACGATCGTTTCAATAAGCCCCGTTTCGTGCAGAGCGCCCCCCACACTTGGAGATTGAACTGTCGAGCTTTGTGTTTGTGGTTGAGTGTTTTTGGATGAATCAAACCGATCAACCGGTTTTGCCGATTCCACATCGATCATCTCAGAGGTTTCAATCAACTCGCGGCTATTGTCGTAATCATTGGGCTGGGTAGGCAAGGGGTGTTCTGACTCGGATATGCGAAATAGGTTCACTTGGTTGTCGCAGGTATCACGAACGGTTTCAATCGATTCATGCACTAATAGATTGCCCATTGCACGTTGTAGCTCAATGAGTGAGACGAGGTACTGCACCTGAGTCGAGACCCATGCTCGTTCGGCATCGGCACGGCGTTGTTGGGCATCAAGTAAGTTCTCCAGAACCAATCCGACTCGCGATCCGTCACCGCCGAGTAGCAGGTATCGCTGTGTCAAGATTTCTTCTTCGGCGGTTGCAGTCAACACCATTTCACGTTTGCTTTGCTGCTGATCGATCGCGGTTTGGACGTTGATGACGGCCGATTCAATTTCCGCTCGTGTGAGTTGAATCGCTTCACGCAATTCCTCGGCCCTTTGACGATACAAAAACATTGCTTCGCGGTTGCGCGACCGCGCAAACCGATTGCCTCTTGGCAGCTCGTATTGAAGTCCAGCGCTGATGCCAGGCTGCAGATTACTGAATTGATCCGAAAAGGATCGGAAGATCGCGTAGTTTCCGTTGAGTCCTGCCAAATAGCCGTCGATCACCGCGTCGAGTTGAGGCAATAGTTGGTTGCGGCTGATGCGAAGCGCCAATGCAGCCGACTCGAGTTGACCAGCTGCCGCACGGACTTCGGGACGTTTTTTGAGTCCGACCAAAACGGCACTCCGCAGGTCGTAGACGAATGGTTCGGCCAGCGGAAGATCGGTTGGAATCATTTCGACACGGCTCTCCGCCTCGGCCAATGCTTCGCTGCCGACCAGCATTGCCAAACGCGCTTGTTGGCGACGCACTTGAGCCTCCGCTTCAATCACTTGATCGACTCGGCGGGCGATGCGTCCTCGAGTCTTGGTGCGTTCAATTCGACTCGAATCAAAGTCACAGCGGCCTTGGATCACGCGTTCGATTTCCACACCACGCTCGATCAGTTTTTGTTGCTGCAGGAAATGACAACGTGATTGATAGAGTTCCCAATAGGCAATCATGACTTCGGCGATACGTTTCTCGACATCACGCCGCATCTCTTGCCACGAGATTCCCGATTCAATTTGGGCGTTCGTCAACAGCCGCTCGGTGTAAACTTGACCTCCGCGTGCGAGCAGCGGACGCGAGAGGCTTAAACTCAGACGCGAATTTCCTTGATCGGTCGGAGAGAAAAACAGGCTATTGCTGTTGAGCGTGCCAAGCTCTTGCGAAAGGTCAACCGTTGTGCCGTCGCGACTTGTTCGGCGAATTCCGGCACTGGCTGAAAAGCTGTCTTGGATCGATCGAGGCGGACCACCCGTGGTCAGGGTGTTGCCGACGGGATCATTGGTATGACCTGCGTTCGTTTCAAAGAGCATCATCGCATCGAAGGCGGCGTCTTGCTGCACCACTTGCTCCAACGCCATACTCGCCCGGTTCGAAACACCTAGAATCCGCGGGCTGTGATTGAGCGTATCGATCAAGATTGTATTCAAATCGAAGGAGACGAAGTGAGGCTGAGGTAATATTGATCCTTTGATCAACGCGTTCCACCACTGAAATGCGTCATCGCCTTGCGTCTTTTGGAAACCTTCCAGAACAGAATCGTCGGACGGCTGTGCATCAAGTCCACGCGCACCGGTAGCAAACATTGCCGAAGCAAGCGTTGCTAGCGTAATCGCAGTGAAGAGTTTGGGGCGTTTCAAACGCATTGCTGATAGACAGTTCGCGTTGAGAAAAAGGGCGGTCTGTGCGCACAGTCCACACCGTTCTCTGATCGGTCAGATTGGGTGTGATGGATATGATGGTCCTGCAGAAAATCCGGCATTATTCAAACAAACGGCTTAACAACTAGTTTGTTTGACAAAGAGCGCCTAACCGGAAAGGTCCTGCTATCCCGTCAACAATGTCTTACCCTTTGGCAAGTAACGGCATTGGCTAAATGATCGCAATTGAAAAACGAAGTGACGCTTGTCGTTAAAGATGTAATCATTCGTTTCACCTCGCGACCAAGGGGGGGCGCACGACTCTCCCTGGGGGCCGATGCCGGGGGCTAGAAAGGCACGGGAATCCCTGCGTGACCAGCACGGTCACTGTAACCTGACTTCTTTCACCAATCGTCTGTCTCAAGTGCCCATCTTGGCGATTAAATAAATGGATCTTTCTGCGCAGACATTGCGTGCAACGGAAAGAACCAATGTTAAGGGCCCCCTGTGCCCTGTTGAATGTGCCCTGTTGAATGATTGGCAAGAAGAACATGAGTCGCGAATTTGACTTTTACCCGCTTGAAGACCGAATCCTGCTTAGCGGCGATGCGATCGACGGGGATCATGTTTCCGCGGACATGGATGCAGACCTCGCTGGGTCGTTGATAAACCATTTTGCCGATGCCGATGGCGAAGTCGTCGATACGCACGTTTTTGAACCGCCTGCTGCGGACGATGCTGCGCATTCGCTCGTCGCTTCGTCCGATCTTATGGATCCGGCCGATCGGATTGACGCCCCGGCGTTCGATCCGGCACAACCGATCGAAGTGGTCTTCATCGACGGAAATGTTGATGATGCGGACACCCTACTTGATGGCCTACGGGCGGATTCGGACGTTCACACCCAGTGGGTCGTGTTTCATCTTGATGGTGAATTGAACGGGATAGACCAGATCACGCGTGCGCTCGAAACGCTCACGGGCGTCGATGCGATTCATATCGTCAGCCATGGTGACGGCGAAGGGATCGAATTAGGAAATGCACGGCTCGATACCGATTCGGCACTTGGCAGTGCAGGTGACATTGCCTCCTGGGGACATGCCCTCGATTCCGATGGGGATATTCTGATCTATGGTTGTGATCTGGCTTCGACCGAAGCGGGCCAAGATCTGATCGACATGATCGCGTTGGTCACACAGGCCGATGTGGCCGCAAGTGATGATGCAACAGGCCACGCCGATCTGGGGGGGGACTGGGTCTTGGAATACGCGGTCGGTGATATCGATCATGATGTGGCTTTCGGCGATGCGACACAGACCTCTTGGCATTCGACACTCGACATTGCGTCCAACCTCGTTCTGCATAACAGCTTCGATACAAATGCGGATGACAGTAGCGGCCACAATTATGACGGAACCTTGGCCAGCGGCGCATCGATCAATACCGCTAGTGAAACGAATCTAATCGGCGATGGAAAGCTGAGCCTCGACGGAACGGATGACTACGTTGACCTGAGTGCGCACGTTGCGAATTTTGACAATCTTACTCAAGGCACGATTTCGGCATGGGTCTACACGGATACCGTGTCAGGGGCGACGGTGATTTTGGAGGCGTCCGACAGTGGTGACGGAGATTCGCGAATTGCTCTGGGTTTGGATGGAGATGAATTCTTTTTCATCGTCAAAGACGGCAACACCAATTATCTGGACTTTATGACCACTGACGCCAATCTGACCACGGGGACATGGAACCACGTCGCCGTCACGGTGGGTACCGGTGGAAACAAAATTTACGTCAACGGTGTTCAGCAGAGCGTGAGCTATTCCTCAGGTTCGTCTAGTACCGATCGTTTTTTCGACGACGTCTCGCAACTTGATTATTTGGCGTGGGGCATCGATAAATACAGCGGTTCAACGTTTAGCGGCGAGTTTGATGGTTTCATTGATGACGGACGGGTTTACGATCGCGTACTCAGCGGCGGTGACATCCAAGAGTTGCTAGAGGTTGTTGACACGATCACGGTCAATAACACGCTTGATAGCCTCAACGGGAATACGACTAGTTTCGCGACACTGATGGCCAACGACGGCGGCGACGGTATCTCGCTTCGTGAAGCGATCATTGCTGCAAACAACACAGCGGGTGCGGACACCATTTTCTTGGGTGACAACAACTACGCGTTGATTCAATCCGGCGCTGACGAGAACCTCGCTGCCACGGGTGACCTGGATATCACCAGCGCTATCTCGATCGTTGGAGTCAACGCAGCTGAAACAACGATTAGTGGCATTGGACTCGGTGACCGTATCTTCGATATCAAGAGCGGAGGTTCGCTGACCTTGAACCAGCTTGCCGTGGCAGATGGAGCAATCACGAGCGTAAACGGTGCCGGCGTCTACAACGCGGGAATCCTGAATGCCTCGGACGTCGTTTTCCGTGATAACTCCACCGATAGCGGATACGGTGGAGCCATTTTCAACACCGGGACTGCCTTCCTGAATCAGGTTTCGATCTTTGACAATCATGCCGCCGCCGGCGGTGGTATCTTCCAGGGTGGTGTGTCACTCACCATGTCCAATGTGGACATGAGTGGAAACTCAGCCTCCTCGCATGGAGGTGCGATTAACACCGGATCGGGAACGACGAATATCCAGCACTCCACGATCGTCGATAACAGCGCCGGTTCGGTTGCTGGAGGCATCTACGCTGGGGCATCCACGACGATCCAAAGCTCGATCCTTGCGGACAACACAGGCACCAGCGCTGATGCCTACAACAACGTGGTCAGCAATGGATACAACATTATCGAGGAGTACCAATACTTCAGTGCTGATGGAACCGACATCACGGGGGCCTACGATGCCAGCGATCGCACGATCGACGCGACCACGGGGCTTGCTTACCACACATTGAGTGCAGGAGATGTGGCAATCGACGGAGGTGGCGGGGCCGCCCCGGTCACGGATGTTCTGGGAAACCAACGGGATGAGAACGCCGACATCGGTGCATACGAATACACATCCGTCCTAGAGTTGTTAGCACACTACCAATTCGACTCCGGTTTAGACGCAACGGACAGCAGCGGGAATGGTTATGACGGCACTCTCGTTGGCGATGCGGCGATTGACACGACGGATGGAACCAATCAAGTCGGCGATGGAAAACTGACGCTCGACGGAACGGGGGACTATGTGGACCTGTCGGCGAATGTTGATCGTTTTTCTGGATTGACCGAGGGCACCATCGCCGCATGGGTCAAACTTTCGTCGACAAGTCTCTCAACCATCTTCGATTTAAGTGACGGTGCGACCAGCAACTTCGCCTCGCTTTGGATTGAAGACGGCAATCTGATTTGGGCGGTCAACGCGAGTGGTTCGGCTCTTATGCGTGCGACCTCGACCGCGACCATCAATGACGACGCCTGGCATCACGTGGCGGTTACTACCGATGGTAGTGGTACGACACTGTACATCGATGGGGTCGAGCTGACCGGCGGCGCCGTGACCTATTCGCAGGGCGACGCAACCACGACGGCGTTCTTCGACGACTTAGAAGACGCGACATCAGTGAAGCTTGGTGCGTATGATATCGGTTCCGTTGGCGGCGAATTCACCGGTTTGATCGATGACGTGCGAGTGTATAACGACGCGGTCAACGACCCGGACATGACCGAACTCTATGAGTATCGATCCGAGACTCCTACCGATCTGTCTGCCACGATCACGAACGGTGGAGGGCTGAGCATCAATGACGATGGTGGTGACGACGTCTATCTGTTGGCCGACAATGGAATCGGCTCGGTTGATCTGACTCAGATCAGTTTTGAAGCCCAGTTCAGCACCAACACGACCGACGATGACACCACGCTGATCTCATACGCGGGGGGGGCCTCCACCAATGAGTTCTTGGTCTACATCAACACAAACGGTGGAGCGGGGCGAGCGATTGTGCAGGTGGGAGGCAACAGTTTCGTCTCCACCGCGATCGACTACAACACTCTCCGCGACGGAGAAATTCACACATGGTCGGTGACATGGGACAGTTCCGGAGGCGCGGTGAAAATCTACGCCGATGGGGTTCTGGTTGACTCGGGCACCGGGATCAATGCGACTTCGTCCATCAATAGCGGCGGAACGTTGCTATTGGGGCAGGAACAGGATGCGGTCGAAGGCGGCTTCAACAATGAGCAGACCTTCAAGGGCAAACTGTACGATGTTCGACTGTTCAATGATGTTCGCACCGAACAGGAAATTGCGGCCAGCCGTCGAAGTGGACTGCCGTATGACGAAGCTAACATGATAGCGAACTGGAAGTTCGACCAACTTTCTTCTGACGGCATCGTAGTGGATTCGGTCAGCGGCAATAACCTCACCGTAAAACACACCGCCGAAAGCGGATTCACCAACAGCGAAGCGGCACTCACATTCGCGATCGACGAAAACACGCTCAACGGAAGTGTGGTGGGCAGTGTTTCGGGTGTGGATGCGGAACGCGCAGCAAAGATTTCATCGTTACTGGCTGCTGAATCAGACTTGCGATACTCCGAAGAGACGGGCAAGTTCTACAAAATCGTCCGCTCGACCTCTAGCTGGACCGACGCGCAGTCCTCTGCCATTGCAACAACGCTTGGTGGCGTCTCAGGACAATTGTTGACGATCGGTTCCGCGGCTGAAAATGAGCTGGCCACGTTGTTTGCCATCCAAGGTGGCGGAGACGTCTGGTTAGGTTACTCGGACCAAAACGTTGAAGGCGATTTCCAAGAGTACACAGGCAATTCGGCTGGCAAAATCATCTGGCGTGGGACCGCATCTGGCTACCGTGTCGACGACGCCTATTCCAATTGGACACCGGGAGAACCAAATGACGATGGCGGGCAAGATTTCGCGAAACTTTACGCGAACGGGCTATGGGATGACTCGGGCAGTGGAGCGTTGGCACAGTCCATTGTCGAATGGAATGCCGACGACGTCCTGGACGTGACCGATGCGCTAACCTATTCGATCCAATCACAAACCGTCGCCGGTGCCTTTGCGATCGATGCCAGCACCGGCGCGATCACAGTTGCCGATGGGACGCTGTTGAATTATGAAACCAATCCGACACACTCCATGACCGTCCGCGTTACCGATGGTGACTCGAACACCTATGACGAAGTCTTTACGGTTTCGCTTGGCGACATTGCCGAATCGAATAACGCACCGAACGATCTGTCAAGCGGCATCGAGCTCAATACCGATGGCGGGAACGACGCGTATTTGCAACTCGCTGATGGAAGTCCGATCTTAGGTGGATTGGGGGAAGTGACTTTTGAAGCAACCTTCCAGCTCGATACCGTACCCAGCGGGTACATTGCCTTGATCGACTATTGGGAGGGCGGGATTGCCAACGAGTTCACTGCGGGGATCAATGCAGACGGGACGCTATTTTTCTCCATCGCTGATTCCAACCCTGAATCGACCACGCTGTCGTTCGCGGAACTTCTTGATGGTGACCAGCACCATTTTGCCGTTACGTGGGATCAAACCAATGGTGACGTGAGGTTCTATGTCGATGGACAGTTTGTCGAAGCAATGACAGACCAGGGGACTGGCCATACCCTCTACGACAGCCCAACGGTTGGTTTGGTTATCGGGCAAGACTCCGACGATGCGGGTGACTTGTACTCCGCCAATGCATTTCAGGGCACGTTGTACGACGTTCGCATTTGGGACGAAGTTCGCAGCGAGGCAGAAATTTCGCTGAACTATCAAAACAAGTTTGACAGCGGTAGTCTGCCAAGCGGTCTCGTCGCCAATTGGCAGATGGATGGGTTTAACGGATCCAGTGAAGTTGTCGATGTCGTCAACGGAAATAACCTGATTGTTGGTCATGCCATTGGAGCTGGTTTTGTCGCGAGCACACCTGTCGAAGATTTGCATGTCGTTGAGAACGAGAGCAACGGAACCACCGTCGGCTTCGTCGTACCGAGCGATCCAGACGTTAGCAACGATGTGGCGGCCGATGGTTTGTTCCTCGAAGCCCCTGATCCGGGCAGTTTTACTGGCTACGACGCTGGCCAATCCTTCGGAAACTGGACAGTGGATTCAGGCAATGCCACGCTGATTGGAACCACTTGGGAAGCTTCACCGCTTGGGGGACGAAGCGTCCACTTGAATGGCGGCGGTTCGCAAGGCTCAATCGTCCAAACACTGGACGTAGAAGCCGGGCGACAATATCAAGTCGTTTTCGCGGTTTCGGGTAACTTTGCCGGAGGCAATGAGACCAAGGATTACCGGGTTTCGGCAGCAGGTGAAAGCGTTGATTTTACGATCACGAAGACGGCGGGCTGGTCCAATAGCAATATGCTCTGGCAAAACCAGTCATTCACATTCACCGCGGACGGTCCGACCGCCGATCTGCGATTTGCTTCGACCGAAACGGGCCAAAACGCTGCGGCCATCGCCGATGTCCAAGTGATCGAAATTCCCGCCGCGGTCTCGGCGATCCTGAACGACGATCCGACGCTGTCTTACGATGCCGCGACGGGCAAGTTTTATCGCTATGTCGATGCGGATACCGACTGGAATTCCGCACTCTCGATTGCCACGGGTTCCTTGCTCAATGGAGTGAGTGGCCAATTGGTGACGATCCGATCCGACTACGAACAACAGCTCGTGTATCAGTTTGCTACCGATGTGAATGACCACATCTGGCTCGGTGCTTCGGATACCGTTGTCGAGGGCGATTATCGGTGGTACGAAGGCACTCAGCCCGGCGATCTGTTCTGGCAAGGCGACGCCACCGGCTCTTCGGTCAACGGTCTCTACAACAACTGGAATGTCGACGAGCCCAATAACGTTTTCATACACGACCACGCGTTTTTGTCGAATACCGATGGAACCTGGTGGGATACCAATTCAAAGCCGGGTTCTCCTGATGTGGTGATAGAGTGGGACGCTTCGGAAGTTCTCAGCAGTTTCACTTTCAGCCTGACCGATGACGCAGGCGGACGTTTTGCGATCAATCGCAGCACCGGCGAGATCACGGTCGCGGATGGGGCGTTGATTGACTACGAAGCGAATACGTCGCACAGTGTCACCGTTAGCGTCACTGATTCAGCCGGCAATTCGTATAGCGAAGTGATGGCTATCGCCGTCGATGATGTCGATGACAATGTGGCTCCCGTGATCAGCTCACCCAGCGGGACACTACCGTACAACGAAAACAGCGGACCCTACCTGATCGGCGCCGCGAGCTCGATCACCGACGCCGACAACACGGACTTTGACGGTGGGCAACTTCACCTGCAACTGACGTCCAATGCGTTGGCCGAGGATGTGCTTGACATTCGCAACCAGGGAACCGGTGCGGGCCAAGTCGGAATCAGTGGCACCGATGTGACTTATGGCGGAGTCGTTGTGGGAACTTACACGGGTCCCGTCACCGGCAGCACCGCGTTGGTTGTGACGTTCAATAGCAACGCTACGCAAACGATCGTCAACGCGGTCCAAGACAACCTGACGTACGAAAATACGTCCGAAAACCCGTCGACGTCGGTACGAACGATCGAGGAATACATCACCGATGGCGATGGCGGAACGAGCAACACCATTTCCGGCGGCATCCAACCGACCCAGATCAATGATGCGCCGGTGATGGCACCCTGGGCACCAGTCTACAACACGGCCGAAGGCAATGGCTCCTTTACCGCAATGGTCTCAGCGGTCTTGCAATCCAGCGTCTCGGACGTTGACACAGGCGCGGTGGAAGGTTTGGCGATCTATGCGGACGCCGGCAGCGGTGGAGTGCTGGAGTATAGCATCGACAGCGGAAGCTGGACGGCGATCCCGTCCGTGGACATGAACAACGCCCTCCTTCTAAAAGCGAGCGACCGAATTCGATTCACGCCCGACACCGAAAATGGCGGCTCGATGTCACTGAGCTACTACGCTTGGGACCAAACCAGCGGTACGGCAGGGGCCACGGCAGATGTCTCGTCACGCGGCGGGACGACAGCATTCAGCACGGCGGCGGATACCGTCACAATCAACGTGTCAGATGTCAATGACGAACAGGTCGTTTCGACCAACGACGGCGCTACGTTCTTTGAAGGATCATCTTTCAATATTATCACATCCGCGATGTTGGAAACCACGGATGTCGACAACACGATCGGCGAACTCACCTACTCGGTGACGGGATCACCCAATCATGGCCAGCTGTCCATGGACGGCATGGTTGCCACCTCGTTCACACAAGCCGACATCAACGCGGGCCGGGTCACCTACGACCATTACGGCAGCGAAGACTTTTCGGACAGTTTTTCGTTCAGCGTGGACGATGGCGTCGGCACGGCATCGACAGGAACGTTCAACATCACGCTGACCCCGATCAACGACAACGTTGTCGTGATCACCAGCGATGGTGGTGGAGCAACCGCCAGCATCAACGTGAACGAAACGGTGTCCTTCGTGACCCAGGTCACCGTCAGCGACGCCGACTTACCCGGCGACACGATGACGTATTCAATCATCGGCGGAACGGACCAAAATGATTTCGCGATCGATGCCTCAGGCAATTTGACGTTTGTCAGCCCACCTGACTACGAAAATGCGGACGACAGCGATCTGGATAACGTGTACGAAGTCACGGTCCGGGTCAGCGACGGAGTCTACACCGACGACCAGACAATCACGGTCACCGTGTTGGACGTGCAAAGTACCTCGCTCAACGTCACCACCACATCCGATGTCGACGATACCGGGTTGGGTACAAGCTACACGATCGAGGAGCTGTACCTAGCCGGCGGCGGAACCGACGGAGAAGTATCACTACGAGAAGCAATCACAGCCGCCAACAACACGCTCGGCCAAGACACGATTAACTTTGCGATTCTCGACACCGATTCTGGGTATAGCGGAACGGCGGGAACCGATGCCTATTGGCAAATCTCGCTCACCGCCGCTCTGCCCACGATCACCGAGTCCGTCATCCTCGATGGAACCTCTCAAACCGTTTTCGGGGGTAACGTCAGCCCAGGCACGCTGGGTGAGGTGACCGAGGCAGGCACGAACGGGCAAGCGATCAGCGACGTCGAGCGCCCTGAGATCGTGATCGTGGGCGCAGTCGGTTTCAGTGGGCTGGTCGTGGGTGCCGATGCTGTGACGGTGCAAGGATTCTCGATGTACGGTTTTTCCTCCGATGCCGCCATCCACATCCAAGATGCTGTCCAAAACACAGTGATCAACTCGAACGTCTTTGGGGTGGCTCCCACCGGAATCGACGATCCCGGTGCCGCAATCAACAGCTTCAACCATGTGGAATCGGTGGGCGCGGACAACGGTACGCTGTCCAACAATATCTTTGCGTATTCCAAAGCAACGGGATTTCACGCCAGCAATGGGTCCGACAATTGGACTGTCTCTAGCAACCAGTTCCTCAACAGCGGGTACAACTACAGCAACGGTGACGCGATCGCAATGACCGGCTCGACCGGCGGCATCATCGATGGGAACTACTTCACCGGCAGCTCCACGCAAGCAATCATCCTGTCGGGATCCACCAGCGGAATCACCATTCGTGACAACACGATCGTCGGCAACGCCGTCGGCCCTGTCAGCGGATCGCACGTGCAGTACGATGCCATCGCACTGCGAAGCGGCACGAACAACATTTCACTGATTCACAACATCATCGCTGACAATTACGGCGCTGGGGTTTTGATCAACGATGGTGCCTTTGGCATTGAGATCAGCGAAAACTCAATCTACGGAAACGGCACCATCCTGTCTCGGCAAGGTGACGCTGCCAGTGGAATGGTTGGCATCGATTTGCAGGACTCTGGCGATGACGTCAGCGTTGGCACAGCTCCTTATTACACCGTCAATGATGCTGGCGACGCCGACACCGGAGGAAACTCGCTGCAAAACTTCCCGGTCATTTCGTCAGCGGTCAGCGACGGTTCGCAAATCACGATCGAGGGAACCTTCAACAGCACAGCCAATACGACGTTTACGTTAGAATTCTTTGATTCGGCGGAATACGCCAATGGCTACGGCCAAGGACGCACGTTCCTAGGTTCCATCGAAGTCACCACCGATGGTTCAGGAAACGCATCCTTTAGCACAACCCAAACGGCATTTGTTTCAGCAGGCGACTTCGTCACAGCAACAGCGACCAACCAAAACAACGACGAGACGTCTGAGTTCTCGGCTCAATTTGCGATCGACGGTCCAGTATACGCTGCCGACAATAACGGACACTTCGTGTTCGACGGCGATGATATGATCACCATCGAAAACACGGGCAGCTTGACCATGTCCACGACGCTGACCATGGAAGCCTGGGTCAAACCAAACGATTCTCTTCTTTCTCGGGTGATTCTGAACAAAGAGGGCGAGTACGAAATCGGCATTGGTGACAACGGGAATCTGTGGTGGGCCTTCACCAACACCGATCCGGGATGGGCGTGGCACGACACCGGCGTCGCCGTATCGACGACCGAGTGGTCTCACGTCGCCGTTTCCTACGACAACGGCACCGTCAACAGCTACATCAATGGTGAGCTGGTCGAAAGCTATGCCGGCAGCGGTTCGATCGGGGATGCACACCCGACGAAGAACGATTTACTAATCGGCGGGCGTTTGAACAACCCGGATGGCCAGTATTTCCTGGGCGGAATCGACGACGTAAGAGTTTGGAACGTTGCTCGAACTCAGGCGGAGATCCAATCCAATTTAGCGGCCGACTTGGCCGGTACCGAAGCCGGGCTGGTTGGATACTACAAGTTCGACAGTCCAGATGAAGTGGTGGTGGACTATTCATCCGCCGGAAACAACAGCGTCATCGGTGTTGATGGGCAGAAGCCGACCTGGAACGGCATCTCACTGACCGAAGACGCGACCTACACGGTTGCCGCAGCCACCGGGCTGCTGGACAACGATGTCGATTTGGATGGTGATGCTTTGACAATCACCGAAATCAACGGTAGCAGCGGCGACGTTGGTAGCAACATCACGCTGCCATCGGGCGCGAAGATCCAATTGGAAGCGGACGGCAGCTTTAGCTACGACCCAGGATCGACCTATCAATACTTGAACGACGGCGAAACAGCCACGGAAACGTTCACCTACACCGTCAGCGATGGAAACGGCAATACCGACACCGCAACGGTTTCCATCACTATCATCGGAGGGAATGATACTCCGGTTGTTTCATCGATCGAAGACACGCCGCTCGATTACTCCGAGGGCGATGGTTACCTAGACATTACCAGCGGACTGACGTTGAGCGATGTCGACAATACGACACTGCAATCAGCCTACGTTGCCATGACAGCGGGATGGAACACAGGTCAAGACGAGCTGCTTTTCGTCAATCAAAATGGAATCACCGGATCCTATGACTCGGGGACCGGAGTCCTGACATTGACGGGCACTGCTTCGGTCACGGATTACCAAACCGCGCTACGATCCGTTCAATACCGCAATGAGGATCCGAACCCCGACACGACGACACGTACGGTCGAATTCACCATCAACGACGGCAACGCAGATTCAAACATTGGATCCCGGGACGTCACGATCGAATCGATCAACGATGATCCCTACAATAACGGCACATTGCCAGCCAACGTCACCACTTTCGAAGACACCGAATCGGATATCGTGTTCACTGGTATTGATTTGCGTGATGTCGATGGAAGTGATGGTCATACCCTGACCATCAAATTGTCAACGGCAACCGGCGGACTGCTCTTCGCATCCGACGGCGGCGGTGTCACGGTGACGGGCAACCAATCAGCCAACATGACGCTGACCGGGACGCTCGCAAACCTGAACACCTACCTCGACACCACCAACAACATTCAATACCTGCACGCGACCGCGAACCTTAGCGGCGACAACGCGGATACGATCACCGTCAAGGTCAACGACAACGGCAATACCGGGTCGGGCGGTGGCAGCGACATCAACCTGGGCACCGTCAACGTCGATATCACGAACGTCAATGACGCTCCTGTGATTACCGGTGGACCGGATACGCTTGATCGGATCGAAACCGATGCCGGCTTGACGGGTAGCAGTACGTTCACTGTGACGGATCCGGATCCTTCCGACTGGGTGACTGCCACCGTGGACTCCGTTGGGATCAGCGGGACGGGAAGTGGCAGCGTTCCGGTAAGTTTGACCAATACGATATTGAAGGGTTTCTTGTCGGTCAGCCCGACTGCGATCCTCGATGATACTGAATCCACCAATACGTTGAACTGGGACTTCAACAGCGGCAGTGAAGCATTCGACTTCCTGGCCAGTAGCGAAACATTGGTCCTGACCTACACGGTCAGCGCCAGCGATGATAGTGGCTCCGGCAACGACACGGTAACACAAGACGTCATCGTCACGATTACAGGAACCAACGACGGACCCGTAGCTCAGGCTGCAACGGTCGACGCATCGGCGGATGGCACGACGATCAACGGCCAGTTGACGGAAACCGATTTCGATACATCCGATACGCACACTTACACGTTGGTCACGCCGACCAGTGAAGGATCGGTTGCAGTCAACACCGACGGTACCTATAGTTTTTCAGCAGGAAGCGACTTCGATGATCTGGCTGACGGTGAAAGCCGCGATGTCACGTTCGTCTATGAAGTCGAAGACAATGTCGGTGCCAGTAGTCAAGCAACGGTAACGATTACAGTCAGCGGAGCCAATTCGGCGCCGGTCGCCCAAGCGGGCGTCAACACCGCGGTGGAAGATGGCACGAGCGTCAGCGGCCAATTGATCGTCGCCGATGCAAATGAATCCGACACACACACGTTCGCGTTGATCGCGAACACCAGCGAAGGATCAGCGGCAGTCAATTCGGACGGGTCGTATACGTTCGATCCTGGTGCCGACTTCCAAGACTTGTCGCTCGGTGAAACCCGCGAGGTCACCTTTACCTACGAGGTGGAGGACAACAACGGCGCAACCAGTCAAGCCAACGTCGTGATCACCGTTACTGGATCTAACGACGGACCTGTTGCTCAAGCGGGAACCAACACGGCGACGGAAGACGGCGCGGTCGTCAACGGGACACTTTCGGAAACGGACGTCGACGCCAACGACACGCACACCTATTCGTTAGTCACCAACACAGCCGAAGGCAGTGTCACGGTTCAATCGAACGGTGACTACACCTTCGATCCGGGCGCGGACTTCCAAGATCTCTCTCTCGGTGAAACCCGCGAGGTCACCTTCACTTACGAGGTGGAAGACAACAACGGAGCAACCAGCCAAGCCAACGTCGTGATCACGGTCACCGGAACGAACGACGGACCTGTGGCTCAAGCGGGAACGAACACGGCGACGGAAGACGGTGCAGTCGTCAACGGAACGCTGAGTGAAAACGATGTAGACACCAGCGATACGCATACGTACTCGCTAGTCACAAATACCAGCGAGGGTAGCGTTACGGTTCAATCGAACGGAGACTACACCTTCGAACCCGGAGCCGACTTCCAGGATCTGGCACTCGGCGAAACACGCGATGTGACCTTTACCTATGAGGTGGAGGACAACAACGGCGCAACCAGTCAAGCCAACGTCATGATCACCGTTACTGGGACGAACGATGGGCCGGTTGCTCAAGCGGGAACGAATACGGCGATCGAAGACGGCGCAGTCGTCAACGGAACGCTTTCGGAAACGGATGTCGACGCCAACGACACGCACACCTATTCGTTGGTCTCCAACACCAGCGAAGGAAACGTCACGGTTCAATCCAACGGAGACTATGCATTTGATCCCGGAGCCGACTTCCAGGATCTGGCACTCGGCGAAACACGCGATGTGACCTTTGCCTACGAAGTTGACGACGGCAACGGCGGAACTAGCCAAGCCAACGTCGTGATCACCGTTACTGGAACGAACGACGGACCCGTGGCACAGTCGGGAGTGAATACCGCGACCGAAGATGGCGCAGTCGTCAACGGAACACTTTCGGAAACGGACGTCGACGCTAACGACACGCACACCTATTCGTTAATCACCAACACAGCCGAAGGCAGTGTCACGGTTCAATCCAACGGAGACTACACCTTCGAACCCGGAGCCGACTTCCAGGATCTGGCACTCGGCGAAACACGCGATGTGACCTTTGCCTACGAAGTTGACGACGGCAACGGCGGAACTAGCCAAGCCAACGTCGTGATCACGGTCACCGGAACGAACGACGGACCTGTGGCGCAAACGGGAGTGAATACCGCAACGGAAGATGGCGCAGTTGTCAACGGAACGCTGAGTGAAAACGATGTAGACACCAGCGATACGCATACGTACTCGCTAGTCACAAATTCCAGCGAGGGTAGCGTTACGGTACAATCGAACGGTGACTACACCTTCGATCCGGGCGCGGACTTCCAAGATCTCTCTCTCGGTGAAACCCGCGAGGTGACCTTCACCTACGAGGTGGAAGACAACAACGGAGCAACCAGTCAAGCCAACGTCGTGATCACGGTTACCGGAACGAACGATGGGCCGGTTGCTCAAGCGGGAACGAATACGGCGATCGAAGACGGCGCGGTCATCAACGGAACGCTTTCGGAAACGGATGTCGACGCCAACGACACGCACACCTATTCGTTAGTCACCAACACAGCCGAAGGCAGTGCCACGGTTCAATCGAACGGTGACTACACCTTCGATCCGGGCGCGGACTTCCAAGATCTCTCTCTCGGTGAAACCCGCGAGGTTACCTTCACCTACGAGGTGGAAGACAACAACGGCGCAACCAGTCAAGCCAACGTCGTGATCACCGTTACTGGAACGAACGACGGACCCGTGGCGCAAACGGGAGTGAATACCGCAACGGAAGACGGCGCAGTTGTCAACGGAACGCTGAGTGAAACCGATGCAGACACCAGCGACACGCACACGTACTCGCTAGTCACAAATACCAGCGAGGGTAGCGTTACGGTTCAATCCAACGGAGACTACACTTTCGATCCGGGCGCGGACTTCCAAGATCTCTCTCTCGGTGAAACCCGCGATGTGACCTTCACTTACGAGGTGGAAGACAACAACGGAGCAACCAGTCAAGCCAACGTCGTGATCACGGTTACCGGAACGAACGATGGGCCGGTTGCTCAAGCGGGAACCAACACGGCGATCGAAGACGGCGCAGTCGTCAACGGGACACTTTCGGAAACGGACGTCGACGCCAACGACACGCACACCTATTCGTTAGTCACCAACACAGCCGAAGGCAGTGTCACGGTTCAATCGAACGGTGACTACACCTTCGATCCGGGCGCGGACTTCCAAGATCTCTCTCTCGGTGAAACCCGCGAGGTCACCTTCACTTACGAGGTGGAAGACAACAACGGTGCAACCAGTCAAGCCAACGTCGTGATCACGGTCACCGGAACGAACGACGGACCTGTGGCTCAAGCGGGAACGAACACGGCGATCGAAGACGGCGCGGTCGTCAACGGAACGCTTTCGGAAACGGACGCCGACGCTAACGACGCACACACCTATTCGTTGGTCTCCAACACCAGCGAAGGAAACGTCACGGTTCAATCCAACGGAGACTATGCATTTGATCCCGGAGCCGACTTCCAGGATCTGGCACTCGGCGAAACACGCGATGTGACCTTTACCTACGAAGTGGACGACGGCAACGGCGGAACTAGCCAAGCCAACGTCGTGATCACCGTTACTGGAACGAACGACGGACCCGTGGCGCAAACGGGAGTGAATACCGCAACGGAAGACGGCGCAGTCGTCAACGGAACGCTGAGTGAAACCGATGCAGACACCAGCGACACGCACACGTACTCGCTAGTCGCGAATACCAGCGAGGGTAGCGTTACGGTTCAATCCAACGGAGACTACACTTTCGATCCGGGCGCGGACTTCCAAGATCTCTCTCTCGGTGAAAGCCGCGAGGTCACCTTCACTTACGAGGTGGAAGACAACAACGGAGCAACCAGTCAGGCCAACGTCGTGATCACGGTCACCGGAACGAACGATGGGCCGGTTGCTCAAGCGGGAACGAATACGGCGATCGAAGACGGCGCAGTCGTCAACGGAACGCTTTCGGAAACGGACGTCGATGCCAACGACACGCACACCTATTCGTTAGTCACCAACACAGCCGAAGGCAGTGTCACGGTTCAATCCAACGGAGACTACACCTTCGAACCCGGAGCCGACTTCCAGGATCTGGCACTCGGCGAAACACGCGATGTGACCTTTACCTACGAAGTGGACGACGGCAACGGCGGAACTAGCCAAGCCAACGTCGTGATCACCGTTACTGGAACGAACGACGGACCTGTGGCGCAAACGGGAGTGAATACCGCAACGGAAGACGGCGCAGTCGTCAACGGAACGCTGAGTGAAACCGATGCAGACACTAGCGATACGCATACGTACTCGCTAGTCGCGAATACCAGCGAGGGTAGCGTTACGGTTCAATCGAACGGTGACTACACTTTCGAACCCGGAGCCGACTTCCAAGATCTCTCTCTCGGTGAAACCCGCGAGGTCACCTTCACGTACGAGGTGGAAGACAACAACGGTGCAACCAGTCAAGCCAACGTCGTGATCACGGTCACCGGAACGAACGACGGACCTGTAGCTCAAGCGGGAACCAACACGGCGATCGAAGACGGCGCAGTCGTCATCGGGACACTTTCGGAAACGGATGTCGACGCCAACGACACGCACACCTATTCGTTGGTCTCCAATACGACCGAAGGCAGTGTCACGGTTCAATCCAACGGAGACTACACCTTCGAACCCGGAGCCGACTTCCAGGATCTGGCACTCGGCGAAACACGCGATGTGACCTTTGCCTACGAAGTGGACGACGGCAACGGCGGAACTAGCCAAGCCAACGTCGTGATCACGGTCACCGGAACGAACGCCGTGGCACAGGCTTCCAGCCTGTGATGTCAAAAACACAGGCTAGAAGCCTGTGCCACCAACGAACCGATCTCAATGTATCCGAGCGACCAGCCCGTCAAAGACAGACAAAAGCTCGCACCTGACAAATTAAATCCGTGGCACAGGCTTCCAGCCTGTGATGTCAAAAACACAGGCTAGAAGCCTGTGCCACCAACGAACCGATCTCAATGTATCCGAGCGACCAGCCCGTCAAAGACAGACAAAAGCTCGCACCTGACAAATTAAATCCGTGGCACAGGCTTCCAGCCTGTGATGTCAAAAACACAGGCTGGAAGCCTGTGCCACCAACGAACCGACCTCAATGTATCCGAGCGACCAGCCCGTCAAAGACAGACAAATACTCGCACCTAACAAGGAAAATCCGTAGCACAGGCTTCCAGCCTGTGATATCAAAAACACAGGCTAGAAGCCTGTGCCACCAACGAACCGACCTCAATGTATCCGAGCGACCAGCCCGTCAAAGACAGACAAAAGCTCACACCTGACAAATTAAATCCGTAGCACAGGCTTCCAGCCTGTGATGTCAAAAACACAGGCTAGAAGCCTGTGCCACCAACGAACCGATCTCAATGTATCCGAGCGACCAGCCCGTCAAAGACAGACAAATACTCACACCTGACAAATTAAATCCGTGGCACAGGCTTCCAGCCTGTGATATCAAAAACACAGGCTGGAAGCCTGTGCCACCAACGAACCGACCTCAATGTATCCGAATGCAGCTCTACCAAGACCGAAGCAAAAGAAACGATGACACGAACCGCTAATTCCATAATCGCCGTCTTTGCGACCTTGTGCTGCATCAGTCAAGCGATTGCAGGGAAACCGCTCAAAATCTACATCATGACTGGGCAGTCAAATATGGTCGGCACGGGTGGTATCTCGACCTTCGACCATATTGGAGACGATCCCGAAACCGCACCCTTGCTCAAGAAAATGCTTGGCCCCGACGGCGAACCGAAAGTCTGTGAAAGAGTTTGGATCTCGTCGCTGAACGGAAAAATGAACCAATACGGCGGTGAGGGATTCGGCAAGTTGACAGCCGGTTACGGTGTCCGCAGGGCAGATCCCACGAAACCCGACGATTTCATCGGGCCTGAGTACATGTTCGGCATCACAATGGAAGAGTCATACGATGGGCCGATCTTGATTATCAAGACGGCTTGGGGTGGTCAAAATCTTAGTGTCGACTTCCGATCGCCAGGCTCCGGTCCTTACGAAATGAATGACCGGCAGGTGGAACTCTACACCGAACGGGGCTCACTCGAGAAGCTTAGGGCGCAGAAAAAGGAGGCGACGGGACGAAACTATCGCTACATGGTGGATCATGTCAAAAAGGTCCTGGGCGATATCAAGCGGATCTATCCAGACTACGATCCGGACGATGGCTATGAACTATCTGGCTTCGTTTGGTTTCAAGGATGGAACGACTTCTCTGACACGGCTACGTATCCAGATAGTTATGGTGCGAAGCAGTATGATCAATACGGCAAATTATTGGCGCAGTTCATACGCGATGTCCGTAAGGACTTGGAGGCTCCAAAGCTTCCGTTTGTTGTGGGCGTGATCGGTATCTACGGGAATTACACACCCAACACCTTCAAGGTTGTAAACAAATCAGACCAGCGCATGAAGCTTTTCCGTCAAGCGATGGCCGCACCAGCAGAAATGGAAGAGTTTAAAGGAAGCGTCGTTGCCGTTCAGACAGCACCATTCAGAGAAGACACACTTGGATTCATCGAGCAGAAACAACTCAAGGTACAAGCCATGGGGAGAAAATTGGCGAACAAGCAAGCTGACGGAGCAAACGCAAGTGGAACAATGACTCCCGAGCAGAGGAGAGCTTATCTTAACGATTACAGAGCTGAAATACTCACCCCTGAAGAGATTGCCCTGTGGGACCGCGCTACCTCGATCGGCGGCTTCGTTCACTATTACGGCTCGGCTAAATTTCATGCTCAGGCTGGCAAGGCGTTTGCCGAGGCATTACTGGAGATGGAAGAGAAGTCATTTTACTTGCCAAAGCCATAAACGAATTTGCCACGGCAACGTTGATTGTCTTACGCCAATTTCAGTTCTTTGGCGCAACAGAAACCGTCGTGCAAATCGATGATTTGTTCGGCGATTGGATGGATAGATCGCGAACCGATTGACTCTAGAAACTCGCAAACGGACCAGTTTTTTGTGCGTTGACAATAGGTTTCATACCATTTGTCGAACGCTTGCTCACTCTGTTTTGATGCAAATGGGAACTTCTCTCGAGGTGATCTACATCCAATTCGCCATGGCTTGGGGGTCAGCCGAGCGCGAAAGCATTTCTGCGATTTGCATAGATTGCGGTATAGAGGATCCGAATCAAGTTCGGCCATGATTTGTAACGTCGATGCATCGATCGACTCGAAAACCCGGTTGGTGACGATTGCCCGCAAGCCCGCTGCCGTACGATAGACACGAAACGAATAGTCAACGTGATCATTCTGCCATTGCCGGATCTGCTCTAGTTTCCTTGCCTTCACAGAATCAACCGAAGTGGCTTTCGCCCCAAAAAGTCTTGCGATCATTCCGGGACGTTTGATCGTGGATTCGACATCGATATCGACAATCATCACACAGGTAATATTGAGGATGAGGGAACCATAGGCGTTCCGCGAGACCACCGCGATTTCATTGCCGTCTCTACTTTCGATTCGGTCGATGACCTGCTCGCAAATCATATCGTCTACGACGTACTGATAGCGATCAAGATCCCGCTGGGGATTATGGAGCCAATTGAGAATTCGTTGCAGCCGATCGGAAGCTTTCTTGGCTGCGTCGTCTTGACTGGCATCCGACCATCCTTTCGCCGTGACAGTACCCGACGAGTTTTTAGCGACGGTCCAGTATTTAGCAAAACGCATTTGAGTATCAATCCAATTTTACGAGGGGTTGATCGGATACCGCTCGATCAAAGGGGGGCATCCTTCGCCGTTCCTTGAGACTGTTTCTTGGCGGAATTCGGCGTGTTTTTGCGCGTCCACCTCACAGGCAACTCGTCAGTATCGCTATAGACAGTCCATTCACGATTCGATTTTGGGTCTTCCGCTGGCAGTATTTTTGGATTGGCCAAACGCGGCGACTTCAAGACGTCGAGACTCATCTGTTTCCATTTTTCGATCATGCGATTGAGTCGCTCTGGTTCGGCTGCGGCCAAGTTGTTTGTCTCCGCGCGATCCTCAACCATGTTGTACAGTTCCCATGCTTGGCCTTTGAAATTGACTAGCTTCCAATCGCCATCACGAAGTCCATAATCGGTT
This sequence comes from Novipirellula aureliae, assembly GCF_007860185.1. Taxonomy (NCBI): domain Bacteria; kingdom Pseudomonadati; phylum Planctomycetota; class Planctomycetia; order Pirellulales; family Pirellulaceae; genus Novipirellula; species Novipirellula aureliae. Next base: position 168,072 of record NZ_SJPY01000003.1, read on the forward strand.
GCGAACTGTAAGTGAATCGGCTCGGGTCGATCGAGCTCGTCCCCGGCCAGAATTGGCTTAAGCGAAACGCCGGATACAGGTCGCAGGTCTCGTTCGGGATGCTCGCTGGGAATGGTTGCTCCAGCGACATCGGCAAGCGTTGGCAACACATCGATCAAATGAACCGGCGTGTCGACAATCGTTCCGGCTTGCCTTTTCAAACCGCTTGGCCAATGCAGGATGCCGGGCGTGCTAATACCACCTTCAAACTGGTTTTGTTTGTAGAACCGAAACGGGGCATTGCGTGCCCAAGACCAACCCGTCGAATCAGCCAACGATACGTTTGCGTTCGTTGGTTCAACATTTAATCGCGGAACTTTGCGATCGTAGGGGCACGCACCATTGTCAGAAACGAACAGTATCATGGTATTGTCGAGTTCATCGTGACGCCGCAGATCATCAACCAAACGCCCGACTTCCTGATCAACTCGATCGATCATGGCAGCCAAAGTCACCATCCGATTAATTTCATAATCGCGTTGCCAAGGAACTAGCTTGTCCCAAGCGCGAACATGCTCGGGACGAGGACTCGGCACCAAGTCTTGCGGCAACAAGCCGGTTGCTTTCTGTTTCGCGATTCTCGCATCGCGAATAATGTCCCAACCCGCATCGTAGCGGCCTTTGTACTTAGCATAATCTTCCGGTAATGCATGCAGCGGAGCATGCGGTGCATTGAATGCCACATACAAGTAGAAAGGTTTCGATGTTTGTCGTGCTTGCCCTAGAAAATCTAACGCGTAATCGATGTTGGCTACCGTTGTGTAAAAGTCGGACTTGGGGACGGTCCAAGGTTCTCCGTTGAGGCGAAAAGAATTGTCGCCCGCGAAGTAATTACAGGCTCCACTTAAATGACCAAAGTATCGATCAAAGCCAAAATCGGTTGGCTGTTCTTTCAAATGCCATTTGCCCGCCATCGCTGTAAAATAGCCCGAGTCGCGGAGCACTTCGGCGGACGTCACCGCATGGCTGAGTGCCGTATCGCCAGCCGCAATGCAGTACTGTCCCGTTAACAGCGAGACACGCGACGAATGGCACTTGGCGGTATTGTAAAACTGCGAAAACCGCACGCCCCCTGATGCGAGTGCGTCAAGGTTGGGCGTCTCGATTTCGCCTCCATAACAACCAATATCGGAATAGCCTAAATCGTCGACCAAGATCACGACGATATTCGGCGGTTGCTGAGCCGACAAAACGGTCGAAAACAATCCGCCGCTCAGAACTGCGCCCAGCACTGCACCAACCAGAGTCCGCACATCAAAACGCATAACAATACCTCTACGAACAATCGAGGAGTCACATGAAGTCAGCCGACTAGTTTACACAAACCAAGCAGCCGACAAAGCGTATCCTAACGCAAATGGATCTTTTCGGTGACTCGTCGAAAGTCTTGACGACTTCCGCTACCATGGAAGGCTGGAACACGACCAAATCGCATAAAGCTACAGTCTCTAAATAATCAGAACACGAGGTGAAGACAGAATGATGCTTCTACGAGTTTTAGCGGCATTCATCGTGTGTACCGCTGCTTACGGGGAACGGCCGAACATCATCTACATTAACGCGGATGATTTAGGCGTGATGGATGTTGGCTTCAATTCCGATCGCTACAACACGCCCAATCTCGACAAGCTGAGAGCGGAAGGCATGCTTTTTACCGACGCCTATGCACCCGCAGCCAATTGTGCACCGAGCCGAGCCTGTGTCCTGAGTGGCCAATATGGCCCGAGGCACGGCGTCTATACGGTCGGAAATTCGGAAAGAGGCCAGTCAAAGCACCGTAAGATTATTCCCATTGAAAATACAGAGTTCCTGAAATCCAACAACTTAACGATCGCGGGAGCACTTAAAGACGCTGGCTATCGAACCATTCACCTTGGAAAGTGGCATGTTAGTCCCGATCCGTTACAGAATGGTTTCGATGTCAACATCGGCGGTGGCAAAGCGGGCGGCCCGTCAGGAGGCGGTTATTTTTCGCCGTTCAGTAGTGGCCCGATGCAACCGTTCAGCGATCAATACCCGATGGGCACCCACCGCGTCGATATTTTCGCGGATCAAGCGATTAAGTTTATACAGGAACATAAAAATGATCCGCTCTTTGTTCATATGGCGTACTACTCGGTCCACACAAAACTCCAACCCGTTCCCGAGTTCATTGAGAAGTACGAGAACAAAAATGTGAATGCGGTGTATGCATCGATGATCGAAAAAATGGATCAAGGTATCGGAAAAATCCTTGATGAACTCGAAAGGCTAGGGCTAAAAGAAAACACACTGGTGCTTTTCTGTTCCGACAATGGCGGGATCTGCAAAACATCGAGCCAGGCTCCCTTTCGCGCTGGCAAGGGATCCTATTTCGAAGGAGGCGTGCGTGAGCCAATGATCGTTCGCTGGCCAAAAAGAATAAAACCGAATTCGACCTGCGGCGTTCCGGTGATCGGAATCGATTTCTTTCCGACATTCCTTGAAGCTGCTGGCGCCTCGATCCCAGAGGGTAAGAATCTTGACGGAGTCAGTCTGATGCCTTTGTTGACCCTCAGCGGATCGATTCCCGAGCGAACGCTATTTTGGCATTTCCCGATCTACCTGGAAAAGTACGCTGGCGTTGCCGATGAGTCCCACGATCCGCTCTTCCGAACCCGTCCCGGCTCCGCTCTACGCCAAGGAAAATGGAAGCTGCACGAGTATTTTGAAGACGGACGCATTGAACTCTATGATCTGCAAGCCGATATCGGAGAACGCAACAACGTCGCTGCCGACTACCCGGAAATCACCGCCAAATTACACCAAGCACTGAAGAAATGGCGAAAAGAAACGAACGCACCGGTGCCCCGAGAACCTAACCCAAAATATGACCCGCGATGACCTAGCGATTCAACCACATTTGATTTGGGGTTCGTTTTATTCGTGGCGTAGGCTTCCAGCCAGCGATTTGCGACAATGATGGATTGGCAGGCAGGATGCCTACCCCACGTCTTAATGCGGTGAAACCACTAGCGATTCTTGAGCAATGCTTCGAGCGGTGACATGTCACCGAGGTGGTGGCCGCATAATGCGATCGCCAGAGCATCGGCAACGTCGGCCGGTTCCGGAAACGTTGCCAGCGATAATTGAACTTTTACCGCTTGTTGCATCTGATGTTTGGGTGCATGGCCGTTACCCGTTAAAACCTTCTTGACTCGCGTGGGCTCAAAGTGGCAAACAGGAATGCCCGCTTGGCTGGCGGCCAAACAGATCACACCCCGGGCGTGGCCCATCAAAATCGCCGTACGCGGGCGGGTGTAATGTGAAAACAGTTGCTCAAGAGCCATTTTCTTTGGCCCGAAAGCCTCAATCACCTCCGAAACACCGTTGTGAATTTCCAACAAACGCTTTTCGATCGAATCTTTCGGGCGACTGCGGATAATCCCCGCTTCACATAACGAGATTGTTGAACCGTTAATCTCAATGACCCCATAGCCAGTTGTGTTGAGCCCGGGATCGATTCCTAAAATACGTAAGCCGGATTTTTCGACGACCAACGGTTTGGAGTTGTCACTCACGAACTCCGTTCCCAAGTTGTGCCTTCTTTTTTATCCAACAGCGAGATACCGATACTCGCGAGCCGGTCGCGAATCGCATCGCCCATCGCATAGTCCTTTCGTTCACGTGCTTCACGTCGTAAATCAATTAAAAGTTTCACAACGTTATCAAGCGTTTCGGCCCCACCATCATCGTTGCCACTCTTGGGCGGTTCTTTGATAAAGAGGCCGAGTACGGACGTGAGTTCGCGGACAATGGTAAAGGCTTGAACAAGTGATGCCATTTCAGCGAGATTTTTGTCGCTATTCGCAGTCAACTGTTTCTTATCAATAAATCGATTGAGCAGACGCACGGTATCGAACAGCACACTAATGGCGGAACCCGTATTGAAATCGTCATCCATCGCAGCCAAAAACTTGTCGCGAATCGATTTCATTTCCGCCAACAAAGAATCCTTGCTCGCAGCGACGTCACCTTCGCTTCTCGTTTTGGCAGGTTCGAGATCGTAAAACGATTGACCCGTGATTTCGGCAAATCGATTGAACAAACGATAAAATGAATCGAGCGACGTGCCAGCCTCGAGGAGCCCTTCTTCGCCATAAACAATCGTCGATCGATAGTGGGTCCGAAGCAAAAAGAAGCGGATTCGTTCGCCCGTATGAAAACGGATCAAATCAGATAATCCGCCAGCACCCTTGCTGCGGCTGATTTTACCCGATGCTGCTTCTTCGGGCGTTGCTTCGCGATCGCTCTTGCCGCCAACCTTACCCTTTTCGCCAGCCCGCATTAGCCCGTTGTGCATCCAATACTTGACCATCGGCGCACCATGGCAGCAACTACTTTGTGCTCGTTCGTTTTCGTGATGAGGGAACATCAAGTCGAGTCCACCGCCGTGGATATCGAATGTGTCTCCGAGGATTTGGTGGCTCATCGCCGAACACTCGATATGCCAACCCGGTCGTCCTTTTCCCCAAGGGCTTTCCCAAGCAATCTCACCTGCACGAGCGTTCTTCCAAAGAGCGAAATCGCCTGCCGACTTCTTCTTGGCTGCCGCTTCACCACCTTCACCCTGCTGCGCCTCAATACTACGATTGGACAATTGCCCGTAATTGGGGTCTTTGGTGACATCGAAAAAGACATCCCCATCGACTTCATAGGCATGCCCTTTTTCGATGAGCGTTTCGATGAAGCGAATGATTTGGTCCATGTGATCGGTCGCACGCGGCAAATGATCAATTTGGTTGACCCCCAATTCTTTTAAGTTTGACAAATAGTCTGCGGTCATCTCGCAGGCAATCTGACTCATCGGAATCCCCCGCTCGCGACTCTTGGCGATCAGCTTGTCGTCAACATCCGTGATGTTGACGACCAAGGTCACCTGGTAACCACAGTAGGTCAAATACCGCTTGACCGTATCAAAGATCACGGGGCCGACCATGTGGCCAATATGTGATTCCGCATAGACCGTCGGGCCACACAAGTAGATGCCAACGTGGGGCGAATGCAAAGGCTGAAATACTTCCTTGGTTTTGCTTAGAGTATTGTAAATCCGAATGGGAGCTTGGATGCTAGCATTCTTGGAAGCCGAATTGGTTGCCGTAACAGTGCTCATAGGAATATTTTATTTGGAATCGAATAAGGTTATTGTTTCGTAGCGGAAGTCGCCAAGACTTTCGGTTTTCCTGGTGAACGCTTCCGGCGGCCGAAAGTCTTGGCGACTTCCGCTACGATTCAGACTGAGCCTAATAGTGAGGTGGTTTTTCGTCGAGCGGATCGCTGGATGTTTCCTTCTCGACTTTCATTTCTTTGATCTTGTTCTGCAACTGGTTGATCGTGTTTTGCATCCGATCTTGCCGTTTTGCTTGTTCCGTTACAACCTCGTTCAATTGGTCAACGACTCGCTGCAAATGGGCAATATGCATTTCAAAATTGATCAAGCGATCATCGACGTTAGAGTCGTGCGGTGGATTGGTTGGCATCAGACTACAGATTATTCGTGTTGAACGTGTCGCCTTGGCTCAGGTCGCCTGTCTCTAAACCTTTTCGGAACCAACGTAAACGTTGCTCACTGGTACCATGCGTAAACGATTCGGGCACGACGTAGCCTTGACTTTGTTGTTGCAATCGGTCGTCGCCAATCGCGGTCGCTGCTCGCAGTCCTTCTTCGATGTCACCGGGTTCGAGGACGTTCTTGTCGCGTTGGGTGTGATTCATCGTGACACCGGCGAAGAAATCGGCTTGCAATTCGAGCCGCACGGATGCTTCGTTCGCATCTACCTTGCTGCCGGTCCGCCGCACTTGTTCCACTTTGTCGGTGTACCCTAGCAAATTCTGAACGTGATGACCAACTTCGTGGGCGATCACGTAAGCCTGGGCAAAGTCGCCCGGTGCCCCAAGCTGGTTTGCGAGTTGATCAAAGAATGACGTGTCCAAATAGACTTTCTTATCGGCCGGGCAATAGAAAGGACCTGACGCAGCGCTCGCCATCCCACATGCCGATTCGACTCGGCCGCTAAACAATACCAAAATTGGCGGTTCGTAGCGTCGACCGGCCTCATTAAAAAGCTTGGTCCAAACATCTTCGGTATCCGCCAAAATGGTCTTGGCAAATTCACCCGCTTCGATTTCACCCTCTGAAAGTTCGTTACCAGCACCTTGTTGCATGGGAGCAACGTTTTGTTGGCCTTGCTGAAGGACAGCCATTGGGTTGCCGCCGAGCAAACCAACCAAAAGCGCCATGATTAGCACCCCGATGCCGCCGCCGACGACGGCCGTGCCGCCAACTCCTCGACGGTCCTCTACATTTTCACTCTGACGACGACCACGCCAACGCATTTTCACGCTCCCAAAAAGGCTTATTACCGCAGGACTCAAACTAGGCTTTGTCGGAAAAGATAAACAAATTTATTCAGATAGCTCCCACGAGGAATACACAAGTTTTAAGCGGGACGGCCCATAATTTCTATAGGGCGTCAACCAGGTTTGCTCATGGTGCCAGGCTCTTCAATCCACCCGATTTCGCCGAGCGTTTCGACCTCCACCCTGTCCTGCTGGTCAGTCGAATGCGTCATGATAGCAAACGGAAAAGGGTTGGCTGCATGATACTCGGCCGCCTTGGCCGCTCCCTCGACAAAGAGCGCAGTCGCGATGGCATCAGCATCCGTTGCACTGGGCATCGCGATGGTTAGAGATGACAAATCACCGTTGGGATAGCCTGTTCTTGGGTCGATGACATGCCCATAACGGCGTCCGTGGTGGTGAAAAAACTGTTTTCCTGATCCGCTGGTGGCAAGCGCCAGATCCTTCAGCCAAAGTCCAGCCAACCGTCGCTGCGGTTTTGTAGGATGGGCCAGACCGACCGACCAGCCAAGAGTGCTTTCGGGATGCTGGTTGCCGGATGCGATCACGCTGCTATTGCCGCCATGAATCAGAAAATCAGCGACCCCCTTTTCTTTGAGGAGTGCGGCCATCCGGTCCAAGGCGTCTCCCTTGCCGATCGCTCCCATATTGATTGACATTCCTTCGCGTTTGAAAGCAACCGAGCCATCGGAATCATTGAGAATCAAGCTCTGGTAGCCGACTTTTGACAAGGCCTCTTGAACCTGCTCTGGCGAGGGTTTCCGCCCACTGCGGCGAGTAAATCCCCAGGTTTCGACCAATGGAGCGGCCGTGATGTCAAAGGCGCCCGAGGTGATTTGACTAAGTTCAACCGCCCGTTTAAGCAGTCGGTAGGTTGGCACGGAAGGGCGGACCGGCTCTTGAAACGCCGACGCGTTGATTTTTGAAATTTCGCTTTCTGGGGAATAGACGGTCAGTTCACGCTCTATTTGCTCAACCAAATCCGCAGCTTCGACAGCGGCGTCGGTCGCATACGAATCGGCCACCGAATCAGCATGAAGCATGATGACAAATTCGGTCCCCATCGCCTTTCGTGTAATTTCACATAACATAACGCAATAAATCTTAATAAAGTTGCGAACCAACCCTGAACTTCTAACCGTCCCACTAGCCTATCGTGACTTCGCCATCGTGTCGCTAATATCACTCAGCCCGGAGCACAGAGCGATAAACGCCGCCAAACCACTTCAATTGATGCTATCATTCCGATCAAAAGAGTGGCTGAAGCACCTTGTCCCAGTAAGCTGGGCCGGTAAGCTGCGGCCAGTAAGCTGCGGCTGGAAGCCACAGCCACGAATGATTCTTCGTTTTGACAAAGCACGAGTGCTTCAACACAATTTAACGATAGGGTTCGAAGCAGACCGGAGGGTTTGCCCCAATACCGCTAACTTTTGTTAGCGGAACGGCGTGAGCGGGCTGTCGATTCAATCGGTTTGACTCGACTGATTGTTTAACGCCAAGCCATAGGCGACCGCTTATGGAAAAGCTGACGCCTTCGGCTAAGCGTTAAACGATTAAATCGACAGCCCGCGAGCCGTCCGGCCCCACCTGAATGTTGAGTCTGGACGAACCACTAGCAGGGGATTGTTGTTCAAAATCTACGACGAAGTGGGTGTTTTTGGGCCGTAATCCAGGAAATCGAAAGCTCACCAAAAAAAGTCAAACCGTGGGTTGCGTATTTCTTAGAAATCCAACACAATCTGCACTGCTGAAGTCAAATTTAGCCGATCGATAAGCGATAGGGAGCGGTGGCTGAGTGGTCGAAAGCGCCGGTTTGCTAAATCGGTGAACCGAGAAATTGGTTCCGCAGGTTCGAATCCTGTCCGCTCCGCTTTGTTTGGGATGCCTGTTCATTCCCCAACAAAGAAAAAGCTTAACAACGATCGGTTACCTCTGTTTTTCCTTTTCGGTCTGACTTGGGTGAAGCAAAAAACGAGAGTGTAGCTCAGTCGGTAGAGCAACGGACTTTTAATCCGTTGGTCCAGGGTTCGAGTCCCTGCACTCTCACTTGATTTTCTGGGCTGAGCCGATTTTCGGGGTTGGGCTCCGGGAAACTTTCTATGAATCGATTTTATCTGGCATCTCCGGAATCTGGGACGATGGTAGTGGATCTTGTTAAAGATCCTACGGCATAAGGATCTTTGACAAGATCCACGACGGATAACTCAAGTCGTGATAAGGCCTGTGCTTTGAACTTCGGGCCGTAAGTTGGCTCCTGATGCAACCCGCTTCCACATTTAATTTACCTTCATTTTTGATCTGCTTTCCTCGATCACGCATCGATACGATTCGATTTTAACCCTTGCCGATTGATGCTGTTCAACCTTTGCCCTCTCGATATCCTGCTTTTGCTGATTGGTTCGTTTGGAATTGGGTTCAGCAAAGCCGGGTTTCCTGGCGTTAGCATGCTGCACGTGGTGTTGTTTGCGAGTGTTTTCGAAGCCAAACTATCGACGGGCGTGCTCTTGCCCATGCTCGTGATCGGCGATATCTGTGCGATCAAGTTTTTTGGTCGCAAGGCGGATTGGAAACATGTTCGGCGTCTACTACCACCAACGCTCGTTGGCATCGTCACAGGATGGGCGATGATGGGGTTGCTCGATGATGGCAAGTTTCGTGCGCTAGTTGGCGGCATTATTTTGACGCTGACAATGGTCCAAATCATTCGGAGTTGGCGGCCCTCGGCTTTTGAACACGTGCCCCACCAAGCATGGTTCGCAATCGTCTTGGGACTGCTCGCTGGGATGACAACGATGTTGGCGAATGCGGCTGGGCCAGTGGTGGCGCTCTATCTGCTGGCTGTCAATCTGCCGAAATGGGAATTAATCGGCAGCAGTGCATGGCTGTTCTTTGTGCTCAACGTTATCAAATTGCCGCTTAGTTTTAGCTTGGGACTGATTACGCCTAGCACCCTTTTGATCGGTGCCGTTTTCTCGGCCGCCATCCCCATCGGCATGATGTCGGGACGTTGGCTGGTCAGCCGCGTGCCACAAGTCTGGTTCAACAGTATCTTGCTGGCCTTTACTGCCATCGCCGCTTGCCGACTGCTTGGCCTGTTTTAATGAGGACGTAGCCGAGAGTCGTAAGAAATTTGGCGTCTCGGAGAGACGCCTCTACTGGATACTTGGCGTCTCGGAGAGACGCCGCTACTGGATACTTGCCGTCTCGGAGAGACGCCGCTACTGGATACTTGCCGTCTCGGAGAGACGCCGCTACTGGATACTTGGCGTCTCGGAGAGACGTTGTTACTTACGAAAGCAAATCGGAGGCAACGGTGTCGGCGAACAAGATTCCTTTCTCCGTCAAACGCAGCCGATCCCCGATCCGCTCGATCAAATCCATTTCCAACGACCGCGTGATCGCTGAATCACACCGAGCCCAAAGATCGATTTCGGTTTCAATGCTTAACTGAGTCAAGTCGATGCCGCGGAGCATGCGGATACCGAATGCCGCCCGTTCGCGTGCGTACTGGATCGGCGTAATCAACTCGGATTCTGCGTTGGGCGATCGACCACTTTCGATACGGCTTAAATAGGTGGTCGGACTGCGGTGGTTCACCTCGCGGCGGCCCGCTACAAACCGTGCAGCTCCCGGGCCCGCAGCGAACCATCCACGACCTTCCCAATAGCGAATATTGTGCTGGCTCTCGTATCCGTCAAAGGCGAAGTTCGATATCTCGTAATGCTTGAAGTGGTGATCACGTGTTATTTGGCGGGTCAACTCGTACATCTCCAATTCCGAATTCTCATCAAGAGAGTTTAGCTTCCCGTGCATTCGCCGGCTCCAAAACGACGTCCCTTTTTCAAAGGTCAGAGCGTACGCCGACAGATGCTTGATCGGCAGCCCGAGAGCCGTCCGCAGATCATCGCGCCAACCTTCGACCGTTTCACCAGGCGCCGCAAAGATCAAGTCAATCGAGACATTTTCGATCCTTGCGGCTGACGACGCGATCGCCTGCATCGCCTCGCTACGACGATGGCCCCGCTGGAGTAATTTGAGTTTCTCACTTTGAAATGACTGGACCCCAAGACTGATTCGGTTGACTCCAAATTCAACAAGCAGATCCAACTTCTCGGAATCGATGTCTTCGGGATTCGCTTCGACACTCCACTCGATGCCCTCGACAAACCGAAAACGTCGTTGCAATAAACTCAACAGCTTGCTCAGTTCAGCAGTGGGTAGATGCGTCGGTGTTCCTCCGCCAATAAACAGCGTATCGATTTCGGGACATTCCAACAGCGACAATTCGCGGTCGACGGCCGCGATAAAACGACCGATCAAGTCATCACGGCCTGCGATCACGCTAAAGTTGCAATAGCCACATCGATGGCGGCAAAAGGGGACGTGGACGTAGGCGGCGCGGGGCGTCGGCCAAAAACTTGAATCGATCGTCATATCCAAAGTTTCATTCGTCCACCCAACATTTCTGGCATCACTTTATGGACGAGTCGCTTGACTTGCACGTCGCTGTACCGAGTGCTTAGATGCGAGGCAATGATTAACTCGTTTTTGAACAAATCGGCACGCTTCCTATAATCGTCAATGTGCATGTGCCCGTGCTTATGAATTTTCTCTTTGCGGTGCTCCGGTGCAACAAATGTCATTTCACTGACCAGAATTTTTGCATCGAAAAAAACGGGATTGTTGTCCAGACCGGGGGGGGAGGTATCGCCCGTATAAGCGAACATCGGGACTCGCGTTTCATCGGTGATCGCAGTCCCAGACAGCTTCAATTCACGGATTTGATTGCCATCAAACCCCTGAAATTCAGGTTTCAGCTTATGACGTTTTTGGTGAATGACAAAACCGAGCGAATCGATGGTGTGACGAGTCGGCAAAGCGGTGACGACATACTCGCGGCTGATCGGCGTCTCATCGCCAGGCAATAGCCCGATCAGTTCGCATGGCATTGCGCCACGGTCGAGTCGTTTGAACATTTGCAGCATATCCCAAGCCGTATCGACAGCAGAATCAGGCAAATAGATCACTGGTGGATCCATTTTCATCATCCGCCGCCGCGATACGTAGGCAGGCAGGGCTGCGATGTGATCGAGATGGGTGTGCGAGATAAACATGGTGGAAGTGCCCATGAAATCCCAAGGTTGGATGCCACAATCGAACAAGACCTTTAATTCATTGACTCGCCAACAGGTTTGCACCGCGGCACGCGAGTACCCTTCGACGGTCAAGCCATCGTGATGATGAGACAGGAGGGGAACGTTTTCAACCATGAAAAGAAAGAGAGTGAAATCTGAAGTTTGAAATTTGAAATTTAAAATCTGACGTTATCGCATCCGGATCGGCATGTTGCTTGATTCGATCTTTTCGGCTCCGTAATTATCGACTTCGTTGACATCGAGCTTGTCGCGGTAGTCTGCGGTGCGAACGACAACGATATCGCCAAACTCGTCCTGCTCGACCGCTGCACCGTGGTGCCGCGTCAGTTCAAGAGTGGCCAAGAACCATCCAATCAGTGAAGATTTGTGGATGCCCCCCTTGACCAAATCCATGAGTGTGATCTGAGGACTTTCACGCAGTCGGCTGTGGATTTCTTGCATATAAACATGAATCGGCGTATCGTCATAGATGACTTGCGTGACAGGCGGTCCAGCGGATTCTCTCATAATTCGGCCAAACGCACTGACCAGATCCCAGATTTCCAAATCCACAATCGGTTGGTCGCCTGGATCGATTCGCCGGGTTGGCAAATCGTCGCTCATCCGCTCGAAGCGTTGTTGCCAACGCTGGCCCATTTCATCCAAAATGGCTGCAGCGTCTCGGATTTCTTTGTACTGAAGCAATCGTTCGATGATTTCCGATTGTTCGTCTAGAATCTCCTCTTCTTCGTTTTCTTCAACAATCTTTGGCAAGACCGCCAAACTTTTCATCTCCACCAAGGTGCTGGCCAAGTCAATGAAATCGCTGACGTCACCGAGTATTTCACTCAGATCGAGTTGTTGAAGAATTTCGAGATATTCCAGGTATTGCTCGATAATCTTCGCCAACGACATTTCTGACAAAGAGACTTCTTGCCGCCTTACCAAATACAGAAGCAAGTCCAACGGCCCACGGTATGCGGGCAATTCGATTCGAAAGCTCATTGGAATTGATTTTGGGGGAAATGGGTAGTGAGGCGGATTCGGCTTAGGCTTGCAGATACCGGGTCTCTCGTCGGTCGACCCAGCCTATGAGTATACCAACAACTTGCCGAATTCGACGACATGCCTACCGTTTGCTGCCCCACTTTTATTACAACTACGAAGTTTTACCCGTGCAGATGACGCCCCCCAGGGTTACTGTGTCGCTCGCGCACGGACCGACACGCCGCTGAGCGAACGCTTGCTTTCGAACGTTCCTAAACGTGGAGCAATGACCAAGAGTCAGCCGACCAGGTATGGATAGGCGGAGGAAAACGCGAAAACCACATGACTTCCCAACGCATGGTTTTTACGGGTATAACGGGAAAAAACGCTATCCATTTCTTCGACAAAAAGCTTATCGATGTCTTTTACGATCGGATATTGCACGAACATTCACGCCGGTGTTGATCGGGCGGCGATTCGTGAAAATCTTCAGAAATACTCGACGGCGGTTTATCAAAATTTGACAGGCGATCAACCGCTTCCGATCGGGTTGTGGTTGCCCGCCAAAGCTGCTGGCGAATTAGCCGGAAACGGGCCCGAGACAAGCAATCCCGAAACGACAGAACTGAAACAGTTCATGGCATCTCGGCATCTCGAAGCATACACGATCAACGGATTCCCTTACGACAACTTCCATCAGCCGGTGGTCAAGCACGGCGTTTACGAGCCCGCGTGGTGGGACGATCGCCGGTTGACCTACACGAAACAACTCGCCTGCATATTGATCGATCTACTTCCCGATTCACAGACGACCGGGACACAACGGCTTGGGACGATTAGCACGCTGCCCATTGGATGGCGATCATCGGCGGTGACCGCAAAACAACTTGAAGACGCTGGCAAGAACCTTCGCTCGCTTGCCGATTTCCTGCAGTCACTCGAATCTCGCACTGGATCTCGGATCGTCGTGGCGCTGGAACCGGAACCGGGTTGCCTGCTCGAAACAACAAAAGATGTAAAGGACTGGTTTGAGACGCAATTGCCCGACGCTGTTCATCGTCGACACTTATCCGTTTGTCACGACATTTGTCACTCCGCGGTGATGATGGAATCGCAAACAAGTGTGCTCAACGGGTATGGTGAGGCAGGCATCGAGATTGGAAAAGTACAGGTCAGCAACGCGGTGGTTGCCGATTGGGATTCGATGGCGATGGGTCGACGGCGTGAAGCGATCGAGCAATTAGCGGAATTCGCCGAAGACCGTTACTTGCATCAAACCGGATGCGAAAAGGCGGACGGATCGTTCGAGCTAGTCGAGGATCTGCCGGCGCTGCTTCGCCGCGTTCGATCGAAGGGCGATCCGGTCGATGGCGATTTGCGTTGGGTCGTGCATTTCCACGTACCGATTTTCCTAGAACGCTTTGGACACCTGTCGACCAGCCAAGCGGATGTTTACGAATGCATCGAGTTGTTACAGAAAAACGAATCCGCAAGTTCGAAAACGTTTCATTTTTCGGGGCATATCGAAATCGAGACTTATGCGTGGTCGGTCCTGCCGCCTGCGATGCGGAAACGCGAACTGGCCCAAGACATCGCTGCGGAAATCGGTTGGCTCCGCAAAGAGATGGCGGCCCAGTTGTGAGTTGCAAGCACAGGTCTATCGGGATGGGGAAGGAGCATTGCGGTAAAAATTCACGGGGCTTTCACACGACCACTCGGGGCGGTAACATTCTTTTATGACTGAAGAAATACTAAACAAACGACGTCGATTACTCCGTAATTTGGTCGTCATGGCCGTTGCCGATGGGTCACTTGGGGAACGGGAAGTCAATTTGGTCGCCGATCGCTGTTTAGCGCTTGGTTTGAACGAGGACGATTTGCGGCAAGCGATCGAATTCGGACTCGGTGATGACGCTGCTTTGGAGTTGCCCGCTGAGCAAACCGAGCGAGAAGCCCTCCTCGAGGAGTTGGTCCGCGTGATGGCTGCCGACGCTCAAATGGAAGAATCGGAAAAACGACTCTTCGCTCTTGCCGCAGTGATGATGGATTTGACTCGAGAAGACGTCGACCGAATCATCGACAAAACAATCAATACTCCATAGAAACATCTCACCGATAGGGCTGTTCGTGTCCCGCATCTTGATCACTTCCGGTCCGACCCGCCAATACCTCGACCCGGTTCGCTACCTCACGAACGCATCGAGTGGAAGAATGGGCTCTGCCTTGGCGGCCGCCGCCATCGCCGAAGGGCACCAAGTCGTCATCGTTTCGGGCCCCGTCAGTGTCGCGTATCCAGCCGCGGCCGAGATCATCAACGTCGAAACGACCGATGAAATGTTGACAGCCTCCATGTCTGCATTTGAGTCGTGCGACGGAGCGATCGGTGCCGCTGCCCCGTGCGATTACATGCCGCGCTTCATCCAAACGCAAAAGATTGCCAAAACAGGCGATGCATTGCAACTTGAGTTGATTGAAACGGCCGACGTCGTTGCCATGCTTGGCCAACGAAAAAAACAAGGCCAATGGGTCGTCGGCTTTGCCCTGGAAACCGAAGACCGTCGATTTCGAGCCACCGTGAAACTACAAAAAAAATGCTGCGATTGGATCGTCAGCAATGGTCCTCAAGCGATCGATTCGGATCAAAACGACATTGAACTTCTAAATCGTCACGGCGACGTCATTTTAACCGTGCAAGGAACGAAGGAGCAGGTCGCCACCGAGTTGATGAAGAAAATTAGCGAGCAATTACCGGATGAGAAATTAGATGTCAAGCGATGAAATGCTGTCAACCAAGCTGGGCCGGCTGACCTTAAAAAACCCGATCATGGTCGCATCCGGTACGTTTGGGTACGCCCGCGAAATGGAAAAAGTCGTCGACGTGCCACGACTTGGGGCAGTGTTGCCAAAAACGATCACAGCAGAACCGCGTATCGGAAATGCTCCATGGCGAACGGTTGAAACCACCGCAGGACTGCTCAACGCGATCGGCTTAGACAATGACGGCGTCGATGCGTTTTTGAAGCACCACTTGCCCTATTTACGGTCGCTGCAGACAGCGGTCGTGGTTAGCGTGGCGGGACGAACCAAAGATGAATTTGTTGCATTGGCCGAGCGTGTCGGAAATGAACCAGGCGTTTCGGCGATTGAGCTGAACCTGTCCTGTCCCAACGTTAGCGGTGGTGTGGACTTTGGCACCAATGCGGTTTCATGCCGCGACGTTGTTCAATCGACTCGCGAAGCTTGCAAAGTACCAATCCTTGCCAAACTAACCCCCAATGTCACCCGCATCGCTGATGTCGCAAAGGCTGCTGCCGATGGTGGGGCCGATGCGGTTTGTTTGATCAATACCGTGTTAGGAATGGCGGTCGATTGGCGAAACAAGAAACCCATGCTGGGCAATGGGATGGGAGGTTTGAGTGGGCCTGCGATAAAGCCCATCGCAATTCGCTGTGTTTATCAGGTCGCTTCGTCGGTCGACATCGCAATCGTAGGGATCGGAGGCATTGCGACGATCGATGACGTCATGGAATTCTTGGTAGCTGGAGCAAGCGCGATTCAAATAGGGACTGCGAACTATTACGACCCCACGGTATCGACCCGAATGATTGACGCCTTGCCAGCGGCGCTTCGCGAGTGCCATGCCGATCGTGTTTCTGACGTTATCGGTTCGCTTAGGGTGTAGGGTGTAGGGCGGACCGTCCCGGGGGGATCGAAACGAGCGTTTCGGGTGTCTTCAGGCCAGCGAGGATGTGATTTTTAGATGCCGGGCTACATCACGGCATCCACCGAAGTGAAAGTCGCCAAGACATTCGGCTTTGGGACCTGTTTTTCCGCGTTGCCGATAACTCTTGGCAATTTTCCGCCACAATGCTTCCGGTCGTTTCGCATTTGACCGCGTGGGGGGCAGCAGCATCCGACGTGTTTTGCCGTCGCGAACGCGCGGCCCGACTGGCACACGGTTTACCGTTTCACGGTTTGAGGCGGGCAAGCGATCGCGGAAAAATTTCCAGTTTGGCTCAAGTCTTTGGAAAAACGCCCTTGCGATTTGGATAGGGGCTTTGCTAACCTTCGCCGGAACCTTGTTTTAGGAAAATGTGACTCATTGAGCGATGATTCGACTGGAGTTTCGGCGGTATGTGGGACGATGTAATCAATGTTTCCGCCCGCTACGCGCTGAAAAAGTCTCTTTTTTCGCTATATGGATTGCATCCTGGGACAAGGATTGCGGCGCTGACGACCGAAGCGGAAATGGTCACGATCGAAAGTTTTCAAGGATGAGAGCAATCGATTCGGCCCGGTCAATTACCGCGCTTTCGCATCTATCAAACCGTGCCACGGCGACTCGATCGTTTTCGAGTTACGGTGGTTTGATAGAAGTCACTCGTCCCGATTGGGAGCAATCAAACTATGCAAATTTATGGCCCTTTTCGTCTTTCTGCTTCTCAAAACGCTGGCGGAGCTCAACGATCATCGGCTCAAGCCCCACAGCAACTAACGGCGCAAAAAGCTTCCGCACCAGTCGATCAGCTTGATCTCAGCAGCGCGGCTTCGGGCGTCAATCGTCTCGAAGGCACGTCCCCCGGTAGTGGTGAGATTCGAATCGACAAGGTTGCCGATTTGAGAAGGCAAATTGCCAGTGGCAGCTATGACACACCTGAGAAAATGGAAGCTGCCTTTGATCGCATGTTGGACCAATTCGCTTAAGCCGGCTTTGCCGTGGATGGCGATCCGTTCTCCGAGCCGATAGCGTCCACCGCTGGGCTCAGGTCCACTTGCGTTCTCCTCCCCCAGGCGAGGTTGCTTTCCACTCGGAGAGCAGCGTGGTAGTCGCTGAAAGCTTATCTAAAACGCTAGGATAACGAATGTGGCATCGTTGGCTTTTTCGCGTCGTTGGTGTATCTTTGAGGGTCGTCTAGCTGTTCGCCCTAACGATCACTTGGAGAGTGGATTTTGTTAAAGATCCAGGTCGCTCAGGATTTTTAGCAGGATCCACCACCACCTTCCCGAGGACTTAACAACGGCGTGGGGCGAGCCTAGACGAATGATTGGGCGTCGGCCCGAAGCCAAGGTCGCATTGGGGGCCTACTCCGTGATTTGTCAAATGGTTGATAATTGTGTCTGGTTCATCTTCAACGCCCTTACCACCCACCAATGTTTCGTTATCGCCGCGTGAACGCTTCGAAGAGTACTTGCAAACCCGTGGCCTTCGGCAGACAAACCAGAGGAAGTTTCTGCTTGATAAAATTTTTAGCGAGCACGAGCACTTTGATGCCGACGAACTGATCGACAGACTTCCGAGCAAGGGCTCGAAGAACTACGTCAGCAATGCAACGGTTTATCGGACGCTGCGAGAATTTGTCGACGCAGGATTGTTAAAGAGTTTTCAGCTCGAAGGACGAATGGTCTACGAGCATGATTACGGGTATCCCCAACACGACCATCTATACTGTACCGTTTGCCGCGAATTGTTTGAGTTTCAAAGCGAAGCTTTGACGGCGATCCGCGACCAAGTGGCATCCGAACAGGGTTTTCGGATATCGGGACACCGCATGATTATTCACGGGGTTTGTCGAGAGTGCAGCAAGAATCGCCGCAAGAAGCGTCGTCAAGATCTCGTTTGATTGGGCTCCGTTTCGCGAAGCTGTTTAATGATTGCTGAAAAGACCGCTTCATTCGCATCAAAATCACGGCATTCGGCCTGAAATTGAATCACAAACCGTTGGCCATCGAGCGGAGCGATGATGAGGCGAGAAACAATCATTAGATCGAGGTAGTAAAACCTCAAATCGGCAGCAACCCCCTCGTCTAGGAAAGCATCGATTGGAAGCAGCTCCTTTTCGACTTCACCGTAGTCTGCCCCTATCGCGGCAGCGATCTGGTCTAAAATGACGGCTTCCGAATTGGTGGTCTCTTCGCGCAGAATGGAACAAAAGCCGCCGTTTGGCATTTGCAGGGTGACGCCGCCTTCAGGATCGACAACGGACACCCAATTGTCGGGATACAGAAAGCGAAGACCGAAATGTTCAAAAGTGGCTGGCATGACTCGTTTAGACCTTCAGGATGAATATTGAATGCCGGAAAGGCGTTGCGATTTAGGGGCAGAATTTGCTAATAGTCGAAAATGAGATCTACTTTTCTACCGATTGTAATGTGCGCAGTGCTGCTGGTTCCAGCCGGTTGCCGCTCAATTCGTCGAATCGGGGAAAGTAGGCAATCGATCGCGGCGCGCCGATTGTCAGGGCAAGGCTTCAACGCAATGCACAGCGACCGTTGGGATGTTGCCGAAACGTTGTTTGCCGACGCGCTTGAGGTATCTGCCACGGACGACCGAGCTCATTGGGGGTTATCGGAATCGCTTTGGCAGCGGGGCGAATACGATTTAGCGATCGAGCACATGGAACAGGCGGTGCGTCTGAGCGCAAGTGATCCCAAGCGAGTCCAGCGACTGGGGCGAATGTACTTGAACGTGGGGCGGCTCGAAGAGGCTCAAAAACAAAGCCAAATTGCCTTGGCGACCTCACGCTCGTCGGCGGACGTGTGGGCACTTCGCGGCGATTGCCTGCTCGCAGCTGGCCAGCTTACCGATGCTCTCGCCGCCTACCACCGGGCCTTGGCCATTCAACCCGATTATCCGGAAGTTCAATTACAAACCGCCGAGATCTATCATCGCGAAAATCGTTACGGTCGGCTGCTGGCGACGCTCGACCGATTGCAAGACAGCGTCGGTGCCGAGGCCACTCCAGTGCGAGCGGATGTTTTGCAAGGTATTGCCATGCGGCATGCTGGACGTTTCGCCGAAGCCCAAAAAAGCTTTGCTCGGGCAATCGGGAAAGATCCTACGGATGCATCCCTGCATCTCGAGGTCGCATCGCTGATGCTTGAGAGCGGTCATCTCGAGGAAGCAAAACTCGCGTTGACGACCGCATTATCGATCGATCCTAACTCGCTCCAGCAGGACAATTGGGTGGAACGGTTCAAAGAGCAGCAAGAGCGTTTGGCGCTGCAACAACAAGTCGCCGAAAACCAAACGAATTTGCGATAAAATCGCAGCAAACTTTTCAATTTCCATTCGACTTTCACTGTTTTGTGACGTACGGTTAGATTGGAAGCGACTTCTTATCTAGCCATCGATATGTCTATCCGCATGAGTTAATCAATGTCAGCACCTAATCTATCGTCTCACGATCTCGTCAATGCTGGTGATGCATTCGCCATTTCAAACGCAATCCCAGTGAAGAAAAAATCTGCAGAGAATTCGGAAAGAGCGTTCGTTGAGCGACGAAAATCGGCGTTCAAATCACGCGGCGAAAGAAGACAATTCGGATCCTCTCACGCCGGACTGACCGAACCAGGACGAGAATTGGCACTCGCAATTGACCAGTATAAAGTCGAGCATCACCGCCGCTACATCACCTGCGATGAAATGCTAACCGTCATGCTCTCGCTGGGCTATTCTCGATAGCGTTGAGTCGGCTAAGTGTACGCAGGCCGGATATCAGCCAAAATGGCAATGCCTGCGACAAACGCTGCGATGGCGACGATCATCCAAACGAGCCTCGCAGTGGTTCGACCAAAACGCTCGTTGACCAAAGAGATCGTCCGCAATTGATAGGGCCGCGTCCAAGGGCCCAGCGAAATAAAGGCCGAGATGATCGAGAATAAAATCGCGATCGAGCCGACCAAAGTGTCACCGTAGTTCATACATCCGATTGTCGTAAGCGGCGCTGAAGAACACGAATTTGAACCCGAGCATTTTCGACGTCGGGGCAGATGTCTAAGCAGCGGCGAAGCGCGGCAATCGCACCGCCATAGTCTCGATCCATCATCCGACAGCGAGCAAATCCCTGCCATGCCAAATAATGATAGCGGCAATGCCACAAACAAGCTCGGTAGGAAACCTCGGCTTGGCGATAGTTCTCTAAACCTTGCCAACAAATCGCTAATTGATGATGGGCTTCACTGTATCGTCGAGCATGATCGACCAGGATCATCGCCGGTGCTAAAGCTGCCGCGCATTCACCTCCGTCGTTCAAGTGCATCACTTGCAAGAGTTGTTGATGGTGACGGGGGGCTGCGTCGCGAACAAGCAGGGCACGGAACGAATCGTCACTGGCGAGCCGTACACCACGGTCGGGGTCAGAAAGAGCGTGTCCAAGAGCATCAATCGAAAATCGATCGCCAAGCATTCCCAGCGATAATGCAGCCGCTCGCCGCATTTCAACATCACCTCGATGCAGCAAACTTGCCAACGTCGCCGGTGAGTAGTATTGGTCCACTTCGGCTGCAAACTCAGGCGAATTGGCGCTCGTCAGGTAACGCCGGTAGGCGATCGTCAAACGAGTTGTCCGTACGAGGGGAGTGGTCACAAGGTAGTCCGTCAAAGTAAAAGGGAATCATTAGCATCGCTGCGTGCATCCGGCGCACTGGCCGTCCCATGCATGGCCATCCTACGCGTTAGCCATCAATCGGCAAGCAGCGAATGTTTGTCCGCGATCACCATTCTCAATCCAAATCGCCGAGTGCGAGTTTAATTAGCGAAATTGCCGTCGGCAACCAACCATTTAATGACTTTCGCGATCAATTTCTTTCCAGACCGCCCGTTTTCTAGTAATCTGGCCTTATTCATGGGCATTCATGGGCGATGATGCCAGCGGATCGGCAAGGGACCTTTTCTCAAAACGTCCGCTGAATCGGTCGATAACGACATCGATGCTTCAAAAACACAACCGAATGGGGGAAATCCGGTTTAGAATGATCACACGGATGAATGCACACGATTCCATTCAATCGGAAATACCCAGTGGATACCATGATGCCCCAGAAACGACCGCTAAGGGAAACGCATCCTGCTTTGTTCGGTCCCGGTCCGCAACCATGGTTCCGACCTAGCTCCTCTCCCGAAAAGTTCATTTTTTTTCGCTGTTTTTTTGTTTTGCTTTTGTCAGTTGGTTTTCATGTCAAACTGTCCGCACAAGTGTCTCCTCCCGAAACGACTTTGGACTCAGCACCGATCTTTGCAAAACTCAGCCAGCGGTCGGTGAACGTGTTTGATGGAAATCCGTTTGGAGAGGCTCTCGACGAGCTTGCAGAACAGGCAAACGTGGCAATTTGGATAGACAGGAAAATTGACCATTCGGCAACCATTTCAGCTGGACAAGTAGGTCCAACCGTCTACCTGTCGATGCAGCAAATTGCCGAGATTCGCGACTGCGTGATCATGCCCGTCCGCGACATCCTATTGGTCGGACGCCCCGAGTGGGTGGAGGAGACAGCGGTCTCGTTAGCCCGCCTGCCGAATGACTCGCTCGATCCAATCAACGTCAGTTGGTCAAACGCAACGACTCCTTCAGAAATTGTCGAATCGATTCTCGACGAAGCCAAACTGAGAGCGGAAGCAATCGATTTGCCTCACGATTTGTGGGCCGCAAATGAGTGGGCATCGGTTGATCCTGCTGTTGCACTCACTCTCGTACTAGCCCAATTCGATTTGCGATTGGTCGCCGCTACGTTCCCAAAACGGATGAAAGTTGAATCGGCAACGGCAAGGGAACGCTATGCGGTAAAATATGAGGTCACCCCCGAACGAACGAAGTTTCTCGCCGCCGTCCGGCAACGGGATCGAGCCAGTCAAGTGCAAACTCAGGGACAAACGATGGTTGTCTCAGCCTCGGCCGCAGCGCATCGAGCAGGGACCAATCAATTCTTCATCGAGCAATCCAAGATGGCCTCCAGCCCTACGGATCTCGATACAGAGAATCTGGCCTTGAATTTGCTCAATACACCTGCAAACCAGGTATTTGAAAAGCTAGCGGGGGCGGCGGAGCGAACTTGTGTGATCCAAGATTCGGCAGAGGAAGCCTGTAAAACACTCGTATCCTTTGAGGCAAAGAAAAGCTCGTTCCGGAAATTGGTCGCCGAGGTTGCACGCTTGGCAGAGGTGACGGCAGAATGGACGGATCAATCACTGATCATCTCAGGCCGCTAGTGCTTTGGGACGACGAAAACAGCTCATCACTCGACATGCCGCAAACCGGCAGCTATCGTTTTACAAAATCGATTCCTTTCCGAACTCCCATAGATTTGAAGTTTTTCAAAATGGACCTACGACAATTCGTTCGCGACATTCCCGATTATCCGAAGCCAGGCATTCTGTTTCGTGACATCACACCGCTGCTAGCCGATCCCGCTGCTCTTTCGGCAGCTGTCGAAGCGATGGCCGAGCCCTTTTTGGATTCAGGTATCGAACTCATTGCTTCTGCTGAAGCACGTGGGTTTATCTTTGCCGCTCCTTTAGCCGTGCGTCTTGGCGCAGGTTTTGTCCCCATTCGCAAACCGGGAAAACTGCCCTTTGATTTGCATTCGTTTGCTTACGAATTGGAGTATGGCACCGACGAGTTGCAAATTCATGTTGACGGTATCAAGCCCGGTCAAAAGGTACTGATCGTCGACGATTTATTGGCAACAGGCGGAACCATGGAAGCATGTTGTCGGTTGCTCGAACGCTGTGAAGCGGAAATCGTCGGTTGCTCATTCTTGATCCATCTGGTCAAACTTGGTGGCGAATCTCGATTAAGCCCATACAAAGTCCATTCGGTACTACGCTATGACCAAGACGATGAAGAGGTTGAGCTGAGTGCACAAAATGAATTTCCGGGCCCATCGGTATAGCGAAAAGGATCAACGTTGAAAAACACAGTATTGATCCTGGTAGCGGTCTCCCTGACGGAAGCGTGCAGCCCCAACATGCCTCGCCCCCGACTCGGACCCCTCCACTCAATATCGTCGTCCTCCTGGCCAGTCCCTCAAACATCGAGTCTGCTGATGCATTTTGAATCCAGCAAATGCATTTAGAGAGACTAACCAAGTCATCAATGGTCTTGACCGATTGCGGAAATCAAAAAGAAGAAATGAGAATCATTAAAACTAACAGCATCTACCTCGTATTGACTCTAAGTTTGGTGGTTATCACTGGACACGCTTCGAATGCCTCCGAGAGCAACGACCCAACTCCAGAAAAGCAAACCAAGCCATCTTCTGCATCGGATAGCCCACCCAATATCGTAGTGATTCTTGCTGACGATCTGGGGTGTAGCGACATGAGTCTTTACAATGGCTGGATTGAGACCCCCAGGATCGACCAGCTGGCCAGCGAAGGTGTCACGTTCACCGATTTCCACTCCAATAGTTCCGTGTGCAGCCCAACACGTGCTGCATTGCTTACCGGCCGTTACCAACAGCGGGTAGGGATTATCGATGTGATAGCGGGTCATCTCGATACACCTGGACTTGATCCGACCGAATTGACGATGTCCCGTCTGATGCAACAGAATGGATACAGGACCGCGTTGTTCGGAAAGTGGCACCTTGGAACGAAGCCCGAGCAGAATCCGATACACCATGGCTTTGATGAGTTTATCGGTTTCTTACCGGGTGGCTGTCACTATCTTCAGCATAAGGACTGGCTGGACGGTACAGAATACAAAGAACAAGAGGGATACTCGACTCACATCATTACCGACAAGTCGATTGATTTCCTTCGACGCCACAAGGACAAGCCGTTCTTTATGTACGTCGCGCATCAGGCCGTGCATAATTACTACCTGATCCCTTCGGATCCTCCCGAGACCAAAAGCAAGGACATCCCTTTAAGTGGTGACATTGCGCGGGCACGATACAAGATTATGCTCGAAGACTTGGACGTGCAGGTGGGTAGAATTCTGGATGCGCTCAAGGAGCTTGAGCTGGAAGAAAATACCATCGTTATCTTCTTTTCGGACAACGGCGATGTCTGGTTGGGTACGAATGAAAGACCATACCGGGGGCACAAATTCAGCAATTACGAGGGCGGACACCGTGTTCCGGCGGCAATCCGATGGCCTGGTCACATTCAGGCTGGCTGGAAAAGTGATGAATTGATCGTAGGCATGGATATCCTTCCCACGGTCATGGATATTGTTGGAATCGATGTTCCAAAGGAGAGACACTTGGATGGAATTAGCGTCAAGGAACATCTGCTGAATCAGGTCGACCTACCTGATCGGCCAGTGTTTTTCGGATATGAACCCAAGTTGGGGACTGCGATGCGGTATGGACACTGGAAGATGCAGACCAAAGGAAATACCACGGAGTTGTATGATTTGAGCAAGGATATCAAGGAAACCCGCAATGTCGCTGACAAGTATCCCGAAAGAACCGAAAGAATGAAGAACGCCATCGAAAAATGGAAGTTAGATGTAAAAGCGTCCGTGTCACAGGCAAACGAATAATGATGCGTGAGCAAACCTAGCTTTAAGTTTGTGAGCTTAAGGTAAGTGAGGAGTTGTTTCTTGTGGACCGGATGAGTTTTTTCAACGGACTTCAGTTCCAGGATTACCAATCGGATTCTCATTCATCTTTTTTCCTCTGTGCCTTCGTGCCTCTGTGAGAACCCATCACGCAGCCTCGTAATACAAGGGGGAACGCTTCGCGGGGGTTCTTGGACGGATTTGACGATTCCGGAAATGTTGGAATGGGGATTGGGAGGGCTCTCACAGAGGCACGAAGGCACGGAGATTAGAAAGGGAGGGTTAGAGCTGACCGTTGATGATTCGGATGATTCCGTCTTTCATCCGTTCGTCCGCGAAGTTTTTAGTAGGTAACTTAGTTTTAAGTTTGTGAGCACAGACGCAGAGGGACAGAGCATGAGATTGGTGGATTTGTCTTCTCCCTAGCCCGGATTATTCATTAGCCGTTTTGGCGATAGCGGGCTGTTTTTCGAGCAAGGAACGTAAACGCTTGAAGGCGTAGACGTTAGCAAAACAATTTGCAAGCCCATGAATCATCCGGGCTAGTGGAGGTATCGAATCTTCATCTGGGGTTTCCTGACGCTCTTCTTATGGAGGTGCGTGGTGGTTCGAATGGCCGTGGTGAAGTGTTTGATCCACAACAAGCAGACTCTACCTATCGATCACCAGTCGCGTCTTTTGGGGGCGATGGCTTTTTCGGCACGGTCTGCGGCGGCTGAGCTGGTTGACTGCTCGCTGGGGGCCGACTGCGGGCGGTTGGGCGGCGTTTGATCGGCATCAGTGCATGCTGGGCTTGATAGGCAACTTGAGCGATCAAGGTGTCGACGCGGTTGCGACAGATCGCGTAGGCTGCCAAAGACGGGATGGCAACGACCAAGCCACCAACCGTGGTCACGAGTGCCTGGTAAATCCCCTCAGCCAAATCACCCGCGCCCGCTGCTCCTCGCGTGGTCGCCACTTGCTGGAACGCAAAGATCATTCCGGTGACCGTTCCAAGTAGTCCCACCATTGGTGCGATGTTGCCAATCATCGACAAGTATTCGATTCGCCGCATCAGGCGAGCCGATTGGTCAGCCAATGAATCTTCGACCGCTTTTTCCACTTCTCGCCAACCAAACTCTAGCTCTGATAATCCCGACAACATGACCACACTGAGAACGCTTGGTTCACGTCGACAGGCGGCATCGGCTTCGGCAACTCGCCCGGTCAACAAAGCTTGCCGAACGATATCGCTGACGCCTTCGGGTAACACTTCGGATCTGCGCAGCGTCATAACCTGATCGAAAACCAAATAGGTTGCCGCGACACTGAGAGCTGCCAACGTCAACAGAATGAGCAACCCAACGATACCGCCGCTGAGCACGATATCGAGCAGCCCGGCTTGTTCAACCACGTCAACTGCATCAGCTGTCTGGGCTACTTCACCCTGCGCGAAAACCGATTGGATGATTATCCAGAAACGTCCTGTCAACATATTGTCAATCATTACGAGTGATCTATTCGAATTAAAAAAAGGTTGGCGGCAGTGGATTTTGCCAGAGATCTCCACACGGAAGGATCTTTAACAAGATCCACCACCCTACGAGATCATGCTGACTAACCACTAGGATTGGTCCATGGAGGGCTCGGTCGTATCGCTCGAATCCGCTGCACCGACCGACAACAAAAACTCGGCGTCCGCCAACAAAGGGTCGTCCCAACGTAGTCGCAAAACGCCTTGGTCTCGCAGGTGTTTGATCGTTGATTCATGGCGATCCCGAATATTGTTGACGGCCCGTTCGACGCGTCGACGACCTTGCGCGAATGTCAAGACGAACATACAAAAAATCGCGGTTGGCAAGATCGACAACAGCAAACTGGTTAGCATCATGGCGAAATCGGGCCGAGGAAAGCTATTTAAATCGCCTTGTAAATTGCGAAACGTCAGAAAACTGGCGTCAATATACTCGCGGTACAGAGCAAAAACGGGAGCGGCCATCAAACCCCAGAACAATCCTGTACCGATGAATGAACATGCGATCGTAGCCAATCGTGACGTGGCGACCCGTTCGACCTCCTCTTCGAAAATTTGCTGTGACGCTTCTTGCAGTGAGTCAATGCCAGCGAGATAAGCAACCTGACTTCGCGAATCCTCGGCTTCACCTACCAACGTCAACGGATTTTTCTTTTGTTTTCTAAGCTCCGACAATTCGCTGCGAAACCGGGACGCCAACGGGCCAAGACGATCGGAGACCGCTGCGGCACTTCGCTTGCGAAGCCCCTCTCGCACATCTTGTTCCGCGCCTCGCTGGTCAGCCAAATTCTTGGTGCTTGTCCAAACCGCTCCGATCAATGATGGAAGCGATCCGGAGAGCGAAATCATGACGCGGTCCCAGGCACCATTGGTCAAATTGAGCACTCCCAATAGCGATCGGTAGGGGAACCATATCGCGCTGGTATCGGTCAACAGCGCCAACCGCAAACGTGCTCGAACGGCAGCTCGAAGTGGTCCTCCGCTGCCAATCAACGATTCGGCGACCTCGGCAGGGATGACTAACGCTTCGCGGTTGATCCGCCGAACAGCGGACGTGAGGCCTGGCAACTGATCGCTCATGACCGAATGCAATGCGCTGCGAAATCGGGCATCGAGCGCAGCCATTCGCGTGCTTCGCCTTCGGTCGCCTTCCCACAATTGGCCGATCTCTTGTTCTAACCTGGAGCCAATTTCCAGGGCTGCTGCATGCGCGACTTCCGTTTCACTGCGGCCTTCCATTTCAAAGTCATCGATCACGATCGGTGACGCGATCAAGCTCGTAGGTGCAAGCTCTCGCATTCGAGCCGCAAAGGCCTGGATGTCGGCATCGAGCCAGTCATCTTGTTCGCGAACGGCATTGACAACCGGAATCACGACGCTGCCTTCACTTGCTTGGGCTAACAATCCAACCGCCTCGCTGCGCAATTGATCTCGGCGCACGACCAGCAGTATAGCGGACGCCAGCGACAAGGCGCGTGAGGCGACACTTGCAATCATACGGCGTTCATCCGTCGACCCCGGCGCATCGACAATCATATAAGGCATCCCGATCGATTGCATGTCGGCGGCACTGCAGTGAAGGTATTCTTCAAAGCGGGCATCCAAATCAACGGGTGGACGCGAGCCGACCCAAACCAATTTCTCGGTCGCTTCGTCACGGTTATTTCCGCTACGAATCGAAGCCGAGACGGGAGACGCCTTGACCAATTGGCGAATCACCCACGACTTGCCTTGCCCAGTAGCGCCGACGACAGCGACGACGGTGATTCCACCACTGCGGTCTTCTAGAATCATACGTCGGGCGGAAGCATGCTCGTCACAAAGTTCCAGCACATCGCGTCCCACCGGGCTGTCGGCCAACACGTTGATCGCAGATTGCCTCACACGAGAAAGAAATGCGTCCCCAGGTTGGCTTGAAGAAGATTCGTGAGTCACCGAGTTACCTGAAAATGATGAGAAACTTTAGGGCGTCGTTCGCGGCAATCGTTTTTGCAATTCTTGCTGAAATTCATCCCGAACACGATACAGCGATATCGTCGGACCGACGGCATCACGGGGCGAGATACTCGACAATGGCAATGCGACTTTGGATGCGCCGACCCGAATGGTCGTTGGTTTCTCGGGTCGGTTGACTCCGAACGCATCACACAATACCGCGTGAAAATCGACCAATTGCTGCTTGGCTGCTTGTTGTCCCACATTTCGTGTGTTTGCTCCACCCGCCCACAAAGTCGACAACGTCGTCAAACCCAAAGCGGCAAACAGTTCGGGGATCGAGGCATATGCGAGGAACGACGCTCCAAAATCGAGCGGCACCATCAAAACGCCCCCGAATGCAGCCAACATGGTTGCGAGTGGAGTTAGTCCAGTGGACAACTTTTTATGCATCGGTACCTCGGCCCACATTTGCCGAACGGCTTCATCGAGTCGGCGCGGATCGAGGCTCGTGAAGTCGTCGCGTTCAAATCGAGAGATCGCGGCTTCGGAACACTCCGTCCACTGACCGATATCGGGATCGGATTCATCCTGAAACCAATGTGAAAGTGCGCGGACTCCCCCCGATCGTTCAAGCGAATGGTTCAAGCTTTTCGGAGTCATCAAGCCTCCATAGTCGCCGCGGCGGAATTTGTCTTTGACCTCCATTGCCGTTCGCTCAGCGAGTGCCGATGGGGTTAATTGGCGGAGAAGATCGCCCGCACCACCGCCAACTCGTCGCACCCAAGTGTTCATTCGCACGCCCCATCGCGCGTACCAGGGAGCGGTAAGTGCGAACGATTCCGACAACTGGCGAATAATCCGTTCGGATTGATGCAAACGAAGCTCGACAACGTCTCCGGCAACATCACGATTTGCAAAGAACTCCAGTGCAGCTTCAAGTAAACAGCGTTGAGCTCTCTCGGTCGCTTCGATCGAACGATGGGCATCACGGGAAATCCCCACCAAACCTTTGTCCCAAATCGCCGAGCGTAAACTGACCTGGAGAGCGACGCGGAACTTTTCGAACAATTCGGTTCGATCCAAACGAGACGGCAGGGCACGGAGCAATCGGTCCTCTCCGATCGCGGCGGGTGGATTGTCGTCAGGATTTTCGGAGACGGAAAAAAATGTCGGCAACAAATCGTCTTCTAGATCGACCGAAGCGATCACTTTTCCATCACCGGTTGACGGGATGAACGGGCGACTCGCAGGAACATCAAAGTCGTAGGCCGCATAAATCGTCTCGATCCCATTCGCCTTGACCAATGGTTCGAAGGTTTCGTGAATATGGTCTGGCGTTTGCCGAGGACGGACTTTGTTGACCGCCAACATTCGCGGTACACCTGGCATCAAATCCGAAGCGATCCGCAGGAGATCACCGAGCGTCGCATCGCGAGACGATTCGGCGGAGGTAACGATCAAAAATGCCGAGCAAAGCGTTGCAGCGCGAGCAAGCAGCTTACGGCGGATTTCGGGCGAACCTAAACCAAACGCTTCGTCGGATACAATATCGGGACAGTCAAGTAATCCAATCTCAGCGGCGTCAAGTCCGGGATCGGTTGCAACCAATGGGATTGCCAATTCGGCTTCACTGCCCCCTTGGTTGTTGTACTGCGAATGGGCCTCGACCGGATCCTCAGCCAGCATTTCCGGGGCTTGGCCAAGCGCGTCGCCAATACGGGTGAGCAGCAAACTCCATAGCTCGGCGTCGCTTTGCCATTGACTCGGCAACCAAAGGACAAAGCGATGGGTTCCTTCTGCGTTGCTTGGTCCCCGCAGCGTGCGTGCACGGCCCAACTCGCTAAGGTAGGTGGCGACCAAACTCGTTTTCCCGCTATTGAGCATTCCAGCGATCGCCACAACAGGCCAATTGACCAATTGACCGGCCGAGTGAACTTGACGCCCCGACGACAAAATCTCATCGACGAGCTTTGCATTGATACGGCGTACGGCGGCTAAAAAACTCTCTCGAGACTCCGCCGGGTACAGACGCTCGACGACGGCGCGGCGATCATCGTCCTCCAAAAGCGACAATAACCCCATCCAATCGATCGGTTGTTCGTCCTTTTTTCGGCGTTTGCCAAACATCGTAAACCAAATTGCTGGGAAGTGCCTATGAATCCGTCTACCAAATCATAAGATATCAAAACCATGTAGCATAGGCTTCTAGCCTGTGCCTGCCGGGTCGACGTCGTTTGTAAACAAAACGACTTGAAACGAGCCAACCTCTAATTCGCTAGGTCATTCTTGGGTATCGGTTTCGCCGGTTTTCGTCGTGAATGCGACTGGTTCATCGAGATGGAAAGCTGGGCGGTGCGAATCGCCTGCAAAACCAAAATTGATAGGCCCCACCACTAGCATGTGATCCGTACCGTGTAGAATAGTAGTCGTATTCGCTCGTTAATCCCAAATTGACAGGCTAGAAGCCTGTCCCACATCCCTTCCCAATCCGTCAGTGAATCCTATGGTGATCTCTCCTTGAACCGTCGAACTGCTTCGCCGTGGCCTGCAGATCGTTAATCCCAAATTGACAGGCTAGAAGCCTGTCCCACATCCCTTCCCAATCCGTCAGTGAATCCTATGGTGATCTCTCCTTGAACCGTTGAACTGCTTCGCCGTGGCCTGCAGATCGTTAATCCCAAATTGACAGGCTAGAAGCCTGTCCCACATCCCTTCCCAATCCGTGAAAGAATCCTATGGCTATCCCTCCTTGGACCGTCGAACTGCTTCGCCGTGGCCTGCAAGATGTCGCTCGCCGGGCTAGCGAACCCGAAACCATCGAACGTTTGAAGACGCAAGCGACCGAGTTTATGAATGATCTGCCTCAAACCGCAGCTCGCGGACTTGACGCGGTCGTTCGTGCGACCGAGACAGGCCGCAAAAGTGTTCAACGTTGGTCGAAAAAGCAAACCGCGGTCACCATTCCACTCATCAACGCTTCGGGTACGCTCCTCACCCCCTACGGAACGGGTGTCAGCGTCGCTACCGACGCCGTCGAGGCCGCCTATGCATGTCTACATGGCGACATTCGAAGTGATGGCCGAGCGATCACACGGCTCGAAAACCATCTACAGCGGCAATTGCCGTTCGGTGACGAAATGCGAATCGCGGTGACCAATCATTTTCAAGCTGCACTCCTGGCGTTCGTCATCGGCATGAGCCAAGAAGATATCGTCGTCCATCGCAGCCAATCGATCCGCCTAGCCAACGGCGTATCACTTGTCGATGCCATGAACGCGCTGGTCCCAATGGTGCAAGAGGTTGGAGCAAACGACGAAATCGAAATGTCGGACTTCAACGATTTTGATTCCTTCTGTTTTGTGATGGCTGAAAATGAAAGCAGCGACGCAGCGGCACCACCACTCGATTTTGGCAACCGCGACGTTACGCAAGTGGCCGTGTTGCCGGTCGCCACGCTCAAACCTTCCACACTGCCTAGCTTGCCCTCGGTCGAGCAGGTACTCAAGCAGGGTGCGGACTTGGTAATCGTTCAAGGAGGCGGTACGTTCGGTGGCCCTGACTGCGGGATCTTGATTGGAAAACGCGAACTTGTCGACGCGATCACCCACACATCGATTTGGCCATCGCTAGCAGCCAATAACGCCACGATGGCGATGTTGTCAACAACCATCGCAGAGATGGCCTCCGCGATTGCGTTAAAGCTACCGATCGAAGAACTGATGCGTACGAGCGAAGAGAATTTGCGGACGCGAGGCGAACGGTTGGCGATGCGGATGAGTGGGTCCGATTCGATCAAGAGTTGTCAATTGACGGCCGACGAAGCTCGAATCACCAAAAAAGGACGCTGGAAATTGCCATCGCGGCAAGTCCGAATCGAGCACGAATCGATGACAGGCGAGCAATGGGCGAATCGATTACGCGAAGAGATGCCGTCGCTACTGGTCGATTTTGACGAGCAAGCGATACGAATCGATTTGCGTTGGGTCGACCCCGCCCAAGACAAACAGATCGGAGAGTTGCTAGGGGCAGAGCAGGAAACGGCGGTCGTGCCGAATGATGGCGGTGATTCCACGTCTGAATAAAACGTGGGTAGGCGGGAGCCTGCCATCATTGGGCCCCCAGGCAGAAGCCTGGGGACCAGTGAGCCAAGCCCAATTATTTAGGCTGTTTGCGAAGATCCAACCACTCGCTGTGGAACCAACCGTCTTTATCGACTCGTTGATAGGTGTGGGCCCCGAAGTAATCGCGTTGAGCTTGCAACAGGTTGGCTGGCAAACGTTCCAGTCGATATCCGTCGTAGTAGTTCAGCGCGGTACTGAAGGCGGGAACAGGAATTCCCAAAATCGCTGCGGATGCGACAACGGTCCGCCATGCCGCTTGGGCATCTTCGATCGCCTTTTTGAAAAACGGGTGCAACAGCAAGTTCTCAAGATTCGAATCGGCTTCGAACGCATCTTTGATGCGGTCGAGGAATTGAGCCCGGATGATACATCCACCACGCCACAAGAGGGCCGCGTTGCCGTAGTCGAGTCCCCAATCATGCTCGGCCGACGCCGCCTGCAATTGGACAAACCCTTGTGCGTAACTAACGATCTTTGATGCGTAAAGAGCATGGCGTACCGACTCGACAAAGTCAGCTCGGTCACCCACCAACTTCATCGCTGCGGCACGCATTTCGGGGTTCATCGATTCCGATGGCCCATTGAGTGTTTTGCTCGCACGCACGCGTGCTTCTTTTTGAGCCGACAGGCCGCGTGCAAACACGGCGGTTGTCACCAAAGTGCTCGGAACGCCCAGATCGAGCGCCAATTGACTCATCCATTTCCCGGTTCCTTTGGCACCCGCAACATCGAGAATTTTATCGACCAGGAACGCATCGCCGCCTTGATCATCTTTGGCACTGAAAATATCGCGAGTGATTTCGATCAAGTAGCTTTGTAATTCGCCTTCGTTCCACTCCGCAAAAACATCATACAATTCCTCATTGTTCAGTCCACCGACTTCGCGAAGCAATTGGTAGGCTTCGCAAATCAGTTGCATGTCGCCATATTCGATCCCATTGTGAACCATTTTGACGTAGTGGCCGGCACCGCGTGGACCGACCCATTCGCAGCACGGGATATCGTTGTTGGGGCCAACTTTCGCCGAAACCGCTTGAAACATTTCTTTGATGTGCGGCCAAGCTTCTTTGCTGCCACCCGGCATCATACTAGGACCTTTAAGAGCCCCCTCTTCGCCACCGGAAACGCCGCAGCCAACGTACAGAAGGCCTGCCTCTTCGACCAGCTTGGTTCGCCGTTCGGTATCGCTATAAAGCGTATTCCCACCGTCGATAATGATGTCACCTGGGTCGCAGAGCGGGATCAGTTGATCGATGATCGCATCAACGGCGGGACCCGCCTTGACCAACATCATCAATTTGCGGGGTCGCTTGACCGATTTCACAAATTCTTCGACCGTGTGCGTTCCGACAAAGTTTTTACCCTTTGCGCGGCCCTCGATAAGGTCGTCCACCTTACTCGTCGTCCGGTTGTAGACTGCAACCTTATAGCCGCGACTCTCCACATTGAGGGCCAAGTTTTCGCCCATCACAGCCAATCCCATCAAGCCAAAGTCACAATCACCGCTCATCATTATTCTCAGAGTTTCGAGGTATGGAAAGGAAAACGAGAGTTTACTAAATGGAGCGAAGTTTAGGTAGGTTGGAGTCCAGGCTTTAGCCGATTTCGATGTGATGCAGATCGACGAAAGCCTGGACTCCAACGAAATCGGCTACAGCCTGGATTCGGGTGCTAGCTCGTTGCGCCTTCGCGGATCAGTTTGATCAACTCATTCGTGTCCATCTTGGCGGCTCGGTCGGTTCCGTCCAAGACCCCGGCGACCAATTCTCTTTTGTCCGCATGAAGTTGCAAAATCTGTTCCTCGATCGTGCCTTCGGCAACCAATCGGTACACGGTGACCGGTTTTTGTTGGCCGATCCGGTGGGCACGGTCGGTCGCCTGGTCTTCCACCGCCGGGTTCCACCAGGGATCGAGATGGATGACGTAGTCGGCAGCGGTCAAATTCAATCCTGTACCACCGGCTTTGAGCGAAATTAGAAACAATTCACCTTCGCCCTTTTGGAACGCATCGACACGACGCTGCCGCTCAGCGGCGGGGGTCGAACCATCGAGATACTGATACGCGACGCCGATCTTATCGAGCGCTTCGCGGACCACTTCGAGATGCTTGACAAATTGGCTAAACACCAACGCGCGGTGTTCGCCTTCACGCAACTCTTCGACCAGCGACATCAGCAGATCGAGTTTGGCGGACCCCTTTGCCCAACTCGGATCGACCAAGCGTGGATGGCACGCCAATTGTCGCAACCGCGTCAGCCAGGCCAAGGTCCGAATCCGTTGCTGGCCCGCCTGCTTGGCTTCGCCGTTTTCGTTATCCGAGTCCGAACCCGCTTCGCCGCTTAGCTCGGCCAATGCGGCCAAGCGAACGTCCTCGTACCGTTTCCGCTCCGCACTGCTGAGCTCGGCATGCAACGTTATCTCGGTTCGATCAGGCAATTCCTTCAACACTTTGTTCTTGGTTCGACGCAGCACGAACGGACGGACCAAACGGGCCAACGATTCACGTTGATCGCCGTCCTTGTGCCGTTCGATCGGATCGGCAAAGCGATTTCGGAAACGGTCCCACGACCCCAAAAGGCCAGGGCTAAGGGTGCGAAACAGGCTCCACAGTTCCCCCAAATGGTTTTCCAGCGGGGTGCCTGACAAACCGATTCGCCAATCGGCATTGATTTGACGAATCGCTCGCGACGTTTTCGTTTGCGAGTTCTTGATAAATTGAGCTTCGTCAAGCACCAGAGTGTTCCAATCTCGCGTGGCAAATTTCTTCGCATCACGCTGGACCAATTGGTAGCTGACGATGACCAAGTCACCGGGGCCGACCGAATCGATCAGTTTCTGACGATCGCTGTCGCGGTACAAAAACGCCTTGAGCGAGGGGGTGAACCGCTCGGTTTCCCGCACCCAGTTGTCTCCGACGCTCGTTGGCGCAACGACCAGTGCAGGCCCATCCTTGGCACGGTCCAGTAACACCCCGAGTGTTTGCACGGTCTTTCCCAGCCCCATGTCGTCGGCCAAAACGGCTCCGACACCCCATTTACTCAGCCGAGCCAGCCAGCGGTAGCCGTCGAGTTGGTAATCACGAAGCGACGCGTCGAGACCATCGGGTTTATCGGGCGACCAATCCGAGAGCGACTCGAGTCGTTGGATCGATTCATGCCAGCGCGCGGTTGCTTCGATCGGAACATCGTCACTCAACAACTCCTGCAATGCTGGAATCGCTGCGTCGGCAACCTTCATCGTGTCACGGTCGGCGACGACGGTGTCGCCAAGTTGTTGTAGTCGTTTACGAAACGCGTCACTGATTTTGGCAAACTCGCGATCACCGACACGGACAAGCGACCGATTTTCGCGAACCGCCGACAATAAATCAGCCAATTTCATCTCGGTACCATCGATCGTGATCGAGCCACTGATCCCAAACCAATCTCGCTTGTCATCGATTTGTACGCGAAGGGAAGCGGGGGTCAATTCCCCACGAACTCGGATCGTTTGCCCCTCGGGCCAAGTCATTCGCGGTGTTTCAGGGCCACCCTCGTAAAACTTCGATAACAAATCGAGAGCCGATTCGTCCGATTCGGCAACCCATCGATATGCCCCTTCACTTTCGAAATTCCCTAGACCAAACCGTTCGACGATTGCCTCGGCAGCCTGTTTCTCGTATGCCAAATCACGTTCGAGTCGCACCGGACCCAATGGCGTTAAGCAAGGCACGATCGCGGGAGAGCAGCCAGGGGTATGGACTTCGCGAAAACGATCGTCGTGGGCCGCTAATGCAACAAACATCCCAGCACCGGGGCGTGGGCGGAGCTCAAAAATCAACTCGACCTCAATGGGCTCGATCGGTCCAGCCAGTTGGGGTGGCAATTCGACTCGAACCAAAGAATCGAGTGCTGCACAACCGACCGCCAAACGGCCTGCTGACTCCGCGTCTAACACGATCTCATTCATCTCGCTGCGAATCAGATACTGAACGATTCGCGTCGCACGAGGATCTCGCAACGAACAAACAATCAATAGACCTCGTTTCTTATCCGCCAATACCACCAACGGCTCGACGGGACTGCTATGCCCCAGCACGACTTCACATTTACGCACATCGACATCGAAACCCGAAACATGAACGACGGGCCGAAAAAGGGTCTTCGACGCTACCTCTTCGCCTGGTTCGGACGCCTCTTCATCATCGAGTTCGCGTTCGACCGGGTGCAGCGAAAAGCTCAGTTCAGCGGAAAAGACGTTGACATCAAACGGTTCGCCGTCATCCCAGGAAACGTTTGGATGCCCGACAAGTTGTTGCAGCGCCTGGAATTCCGAATAGTGATCCTCATCAAAGCTATACGTCCGCGATGCGACGAGAGAGGCAATTTTGCCATCAATCGGAAAGGTGGAGAAGTCACGTTTAAGCAGTTCGAAGCCCCGAACCTCGCGACCTTTGGTCCACCCCTTTTTGTTCTTGCGAGGTTTTTGTTCGTACGGCGTGATTGAAATCGGAGCGTAATAACGTGATCGCGAAAACCCGACACGCCACTGCAACCGAGTCCCGCTGACATCCGACTCGACCGGAGCTCGCAATTCGTCAGCAATTTTCAGTAGATTATCGACCAACTCACGACCCGCTCCAACCTGATCGACTTCCAGATCACCAAAGAACGCCAAGACATCCGCGATGCTGCGGCGTCCGAGCTGCTCTTGCAGCCACCATGCGATCGATAAGGTGTGTGCACATTGGTAGTGGGTTTTAAACTGAGCACATTGGCAAACCGGGGTTGCCTTTAGTGACGTGGTATCGGGTGAAAAGTCAAAATCCTCGTCATCGTCATCCGTTTCAGCGGCGATATCGATGCCAGCGATAACGGTGGCTTGACGATTGCCCTTCAGTTTGAATTGAAATTGAAGCCGATCTTCCTCTTTGTTCAGCGTCGGCGATTCGACGCTTAACATCGCGGCTCGCTTATCGAACGATTCATCGTGCTCGTCTACCAAGCGTTCGACCGCTTCGGAAACGAGCAAGCCGAACGCTGCGATGGCGTCGTCGGACATCAAATCCATATCTTGTCTTTCACTCTGGCGCTAATTCGTTTTGGCGTTCGTTCGGGAGGACTGAACATTCTAACCATCTGTCGACTTACCGCTATGGTGTCTTTGCCTATTTCTTTTACCCGCTACAGTGTGAGGATGTCAAAAAAAACAACTTTCGTATCGGACCTACTGGATCGATGCAGGTTGTTATTTGCTTTGACGCCCTTAGCGAAACGTTTATTGTCCAACCGCACCCCTTGAGCAAAGCGAAAGCAAACCATGCCAAAACTAACGATTCGAAACGTCGGCGAATTCGAAATTCCAGCTGGGAAACGACTCGTCCAAGCCTTGGTGCAAGACGCCGGAACCGACCAATTACACGCTTGTGGCGGAAAATCACGCTGTACGACGTGCCGAGTGAAGTTTATTGAGGGCGAACCGGAAAATATCACCGAAGCCGAGATGGCAACATTGAACGCCCGAGAAATCAATGAACCCGGGGTGCGTTTGAGCTGCCAAATTCTCTGTGACAACGACATGACGATCGAACTAACCAGTCGTTTGGAGGGCAGTGGACGGAAAGATCAAGGTTCCCCGGTCGCCGACGAAATCGAGCCACCACCAGTGTGGACCACGCGATAACACTGGC
Source organism: Novipirellula aureliae (assembly GCF_007860185.1). Taxonomy (NCBI): domain Bacteria; kingdom Pseudomonadati; phylum Planctomycetota; class Planctomycetia; order Pirellulales; family Pirellulaceae; genus Novipirellula; species Novipirellula aureliae. Next base: position 206,135 of record NZ_SJPY01000003.1, read on the forward strand.
CTCCTCCGAGGAATCGGTGGGCAATCGCCATGCTCGCAGATCGCCACCCGCTTTGGCCGTCGGGCGTTTGACAGATCGCGTTGAACCGTTAGCCCAGATGATTCGCAGACTGTTTTTCGAGCAATGAACGTAAACGCTTTAAGGCGTAGACGTTAGCAAAACAATTTGCAAGCCCATGAATTATCCGGGCTAGCCGTAGGCGTACGAACGTCACCTGAGCAAACGCAATCGCATTTCTACAGCCGCTGCAAATGACCGCCCGTTCCGGTCGCGTAGCTGTGGTTGTCGCCGCTGGGTTTGCAAGACCGAGATTGCAAGGTCGAGATTGCAAGGTCGAGGCGTTCCAACGCCAACAGACATCGTACTTGAGCTTGTCGGCTACGCCCCCGAATGAAGTCGTTGGCTGACTCGACGGCTGATTCAAGCTGAGTTTGATAGGCATCCATCAATCGTTGGTCCGAAGCCAAACGTTCATTCTGGACCACCTCTCGCATCATCCACACGACTCCTACCGACGGCACAAGCACCGTCAGAAGAAGTCGTCGTATGGGCCACGTAAGGCGGTCGTTGTTCATGTGACAGAAACTCCTATTGAACGGATGCCCTTTTCCAGCAGTTCGGACGGCGTTGCGGCACACACCGTCACCATTGGCGGGGCGATCACTAGCAAAGCGGACATCACCAGCCATAAAGAAGTCTTTGATCTAAAATTGGTTTTTCCCATCGTACGGTCCCTTAAGAGACAAAGTGGATTGCAGACGCCAGTATTCAACGAATACCGCCAACGCCATTCTCATAGATTGGTCGTCCTATGTTACCGTCGTGTTACCTCGTCGATTGGTTACGAAATAATTGTTAAAATCCAATAAACGGTCCAGGCATAGCGAACCTGAACGATTAATAACTAATAACCTTTTTTCCTAATATCTTCGGCATTCATTCGTTAACTCTTTGAATGCCGTCGTCTCTAACCCGTTGGTCGCGATTCAATATGCCACAGAGCTCTCATTCATCGTGGACGCCCGAAGCGATCACCGAGATCGTCGATCGTTACGAGCGTCCATTATTGGCATATGCGTCAAAAATGCTCGCTGCCGACTGGGCGGGAGCACAGGACGCGGTGCAGGAAACGTTCCTGAGGTTGTGCCGAGAAGATCGCCAGCGGATCGAATCTCGCGTCGCAGCTTGGCTATTTTCAGTTCTTCGCAGCCGAGTGATTGATATGCAACGAACACGCCATGCCGTTCCAACCGATCCGTCGACCGTCGCGGTCCCCGATCCTGCACCGGGTGCCGCGGAGATCGCCAGCGATGCGGAGGAGAAGGACAAACTTGCTGCAATGGTCGAAACCTTGTCGCCGCGGCAACAAGAGGTACTGAGGCTACGGATGCAAGCCGGATTGAGCTACCGCGAAATCTCGGAAGTTACCGGAATTACCGTTAGCAACGTCGGCTTTCACCTGCACGAAGCGGTTCGCAATCTTCGCAATTCGTTTGCTGGGATTGCTTAGGCTTTGTCCGAAAAGGGGGTCTGACCCTCTACAACCATCCAAAATAAGAAGTTTGCCATGACTGATTCCCTCTGGAATGATCCCCGCATCACCGCTTATGTGCTTGACGAATTGCCACCCGCCGAGCGAGCCGTGTTCGAAGGTGAAATGCAATCCAATCAAGAGCTGGCCACCGCCGTCGCCGAAGCCCGCGCCGTGACCACAAAACTCGATTCGTTCTACGCCGCCGAAATTGAATCCACACCAACCGTCGTGGATCTTGCCAAAGATCCTGCCCCAACCGCATGGCGCACTTCCAGCAAACTAAAATTAGCGACGGCTGCTTGCATCGCCATGATCATCGTCGGCATTAGCATTCCGATCGTGCAAAACCAAATGACAAAGCGAGAAGTCGCGATGTCGCTCGATACGGAATCAGATCGCAGTCAACCAACGGCTGCACCGGAAGCAGCAGCCTACGCGATGCAGGACGAAGACGCAGAGCAGCTTGATGCGATGATGCTCGAAGAATCGATGATCGAAATGGAGCCTGCGAGTGAACCGATGAGCCCTCTGATTGCTTCCGATCAGCTAGAACGGGCTAAGGGAACGGTCCAAACGAATCGTGATTTTTTGATGCCACCGTCATCGAGCTCGTCTAATCAGAATGCAGGTCACGCTGAGGACAGTCTGGGTACGGGAGGAGAGAGAGGCGATTCCCTCGACGAAAGCTCAGCCCGTCTTTTTAGCGCCGCCCCGGCCCCTCAAGAACGCCAAAGGCTAAGCAGATCGGCTACCGAGATAAAAGTGAACGAAAGTGATTTTTCTACCAACTCGTTTGGACCCGCGTCTCGGTCTTCCCCATCAACTTCCGCAGCCCCCAGGCTCGAAATGCAATTCGGTTTTTCTGCGATGGCGGAATCGCCCAGCGACGAAGGAATTGGCCCTGGAATGGCAGGCGATCGTTTTGATCCGATCGATGACAACACGTTTCGCCGAGTGAGCGAACATCCACTGAGTACGTTCTCGATCGATGTCGATACGGCAAGCTACAGTAAAGTTCGCGACTTTTTGATGCGAGCAGGTTCGTTACCGCGGCCCGATGCGGTACGACTCGAGGAAATGGTCAACTACTTTGACTACGCTGCCGATCCGCCTGCGGACGATTCCGCCGACCCGTTTGCGGTGCGAACGATCCTCACCGAGTGTCCTTGGAACCGCGAGCACCGTTTGGCCCGAGTGACGCTGAAGGGCAAAGAGTTACTGCAAGCTGACCGGCCAAAATGCAATCTCGTGTTCCTGATTGACACCAGTGGCTCGATGAACGCAGCGAACAAATTGCCGTTGGTCCAGTCAGGCTTGAAAATGTTGATCGAGCAATTGAACGATGACGACCAAGTCGCGATCGTTGTCTATGCTGGTTCCGCAGGTTTGGTCCTCGATTCCACTCCAATTAGCGAGAGCCAAGAGATCCGTCGAGCGTTGACGCAGCTTTCCGCTGGCGGGAGCACGAACGGTGGTCAAGGCATCACATTGGCTTATCAAACCGCTCGCGACCACTTTATCAAAGACGGCGTCAACCGCGTGATCCTTTGCAGTGATGGTGATTTCAATGTCGGCACCACCGGAACCGACCAGCTAGTGCGGATGGTCGAAACCGAAGCGAAGGGCGGTGTCTTTCTATCGGTGCTTGGATTCGGGATGGGCAATCACAATGATGCGATGCTCGAACAAATCAGCGGTCGTGGAAATGGCAATTACGCTTTTATTGATACCGAGAACGAAGCCAAGAAGGTGTTGGTCGATCAAACCAGCGGCACATTGGTCACGATTGCCAAGGATGTCAAATTGCAAGTCGAATTCAATCCGGCCAAGGTCGACTCGTACCGTTTGCTAGGCTACGAGAACCGGGTGTTGGCAAAAGAGGATTTTAATGACGACAAGAAAGATGCGGGTGAGATCGGTGCCGGACACACCGTGACGGCTCTTTACGAAATCGTGCCGGCGGGGGTCGAAGCCGACGCGTCTCGCCCCAGGGTCGACGACTTGAAGTATCAAGCAAAGCCGCAACCCAGCGAAGCGGCCCAAAGTGACGAGATGATGACGTTGAAACTGCGTTACAAGAAACCCGATGGTGACGAAAGCACGCTTATCGAGTTTCCGGTTGTCGACGAGGGTGGATCCTTCTCGGACGCGGACAATGACACCCGGTTCGCAGCCGCCGTCGCCGGATTTGCGATGCAGCTTCGCAAGAGTGACTATCGAGGCACCTGGACCATCGACGATGTCATTCGCGTCGCCAAGAACGCCAAGGACCATGACGCTTACGATTTGAAAGCCGAGTTCGTCCAAATAGCCGAAAAAGCGAAATCGTTGATCGGAGAATGACGCGTGATTCGATAGTTGGTCCACACGCAAGTCGCGAAGCGATGACAGGCAATCGCCCCGGACGACAGTCCGTGGTTCGCTCACGCAAATACGATTGGTAGCCGCGAAGCGACGGCAGGTGTTCTCAGGCGACGATCTCCTGTTCGAAAACATATTTGGGATCGAAATCGATTCCGTGCTTTTGCAGCATCGCAAGATACTCATCATGAAAGGTCATTTTCCGATGGTGCTCGCGTTGGTTGGCGATGTACTGTTTCACTGCGTCGGCCTTCGATTGACTCACTGAAAACGCGCCGTAACCTGATTGCCATAGAAACTTTTGTTTTGTCTTGCGGTTGTCGTTGACCCATTTTGAGGAATTCGCCTTCAACAACTGAATCGCCGATGCGATCGCGAACGTTGGGTGAAATCTGATAAATAGATGTACGTGGTCTTCGATGCCACCGGATTTGAGAAGTACCGCCTTGTGATCCTTGATCGTCCCGCCGATGTAACCGCACAAATCGTCTCGCCAATCATTGTGAAGCAGTGACTTTCGGTATTTCGTCGAGAAGACACCATGCACGAGGATACCGTGGTGAGATGACATGCGGTTTACTCCTGTCGTCGCTTCGCGACTTTGTCGTGGTTTGCGCACCCCTTCCCCGGACTTGCGTCCGGGGCTATTGCCTGTCGTCGCATGCGCGACTTTGGATCTAGAACTGCGAAGCAATGACATGTGATAGACCCGGATGAAATCCGGGGGTCAATTGTACCACGTCCCACTAAGTCGCAAAGCGACGGCAGGCCTGGGAAGTGGTAACCTGCCTCGTTTCGCGAAAGATCGAAAAACGCAGGGCAATCCTGATACCCGAATGGTGAACAGAAAGTACAATTCGGCAGTCGGCTAAGGCGATCGTTGCCAAGGCGAATCGAACTTAGGCGTTTCTACCCCTTGGCGTCTCTCAATATGCGTAAAGCTTTCTTGTGCTTTTCGGTCGGGTTTGTCGTAGCATGGACCGCAACGAGCGATGGTACTTAGCGTCAGTGACTGGCAGCCGCACCACGCCGCGATTCTACAGCAGGTGGATAAAAAAACCGTTGGCACACCAACTTGCTCATTCTCTGCAACGACTCCGACCAATTGGTGATGCCGCCCGTTTGGCCCGCGTTCCCGTCGAGGGAAAGCCGATGAATGGCCACCGAATCGACATTCCAGCTCGCGACGGCACTTGGTGGAGCTCCTATACAGATGTGATCGTCGCGAATGATCTGGTGTTAATGCCAATCTTCGATTCCGACCCACCGATGATGGTTGAGGCCGCCCGGCGAGCGTATAAAAAACGGCTGCCCAATCATTCGGTTAAGACGGTCGACATGACATCGCTCAAGGCCTTGCAAGGAGAACGGAATTGTTAGTCGCTGAATTTGCCTGCCTTTGCTCCGATCCCTGATCGGGTTGTCAACTTCGAGAAAGCGGCCGAGTATCATGCGGAAGTGAAACCGTCGCTTGACGCATTAACCGGCATAAAACATGCTGTAACATTGATTTACAACGCCAAGTGAGCCAGAATGGCACATTTGCGTATTGTTGGCCGATCGTGGTGAATGAGAGCGGTGGACTTGAGAGGTTCTTGATTGTCAGCTGGCACCATTCACCGCCGAAACGATTGAAGCTTTTCCGCTACCGGGCGGGGCCAATCGAGTGCCGTACCCTAGATTTTGTGCTCCAAGGTTGTTCTAATCTTGGCCTCACATACTCATGAACAGGTTGAAAACTTGGGAAAAAAAGAAGAAGCCTTTGAAGTGGAAGGCACCGTCACACAAGCACTTGCGAACACTCGGTTTCGTGTCCAATTGGAAACGGGCAGCGAGGTGATGGCGCATGTCGCTGGACGAATGCGTAAACACTTCATCCGAATTGTTCCGGGCGACAAGGTTCGCGTCGAGCTATCACCCTATGACTTGACCAAAGGTCGGATCGTATTCCGAGAGCGTTAATACCGCGTCTTGGGTTACAAATTTTTGATGGGCAGATTGCTGACGATTTTCACGAGCTCCGTTGGCTGTTGCGCGGTGCCCATTTTTCCTCCGAAGTTTTATCGGTTTCTCTCGACTTCATGAAACCTGGCGAAGGCTTGATGGGTATCTATATCGTAGAGCGGGTGTCGATATCCTGCGGCTGCATTTCCATTCGCCAATTCCCACTCCACCGCTTTCCCGTTTCCCGTCTCACGTTTTAAAAACACCTAAGGATGGTTTCCCAATGCTTTTGAAAAAAAATGGCACGCGCACGCTCAATCGTCTCGTGCTTTCTGTTGCGGCCTTGTCGGTTCTGTCGCTAACGACGATGCCCAGTGGTATCGCACAAGACACGATGCAGACGCCAAACTCGCAAGCCCAAGGTGGCACCTCCGTCGCTGATTCAAGCGATCCGGTTGTAGTCGTTACGCTTGGATCGATTAACAAATTGATGCAGGACACCAATTACATCTCGGGTGTTGTTGGACAGCCCCAATTTGGTGGCATGTTTCAGATGATGGCGGGCACGTTCACGCAGGGCATGAACATGAACGAGCCGATTGCGGTCGTTGTTCCCCTCGTCGATGGGTCGCCTGAGCCAATCGTGTTACTGCCTACTTCGGATGTAAAAACGGTACTGAAGCGACTGGAAGCTCAAACGGGCCCCGCCGATGAGCTCGATGATGGCACCATGGTCATTGCCGTGGGAGCCAACACGGTTTACATCCGCCAAGTCGGTGATTGGGCGGCACTCGCTCGGAACCGAGACCTGTTGGATCTCGCTCCCCAAGACCCAAAGTCGGTGATGACGGGCATGGGCAACAAGTATGACATGGCGGTACGGGTTCGGGTACAGCAGATTCCTACAGAAACTCGTACCATGTTGATCGAATCGATGCGACAAGGCTTTGAGCAAGCGATTTCGAAGCAGGACCAAGCGGATGCCGAAGGCACCAAAGCTGTCGCGGAAAGCTCCATTGAGCAGATTGAACAACTGATTCAAAACACCGATGAAATCATGTTCGGATGGAACATCGATCAATCGGACAAAGCCGTGCATTTCGACGGGTCGATGACGGCAGTCGAGGGCAGCAAATTGGCTGGCATGTACGGTGGCCAAACATCGATTCCGTCAATGTTCGCCTCGGTCATTCGCGATGATGCCGCAGCCTACTACCACACCGCCGCGTCGATTAGCCCTGAGGCCATCGAGCAAACGGTTAAGAGCCTGCAAACCGCGATGATTCAACTGGACAAAGCGATTGTCGAATCGGACAATTTGGATGATGAGAAACGGATTGAAATCCAAGCGCTCGCTGGTCGATTGGTCGACTTGGCATCCGATTCAGTGAAGGAAGGCAAAGCGGACCTCGGTGCATTACTACTGGCGAACGAAAATGATTTCCAGTTTGTGTTTGGTAGCTTTGTTGCGGACGGCAACGAAGCCGCTAACATCGTGAAAGATCTGGCAGCGAAACTGGAAAATGAACCAAAAGCACCAACCTTCTTGTTCGACCAAGAGACTTACAAAGACGTGGTTATGCACGTCGTCGAAGCCGACGTTCCTGCTAACGAAGACGAAGCTCGAAAAGTTTTTGGGGACAAACTTCGCGTTCACCTCGGGACGGGACCCAAGTCCCTTTACGTTGCCTTCGGTAACAATAGCCAGTCGCTGATGAAGCAGCTTATCGATGCAGGTGCGAGCGACAATGGCGGCGATCGACCGCTCGGTCAATTCAAGCTGAAATTGTTGCCAATTTTGAAGTATGCCCAATCCGTTGAAAACAACGATACCGTCGGTGCAATGGTCAACTCATTGGCAAATGCCGCCGACGAAGGTGAAATTCGGGCAATGGGCAATGGAATCAAAAACGGCCAATCGAGTCGCTTCACGATCACCGAAGGTTTACTTCAAGCGATTGGCGCTGCTGTCCAGCAGACTCAGCAAGCGAAGATGCAGCAGAACGGCGAGTTCTAAACCGCGTCACGTTTTTGGGTAGTGGATCTTGTTTAAGATCCTCAGCAATATGGATCTTTAACAAGATCCACCACGCAAAAGCATAATGATCCCGTGAACCTTTTGGTTCGCGGGATTTCTTTTGACCCGCTGTCACTGAAGGCCATTGTTTTGAATAAGCGATTTCTTGTTCTTGTCGTTGCACTGCTGATTGGCGGAGCTGCATTTTCTTTGACGGGATCGCACGCACCCGATCGAGCCGAGCGAAAACCCCTTGCTGAAAGGAATACCGATGAGGATGCTCTGCAAATCAAGAGCGAAACTCGCGAATCATCGATCGCTGAGGTTCTGGAGCTGGCGACCAAAGCGAGAGCATCCATGGTTGGGAACCTGAAAGACTACACCGCTCGGCTTGTAAAAAATGAAGTGGATTCCTCGGGCGTTTTGGGCGAGCCCACGGAAATCAACTTGAAGGTCCAAACGCGAGTTCGCGACGGTACCGAGACCGCACCGATGCGGGTCTACCTGGACTTTACCAAGCCAGAAGCGGTCAACGGGCGCGAAGTGATCTGGGCAAAGGATCTTCATGAAGGAAAACTCGTCGTTCACGAAGCAGGGTTACTGGGGATGATGACGCTGCATCTCGACCCGACAGGCATGTTGGCGATGCGGGGCCAGAAATACCCGATCTACGATATTGGCCTGGTTAGCCTGATAGAGAAATTGATCGAACGCGGACAGAATGATCTCGATAATCCCGAGATCAAGGTTTTGATAACCGACGAGTATCCCTTTGACGGATTGGTGGCGAGCCGGATTGAGGTAATGCGGAGCCGGCCTTCGGGGAAAAAAGATGATTTCTCGAGGGCCGAAGTGATCATCGACTTAGAGCGACAACTGATTCTACGCTACCAAAGCTACGGTTGGCCGGAACAAGTCGGCCAACAGGCTCCGCTGCAAGAATCGTACACCTACTATGACATCGAAACGAACGTTGGCCTATCCGAACTCGACTTCGATCCCACCAATCCAGCGTACCGTTTTCCGTAGCACAGACCGTAGCACAGGCTTCCAGCCTGTGTGCATTCTTTCCGTAGCACACGCCGTAGCACAGGCTTCCAGCCTGTGTGCATTCTTTCCGTAGCACACGCCGTAGCACAGGCTTCCAGCCTGTGTGTATTCTTTCCGTAGCACAAACCGTAGCACAGGCTTCCAGCCTGTGTGCATTCTTTCCGTAGCACACGCCGTAGCACAGGCTTCCAGCCTGTGTGCATTCTTTCCGTAGCACACGCCGTAGCACAGGCTTCCAGCCTGTGTGCATTCTTTCCGTAGCACACGCCGTAGCACAGGCTTCCAGCCTGTGTGTATTCTTTCCGTAGCACAAACCGTAGCACAGGCTTCCAGCCTGTGTGCATTCTTTCCGTAGCACACGCCGTAGCACAGGCTTCCAGCCTGTGTGTATTCTTTCCGTAGCACAAACCGTAGCACAGGCTTCCAGCCTGTGTGCATTCTTTCCGTAGCACACGCCGTAGCACAGGCTTCCAGCCTGTGTGTATTCTTTCCGTAGCACACGCCGTAGCACAGGCTTCCAGCCTGTGTGCATTCTTTCCGTAGCACAGACCGTAGCACAGGCTTCCAGCCTGTGTGCATTCTTTCCGTAGCACAGACCGTAGCACAGGCTTCCAGCCTGTGTGCATTCTTTCCGTAGCACAAACCGTAGCACAGGCTTCCAGCCTGTGTGTATTCAGCTACCGTCGCTACCGCGACTATCATGAGATCCGGGCATCCAAGCTGGGACAGGCTAGAAGCCTATCCTACGACGCTCCTTGCAATCCACGGTAAACCTCGACCGTTTGTCCCATCGTTTTTTCCCAGGTCAATTCGGCAGCACGTTGACGACCGACAAACAAGACGTAACGTCGATCGATAAGCTGCGGCACGATCGGTGCTGCTTCGATCTTGACAAACGAATTGCCAAAGATGTTGCCGTCGCCGCTAACCCGGATTATTCATGGGCTTGCAAATTGTTTTGCTAACGTCTACGCCTTAAAGCGTTGACGTTCATTGCTCGAACAACAGTCTGCGTATTAGACGTTTTAGCGTTAGCGGGCTGTCGATTTAATCGGTTTGACTCGACTTATCGTTTAACGCCAAGCCATAGGCGACCGATTATGGAAAAGCTGACGCCTTCGACTAGGCGTTAAACGATTAAATCAGCAGGCCGCTAACGCCAAAACGGCTAATGAATCATCCGGGCTAAGGAGCAAAAAAACACAACTGGTAAACCTCTGCCACACCCAAAAGCCCAAGCCAAGCAGGGACGTAGAGAGCTGGAATCGCGAAGCGGTTTGGAGCTCGCAAACGGTTGGCGATTAAGTGCAACGCCGTAAGAACTGCAAAGCCGAATATCAACAGCGAGAATGGATTCATCCGGAATGACGTGGCCAAATCACCACGACCAAATGCAATCAAGCTTCGCGTACACCCAGTCGTAGGACACGGCAAGCCAGTCGCCGCATAAAACATCGATTGGGGGAGTTGGTTTTGCACCAATAGCCACCAAGCGTTCCAAGCGATGTAAGCGGCAGCCGACCAATACGCCAGCCACCGCAAGATTATCTTCCACAACGGATTCATCGCTCCGATTAAACCTTCGGGACGCCTTTCATCGAGTCAACGACGAATGGAATCCAACACAGCGGAAGGCATACGAAAATTAGAATAATGAAAACAATCAATCCCGTTTGATTGAGTCCGAGTGCAACCGTTTCACCTTGAGGCATGTCTTGTATTCCTGTGTAAATATTGGAGAGGAGATTAACGTCAGTGGAGTAGGCTATCCTTTGTACCAGAAAGGGCGCGAAAATGTAGGATTTTCTAAAAAAAGTCAGGTCTGGAAAAACGCCATAGCACAAACGACACACACCCGAACGAGTCCTTCCACCCCTTTGGCCTCTCCCATTTTTCGCTTCTTGGGGGTAGCATGGCATCCAACAAAGAGTTCATTCAACAAACCAATACCGCAAAACAAACATGATCGACAAAAAGATCCTACTGCTCACCGGCGAAATCTACGAGGATTTAGAGCTTTGGTATCCGAAGCTTCGTTTCGAAGAGGCAGGCGCAACAACGACAATCGCAGGCCCGGAAGCGAACACTCACTATAACGGCAAACACGGATACCCCTGTATTTCGGACGCTGCATTCTCGGATGTACGAGAATCCGATTTCGATGCGTTGATTGTTCCAGGCGGATTCATGCCCGACAAACTACGACGCGATCGCTTGGTATTGAAGCTGGTGCAAGACTTTGATTCCGCCAGAAAGCCGATTGCGGCAATCTGCCACGGCGGATGGATACCTATCTCGGCTGGGGTCTACCGAGGCGTTCGCGTTACAGGATCGCCAGGCATCAAAGATGATTTGATCAATGCAGGCGGCATTTATGAAGACGCCGCCGTGGTCGTCGACGGGCATCACGTCAGTAGCCGACGACCAGATGATTTGCCCGATTTTTGCAAAGCGGTTATTAAGCTGCTGGCTTAACGTTTTCGGGCCAATGGCCCGATCGTTTGCCTTGGCTTTGCCGCCCCAACACTCTGAATTGCATCTTCATGATCGCTGGCAAAACAGCAAACAACCACCCACTAACCGCCGACGTTGATATCGCCAGTGATCTTGTCTTTAAAGGTTGCCAAGCGTCCTAAAGCTTGATCGATGTCATGATCGGAAACGCCATTTTCGCGTGCTGCATCCGCAAAGTGATTGCAAAACAACGCAAAGTGCTGCGCTCGAATCCCGCGGTTTCGATGCGCGGCGGTAAGTTCGACTCCTGCGTAGTGGAGCGGACCATCGAAGGCACCGGCTAAGAATTCGAACTGCATTTTGCGAACGCGTTCCATGTTTGCGTGCTCAAAGATTGGCTTCAATTTCGGGTCAGCCATGACCCGGTCGTACATCGAATTGACGATTCGAGTTAGGCCGTCACTGCCTCCAATCCGCTCAAACAATGCACGCGATTCGTCACTCATATTATTCACGCCTTCTTAGGTTGCTCTTCGGATTCATCCGCCGTGCTGAAAAGCACCGGCCTAACATTATTGTTTCCAAACAGTTTACCTAATTACGAGTGCTTTGTGGGTGCACCACCAAAAGTTTCTGGGGCATCCACATCGAATCGCCGGTTCCAGCCTCCGTTGACCTGGACCAGCTGTCCGGTAAAAAACGTGTTGTGAGGATTGGTAGCGAACAGGACCCCACGGGCGACGTCGTCCGGAGTCCCCCAGCGTCTCATCAAGGATTGCGACTTCGCCCGGGCATCCCAGTACTCGTCGGCCGATTCGCCCCATGCGGTTCGGATCCATCCTGGAGCGATCGTGTTGACGCGAAGGCGTGGCCCGCACGATTGAGCCAAGCTTTTGGCAAACGCCGTGATCGCGGCTTTCACCGGAGCAAACATTTGCCCCGCATCGCCCTCCATCCCGCCACACGATTGATCCCACCCCAGAAAGCACATTGACGGTGGTAAATCAGACGGGTTCGCCATCATCTGCTCCGCCGCAATTCGGGCCAGTCGGATCGTGCCAAGCAAATCAACGGACGTCAAAAGGGCCAGCTTTTCAGCGAAGCTTTTCCCGGCCATTTCCGTGGTCAAAACGTCCGCCCCCGCGTTGTTGATCCAGGTAGAAATATCGGCAAGCTGTGAGAAGCATTGGTTTGCGAAGCGATCGACCGAATGGGGATCCGCTAAATCGCAAGCCGCTAGAATCGGTTCAGCGCCATGCCGCCGACATTGATCGGCCGTCTCGTTTGCACCGCGCTGATTGCGGCAATAGTGAATGACAATTCGACTCACTCCGCTGCGACAAAGTGCAACGGCAATAGCTCGTCCAATGCCGCTTGACGCCCCTGTCACCACGGCATTGGTTTGAGCAAATGGCCGGCTTGTCACACTACGCTTCCAACTCGCCGAGATAACGCTCGGCGTCCAACGCAGCCATGCAACCGGTCCCTGCAGACGTGATCGCCTGGCGGTAGTAATCGTCGGCCACATCGCCCGCCGCGAAGATGCCGGGGATGTTCGTGTTCGTGCGGAATGCCTTTGTCCATTGGATATAGCCTTCCGAATTCATATCGATGACACCCTTCAAGAAGCTGGTATTCGGCGTATGACCAATCGCGACAAACATGCCACCAACATCCAAATGACGCGTCGAACCATCAACGGTGCTCTTGAGGGCCAAGCCGTTCATCATTTTCCCATCGCCTAGGACCTCGTCAACGACGCTGTTCCAGAGGATCTCGATCTTCGGATGGTTGATCGCACGAGACTGCATCACCTGCGACGCTCGCATTTCATCGCGACGAATAATCATATAGATTGTCGCAGCATTTTTCAGGTTTGCTAAGTACGTTGCCTCTTCCACCGCCGAGTCACCGCCACCGACAACGGCCAGCGGCTTCCCTCGATAGATGGGTAATGCTCCGTCACAAACCGCACACGCGCTGACCCCCTTGTTCTTGTACATCTCTTCACTATCGAGTCCCAAGTAGTTGGCACGTGCACCGGTGGCGATGATCACCGTATTGGCCTTGACCGTATCGCCCGATCGGGTGTGAAGCGTATGGATCTCTTTGCCCGGTTCGAGCCCGACAATATCGTCACCGATCACTCGAGTGCCGAAATTGAGCGCCTGCTGCTTCATCAACTCCATCAATTCGACCCCTTGAACCGCATAGTGCGGTTGGCCGTCTTTTTCTTCCCCCTCGGGAACCATGGGCAAATTCCATTGCCGATCTTTGTCAACCGCCGATTCGACAAAGGCACGGATATTGCCAGCTGGAAACCCGGCAAAATTCTCGACTTCGGTCGTGTATGCCAATTGTCCCAGCGGAATCATTTCAGCTTGGACGGTCCCCTCGTACACCAACGGATTCAAGTTCGCTCGCGCCGCATAGATCGCAGCGGACCAGCCTGCGGGGCCACTTCCAATGATGATTGTTTTCTCTACTGTATCGCCCACGATAATTCCAATTCCTAGTTTCTAGAGCCTATCCGAAAAGGGGTCTGACCCTTTGGAGGCGAGTCGCAATCAGTTTTTTCGGCCGCCGGAGAGGGTCAGACCCCTTTTCCGATAGGCTCCAAAGTGACGTTGCCGAAGCAACAGACGTGTACCGGTTTCGTTGTCTTAGTTCAGGTCTCCATCACCCATTTCGCCATGCAAATGCCTTTGCAGATAACTGGCACGCTGCACGTTGCGGTCGGATGAGCCAAGCACTCGGCCATGAAGTTTTTGCAAGTGTGCGGGCTGGGTGTGGATGAACAGCTTGTTAATTGTTGGGACGAGAACATCGCTAATCAGTCCTAAATTTACGCCCATTCGCACCTTTGACAAATAGTGCATCGTTTCCTCGCTACTGATTTTTTTAGCCGTGTTCAAAATCCCTAACGCTCGGCTAACGTCATCATGCAAATCCTGCTCATTTTGCTCGACCAAGAACGCTCGTGCCTTTCGTTCGTATTGAATGATTTGTGGAACGACCTCTTCTCCCACCAGTGCCAACAACGCTTGCTCGCTATGGCCGAGGGTGACTTGGTTACTGACCTGGTAGAAATCGCCACTGTACTGCGATCCTTCGCCGTACAAGCCTCGCACGGTCACATTGATCCGCTGCATACTGCGGAACACTTTTTCGATTTGGCGAGTGATTACCAATGCAGGCAGGTGCAGCATCACGCTACATCGGAGCCCGGTTCCGACGTTGGTCGGACACGCGGTCAAGTAGCCGTACTTTTCGTGAAAGGCGTAAAGGATCGCCCCTTCGAGTTGATCGTCGAGTGCATCGATTCGAGCCCAAGCGGTTTTCAAATCCAAACCGCTTTGCATCACTTGGATCCGCAAGTGATCCTCTTCGTTGATCATCACGCTGTACTGTTCCCCTGGATCGATGGCCACAGCCCGCGACCCTTCGGCATCGGCAATCTCTCGGCTTATGAGCTGCCGTTCGACCAAGAATTGGCGATCGACCTCGGATAATTCTTCGATGTCGATGTAGCGAATGTCTTTCCAATCGGCCATTGCATCCATGCGTGCACGGACATTTCGCTCGATATTATCTCGATCGTCTTGGCTGCAACGGCGGATGAAGGGGAAATCGGCCAAGTTGCGGGCCAAGCGAATCCGGCTACTGATGACAATATCCGATTCCGGCCCCGTCCCACGCAGCCATTCACCCGAATTCTTCGCTAGGGATTCAAAATCTGTTATCGGATTCACGATTGCTCTTCCCCTTCGGAGGAGTCTGCATTGGAAGCGTTTTCATCATCCTGATCTGTATCCTGGGTTGCTGGCTTTTGGGTTGCTGGCTTGTTCAGTTCTTCTTCCATGCGTTTGAGTTCGTCGCGAATTTCAGACGCTCGTTCATAATCTTCTAGGTCGACAGCCTCTTCCATTTCGCGGCGAAGTTGGATCATCCGAGCTTGCGAGTCTGCCGAAGCGGCGAGCCGGCGAGGGCGTTTACCAACATGTTCGGTCGAATCATGGATATTGTTGAGCAAGGGTATCAAGTCGTTCTCAAAGAAAGTGTAATCGTAGGGGCAGCCAAGACGGCCAGAACTGCGGAACTCGAAAAAACTAATTCCACATACCGGGCATTCTTTCTGGTCGAGTTCCTCGATCTCTTTCTTGGTTTGGCCCAATTGAAGTTGCTTGGCCAAAGCGCCCGCGACCGACGCAACCGGGCTCGAAGCTTCTTTTTGCAAGAAGCTACGGGCGTGCTCTTCGCATAAGTGCATGACCTTTGGACCGGATGGTTCCGTTAGTTCCGTAATATGGAAGGTCGCGGGTTTCTCACAATACTGGCATTTCATCGTGTCATTCCTAGCCGCCGCGACTGCCGCTAAAGTGTGTGTTTGCAAGACTTCGCAATCCAAACAACGATCTGATTGTGCTAGATTGCAACGCAGTGGATTCTATCGACACTCGCAGCGGTGTCAACGTAACGCGTCCAACGTCTTTCCCCTTCATCCTAACGATTCGAGCAGATGTTTACACCCAACGAGAGCGAATTTTCAGACCTGGCCGTTGACCACGATTTTGTGCCCGTGTTTCGACGCCTGCTGAGCGATTCATTGACTCCCGTGACAGCTTTTCGGCTACTCGATGACGGAGGTCCCGCGTGTTTGTTCGAAAGCGTGATCGGTGGCGAAAAAGTAGGACGCTACAGTTTTTTAGCTGCCAGCCCCATCAAACGCTTCGCCGCGCGTGGCGAGGAAATCACGATTAGCGATTCGCCTACCTACACCGCAAAAGACCCGCTCGAAGAATTCCGACATCATGTCCACTACAAAGTCGCTCACCTGGAGGGCCTGCCGCCCTTCGTCGGCGGGGCAATCGGCTATGCTGGCTACGACGTCGTCCGCTATGTCGAGCATCTTCCCAATGCCCCCGAAGATGATCGCCAATTACCCGACCTTGACTTCTCGTTTTACCATACCCTTTGCGTCTTCGATCACGTCGGGAAGACCATCACGGTCGTCTCTTTGGCCGATTGCCGACTCGTCAAAAACGCCGATCAGGCCCAACAGGCGTACGCTCAAGCGACCGAAAACGTCAATCAAGCGATCGAACGGTTGACGCGTCCTGTTTCCCACAACACCGACGGGTTTATCGAGGTCACCACCGAGACAAAAGAGGCTCTCCATGTCGATTCCAACTTCACTCGCGAATCGTTCAAGAAGGCTGTCCTCGACTGCGTCGAATACATCCGCGCGGGCGATATTTTCCAGGTCGTCCCAAGCCAACGATTGAGCGTCAAAACGGATGTCGATCCCTTTGAAATCTATCGATCCCTCCGTGTTGTGAATCCCAGTCCATTCATGTTTTATGTCCGCACACCCGATTGTGTTCTGGTCGGCTGCTCACCGGAAATCATGTGCCGAGTAGCCGATCGAGTGGTCACCGTCCGCCCCCTCGCGGGGACACGCCGACGTGGCAAGACGGACAAAGAGGACAAGGCTCTCGAGAAAGAATTGTTGGCGGATCCGAAAGAACGAGCCGAACATGTGATGCTCGTCGACCTGGGCCGAAACGATGTTGGCCGAGTCGCCGAGTTCGGCTCGATTGAGTTGACCGAGATCATGGTCGTCGAACGCTACAGCCATGTGATGCACATCAGTAGCGAAGTGCAGGGAACGCTGCGGGAAGGACTTGATGCGTTTGACGCATTAAAAGCCTGTTTGCCAGCAGGCACCGTTTCGGGGGCTCCGAAGGTCCGAGCGATGGAAGTGATCGACTCGATTGAACCACATCGCCGAGGTCCCTATGGGGGAGCCGTCGGCTATGTCGACTACCGAGGCAACATGGACACTTGCATTGCCTTGCGAACAATGGTCGCCAAAGACGGCGTTGTCTACGTCCAAGCTGGCTGCGGAGTCGTCGCTGACTCGGATCCCGACGCCGAATACGACGAGACGATCAACAAGGCCCGAGCATTAGTCACTGCGATCGAGATGACAGTGGAACGAGTCAAGTCTTCTTCATAAGCTGTGTTTTGACGATCCGTTAAACCGCGTTACTTGGTTGCGTGCCTACCTGAATCAAAAACGGGGCTGTGAAGAGAACTGCGTTAGGAAACGAGCCCTTTGGTGACGGTCATAAAGACGTCTTCCAATGTTGGATCACGATCGTTGAAAGACCGCATTCGAACACCTTCGCGAATCAATTGCTCCATCAAACTGGCGACAATCTCGTCATCCGCTTCCAATTCGACAATCACTTTGTCGGGCTCTTGTTCGAGCGATCGCAGGGCCGCACATGAGCGCAAAATGGACAACCCCGCATCCGCATTTTCGAGGAACCGGATTTCAACGATTCGATTGCGACGGATTTGCCGATAAACGCTTCCAATGGGGCCACTCATCAACAGTTTCCCTCGCTCGACAATACCGATCGAGGTACAACAATCGGCCAGCTCCGTCAAAATATGGCTGCTGATTAAGATCGTTTTGCCCATTTTGCGAAGCTCTTTCAGAAGCGCCTTCACTTCGACTCTGGCACGCGGATCGAGACCACTAGCAGGTTCATCCAAAATCAACACAGGGGGGTCATGAACGAGTGTTTTTGCCAAACAGAGGCGCTGTTTCATTCCACGCGACAATCCATTTACGAAATCATCGCGTTTATGGGTGAGATCCAATAGCTCCAACACATTGCTGATGATTTTCTTTCGTTCGATACGTCCGATCCGATAGGCAACCGCAAAGAAATCCAAGAACTCCCAAACCCGCATCCCATCGTAGACACCAAAGTTATCAGGCATGTACCCGATCGCTTGGCGAACGCCGACAGGGTCACCCATCACGTCACAGCCGGCAACTTCGCCACGCCCACGAGAAGCTCTCAGCAGCGTCGCGAGAAAACGGATCGTTGTACTTTTCCCGGCACCGTTTGGCCCGATAAAGCCGAACGTTTCACCTTGATCGATTTGCAAATCGATCGAATCAACGGCCATGAAATCGCCGTAGTCCTTGCCGAATCCCTCAAGGGTAATCATTCGTTTTCCTGTCCAAACAATGAGCTGCGAAAATCGGTTTCGAGGTTGTCGTCCGGTTGTCGATCGACAAACGGAGGATAACGCAGGTGAGCGACGACCACTGTCTGTGCCACCAATTGGCTTGCAGCAGGGACGACATTGAGGTCAGGCAGCGATGCAGCGATCCGGGCAACCATGCGACTCGACCCCGGCTCGATAAGCTCAGGGTTTAACAGGCAACCGATAAAGCTTGACGCTTGCAGAGGCAGATCTTTGGGGACACGAACCTCATCGAAATCGCGATAGCGAAGCGACGTGGTCGTTCCCGGTGCGACCGTTCCGAGGATCGCGACTCGGCACGTCGAGTCGGCCAGTTTTTCAACGACAAATGCGTCGAGAAACTCGTGCTCCGATTCGTTGACCAGCGATGGTCCGCTAAGACGAATGCTGCCACCGAGGTCGATGATTTGTTCACTGCGGACCAATTGCGTTTGGTTACTGCCAACCGATATGTCAGCCAAGGTTGGCCCTTCTTCATAATCGGTTCGAAACGTCACTGGCTCCGTCTCTGGGCCTCGTTCGTTCGCGCGAACCGAATCGGCGACAGCATCGATCGTCTTGAAATGAAAGTCATAGTCACTCGATAGCGAGTTGTAGATTGCCATCAACCTCGACAGATGAGCACGTTGATAATTTGGCTGAATTTCGAGCAGGGCGATCTCGGTTTGACTACGAGCAAAACCGATATCCAAACGGGCTGCACGGGCGACCCAAATCGCACCGACGATGGCGATCACGGGAACCGCCAACCAAGCGTATTCCATACGTCCCAACAGTCGAAACAGTAGATAGTTGAGTGGTATCAGAGCCAACAAATAGAACCCTAGCGAGCGAATGACCAAGTCAGAACTCGGTATCTCGATTCCCGATTCTTGCCGTAAGATTTTTTTCGACAAAGCCAATGCATCGCTTTCAGTTCCCCAAGCACTTGTTCCCATCACCGGGTCCGATCGCGTGAACGGCTCGATTTGATTTGCTGACGAAGTCAGCTCGCATGTAACCTTTTGCCCCCGTTCACTATCGGATGGCATTCCCAGGACAGCGTCTCGTGACAGCAGTCGAAACTTCGAATTCATAGTGGCGGTCGCTTCGAAACGCCCCGTTTGGGGATAACGATGGCGAAGTGAGTTGTCTTTGGTATCCGCAACAAATTCGCGACGAGGCCGATCAAGAATTGCGGCGTTCACGAAACTGTCAAACGAATTCCAATTGGTCAGCCAATCACTCGTTAAATCAAAACGCGACTGGACCACGCGTCCGCGTCCGACTCGACGAGCAATGAGAAGATCCTCACAACCGAAAACCGGCTCAGCGTCCTTTGCCTTGGGCCCTTCAACGGCAATTCGCCCTGATTGGCTTTTCAAAAGAGCGATCTGCCCTGCGGTTGATCGATCGGTTTTGATCGACCACTGAGAGAGCAGCTTATCGCCAGCCTCGGAATCGAGCTCGACGTTACCACTCGGCCTGATCGGTAGGACATCGGCAGCGGACGAATTCGAAATCGCTTCGGAGGCATTCGCGCCATTGACGATCAGTTGGCCACCAAAGTGAACCCAATCGGTCAACGCTCGCACTTGCCCAGGCGTTAACGCGTCCGATGCCACGTCGTCCCAGAGCACGACGGCGGTGCTGGTCCAATCAAGCATCGTTTCCGAAATCGGCAACAGTTCGCCCGCCTTGGGAATGACGACACGGTAGTTGGCCGCTTTGGTCCTAAATGCCATTTCCGGTCGATAGGGCCTTCGCCAATCCGCCGTTTGCAGTTTGACAAAACGCTCGGGTCGCGTGGTCAAAATGACGAAAAAGAACTCCTCTTGAGACAACGCTTCGAAGTCGGGCGATAGGATCTCAAACGTGGACCTGCGGTTGGACGAAACGAACGTGCTCAACAAAGAAACATTCTGGTTCGTAGAAGGGACCGAGGGCGTCAAAATGCGAAAGTCAAAGCGACGAGATTGCCCTTTGGGTAGCACCGTGGGCCGGACATTTTTGAGGCTCGCGAGTTCTCGATCGCGAGACCGTGCTGCACCCGAAGCATCGGGACGCGGATTCGACGAGAGCGCCGAATCGTCGCCCGGAAACTCGGGTGCTGCGGTGGTAGAGGGAGCATTGACAAAGATCCGGCTCTCTAGATCGCCACGAAGGTCTTCTTTGTTGCTCTTGATGGCCTGAGATGCGGTCATCCAGTGCCCTGGCTTGACCGCTCCCCGGATGAGACTGTTTTCGGCCGGGAAGACTTGAGCCGGACGAAAGGAGAAGTCTGCGACGGGGATCGGTTTGGTTTTATCAGCGTCTTCCTCGGTATCCCTGCGGCAACCTTCACAGCCAACGATCAGGGGCGTGGAAAGAATGAACAGCAGCAAATAGAAACGCGTCATCATGTAATGGTAACAAAGATACCGCGAAGGCCGAAATCGGGCAGAAAAAAAAAGACGCACGCCCAGCGGTGCGTCTTCAGGATAGGTGGGCATAGGCTCCAAGTGCCTTGTCACCGCTTGATTTTAGGCCTGGCAAATTAGGCCTGGCAAATCAGGCCTGGCAAAAGAGTGGCTGGGGGCATCTTATCCCCGTAAACTGCGACTGGAGGCCACAGCCACGAACAAGACTTACCCAAATCCTTCGTAGTGGCAAAGCACTCGCCTGTGGACACAACAGGCAATTGCCTCTACCAGCCCATCACCATATTCGACTCAATCGCTTTGCGAGCGTGTTCGAGATCCGAGCCGGTTTCCATACGATAGAGACGAATCGCGTTGACTTTGTCGCCCGATGATCGGCTCAGGCATTCACGAGCGATGGCACACGGATCGTTTGCGGTACTGGTTAAACCGAGCGCGCCTTTGCTAATAACCCAAGTATCACGCGGGCGTTTGGTCAGCCGAGCGATCTCGTCGTTCGGATATGCCTCGGCGACGACCGCGCGGGCAGCGTCCTCGTCTTCGGCCCACGTGATTAGGATGTGTGAATCGGTTTCAACCTCGAACAGTGGCATCGGAAAGCTCCTTAAGCAGGTTCGGCAAGACAGAGTTGGGCGGCAGAGAATCCACCGCGCCTGACACTCAATGATACTGCTATCGTTGCCAAAATGCAAAGTTGGAGAAGCTCGGATTAAGAAATCTTGGCAATATATTTTAGGATTCAGATCGGTAGGACCGCTTTGGTCGGCTTTGCCGTTCTGTTTCGATCATCGTGCCCTCCATCCCCCCGTTTAACCACTTCGAGGCACTTCGCTCAACAAAGGCCTTTTGTGTGTCGTGTTTATTTGCCACGAACCAGCCACGAACCAAACGAATGGGCACGAACCAAACGAATGGGCACGAATCGAAGAATTCCATTCGTGCCGACCCGTGAAATGCGTGGCGCGATCCACCCAACAATCCTCTCACGGGCAATCCTCTCACGGGTAAAGGAGAAAATTGGCGGTAGATGTCGTTCATGAAGAACGACGCTTGCTGGGAACCCGCTTGGAAAGCTTCAACGTCTATTTTCTCGGGTGGTTTTACCAAAAAACAGCGAGCCGGCTTCCCTAATCTGAGGATTGTGGCTATAGTTTGGCCTTTAGACAGGAATCTTGCCTTTAGACCTCCGCTTGAAGTCGTTTATTCGCTATCTTATTGATTGATGGGTTACCGTTGATGTTGGCATTCTGCCGATCTCGACTCCGCCTACCCCCCAATTGTAACATACCACTTCGACAAAATTCCCCGCCACGGTTCCACTGCGGCGATGTGAGGAAGTCATTTATGTAACTTTAATCTCTAACGAACGAGCCAACATGTCATTCAATCCGGTGTGATTCGCCAACTTGACCACACAGATTCCTCCCTTCCGACGCAGTTTATAGCGGCAGGAAGTTGGTAACGATTGTGACATTTCTATTGTGCCGAGAATTCTGCCCCGAAAAGCTAATAGGGGAGACCAGATAGGCGATTTTAGGCTCGAAAAAACGAAACTGACAGGACTGTACTCCGTGCCCGCACGCATTTACGCGCTCGCAAAAGAACTTAATTTAGACAGCAAAGATCTCGTCGATCTCGTGAAGAAGGTCGGCATCACCGGTAAAGGCTCCGCGCTAGCCAGTTTAACGGATGAGGAGGCTGACAAAGTCCGCGAACACATCGCGGGCGCATCGAAGTCGGCCCCCCCCAAAGCCGCTGCTGCTAAACCGATGGCTGCTGTTCGAGAACCGGTCGCCCCAACCGAACGAAAACCGGTCGCGATCAAGATCGGCAGGCCTTCAGGCTCGAAATCCGCAGGTGGATCGTCGAAGCCAGGCGTTGCAGGCGGTTCAAAAGCAGCGCCCGCCTCTCCGATTCGGTCGCCTCTCTTCGGACCCGGCAGCGCCGAACGCGATTTGTCGGGCGGGAAAACGAAGACGCCAGAGCCAGCTTCCGCGGAGCCGGTTGCGGAATCACCTAGCACCGAGAAGGCTAGCACCGAGAAGGCTGGCACCGGAAAGCCCAAGGTCACGACGACGCCAACGGGTCAACCCGTGGTTGCGAAAACACCGACGCCCGGGCCGCTGGCGAGTGGCTCGTTTGGTACAGCAGCTTCGGCAAAGTCTGGCGATGCGAAAGCCTCGGATGGGAAAGCTTCCGATTCCGCCAGACCTGGCGATCAACCGAAGCCTGGTACGGGAGACAAATCATCCGACGAATCCCCCCGCAAGAGCATTGCAGCACGTGTCGCTAGCAAGATTGGATTCGGAACCAAGTCGTTGCCGAAACGTCCTGCTGATTCGGGTCCAGTCGCTCCGATTCGCAGTGACGCTAGCGTCGGTCGCAGCGGTGGTGGCCCCGTCCGTTCGCTTGACCGGCCTTCTGGCGGTGGCGACAAGAAGACGGGATCAGGCCAAGGCTCCAAGCCGAAGCCTCGTACACCAAGAATCAATGTCAAAATGGCCTCCTTGCCTGACGCCCCGGTCACCAGCCGGCCCAAATCGGCTCCGGGTGAGCCCAAAGCTCAAAAGCCAGACATCAAACTGAGCAAGGATGTCATCGCGGGACACAAGCAAGGCATGAAAGCTCCGCTTGAGCAATTGGCAGCCGAGGATTCCGAAAGCAAGCGTGGCGGAACCCGAAAACCGGGTAGCGGTGGGTTGAGCGGTTTCACGGGCGAGAAAGGTCGCAAGGGCCCCCCCGGTGCACGCGTTGCCGAAGTCGAAGAAGAGAAGCCACGCGGCAAGAAGAGCTTGTCGGGGATGGCCAGTGCTCGAGCCGAACGTTCACGTGGTGGCGGTGGACGCCGACGGCACGACGTCATGGATCGGACCGGCGGTACAGGTCGCGAAATGCGATACCAACGCCGTACCTTCAAACGAAAGGGCACCAACACAGCCGCTCCGCGGAAAGACAAAATCCAGCTCGAGTTGCCTTGCACGGTACGTAGCTTCTCAGAAGCTGCCGGAGTCCCCGTCGCTCAGGTGCTGCGTGTGCTGATGGGCATGCAGATGATGATCAACATCAATTCGGAACTCGATCTAGAAACCGCCGAATTGATCGCGACGGAAATGGATATCGATATCGAGTTGAAAGCTTCGGAGACACTCGAAGACGAAGTGATCTCGGGCTTAGAGAATATCGAGGATGCACCGGAATCGCTCGTTTCTCGACCTCCGATTGTCACCTTCCTCGGCCACGTCGATCACGGCAAAACCAGTTTGCTCGACTATTTGATTGGAATCAATGTTGTCAGCGGCGAAGCAGGCGGGATCACACAACATATTCGCGCTTATGAAGTCGACAAGGACGGACGCAGCGTCACGTTTGTTGATACACCGGGTCACGAGGCTTTCACCGAAATGCGAGCCCGTGGGGCCAACGTTACCGACATTGCCGTCTTGGTCATCGCTGCGGACGACGGCATCATGCCGCAAACCGAAGAGGCGATTAGCCATGCCAAAGCAGCCGAAGTGCCGATCGTTGTCGCGCTCAACAAGTGTGACCTCGAAGGGGTCGACCCCACCCGTGTGCTAACTCAGCTTACCGAACACCAACTGACTCCGTCGGAGTGGGGTGGTGATGTCGAGGTGGTCCGCACCAGCGCCATCACGGGCGAAGGGATGGACGAGCTACTCGAAACCCTGCTGACAATTGCCGAAATGAACGAGTACACTGCCAACCCCAACCGCCACGCGATGGGTGTTTGCATTGAAGCGGAACAACAAGGCGACCGCGGTGTCGTTTCGAAGTTTGTCGTTCAAAATGGAACCCTGCGTGTCGGCGACGTCGTCGTCTGCGGACCGGCTCATGGCCGAGTCCGAGCGATGCGAGACACGCTGACAGACAAGGAAATCAAGGAAGCGGGTCCAAGTACCCCGGTCAACATCATTGGTCTCGACCAAGTGCCAGGTGCCGGGGACCGTTTTCACGTCCTCGACGATATCACCAAAGCACGTGAAATCGCCGAAAGCCGCGAAGCGACCAGCAACCGCGAAAGTCTATCGGGTTCGTCGACCAAGGTATCGTTTGAGAATTTCCAGGAATTGTTGGCGGGCGGGACGCTCGGGAAATCCGAAGACAAAGTACGCTTAAACGTCATTGTGCGTGCAGACGTCAAAGGTTCGCTCGAGGCCATCGACAAAGAATTGGCGAAGTTCGAGCACCCCGAGGTCGATATCCGCGTCTTGCAGCGAAGTGTTGGCGGTGTGACGTTGGCCGATACAACCCTCGCGTCTGCATCGGATGCAGTCATCTTGGCGTTCAACGTCATCCCCGACGAACAAGCCCGGGCGATGGCAGATGAGCGAGGTGTGCAGATCCGTCGCTATGAAGTGATCTATAAGATGACCGACGACATCAAAGCGATGATCGAAGGACGGTTAAAACCTGAAGAAAGAATCGTCGAACTTGGTCGCGCCTTGGTCAAACAAGTCTTCTCGATCAGTCGAGTCGGTACGATCGCCGGTTGCTATGTCGCTCAAGGCGTTTTCCAACGGGGTTGCCGAGTCCGTATCAACCGAGATGGCCGGAAAATTGGTGACTACCCACTCGATTCACTCAAACGGGTCAAGGAAGATGTGAAAGAGGTGCCGCGTGGTATGGAATGCGGCATTCGGTTGTACGGGTTCAACGACATCAAACAAGATGATGTCTTGGAAGCGTACAAAATTGAAGAGGTCGCCCGAACGTTAGATTAACGGACGTGTCGGATTCCTGTGTTCACTCAATACCTTTCACCTTTTCTTTTTTCGAATGTCAAACCGACGATTACTTAAAGCCGCCGAAGCAATCCGCGAGGTTGTTGCTTCGGCCATCCTGACGGAGATTCGTGACCCGCGTGTTCACGATGTGACGGTCATCAATGTCCAGGTCACTCCCGATATGCGCGAAGCCAAGGTCGCCGTGAGCGTGATGGGCAATGAAGCCCAGCAACAATTGGCGATTCGTGGCCTACAGAATTCGGCTGGCTTCTTGCAGAGCAAGATCGCCAAGCGGATCGAGGCTCGCTACACGCCCAAGTTGTCATTTACACTCGATAAAGGTATTCAAAATGCCCTGGTCGTTGGTGAGCTATTGGCGCAGATTAAACGTGAAAAAGAGGAAAACGGGCAGCCGAGCGACCCGGTAGATGTAAGCATGGATGAGAACCGCACCGACGAGACCGAAGGTGAAAACGTTGATACGTAATCGCCATCGCGGTTCGCTAGCGAACTCCCGTTCTCGATGCCATTGCCATCTCTAATTCTGCGACGAGTCTCGCTTGTCCCTTTAAACCACTTACATCCCATTGATGCACTTCCGATGTCAGCACCCAATCGTTCTACACTGATCAACAAACTTTTTACTGCCTTAAAAAAGCACTACACACCGACTCCTCCGCAACCGGCACGCCCACTTTTAGAGCACCTCATCTACGCATCGCTCCTGCAGGACGCTCCTGCGGATTTGGCCGATGAAGGGATGGCAAAGTGCGAGCAGGACTTTTTCGATTGGAACGAAGTGCGAGTGACGACGGTTAGTGAGTTGAGTCAAGTGCTCGGCCGTTTGCCCGATGCGAACAAGGCGGCTCAGCGGGTAAAAAGCAATTTGCAATCGGTGTTCGAAGAATTCTACACGTTCGACATCGATCATCTGAAGAAAGAAAATCTTGGTAAGGCGGTCGCCAAATTTGAAAAGATGCCAGGCGTGACCCCATTCGTCCTCAGCTACACCGTTCAGCACGGATTGGGTGGGCACTCGATCCCTGTTGATTATTCCGCAATGGTTATTTTGATGGTGACCGAGATTGCCTCCCAGCCCGAAGCAGCGGGTGGCAAGGTACCAGGGCTCGAACGTGCTATCTCCAAGAGTAAAGGGATTGAATTCTCCGACCTGCTTCATCAGGCCGCCGTCGAATTGAGCGTCAACACGAAGAGTAAAAAGGCACGCAGTTTGGTCGACGAAGTTGCTAAGGGATCCAGCAAAAGACTTGACGAATGGTTGAGTGGAAAAAAAGAGCAAAAGAAACGCGTTGCAGCGCGCAAAGCGGCTGCAGCCGAGGCAGCCGAAGAAGAAGCCGAACAAGTGCTCGCGGACGCAAAAACGGCGGGAAAAGCGGATCCGAAAGCCAAGACCAAGAAAAGCTCCAAGAGCTCCGCCAACCAAAAGACGGTCGCGCCCGCTTCCAAGACTGAAGCCCAAAAAACGAAGCCGCCAACTCCCCCGAGCGATAAAGTCACAACATCCACGTCGACAGCAAAAAAGAAAACGTCAAAGAAAAAACCGGTTGCTTCAGCAAAAGAAAAAAAACCGGCTAAGAAGTCGAGCAAAGCTGCGTCGAAGTCAATCAAGCCGGATACTTCTTCGGAAGCGAGTTCTAAGAAAAAAACCGGGAATCGAAAACTAACCAAACGTAAACCGCGATAAAGCAAACAGAAGAGTATATGGCAGGTCATTCAAAGTGGGCGAACATCCAACATCGCAAAGGACGCGTCGATGCCCAACGCGGAAAGCTGTGGAGCAAATTAAGCAAGGCGATCATCGTTGCTGCGAAGTCGGGTGGCGGTGACCCGGACGCTAATCTTCGTTTGCGGAAAGCAATCGACGATGCAAAATCGGTCAGTATGCCCAAAGACAATATCCAAAGGGCAATCAAACGGGGTACCGGTGAGATCGCTGGTGGTGACCTCGAAGAACTGCTCTACGAAGGCTACGGGCCAGGTGGTGTCGCCGTTATGTGCGAAGTCCTAACCGATAACCGAAATCGCACAGCGCCCGAACTGAGAACCATGTTCGGCAAATTTGGTGGCAATCTCGGTAGCTCCGGATGCGTTTCCTACCTCTTTGATCGCAAGGGACTTTTTGTCTTGGAAGCGGCATCGGTGGACGAAGAAAAAGTGACCGAGATCGCACTTGAAAATGGTGGCGATGATGTCGAAGTGACCGATGATGGGAAAATCCAAGTCACCTGCGCACCCGACGCGTTCGATGCGCTTCGCGATGCGTTTGAGGCGGCGGAGTTGACAACCGAAATGGCCGCCATTAACCAGATCCCTCAAACCACCGTCGAGGTCGAAGGGTCGGTCGCCAAGTCGGTACTGAGACTTCTCGAAGCTCTCGATGAGCATGATGACGTGCAAAACGTCAGCACCAATTTGGATATCACCGACGAAATGTTCGAGGATTGATGGGCTCGGCCCCTGCAACACCGACGTTAACCTTTCCAAACTTTGAGGTCGTGCCGTTCGTAACTCCAGCTAAGTCAACGACTGAACCACCTCCCACAAACGAAGAGGTCGTGCCGCTTTTCAGTGCAACATGGCTAACAACATACAACCTCCCTCAAGCGAAGCTTGGGAGAGGTCGAACGCGGCGTTAAACCACACAACCGCTTCGCCGGGAGGGTGAAGTCAATGCCTTCCGCTCAACGTGGCATACACGGTTCTGACGATCATGTCTCCTCCCTTATCCTCTTATTGAACCGATTTCTATGCAGATCATTTGCTTCGAAGATAACCGTGTCCTTCATCTCGCACCGATTACCCAATCGCGACCTGCATACGCAGTGACCTGTGCGAGCCTGAGGCTGATCGATCGCTTGAGTCTATTGGTGAAAGGGCCGTCGTCCGGTGGCGGACTATCCGGCAATACCTTATTGGGCGATGTCCGCGATTTTCTTGCGGACATTCAAAAACTTGACTATCAAATCGATCCCGTGGCAAAGCGAGTCGACGGAAGTTGGAAAATCGATGATGACGGTATCCTCCTAGTCAATGCTCGTTTGGTCCCGCGACTGGAATTGGACGAAATCTTAAAGGAAGTTGCTGCAGAAACGCGTTCCTTATGCATGGTCGACGATGCCGATGGATCGGTCTTGATCGCTCGCTGGACCGCAGCCGACTTGGCAGCAAAACGTTCGCTGCTGACGTCGGAAACCGATGAGTCGTTTACCGAGTTGCTCGTCAAAGAATCGGAACGACTGCAACGGTCGCCTTACTCTCCATCGGCATTTCATTGGCCGCATGAAATCGTATCGTGGCACATGAATGAAATGCGCGACTCCGTCGAGTGGCGAGTCGCCAACGGGAATTACAAACAATTGTCAGATGGCGTGTTTGTCGCTGACGGCGTTTCGCTTGGCGACTACCTTTCGATCAACGTTGAAAATGGTCCTATCGTCTTGGAATCTAACGTGAAAGTTGGGCCCTTCTGCTATCTCGAAGGACCGCTGTACGCAGGCGCAAACACCAAAGTGATCGAGCATTCGGCAATCAAAGATGGGGTCTCACTCGGGCACACCGTCAAAATTGGCGGCGAAGTGGAAGCATCGGTGATCGAACCGTACACCAATAAACAACATCATGGATTCCTGGGGCATAGCTACCTTGGTAGCTGGATCAACCTCGGTGCAGGTACATGCAACAGTGATCTAAAGAATACGTACGGCAAGATCAATATGGAGTATGGAAACGAAAAAATAGCAACCGGCATGCAGTTCGTCGGCTGTTTTATTGGCGACTATTCGAAATCGGCAATCAATACCAGTATCTTTACGGGAAAGACGATTGGTGTATGCAGCATGCTCTACGGTTTCGTCACTTCGAACGTTCCTAGTTTTGTCAATTACGCCCGCTTGTTTGGTCAAACGGCGTTATTACCCACCGATGTGATGATCGCCACCCAATCGAAAATGTTTGCACGGCGGAAGGTTCAACAACGAGAATGCGACAAACAGCTAATTCTTGACATGTACAATCTATCAGCGTTTGAAAGGGAAACTCCCGAAAACGAAATGCTTTAAAGCCTGAAAAACAATAACGTTTACATCTAACCACCAGTCCACAAATATGAAAATCAAAGTCGGCATCATTGGTGCGACCGGCTACACCGCTTTGGAAGTTGCTCGCCTACTACAGTCCCATCCAAACGCAGAGATTGTTGCCGCGACAAGTCGCGCGGAAGACGGGAAATCTTTGGCGGAAATTCATCCCTCTTTGGCTGGCCGGCTCGACGTGCCGATCGAAATGCTCGATGCTCAGCGGATCGCAAAGAAGTGCGATGTCGTGATGTCATGCTTGCCGCACGGTGCGTCCGCCGAAACCTGTAAACAATTGGTCGAACAGGGTACGAGAGTCGTCGATTTCAGTGCCGATTTTCGTTTGTCCAACCGCGAACTCTATGAAAAATGGTATGGCGTAACACATCCTTGGCCTGAGCGGATCGGCAAGACCGTTTACGGGTTACCCGAATTCTACGCCGACGCGATTCGTGATGCCGACTTGGTTGCCAACCCCGGGTGCTACCCGACGTCCGTCATCCTGCCACTGGCTCCGTTGATCGCGGACGGTTTGATCGAGGCCGATGACATCATTGTCGACAGCAAAAGTGGTGTCAGCGGCGCAGGACGTTCGGCGAAGGTCGCAACGTTGTACTGTGAAGTCAACGAATCGATCGCAGCTTACGGAGTTGGCGCACATCGTCATCAACCCGAGATGGCCGACTTGGTTCATCGGATTGGTGGCAAGGCCATCTCGTTATTATTCACGCCCCATTTGACGCCCATGGATCGAGGAATCTTGTCGACCATTTATGTGCGGCCAAGTGCAAAGGCAACGGCAGCGGATTTGCTGAAACGATGGGAATCACAATACGCGGATTGCCCCTTCGTCACGCCAGTGCCGCATCTACCTTCAACCAAGCATGTCGCAGGAACCAATTACGTCCAAATGACAGCTCGTGACGCAGGCGGCCGTATCGTGCTCGTTTGTGCGATCGACAACCTAGCGAAAGGAGCCAGCGGAGCGGCGATTCAAAACATGAACGTGATGTTCGGGCTCGATCAAACCACCGGTTTGCTGCAATAGTGGATCGTCATCCTCGCTGAGACACGGGATCATAAAAGATGAAGATTTGGGTCGACGCCGACGCGGCACCAACGGATGTCAAGGAAATTGTGTTTCGTGCCGCAAAGCGATTGAATGTCGCTACGGTATTGGTAGCGAATCGACCGATCGCAATCCCTCCATCGGCAACCACCGTCTCGGTCGTCGTCGTCCGCGAGGGTGCCGACCAAGCGGATCGTTACATTCACAACAAAAGTAACGCAGGCGATATCGCTATCACCGCTGATTTGCCGCTAGCTGGGCTGCTCGTTGAAAAAGGACTGTTCGTCATCGACCCACGCGGTGATGAGTATTCGCCCGATACGATTGCGACCCGACTATCGATGCGCAATTTCATGGATGATTTGCGTGGGGAGGGGATGGTCGTCGGCCGCAGCCATCCTTACAGCGACACGGATAAGAAAGCATTTGCATCAACTTTCGACCGCTTGTTGACCAAGGCGACCAGAAAGTAATTCGGTCAACACGCCAAGCAGCGCCAGCCGATAACATTCCGCGACCGCGAACGATACAGTTTGCCAATCAATGATCGTCAACCGCCGCGGTCGGGATAGCTTCCTCAGCGACCATGCTGACAATCCCACCTCGAATGGGATAGACCTCCGCCCCGTCACAAACCATCAAAGCGGCATCGATTGGCTGAGTAATCTTTTGGTCACCCAAGTCGCGTAGTTCACCACGTTTCACGGCTTCGTTAAGCTTGCTAACGAGCGATTCGGGTGCCAATTGCATCGTTCGGCGACTACGCGGGCAGCGTAGCAATTTCAGTAATTCCTTGTCGATCATTGAATTGTCTCAGCTAGAGGGGATAGGATTCCGAAATAAACAATAGGGGCATCGTATCGTACTAAGAATTCGAGTGCGGACGAAGCTAACTTTTTCGAAGTTCTTTTCGCTTATCCGCTAATCTGCGAGGAATTGCCGTGAAAACTCAATGCTTTTTTGAGTCGACCCAACTGGCTTTAGCAAAGTTTGCAGTATTCTTGTATTTTTTTCCCCTGCTCTTGTTTTACGCGTTTGATCCACTCGCCGCTGCAGCGCAAACGGGAAGCGGTTACTACACCAATCCTGAAACCGGCATCGTTTACCGTCAAGTCACCAAGACGATCGAGCGACCTGTGGTTGAAACCAAAGTCAACAAGCGAGAGCAGACGATCTATCGCCCCGAAACGGTAACCGAAACGAAGCCGGAGACACGAACCGTCTACACACCTGTCGTCGAATACGCTTGGGAGCCACGGATGGAAGGACGATGGAATCCGTTCAAACCACCCGTGGTTGCGTATCACCATGTCCCGCGAACGCGTTGGGAAAGTCGAAACGAAGTCGTTCACCGCCGTAGCAGCCGGACTCAATGGGTTGCCGAAACGCGAACCGTCGAAGTTCCTCAGCAAATCGTACGGATGGAGCGAGAGCAGAAGATTGATTACGAACCGATTGGCCGCGTCGCATCGCCGCCGACGAGCACCGAGTCAGCGATCGCATCGCGGCTTCGACCACTCGATCCCAACACTCCCATCACACCGTTAGCAAACGCGATTGCGCAATCGCCAACCTATTTGCCACCACGGATCGCGGCGTCGACGGTCGGGCAAATGCAAAGTGATCCGCCTCGCTCACCAAGCCAAATGGGTATGCCCGCTAGCGACATGTCAACGGGCTCGAGCGGCGGCTACCAATCCACGTTGCCGCCATCATCGAGCGGCAACGGAATCGCTAGCCTACCAAGCTTACCACTTTGGCGTTAAATTCTAGGGCGGTGTTTTCTAGTGTTAGAAACCTAAAGTTCCATCCGGTCGCATGCGACCGGAAAGTGAGCCGACAGCCCGCTAGCGCCATCGGCTCACATGCTATCATCTGCCGTCGCTTCGCGACGACCGAATCAACCAATAACACCGATAAGAACAATACTCTTCATGTCACCTGAAATCGAAAGCGTCGTCGCATCACGTTACTCGGCGGCCGCCGAGGCGGTCGAACCCGCCCTGTGTTGCCCTGTCGACTACGACACACGCTATTTGAAAGCGATACCTCAAGAAGTGATCGACCGGGATTACGGTTGCGGTGATCCTTCGCGGTACGTTCACGATGGTGAAACGGTACTAGATCTGGGTAGCGGTGGCGGGAAAATCTGCTTCATTGCCTCCCAGGTCGTTGGTCCATCCGGGCGTGTGATCGGCGTCGACATGAACGACAAAATGCTCACTCTCGCTCGAGAAAGTCAAAGTGCGGTTGTCAAGAATATCGGCTATGACAATGTAAAATTTCTGAAAGGCCGTATCCAGGATTTGGCAATCGACCGAGACAAGGTGGACGAATTTCTCAAAGCGAAGCCAATCAGCGATGAGGTATCGCTGCGCGAGTTTGAATCGCATATTAGTAAGATGCGTCGTGAAGCACCGATGATCGCGGACAACTCGATCGATGTCGTCGTATCGAATTGTGTTTTGAACTTGGTAGACACCCACGAGAAAGCACAGTTATTCGAAGAGATATTCCGAGTTTTGCGAATCGGTGGCCGGGCGGTCATCAGTGACATCGTCAGCGATCGAGAGATTCCCGATCACCTGCAAAAGGATCCGGATCTTTGGAGCGGATGTATCTCCGGCGCTTTTCAAGATACCGATTTTTTAAACGCGTTCACAAGTGCCGGTTTCTATGCTACGGAAATGGTCGTACTGCAACGGGAACCATGGCAAGTCGTCGAGGGAATCGAGTTTCGTTCGGCAACGGTCATCGCCTACAAACCAGACCTTTCCGAACCAAGCGACGAAGCATTGGATGAAGCAGAACCGTGCATGGTCATCTATCGAGGTCCCTTCGCGGCCGCACGTGACGAATTCGGAACCGAGTACTGGCGTGCGGAACCGGCCGAAGTGGATCGCCGAACGTTTGAGCGGATCGCAAACGGCCCTTATGCAGATCAGTTTGTCTGCATCGAGAGCGATGGAAAGCAGAGAATCAAGCAACCGCGTTCTTTGCCGGTGGCAACGAAATGCTGCTGAGAGAGAGCTCGAGTGAGCAGTACTTGTTGTGAGCAGTACTTGTTGTGAGCAGTACTTGTTGTGAGCAGTGCCTCTTGCCGAGCACCGGTCATCAGGCGGGCGTTGGACGTCCGTAATAATATCCTTGACCGAGATGGAATCCGAGATCGACACAAGCGTTGGACTCCGCTTCGGTTTCCACGCCTTCGGCCAATGCGAGAATATCGAGATCACAAACCATATTGACTAGGTTGGACAACATTTTTCGTCGGACCACGTCCGCTTGATCGATACCGCGAATCAGTGAAATGTCGAACTTGACAATATTGGGACGCGCTTCGATGAGTTCGGCTAGCCTGGCTTGGCCAGAACCAAAGTCGTCGTAAGCCAATTTGATATTAAGATCTTTGAGCGCCGCGACAAGGTTTTTCATCACCTTGGGGTCGGTCACGGTCGACTCGTGTATTTCTAAGACAATATTTGCATTGCCTGCCATTTCTCGCATTTGGCCAAGCGACTCGATGAGCCCCTCGTGGTGGTCGATTTCTTTAGGATGGGTGTTGACGAATAGTTGTGGGTTATCGCTGAATTCGCGTCCGATACGAATCCCTTCCCAACGCAAAAGTTGGCTCAATTCCACCTCCAAGCTGAGTTGCTCGGCAGCTTGAAACATTGCCCCGACCGACTCCAGTCCAAACACACTGCCACGGCCTAAAATTTCATGCCCAATGATCAAGCGTTGAGCCGACTCGTTCGCTTCACACGACAAATCAATGATGGTTTGAAAATGAGGTCTGACAAGTCGTTCAGCCATGAGGCGGTCGAATTGTACCAACGCCAATGCTTGGTCACAAATGTTTTCGGCGTAGGTCCCATTGGTCGCGGACGTGGCCGATTGGCGATAGATCCGAAAAGGGGCCTCGGCAAAATGGATCAATTCATCTTCGCTGATTTGCACGGACTCGTGAGGTGTAACCCGTCGACCATTGATATAGGTGCCGTTAGTGCTTCCAAGATCCTTCAGCCAAAGGCTTCCCTGATGGATACTGAGCGAGGCATGTTGTCCACTGACGGTGCGAAATTGAAGTCTCAACGAGACGCCTGGCTTTCGGCCGATCACGTAGGGTTCATCATCGATCGGCAGGTGGATAATCGTCTCGCCCGGCTGGGTCGGCCCAGACAAAAACCAAACGTCGTCCACAGGCGTGGAACTACGTCGCAAACGATTTAACGTTGAATTGTCGATCGGGGGCATGGGCTATGGACTCGCTAGACAAAAAGATGGTTTTCCAAACAAATCTAGGTTGTATTTGCGAGTATGTGAACAAAACATCCATTTTTTGGACACTTCTTCGTGAACGCCATCGCCGATTGCCGCAAAACGTTTGAAAAGGCTGCGTTTTCGTCCTTGTTCTTGAGTGTCTGGGAGTAGGGGTACGAGTACGGGTACGGGTACGGGTAGGGGTAGGGGTAGGAGTAGGGGTACGAGTAGGGGTACGAGTAGGAGTAGGAGTAGGAGTAGGAGTACGAGTACGAGTACGAGTACGGGTACGGGTACGGGTACGGGTACGGGTACGGGTACGGGTACGGGTAGGAGTAGGAGTAGGAGTAGGAGTAGGAGTAGGAGTAGGAGTAGGAGTAGGAGTACGAGTACGAGTACGAGTACGAGTACGAGTACGGGTACGGGTACGGGTACGGGTACGGGTACGGGTACGGGTACGGGTACGGGTACGGGTACTATTTCCTGGGGCGAGTGTTCATGAGGCGATTGGTTAGACAAACAACGTTCGACAAACGACTTTTGTTTCTCCTGGCAAAATTCTCGAAGATTGCTGAAGCTTGTATGAATTTGCAAGCTAGGTTTGGACGGAAGTCTACCAATCGAAATCCGTCTTCTGGTGGAGGTCGTGCTTCCGAACGTCAATCATTCCGCAAAACCAAATCAATCGTTATGAACGCTATCGCCACGGACACTCAATCGTTTGAGCCGAGCTTGTTTGGGGGACTCTTCTCCGATGACACGTTTTGGCCGACACAGCCTCGTGACATGGCTGAAACGGGGCTAAGCGAAGCCTTTGTCGAAGGCTTGCTTCTAAAGATTTTATTGGTGGCTGGAACCTTAAGTGGGCGGAACTGTTCTGAAAGGATTGGGATACCGTTTCGCATCATCGAACCTATGTTGGGCTTATTGCGAACTCGCAAAATGGTCGCCCACGTTCGTCCTGCCCCGTTCAACGATTATTACTATTCGCTCACGGACGCAGGTCAAAAAAATGCGCAAACTCAGATGCAGCAGTGCAGCTACGCCGGTGTTGCACCGGTGCCATTAACAGACTACGTCCTTAGCGTCGAAGCTCAAGCGGCCGGATTGGAGCCGATTGATCGCGACCAACTTCGTGCGGCGTTATGCGATATCTCTTATCAAGAAGAGCTGCTCGATCATCTCGGACCGGCCGTGAACAGCAATACGGGAATGTTCTTGTTCGGACCTCCTGGAAATGGAAAAACGACCATTGCACGCTGTTTGACGCAATGTCTTGGTCAAGAAATCTGGATTCCCCATGCCATTCTCGATGACGGCAACTTAATCAAACTTCAAGACGACGCCTTCCATCGCCCCGCACCGGTTCCAGACGTGGATGGAGAAATTTTAAAAGGTCAAGAATGGGACCATCGCTGGATTCGCATCCGGCGGCCGACCGTTGTTGTTGGTGGCGAATTGGTCATGGAAAACCTCGAGGTTCGTCATGACTCACGATCGAACATCTGTGAAGCACCCTTGCAGATGAAAAGCAATTGCGGATGTTTGCTGATTGACGACTTTGGAAGGCAACGCATTGCACCTGAGGAACTATTGAATCGATGGATCATACCACTCGAGAATAAAATTGATTACTTGACGCTTCCGACAGGAAAGAAAGTTCAAATCCCGTTCGAACAACTGATTATATTTTCTACCAATATCGACCCCAGTTCTTTAGTGGATGAAGCATTCTTGCGAAGAGTTCCCTACAAGATATTTGTATCGGATCCGACTCGCGAAGAGTACCGGAGATTGATGCAAGGCGTGATCGATAAGCTGGGGTTCCCCGAAACCCCGCAAGCCGCCGATTACCTGTTCGCCTTTTACGAAAAGAGTGGCCGCAACATGCGCCGTTGTCACCCTCGCGACTTGTTGACTCAAGTGGCAAATTTCTGCAAGTATCGAAGAATACCGTTCGTGCTCAGTCCCGAGTATCTCGACAAAGCCTGCAATAGCTATTTCAACAAGTTGTAGTTAGCGGTGTCGTCAATGACATTTCTCCATTTCTATTCCGTCCAATGTTCCCAAGTTGCTTGTAGCGATGACCACGACGAAACAACGAAGAATCTGCACCGGCTATGAACCGATCCCCGGATATCGTCTGGAGAAATTCATCGGGAAAGGCGGTTTTGGGGAGGTGTGGCGCAGCAACGCTCCGGGCGGGATTAAGAAAGCGGTCAAGTTTGTCTTTGGTGCGCATGATGAACAACGCGCGGAACGAGAGCTGAAGAGTCTCGAACGAATCAAGAGTGTTAGACACCCGTTTCTATTGACGCTCGAGCGTTTTGGGATTGTGGATGACCAATTGGTTGTCGTCACGGAATTAGCCGATGGTTCTTTGGAGGACGTGTTTCGTGAGCATCGTGATCGTGGTTCGTGTGGCATTCCACGCGATAAGTTGCTCTCTCATTTGCATGATGCCGCAGACGCCCTCGATTACTTGCACCAGGAGTACCAGCTCCAGCATTTAGACATCAAACCGGGCAATTTGCTAATCGTGGGTGGTCATGTAAAGGTCGCCGACTTTGGCCTATTGAAGGATCTCCGCGATGCCGATTGTAGCATCGTGGGTGGTTTGACTCCGGCATACGCACCGCCGGAAGTGTTCGATGGTCGCCCGAGTCTCCATAGTGATCAATACAGTTTGGCGGTGATGTACCAGGAACTGCTGACGGGAACTCGCCCCTTTACAGGCCGGACGATTGCCCAACTAGCGACCCAGCACGTTCACAATGCCCCCGACCTGGAGCCATTGCCTCCAAGTGATCGGCCAGCCGCCGCTCGTGCACTCGAGAAAAACCCAGACCGGCGATTTGCGAACTGCCGAAGTTTCATCGAAGCGATGATGGCATCGCCCAACAAGCCTATCACGATTCGAAGTCACGATAGCGAACTCGCGAGCGATGAAACCGATGCTAATTTTCACGCGGCGATGAACCCGAAATCGGTCGCGGACCTACCGTCGCTTGGTGACGGGAAAGTGGGCAGACGCGTTCAAACGATTTCGAAAGTACTGCTAGTTTCCCTGGGCGGAGTGGGTGCCGAGGTGCTTCAGGATCTGAGAGGTCGTATTGCGAGTTTACATTCCGCAAGTCCAATCGAGCTTCATTCGATCCTAATCGACACGGACTCGGCCACCATCGACGCAGGAAGGATTGCCAACAGTATCGATGCTCTGCCACGTTCCGAACTCGTCCACATCCCGCTTCGACCTCCGCAGCAGTATCGCGAATCCATTTCAAACCATCGCTTGCAGACATTGTCACGTCGTTGGATCTACAATATCCCGCGTTCGTTACAAACCGAGGGAATGCGTCCGCTTGGACGGCTGGCGCTCGTGGATCACGGATCCAAGGTGATCGAAGCGATAAGCCGAGCGGTAACCAGATTAAAAGCGGATGGAAACAATAACGAAAACCTAAAAGTCTTCGTTGTTGGATCGCTCTCGGGTGGCACAGGAGGCGGAATCTACATCGATGTTGTGCATTTGCTGCGTGACGTGCTCGACAAAAATGGGATGGAACAAGCGACGATATTGTCAATGTTGGCATTGAAAGGGCTCGTTCATCACCCCAGTCTATCCTTGGCCCATCACGATGCCCATTCCGCCTTGCTGGAGATCAATCACTTCATGCAGCCCGGAAATGGTTATCCAGGTGACATTGGTGCCGGTTGGCCAAGTGTTCCAGCCGCTCGAACGCCGCTGAAGGATGCTTACTTGATTGCCAGCAATGAGTTGGATAGCAACGCGCCATGCCCAGTTCAAATCATTGGGGACTACCTGTGGACCGATACCACCGGCGCGGGTGCACTCCTAGAGCAAGCAAGGCAAACCGATTTGGATCCATCCAAATCAACAATCGATCAACCGCAATTGCGTTCGGTAGGCATTGTTCCACTCGGCGTTTTACGTCGTCCGGAAGAAGAAATATTGACTCCGGCAACGGCTCGCCACTTGCTATTGACATGGTTGGGGCATCCTGCGGAAGCGAAACTCAAAGCGAACGATCTGTTCCGTCGCTTGCTACGGCGGTGCCGATTCGACAGCGACGACTTGATGAAGCTCCTATCGAGTGAGTTTGAGTCGGAGCAGTCCCCCGGTACGATGGAGATCGTTAGCCGATGTAGCCAGCTTCACACATCGGAGAATGAAGAAAGTGATCTTCTGCAATTGGGGGAGATGGTAACCGGGTGGGCTTTCGAGATACTCGACCGGCCTCACATCGCCGAGTGGATTAACGACATCACACTCCGATTGACGCGAGAATTATCAACTCGCTTTACCCATGAGCGGCTCGATGTAACAACAGCACTTGAAACGCTTCAATGCTTGAGGCAGTTCGTGGAAAGCGAAGTGAGTCGACTTCGCACCCATGCTGAATCGATGAATGAGAGCGTATTGGAGGCAGATTTGAAATTGCCTCCTGAAAGCACTTCCTACTATGAAATTGCGAATCGACTGATTGAGTCAATGGTCTACCGTTTGGCATCAGAATTGGCGAGCCAATTCGCCAAATCGATCATTCGCTTGAGCGAAAAACTACGCGATTTGGCGACGACCTTCGCCGTGGTCATTTCAACTCTTTCGGAAGGTCGCGACGCGACACAGAATCCATGGGATGCGATGCCAGAGCCGATCGCATCGCAGTATCACGACATCGTTTTGGAACTTCATAAAGAACTCGTATCATCCGTCATTGTTCGATCACTTCCCGAAGGTAGGATGTTGCCCGATCCAACGGCGTTAATGCAGCGGTTGACCGAAGCTGCATCGCCATTAATAGGACGGACCTTGGCGCTCGGTGGGGCATCGTCGGCAGCATCCTGCACGCTTGGATCACTTGAATCGTTCGACCAGGCAACCCAAATGATGGACCGAGGCACGAACGCCTCGCTCGAGAGGATCAACAACAGTCGGACCGAATCGGCTCCACTCTCCTCGACAACCGGGACCAGTCTTGGCATAAAAAAATGCGGAATTCAAGGCGAAGAACCACAACCTGTCACCTCGATGGCGACGGCAATGCAAATGGTCCGTCCTGGACTTTTGGATTATGGCGGAGTCCAACGATTGATATTGTCCGTCGGAACACATAGCGAACAAGTACGACTTGAAGCCGAACTAAGACAATATCATTCAGGCGAGTTGACCGTAATGGTCATTCCTGGAACAACCGCAAAATTGATTCACGAGGCACAGCAAATCGATTTATGTGAAGTCATTGCCAGACTATCGACACTGAATGCGAGCAATGCCCAGTTAAGCAGTCGGCTGATGACTCGGTCGGACATCCATTGGCGAAAATGCGAACGACCGAGAAGGTAGTTTCAGTAGGCGAGTCTTTCCGAGCTTCGCCTTTTTCAGTGTCTTGGAGAGACGTCAATGCGTTGGAGTTGCACTCGAAGCGAGAACGGTTCATATTATGAAGTGGTTTCGTGAATATTCCACTCCACCTCTCCGGACACTCACAATGAAATGGTTTCCCGGCGTTTTCGTACTCCTGATACTCACCGCTTTTCATGCAGACGTTCAAACTTGCATCGCCAACGAAGCGGCGGAAGATGCGAAGAAGACGACTGCAGAACCGCGTGAGCAGCGAATTGCAAACTATTTAACGGGCGCCAAATTTATTGGCCATTTCACGGTCGACGGTGCAACCGCAAAAGACTTAAAACCTGAACACTACACCATTTCAAAGTGCGAGAAATTACCAACCGGTTCGATGTACCGATTGACCGTTCGCATTAGGTACGGCAACATCGACAGCGAAGTCCCGATTGATCTGAAAATTGTCTGGGCTGAAAACACGCCGGTTATCTCTGTTGAAAGTCTCACCATCCCTGGCTTGGGAACCTTTGCGACTCGAGTCGTTATCCATCAAGGTCGCTATGCCGGCACGTGGCAACACGATGAAAAAGGAGGTCACTTGTTTGGGCGGATAGAAACGGCAAGCGAGCGAGAATCGAATGATACCGACTCGGAGGATGTGGTTGTCTTTGAAGAGGATTTCGAAGATGGCTTGGACGCTTGGGAAATTCTCGATCCCGACTCTTGGAAACAGTCAACAAAGAATGGCAACACAACATTCGAAATCACCGCGAGATATGGCAAATACAAGCCTCCCGTTCGCAGTCCTCTACATGTTGCATTGATCAAGGATTTGCAGCTTTCCGATTTTGACATCACGTTCAAAGTTCACAGCACATTGGACACAGGGAACCATCGTGACTGCTGCGTGTTCTTCGCTTATCAGGATGACCATCATTTCTATTATGTTCATCTGGGAGCTAGACCCGATCCCAATAGCGGTCAAATCATGATCGTCAACGAAGCGTCACGGCGAAATCTAACCAACAATGAAACGCCTACCCCGTGGGACAACCGTTGGCATGTCGTACGATTGGTACGCAATTCACAATCAGGTTTGATTGCTATCTACTTTGATGACATGCAGACCCCGCATATCCAGGTGACGGACAAGACATTTACAACCGGTCGCATCGGAATTGGTTCCTTTGATGACATGAATGAATTCGATGACATCGTTGTTCGAAAACGAAAATAGATTTCCGGGAAAGTGAACCAACAGCATGGCGAAACGAAAAGCGGAAGTGACGATGCGCACCTTTGGAATCTATTCGCACTGGGATCCGCAATCGAAAGAGCTACCCGCATTTCGTGAATCGACGACCCGCATCGAAGCGATCGTCGGCGTGGAATTTGGTTTCGTCATTCATCTCGAAGGAGCGAAGAATCAGCTTCTACAATACTGCATCGACCATCCGGGAATTCTAGATGCGGATGGCAACCGACGTCCACCGTTCGATGGCAGCATCTATGTCAAACAGAACGTTTGGAATTTCTATCTAGGTGACACCATCTGGGAACCGATCAAAGACAAAGTCGGTAATTGGCACTTGTCGGCAAGCCTGGACGGAAAGGTGGTAGCGGAAAAGACGTTCGAACTGTTTGAACGGTGATCCACCGGCTAGGCCGTGCTCGCCCGCAGGCGAGGTTGTTGTCACGATCAGTGATCGTTGTTGGTTGACGGTTTTGGTTTCTTCTCCGCATACGAATGGTGCGGCTACGATCAGTGTCTGCAATGCCTGACCGTCTCTATTTGGCCACCAATCAAAACGCGACGGGCAAACGCATGTTCCTACCGATGAGGAAAAAAACATATCGAAGTAGGTTGAGCTGTTTTTGAAGAGTTAGGCAACTACGCCAAGAACACTTCCTAAGATCCTTGCATTTCAAATTCTTCGACGATGGTCGGGTCGTCAATTGAACTTTCGATTGCGGCATCGGCGTTGTCCGCAGGGATCAGTTGGTGACGATCGCCGTTGGGCAAAATCAACTCAGCTGAACGCAGTGCGTAGGTTTCACCGGGAACCGACTTGTCTTGTTGGACCACCAAAACGCCAGTCCCTTTATCGCCTGCGATATCAAACGCAATCGCATCCGGTTTTTCCTCGATGGCTGCAGCCGTTTGCGAGTAGTTCATTTTAATCGAAGCGATCTCGCCAATATGTTCCTGGATCGTAGGATCCTCGGCCACCTGATTCTTAATTTGGTCACCGATCATGCCTTGGGCCATTTGGAACAGGTAGTACCCACCACCGCAGCAGACGAGACCACCGACGATGGTCAAAACGCCCAATGTCCCCAAGACCCAGAGCCATGGATTGCTTTTCTTTGGCGGCAATTGATGTGGCGGCAGTTGGCCGGAAGAGAAAGTGGATTGTGGATTGCGTGGAGCAGCGTTGGGATTGTGAAAAGGTTCGTCGGAATTCATCGAGAGACAACTATCCTGGGTTCAAAAGGGTGCAGACTAAGCCTAAACAATAGTAAAGCGTCCATCACGCATTGGCACTAGCTCCGTTCGCTCACAAAATCGAGAAAAGATGGTAGCAAAAACAGCGTCGGAGCATTTACCGACCGCTAGCTTACAAAAGAGCTCTGCGTAAAAAGCTAATTTGGGGGCAGATCCGTGCCAAGCCAGCAGGTAACGGGGCAAGTTCCCACGTAAAGAGGCTAGGGGGAAAGCCCGAAAAAGTGGTGTCTTTATATTTGCTGAATTTTTGGATATCCTAATGCGTAGTCTAAGGCGGGTGATACGGATTCCTTGTTTTGGATAAGGAAGCTCAGGAGCGGATTCGCGGTAGGATTGCCGCGTCTTTTCTTGATGCAGGGTGTGGTAGGTAGACACCGGTTGAAATGTTGAAGGGGCTGCGATTCGGTTTCGTTGTCCGTTCAAAACTCTCACGTGATTCACAAGGGGAATCGATTACATGACAAAGTGCAAGTTAGAGTACATCTGGCTCGACGGTTACCAACCCACCCAGAGCCTTCGTAGTAAAACGATGGTTGTTGAAGATTTTAGCGGCAAGGTCGAAGACGCAAAAATGTGGGCTTTCGACGGCTCCTCGACCGAGCAAGCCCCGGGCGGAAGCAGCGACTGCCTACTTCAGCCCGTATTCGCCTGTCCCGATCCGGGTCGAATTGGCGGAAACAGCTACCTCATCATGTGCGAGGTTCTCGATTCCGAGGGCAACCCACATCGCACCAACGGTCGCGCAACGATCAAAGACAAGGATGACGATTTCTGGTTCGGTTTTGAGCAAGAGTACACCATCTGGAACCCTGATCTCAATAAGCCGATCGGTTTCCCAGTCGAAGGCTTCCCCGGTCCGCAAGGGCCTTACTATTGCAGCGTCGGCCACGGCAAAGCGGTTGGGCGTGAAATCGTCGAAAAGCACTTGCAGATGTGCCTCGATGCCGGTTTGAACGTGGAAGGCATCAACGCCGAAGTCATGATGGGGCAGTGGGAATTTCAAATCTTCGCCAAGGGTGCCCAGCGTGCAGGCGATGAAATTTGGATTGCTCGCTATTTGCTAGAACGAGT
The DNA here is from genome assembly GCF_007860185.1 of Novipirellula aureliae. Classification (NCBI taxonomy): domain Bacteria; kingdom Pseudomonadati; phylum Planctomycetota; class Planctomycetia; order Pirellulales; family Pirellulaceae; genus Novipirellula; species Novipirellula aureliae. The sequence goes on from NZ_SJPY01000003.1 coordinate 250,078, forward strand.
CGCCGAAGAGTACGAAATGAGTATCAATTGGCACTGCAAACCGGTCCAAGGTGACTGGAACGGTAGCGGCATGCACGCCAACTTTAGCAACACCACGCTGCGGACTTGCGGCAGCCAAGAGGTCTACGAAACGATTTGCAAGGCGTTTGAACCTCGTATCAAGCACCATATCGACGTCTACGGTGCGGACAACGATCAACGATTGACGGGTCTTCACGAAACGCAATCGATCGACAAGTTCAGCTACGGCGTTTCTGACCGCGGTGCATCGATCCGTATCCCCATCACCACCGTTAAGAACGGATGGAAGGGCTGGTTGGAAGATCGTCGTCCTGCGTCGAACGCAGACCCCTACATGGTCGCCAGTGCCATCATCACGACGGTCAAGAGTGCAACGGTCCCTGCGTCCGCGTAAGCACACAGCAAACCAAGTTTTGAAAGAAGCCCACGACACGAAAGTGATCGTGGGTTTTTTTTCGTTTTTTCGTTTTTTCGATCTTTTTTCGTTTTTTTGATCCTCGCGTAGCAAATGTCGCTCGGCTCTCCGAGCGACATGACGCAAATTGCATCGATTCCCTCATTTCAGGGACTTCTCGTGATTTATTTTTTTGAAAATCCCGTGAATAGATATAATAGGGAACAAATCCGGCAAGTTTTCCGTCCTAGTTCAATAACGCATTTAACTCTTTTCTCAAGCACTCGCTTCGATTTCTGGCGATTTGGCCACTGGAGGCCTGCGTCTGTATGGGCTCCGCCCGTTTGAGGTCGACTTGGTAAACCTTGCGGGTTGTGCCGTTTTTATTTGTCGCAGCGTTTATAGGTGGTCGACGAAGGAGAGAAGACAGGCTGCCTTGTCGTTGATTTGATCAGAAATCCCATCAGATAACCCTCACGTTAAGTTTTGAGAGACCCCATGCCGCGCAATCCCGAGACCCCCTCGACTGCCGCTAATTCGCAAGGAAAATCGACCAAGAGCCGCCGTAGCGTGCTTGGCCGACTGATTCATCGGCTCGGTTTTAATGCCCAGATGCCGCAATCGGCGGACCGTGGACGACTGCTGCTCGAATCGCTCGAACCTCGGCAACTGATGGCAGGCGATACACCACTTCTGTTTACCGATGGTTCGGTGGCGGTCGACTCTTCACCGGCACTTGCCAGTATTAGCTCGATGACCGGTTCGCAGATCACGCAAGCGGGTGGTGCCGAAGGGGAACAGGTTGCGGAAGGGGAAGCCCAGCCTGATCTGGTGCAATTTGCGAAGGATTTAGCACAGTCGGGAGCCGTTTTTTATGGTGCCAGTTGGTGCAGTTCCTGTTCTTCCCAGAAGGCTCTTTTCGAAGACGGCAAAGACAACTTACCATTTGTCGAAGTCACCAACCCGGATCGTACGCCAAACAGCATCGCAACGACCGAGGGCATTACCGTCTATCCGACTTGGATTCTGGGCAACGACAAACGGCTCGAGGGAGTTCAAACGCTTGAAACGCTAAGCAGTGAGAGTGGCGTCCCGATCCCGCTGAGCGACCAGCCCATCTTTGAAGGGATTGGTAACCAAACGGTCCAAATTGGAGCGCCGTTGCATATCCCGGTCGACGCTTACGATCCCGATGGTGGCCCGCTAACCGTTTCGGTCTCGGTCGACAATCCCGACCTGCTTGAAGCGGTCGTCCTTCAAGGCAACCGATCGATTCGCATCGACATGGAAACCTACGGCGACATGGTATTCGAATTGTTCGAACAGCGAGCGCCGGCGGCCACCGGGCGTATCATCGAACTGGCGAATTCGAGTTTCTACGATGGAATCCTCTTTCACCGCGTGATCGACAATTTCGTGCTGCAAGCGGGCGATCCAGGTGCGGACAACCCTGCGACCGCTGGTACGGGCGGATCGGACCTGGGGGATTTCGATGACCAATTTCATTCCGAACTCGTTCACACCGGTTCCGGCGTCTTGTCATACGCCAAAGCGGGCGATGACACCAACGATTCTCAGTTCTTCATTACCGAAGGCGCTCAGCGGTTCCTCGATTTCAACCACATGGTTTTTGGACAATTGGTCGAAGGCGAGGATGTCCGCGAAGCGATTAGCAGTCATGCGACGAGCAGTAGTCGACCAACATCGGACATTCGAATCAACTCAATCGATGTTTTTGACGACACCGAGAACTCGGTGGTGATGCTCAAGGCCAAAGGTAACTCGACCGGAACCACCAATGTCACCATGACGGTTACCGATCAAGATGGCAACACGTATTCGGAGACGTTCGCCGTTGCGGTCACTCAAGACAACTCGAATAGCCAACCCTTCTTGGGCGCGGTTACCGATCCAGCCGTGACCCAGACGGGGAACGCTGCAAACCTTCAGCTAACGAGTACGGATGTTGAGGGGGATGTGGTCAATTACTTCATTGAATCCGTTAGCACTCCCAATGTTGGCACCATTTCGGTAACGCCCGACACGAACCAAAGTTCGAGCACGTATGGACAAAGCCAAGTTCTAATCAGCCCCTCAACCGGCTTCAGCGGTCCAGTTCAAATTCAGCTTCAAGCGATGGAAGCGGGAGCGACCTACTTTGCGAATTTGCAGACCAGTGCCACCGACGCATCGATCACGATCGATGCGGCTAGCGGATTACTGACCGTCACGCCGACCACCGGTTCGACGGCTTCCATCCGAGTTGCTGTCGGGGGCATCAGTAGCAGCAATAGTTTGGTCGATCTCTTTGCGACAGGGATCACGAACTCGTCGATGGGAAGCGCCACGGTCAATGCGACCTCAGGGTTGGTGACGACAAATGCTGCCTCTGGATTTACCGGAACGATGAGCGTCACCACAGGCGTAGCACCGGGTGTTGGTATCAGCGGCCATGCGTTTGCCGATCGAGACACGCAGCAGGTGGCGTTTGCTTTCCAAAACAATGTGGTCGCGCCGCCAACAGCGGTTGATTTGGCTGCAGCAAGTGATTCCGGCGTCAGCAATTCGGATAACATCACTTCGGCAGCCTCCTTGTCGTTTACGGTGAGTGGCACGATCGATGGGGCCACTGTCGAACTCGTCGACACGAATACAGGAGAGGTGATCGGGACGGGGGCAGGGACGGGCTCGACCATCACGATCGTGACAAGCAACATTGCCGCGCAGGTGGATGGAACCTACAACATTGCTGCACGACAACGTATCGGTTCGACCAATAGTGCGCAAACGACGCCTATCCTAGTAACCTACGACACGACCATGCCTGCCTCCGTTATCGCAACGGCGGTAACCCAAGCCAACGTCGGCCGGCAGTACACAACCGATTTGAGCAGCCCCGAAGAGGGCAATGGATTGGTTTACGGGTTAAGTGACTCGCCGACTGGAGCGACGATTAACGCGGCAACGGGTGAAATCACGTGGACACCGACAACCACTCAGACAGGCGTGCAGGCCTTTTCATTAACGCTGACCGACCTTGCGGGAAACACGCGGAATGAAACGCTGAACGTCACGGTCGCAGGCGAACCGGATGCGGAGATCAAATTGACGATCACCGATTTGCAGGGGCAGCCCGTTACGAAGTTGCAAGTTGGACAACAGTTCTTACTCAACCTGATCGGCGTTGATGCACGTGACGAAGAATCGCGAGCCGGGATCTTTGCGGCGTTTGCGGATATCTTGTATGACAACTCATTCATCCAGCCTGCATCAGGGGCGACAATAACGTTTACCGACCGTTTCCCGACCGTTCAGAACGGCGTCTTCTCCAACGGACTCATCGATGAGATTGGAGCGGCAACCGATCGCTTGACCCCCAGTGAATTGGAAGATAGCCTGATTGCGACGGTACGAATGGAGGCCCTCAAAACGGGATCGGTAACGATTCGGTCGGAACCAGCCGACGCGTCGGGTAGCGAAGTGCTGCTGTACGGCCAAAACGACCGGATCTCTGCGGACGCGGTCGCTTATGGATCGGTTACCGTCGCGATTGGACAGAACTTCACCGTCGCCAACGACACGTTTACGGTTGCCGAGGATTCGGCTCCGGGAACGTTTGATGTGCTTGCCAATGATCAAATCATTTCCGGCACTGGCACGCTGACGTTGATGTCAGTGACTCAGCCCACGAGTGGTGCCGCATTGAACATTACCAATGGCAAGGTCGGCTATCTGCTCGACCCAGACTTTAGTGGTGAATTCGAATTCACCTATCGGGTCCGCGATGACGAAGGGATTCAGGAAACGGCGACGGTGACCGTAACCGTCACACCAACCAACGATCCACCCGAAGGCGTGGACGACACGTTCAACGTCGACCAAGGATCGCGCAACAACACCTTTGATGTTCTTGCGAATGACACCAGTGGCGGTGAGCCAAGTGAGACATTAAGCGTATCGACCGTCAGTACATCGACTTCGGGCGCTACGATTACGATCGCTGCCGACGGCAAGTCGATCGTCTACACCCCTCCAGCGTCGTTCACAGGGACAGACACCTTTACTTACACCGTGTCGGACGGCAGCTTAACCGATGTGGTGGATGTGATCGTGACGGTTGCTCCGGCCGACCCACCGCCGACTGCAGTCGATGATTCGTTCACCGTCGTTGAAGATGCTGCCGAGGCTGCCTTTGATGTGCTCGCTAACGATACGCGTGATGCGTCAAATGAAGCATTCGTGATCGACTCGATTCAAACGCCTAGTCAGGGCGGAACGGTTCGCAAAAGCGATGACGGGACCCAGTTCTTTTATACACCCAAAGCGAACTTCAATGGCACCGAACAAGTAACCTACACCATCCGTGATACCGGCGGTGGTCTATCGGTCGCAACGGTCACGTTTACGGTAACAGCCGTTAACGATGCTCCGCCCGTTGCTAACTCAACGGTCAACATCAACCGTGGTGGTAGTGAAAAGGTGGTTTTGGAAATCGGCGATTTGCCAGCCAACGTCGACTCAGGGGAAACGCTAACGTTTTCGAATTTGGGAACACCGACCGCAGGTGGCACCGTGAGAATCGACTCCGCCACCGGATCGATTTTCTATACACCCTCGTCAGCGGACTTCACAGGTACCGACACCTTTACCTATACCGTCAACGACGGATCGTCGTTGACCAGCAGTGGAACGATTACGATCGAGGTATCGAACTTCACCGAACGTGATTTGACATTGCTTTTTGATGAAGCTGGTGTCCAGGCTGCACAGATCTCTGGGATTATGCTTCGCGGTACCGATGAACTCGGAGGGATCGTCGAATTGCCTTTGAGCGTGGTGGATGGAAAGGCAGTGTTCGAAAATATTTTGCCAGGCAACTACACCGTCGACCTGCCCTCCATTCCATTCTTCTCCAATACATCAAGTGCACAGCAGATAGCGGTCACGAGTTTACCCGAAGAGGGTGATGCTTCCGTCAACGTGTCGATCGGAACGTTACTACCAAGTTATATCTCGATTCGCGACTGGCTGGGGTCAACACCTCGAAAGTCATTGTTGCTAGCTGTCGAACCAGGTCAAACGAGCGTTTTGTCACTACCTTCTGCGGCAACCGACACCATCGTCGATGCTTCGGCTGATTTGGATAGCAGTGGCCAGGAATTGACGATTCGTGGAACTCGTACGGTCACGAATTCTTCGACGAGTGAGACCACAACGCAGTCGATCGAAACGACGTTACCGACGGAGAATGATCGCCGCGTGCAATCGCGAGGGCAGGCTGGCCAGATGCGGTTGTATCGAGTGAGTGTCGAAGCGGACGAGACAAGTTTCCAAACGGTCACCAGCGACTCGTCGACCGCCAGCACGGCAACCACGACGGCGGAGGGTGAAAGCGTTGATGCCGTGAGTGCGTTTGCCCCACAATCGGTCACACTTGGTGGCGTGCAGGCGGAGGGCGAATCTTTGGCCGCTTCCTCCGTTTCGCTAGCGGACGTGTTTGTGCCCGATGCGGTCAATCCCGAATGGGTCAAGACCTCGTCGTCGAGCGACCCTTCAGCAAGCGAGGGGGGGACGGACCGAGTGGCAGCGGTCGATGATGCGATGCAGGATGTGGCGTCCGAGTTGTCGAGCTACTCGAAGTCGGCAGACGCGGTGGCTGAGAACTCCATCACAGCCGACATGCTCTCGGGTGACGCGATTGACGCGGCAATTTCAGACGCGATTTAGGGGGATCGAGACTCCTAAACTGGGCAAAAAACGAGCAAAATGTCATCAAATCGGTGGCAAATCGGCTCGAGCGAGCTGTTTTTACGGAAAACACTGTAAAACGTTGCCTTTTTGCCCCAAAGGCGGGTTGCGTTTACGGTGGTTTGGACATAACACTTTGCCGATACGAAACTGCGAGCAACGAAGCTCGAAACCAAACCAGTCACACTTTCAAACGCAAAGGTTGTCGCACAATGGCAAAAGCCGCACCCGTAAAGGCTCCGACGAAGACTCAAATTTTGGCTAACATCGCTGAGCAAACTGAATTAACCAAGAAGGACGTTGCTGCTGTTTTCGATGCATTGACTGTCGAAATCGAGAAGTCCTTAGCAAAGGGAGGCCCTGGCCAATTCGCAATCCCGGGCCTTTGCAAGATTGTCTTGAAAGACGTTGAAGCGAAGCCCAAGCGAAAGGGTCGCAACCCTGCCAACGGAGAGGAAATCTGGCTCAACCCAAAGCCAGCGAGCAAGAAGCTTTCCATTCGTCCGTTGAAGGGCTTGAAAGAAATGATCTAACGATCTTTTCGGAAGCTCGGTTACTGCGATAACCGACTTGACTTACAGCGAAGCCTCGTGTGAAAGCACGAGGTTTTTTCGTTGATGTCCCACACGCCTCAACCCTAATCCCGTTTTGCTGGCTTCAATTCACTACCGTACGGAAACCAAGGCACTTATTTCTTGCATCGACCCGCCGTCTCATCTATCCTCTAGATGACAGGATCACAACAAATTTCAACTTGAAGACGCATCCATGAAAGACGGTTTCCTCCCAACCACGCATCAACGACTCGTTCTTGCCTTCCTCGCCTTGCCGCTTACTTTTTCCGCTCAGGTCATCGCCGCGGATGAGAAGCCGGCGGTCCCTGTGTTCAAAGATGGTGAAGCACAAATCGTCGAGGGATTTAAAGATCCCGACTATTGGATTCGTCATGATTTATGGGTGGAGACAGAATTCGATTCCGATGGCGATGGAAAGCTCGATCGGATGCACGTCGACGTGACGCGTCCTCGGCAAACCGAGAACGACGGATTGAAGTTGCCGGTTGTCTACAACAGTAGTCCTTACTTTGCGGGAACGGGCGCAGACGAGCCAGAGAATTTCTGGAATGTGCGACAAGAACTTGGCGAGAAACCGCCTGAGCGGAAACCTTTTCCTGCGACCAAGCGAACGGGGATGCGGCCAATCATCTCCAAAAGACACATCAAGGATTGGGTCCCGCGTGGTTACATCGTCGTGCACTCCTCTTCGCCTGGGACGGGCCTTTCCGAAGGCTGCCCAACGGTGGGTGGTGACAATGAATCGTTAGCTCCTAAGGCGGTTATCGATTGGCTTTGTGGGCGTGGCAAGGGCTTTACGACGCCCGATGGCGATCAACCCGTTACGGCCTATTGGTGTACCGGTAAAGTTGGCATGACCGGAACGTCCTACAATGGCACCATTCCATTAGCTGCAGCGACCACCGGTGTCGACGGGCTCGAAGCAATCATCCCAGTCGCCCCCAATACGTCCTATTACCACTACTACCGGTCGAATGGGTTGGTCCGACACCCATACGGTTATTTGGGCGAGGATATTGATTTCTTGTACGACTACATTCACAGCAGCAGCGGACCGCGCCGTAGCTATTGCGATTGCAACGTTCGAGATAAAGAGATGCTGGGACAGTTCGATCGCGAGAACGGTGACTACAATGAATTTTGGGCCGGCCGCGATTACCTAAACGACCTTGAACCTTTCAAGGCAGCGCTCTTGATGTCGCATGGCTTCAATGATTGGAACGTTGTGCCTGAGCATAGTTTTCGAATTTACGAAGCGGTGAAGGCCAAAGGTGTACCGGCACAAATTTTCTATCACCAGGGTGGCCATGGCGGACCGCCGCCGATAAAGCTCATGAACCGTTGGTTCACTCGCTATTTGCATGGCATTGAGAACGACGTCGAAAAGGATCCTCGGGCGTGGATTGTTCGCGAAGAGGACGAGCAAGATAAACCGACCGCCTACGACGACTATCCCAACCCAGCGGCATCGCCAGTGGACTTTCACCTCGGACGCGGCGCGCCGCAGCAAGGCACTTTGTGGACCACGAAGATCGAGAACCAAGGCACCGAAACCATTGTCGATAACTTTTCGTTCAGTGGTGCCTCGCTCGCACAAGCGGAGTTCACCGACCATCGTTTGATGTTTGTCACTCCAACGTTGACCAAGCCAGTCCATTTGTCGGGAACCCCTAAGATCACGATTAGATTGGCGTGTGATAAGCCTGCCGCTAACTTGTCGGTTTGGCTGGTTTCACTGCCGTGGAATGGAAAGGAGCATGCAAAGATTACCGACAACATTATCACTCGCGGATGGGCGGATCCACAAAACTACCGTTCGATGACCGAGAGTGAACCACTTGAACCAGGCCGATTTTATGAACTGACGTTTCCACTCCAACCTGATGATCAAGTGATTCCCGAAGGCCAGCAGATTGGGCTTATGATCTTTTCGAGTGATCGAGACTTTACGCTCCACCCCAATCCAGGTACCAAGCTAACGATCGACCTTGATGCCACGAAGATCATGCTGCCAATCGTCGGCGGCGTGGAAGAATTCAATCGTTCGTTGTAGATCGAATTAGCACTGGATCTTGCGGAAGATTCTTCCGCATCAGGGATCTTTAACAAGATCCACGACTGCCAACCCTCATTCTCAACCCTGACAAAGTACGAGACGCGAAAACGGTAACCTGAGCCAATCGGTGGGCGCTATCCAGTGGGCGCTATCAGCATCCAGTGGGCGCTATCAGCATCCAGTGGGCGCTATCAGCTCAGAGAGCTGGGCGACCTGGCAGCTTCGCCGTCTTACGCTAGTTCTTCACGTTTTTTGGCGATCAAACGGAGCAATGCCTGTTGCGGTTTGATAAACTTATCGACCCCTTCGGCCAACAGGAACTCGTGCATTGCTGCGACATCAAGCTTTTCATCAATTTCCGCTTGGACGGCTTGGCTTGGCATTTGATCGAGGGTGTGGGAAAACGTGATCCCACTTTTTTGCACCGCTTCGTTTAGTTCCGGTGGATTGGTTTGAATATCGCTACCAGCGATTGCTTCGACATATTTTGTCGGAGAATCGCTGGGGTCTTTCGTACCGGTACTAGCAAAGATCAGTTCCTGCTGCAGCGGCAACCCCTTATCGGCCCAAAACGACTGATTCAATTTCCAAATTCGTTTTGCGTTTAGCAGCCCAACTTGGCCTTGCGCCTCGCTGGACAACGATTCCAAATGTTTACTTGTGAAAACATCGATACGAGAGATAAAAATACTGTAAACGCTCTTAAAGCGATTGAGGTCCGAACGTCTCTGAGCCCCACGCCAAATGGCATCGCGGGATCGGGTGTATTGATCTTCGGTAAACATGAGCGTCACGTTAAGCGTCACGCCTGCGGCAGCGAGTTCTTCAAGGGCATCGATTCCAGCCTCGGTTGCTGGTACTTTGATCATCCGGTTTGTGTGACCTTTGGCCCAGCGTTTACCAAGTTCGATGTATTTCGCGGTTCGCTCGGCCGTCGAAAGCGGTCCGTCTGGATCTTCGAGCAGGGGATCGAGTTCAAAGCTAACCCAACCTTCATTTCCGCCGCTGCGTTTGTAGATTGGCAAAAACTTTTCTTCCGCTTCACTGACGAGTTGGTCTGTCAGTTGCCAGGCGATCGCTTCGTCATCGAGCCCGCTTTTTAACAAGCTTTCGACTTCGGCATTCCGGCTGCCCGAATCGATGATCGCGCTAATAATCGCAGGATTGCTGGTCGCCCCCGTTGCTCCCCACCCGAGACTCTTGTCGACCTCCGCTGGTTCGACGGAGTCGAGAAACAATTTAGTGCCAGTTTTGAGAAGTGTTTCGAGTGGTGACATATTTGTTATTGGGATAGAGGACAATTGGACGAGCCGTTTGGGCGATCGCCATCATTTTCAATGAAGCGGGCTGATGCTGCCGCCTCAACTGGTTGCGAAATCGATAGGACGCCCGCAGAACTTAGCTTAGCCGGAAAGATGCCGACTCACTACCAGTTGCATCGATTTAGAATTTGCTTAGAATTTCGGCAACGGACGGTTGGTCGAGTCTGGTTTAAGGCACCGGTTTTGAAAACCGGCGTGCGCGAAAGCGTACCGGGGGTTCGAATCCCTCACCGTCCGCCTTTAGCGTAAAGCGTTTCCCTCCTCAAGCTCTTGACTTGAAAATGAATACCACGCCCCGGCAATCGCAATATGTGGGCCACCTCCGCTCTCTTTCGAGCTCGTATCGATGGGTAACCCTTACCACCATTCTTGTGCTTTTCTGTAACGGCTGCGGCAAAAACGAGTCCGGCTCAAAAGTGGCCGACGAAGGAAAGCAGACAAGCCAACGCGTTCAGTCTGTTGCCCAAGTCCTCAACGACAATCCCGACGATGTCGCAGCTCTGCGTGAAGCAGGTCATCTCTTACAAACGAACAAGGTCGGTAATGTCACCGAGTTGACGATCGCTAGTAGTGAAAGCGTCGCGGATTTGCTTCCGCATTTATCGGGGCTTCCCAATGTGGAAGTGGCTCGTTTTACGGGACCGGGCATTGTAGATGAAGGCATGTCGGCGATCGAAGAATGGAAAAATATCAAACGGCTCGATTTGAGCGAATCAGCGATCACCGATAGGACTCTCGAATCAGTCGGAAAACTGGATTCGTTAGAAGTATTGATCCTGCGGCGAACCGCGGTTAGCCAGGCGGGGCTGGCAAAGTTAAGCAAGTTAAAAAAATTGCGCGCAATCGATTTACGAAACACCAACGTTGAAGACGAAGCGATGACCGAACTTGCAAAACTGACCTCGCTATCCGATATCCAATTGGAAAAATCGAAAATTACGGACAAAGGCGTTTTGGAATTATCAGAGTTGCCACTGAAGTCGTTCAATGCAAATGCATGCACACCCTTGAGCAACAAAACTCTCGAAGTCCTTGGCGGAATGGAAAGCCTTGAATCGATCCAACTCGACACCACCAGGATCGACGATCGAGGCATGCCTTCTTTGAAAAACCTTGCGAAACTGAAGCGACTTCGAATTCGCAACACCGATGTCACAGGAGCTGGTTTTCAGGCAATTGCCGGTCTGAAAAATATAGAGCGTTTCGAATTGCGAGACAGTTCGGTAGATGACGAGGCACTCGATGTGATCTCTTCGCTACCCAAAGTGACTTATCTCGACTTATCCGAATGCCGCCTCATCTCCGCCGAAGGCCTCAAAAGGATCGGCAAATTGACCGGCCTTGAGTACCTCGGCCTTTGGAGCACAGCCACGGATGACGAAGTAGTTGCTGCGTTTAGTGAGCTGTCCAATTTAAAGACACTCGACTTGAAGAGCACCCGGATTAGCGATGAGGCGATCGAGACGCTGCTAAAACTACAAAGCCTTGAAGACCTGAATGTCGCTGGAACTCGACTAACGGACGATGGATTCCGTCAACTTGCAGCATTACCAAATTTGAAGGTGCTGAATGTTGCGAACACTTCAATTGGTTTCGATGTCATTGATGACCTGATTGAAAAGTACCCCAACTTGCAAATCGCCGAATCGGACCTCTAGGCATTCCTCCAAACCTAAACGGAAACCTGAATTCAAGGCACTTATATCAAAGGGCCAAGCACCATTTTGCGACCCCTAGCCAAATTGGTACAAGAAGGATGCCTGCCAACGAAGTTGGTAGAACAACTCGCAATGCCGTGGAAGTGTCGCGGTTGTAGAGTCGCACAAGAACGATCGGAAAGACCGCGGCAGGCATCGCAGCCTCTAACATGACCACCATTCGCATGTCGTCCGTCATCTGCTTCGTCCACAAGCCCACGGCGATTGCAATCCCAAGCATGAGAAGAGGCAGCAACAGCTGGCGTACTGCAATGGCCGAAAGGATCACGGGTGTCGATCCCTTCCATTGGCAATCCTTCACGTAGTCGACAAGGATTGCACCGCTAAGAATCAAACCCATCGGGACTGCGCATCGACTGACCATGTGCAGTGCCCCGGTCAGTGACACAGGGATCCACTGATTGGCACCGAACGAGCAAACGAGGAAAGAGATGGCTACTGCAATTACCGGAGCCGTCAAAATGGCTTTGTGCCAACTCGTTGTCCCACCGATTACATAGATCCCCACGCTCCACAACGCCATGTCCACTCCGACATTGTGCAAAATAAGATCAACCACTGCTTCGGGATAGAATTGGGTTGCCAGGGGCAGCGGTATGAAACCGTAGTTGCAAATCCCCGCACACAATGCAAACGTCCGCTGTTTCGAATCGGTATCGAGGCCTACTCTCGCACCAAAGCGTCGCGCCAATTTCCATGACAAAACAAACCCCAATGTCGTAAAACCAAACCCAAATAGAGGCGGGAACCATGCCGACGAAATCGAATGCTCGGAACCACCGAGTAAAATCCGGTCAGCGAACAATGCAGGAATCAGTATTTTCGCAGTCAGATTCGCGAGTGACACGTCGGCTTCTTCGTTGACCCAGCCCAGCAGGCGGCAGATGCCGCCGATGCCAATCACAAGAAAGACGCCCAATAGACTTGCAATGATTGGCCAGAGCTCGGAAAACATGACAATGAATGATTGCGAATTGGAAATGAGTTAAATTCGTTTTCAAAAGTAGACCGCGAAATGACCTGGCCGACTAGCATACGCGTGGCACAGGCTTCTAGCCTATGATTCACTAGGCGGACAGCAGGATTTTTTAGACCCGACGCGTAAGCGAGGAACACTCCAATCGAATCACATGAACACTTATCGTCTACATCATCTCGTTGTTTTGTTTGCTTCCGTCCGCGCGACCAGTGTTTTTGCAAAACGATTCCTAGCATCGAGAACAAAACCAACGTCTTAATTCTCCAGCATCGTCGCGAACGATTCCACCGCTTCAATACGGCACGAATCGTCAAGGAGTCGCTTCAACGAGTTCGTTTGATTTGTGAGCACAATACCGATTTGGCCAGACACGTTGAATCGTTAACACTTTCGCAGCGAGCAGGGATTCTTTACCCGAGTGACGATGCGAGATTGCTTGAAAATCTATCACCGAGTGAGCGTCCCGATCAATTGATCATTCTCGACGGAACGTGGCATCACGCGAAAACGATGATGCGAGATATCCCCCGATTGAGAAGACTGCCACGATTTCGCCTAGCTCCTGCATCACCGGGACGCTACCGTATTCGCCGCGAACCGAACGCGTTTGCGCTCTCAACACTCGAAGCAACCCTATCAGCGTTACAAGCACTTGAGCCTGAACTCGAGAGACTTGATCAATTAATGATGGTGTTCGACAAAATGGTTGACCGCCAAATTCAATACACTCAACCCAACAGCCAAACGGATTGGCGACGCAATCAAAAACGTCGTGCTGGATCGGCAAACGTGCCACGGATATTAGCAGACGACTTGAAGAACGTGGTGGTTGCTTATGGTGAACAAGAGCGGGTTGAAAAGCTTCGCGGACGAGCAAGACGACTTCAAAAACCAAAACCCGTCTTTTGGACCGCTCAGCGATGTGTGACCGGCGAAGTGTTCCGAGTGGCGATCAGATCGAACTGTCTGAACGAGGCCGATTTTGCCGATCGCTTAGGCATTGGCAAAGAGCAACTTGAAAATGCGGTGTCGCTCGAAACCTTTATCTCGATGTGGCACTCTTTTTTACGGCCTTTGGACAAGGTTGCCGTTTACCATCCCTCAACGGCCAAGTTGTTGCGAAACGCGAGCAATGATTTGAATACAGATTACATTCTGAAATCGGTCCATCTTGCCGACCGTATCGCCGGAGGAACCTTGGATGACTTCATTGCTGCGCATCAATTGCCGACAAGTCCCCGCGATGATAGCCGAGCGTCACAGCGTCTTGCCAACCTTGTCGCATTTGCGGAGTATCTATCGAATCAATATGGCGGATGACTTCAAAGCCCAAGCCAGCTAGACTAGGTAGCTTCGTATTGTAGCCTTCCCGCCTCACGAGCATCTATCATGAACCCTCGCACCTTGCTTGCCTTTATTGCCTGTTCCTTCGCGTGCGCATCGTCCCATGCCTTGGACCCATCGATATCCTCGCTACTGCGTCCACAACTATCCGAAGACGGAAAAACAGAGTTTGAAGCAATGCTCAGTCGTGGTTACAAGCCACTCTTCAATGGTCAGGATTTATCAGGCTGGCGAAACCCCTATCCACACGGTGAAGCAGAGGTCGTCGATGGTGAAATTCATTTGAAGGGAAACAATAAGTTTTTCTTGGTTACTGACAAGACGTATTCGGACTTTCGGATCAGCGTTGAAATCCATCTCCCCGAGGGGCCTGCGAATTCGGGAGTGATGTTTCGATGTCATGTCGATCCCGAAAAAGAAAAGATGGTGTACGGCTACCAAGCCGAATGTGATGGATCGGAACGTCGCTGGTCAGGCGGCCTGTTTGACGAGTCGCGGCGTGGTTGGATATGGCCGAGTACCCCAGGGCGTTCGGAACCGAAATTCCTAAAACATGAAAAGGAATCGAAAGCTGCTTTTGCTACGCCCACGATTCGTGATGCTCTCAACCGCAATGGATGGAATCGTTTTGAGATCACTTGTTTTCAAAACCAAATAACGATTGAACTCAATGGTGTAAAAACGGTGCAGTGGAAAGATACAATGGATGCAAGCGGTTTCATTGCCATTCAGCACCACGGTGAAAAAGGACAGACGTATCGATTCCGCAATCTGTTCATTAAAGAACTACCCAACATCGTCGCCACCGAAGCGGTTGAAATTATTGAGCAATCGCCGGTTCACGTTACGAAGATCGATAAAGATTTCACGCTCGTCGATTTCGGCAAAGTGGCGTACGGCAACATCGCCGTCACGCTGCCCAAGTCAGCCCCCTTTCAAGGGACAATGCACTTTGGTGAAAAATTGAGCAAGGGTCGAATCGATCGTAATCCACCTGGAACGGTTCGCTATGGAAAAAGCGAATACACAACCGAAAAAGCAGAGTCGGATAAGTTCATCATCCCGGCACCCGTGAATGTGAAAAATATCGAACAAACGGGCAACCATCCTCCCGCGGTCTTGACGCCGAACGAATGGATGCCGGTCATGCCGTTTCGATGGGTGGAAGTTGAGGGCTGGCCCGAAGAATTGAAGCCTGAATCGATCGTTCGCAGGGCAGCGTTCGCGAAAGGATTTGATGACAATGCCAGCTCGTTTGAATGCTCTGAACCTCTTCTGAATCGGATTTGGGAACTATGTAAATACAGTATCAAAGCGACCACATTCGCGGGCGTATACGTCGATGGCGACCGCGAAAGGATTCCATACGAAGCCGATGCTTATTTAAATCAGCTAAGCCATTACGCGGTCGATGATGACGTACAAATGGCGGCTCGGACTTTTGATTGGCTGATCGAAAATAGCACATGGCCCACCGAATGGGCACCGCACATGGTCTTGATGGCTCATGCCGAGTGGATCGACAAAGCGGATGGAAAGTGGTTGTCTCAACGATACGAGTCATTGAAAATGAAGACGCTGCTCGACCGTAGCGGACCGGATGGGCTGGTTCGCAGCAATCAATCGCAGCAGCAGAGAGACGACATTGTTGATTGGCCTAGGGGTGAGCGTGATCATTACGTGTTCACGGAAATCAACACGGTCGTCAATGCGTTTCACATTGAAGCCATGAAGAAGATGGCTGTGATGGCCCGTGCGGTGGGTAAGGAAAAAGACGCAGAACGATTTGAAGGTCGTGTCGAGCTTGCGACATCAGCGTTCCAGAAAAATTTGTTCAATGAGTCGACCGGCCTTTTTCGCGATGGCGTGGGAACGGACCATAGCAGCGTTCATGCCAATTTCTTTCCTCTCGCATTTGGAATTGTCCCTGTCGACAAAGTCGATGGCATCGTCGATTGGCTTTCGAAACAGCCGATGCGATGCTCCGTTTATGCGGCTCAGTATCTACTCGATGCACTATTCACGCATGGTGCTGACCAAAAAGCGATCGACTTGATCTTGGCTCCAAACGACCGAAGCTGGAAACACATGGTTGAAAGCGGAACAACCATTACTTGGGAAGCATGGGATTTGAAGTACAAGCCCAATCAGGATTGGAATCACGCCTGGGGAGCCGCTCCAGCGAATCTGCTTCCGCGATATGTGCTCGGCGTTCAGCCTGCATCGCCGGGATGGACGCGGGCGACGATTCGTCCTCACGTGGGTAACCTCTCATATGCCAGAGGAAAAATCCCGACTCCGTTTGGTCCGATCACGCTGGATTGGAGGAACGAGTCAACGTTCCAACTTGATGTGAATCTGCCACCAGGAATCGAAGCGGATCTCGAGGTTCCTGCGCCGGAAAATTCGACACGGGTGCTCGTCAACGGCAAACGGGTAGAAGCGTCTCAGAGGAACGACCGTTGGATTCTCAATAAAGCCGTCACCGGGAATGTTCAAGTGAACGTCGAGTAGTTGAGGCTCCCTAGCGGTACGTCAAGGTCTCGTTTTAGGGTAGTGGACGACCAACCCTGACTTTTGATATGGACAAAGCACTAGCGTCGAATGGGAACAAGCGTTGGAAATATTCCGGAACGAGTTCCGACAACAAACGAATTTAGATGGATCGTGTTTTTCGCGATTGCTGGTTAAAATGTTGGCATGAACCATCAAGAACAGGGCAAACGCAAAAGGGCTTCCGTGAAACGTCCTAAAAATTCGGCGAAAAATGGCCGAGCAAAACCAACACCGACGAAGTTGCGGGTAATCGGCGGCGATATGCGCGGTCGGCCGATTGAGTATCACGGCGAAGAGTTCACTCGCCCAATGAAGGATAACATTCGCGAGAACCTCTTCAACATCCTCGGACGTGCCGTTCGCGGCGCAATCTGTTTTGACATGTTCGCGGGAACGGGGGCGTTGGCGATCGAATCGCTCAGCCGGGGAGCGATATCAGCGGTTGCGATTGAGCAATCCAACCGAGCGGCAAGCTACATCCGCAAGACGACAGAATCGCTTTCGATTGAATCGAAGGTCAAGATCTTGGTGGGCGATGCATTTCGTTGGAGCGAACAGGTGCTAATTCCACCCGCCGATCCCGATGACCCTTTGATTGGTGTTCCATGGATCGTGTTTGTCTGCCCGCCCTATATCCTCTGGGAAGAGGAACTGGGGAAGCTAAATCAGATCATCAATCGAGTTTTGACAAACGCGCCGCCTGGAAGCGTACTCGTGGTCGAAGCCGAAAAGAAGTTTGATATCGAGTCGCTGCCCAAGGGGGAGTGGGACGTGAGGGTCTACGGAAACACGCAGTTGGCCTTTATCGAGCCCGCAATGACCTGCGGCATGCGGTTATAAAATCAGCTAACATCGCGTCGCGGCAAAGGAACGATCGCACCCTCAAAACTCGGCGATTTGGTAGGCTCGAGAGCGGAACAAGAAATCAATCAAATTACCTTCATGTGGTTGCAACCAATTGAGCCGATTTGTTGGTATCGGGCCAACATTCAATCGATCGATATCGGTACTATTTCCCGCCGCTTTGATTAGCGACTCATCTCGGCTTAAAAGCGTGCCTACCAACGTCGAACCAATGCGGCCAAGCATTTCGGACTGCGGGCATTTGATGACCGAAACAAATGGGAACATGTATTCCTTGGTCGCGACTTGGCGATCAGGCGAATCAGCGTGCACGACCATTGGACGCAAATACGCACAATACTCTCGCTCGATTAATTTTTCCCCATACTCGGCCGTCATATCGATCACGCCGTTCTCCGCTAAATCCTGTTTGACCATCGCGTCGGTTCCTGTTGCCATGGCGGCGACGGTAAATGCGGCCAACTCTGCTTGCGGATCGCTTGGGGGGCGGACATCGATCGGTCCAATACGTTCGGCGATCGCTTTGGCAATCGCTTCGGTATGTCGACTCGCCCAAATCCCCGAGCAGTTGATACAACTTCGTCCAGAATTACTGAGGACACTTTCGACCATCATGTCGAGATGGGATTCCCAATCATCAACGACATCGTCCCCAATAAGGATTTTTGAGAACCCCGGCCCATGCGCTTGGACGCGAGGATTACCAGCATGCTGATCAACGGTATGGGCACTTCCAAAAATCATACTGCGTTTGGATTTCGCCATGATCGCACCCCCGACATCGTGATCACCAGGATAGAGCGAGAACGCTTCGGCGGGGATGCCGGCTTCGATAAACGCCGAGATCATGCGATAGGGGGTCCATGGTTCCTGGGAACCCGGCTTTAGGACGAGTCCGATTTGCAGTGGCACCGCGGGCAGCCAAAGTGTGTGTACGCCGGGCGAGTTATTGGGCAGAATGGCACCCAGGACAGGTGTCTGCACCTGATAGCTAACCGTCACGCCGCGTCCCTCTTCGCCGTAACCTTTCGATAAAATCGATAGGTCCAAGCCACGCGTCAAACACTCTAAAATATGTCCAATGTTCTTTAGAACGAAACTATTCTTGGCCATGTTCGAACGGCACATATGCTCGGGCAATCCCGTGCTAGCCGATTGCTGGTGAACAAAATCGTCAACACTCTGGGTGGAATCTCCAACCTTTAAGTCACCCTGTTCGAATAAATTGGCAGCTTTCTGACAGCGAGCAATCAAATCGTGCGGTGTTAGTTGAAGCAAAGCGTCGCGGGCCTTTTGCGCTTGGCGCATATCACGCCCCACGATACCACTACCAACGGTTCCAACCTTGGCAATCGGTTGGCCGGTGTCAAAATGAACAACTTCTTTGAAGTCAAGCGAATCATAGGGTTTCCCCCATCGCAAAGGGCTTAAAGTAATCATGGGCTTAGTAGACTCCGACCGTCGTGGCGCTGGCTAGTTGGTGGAACGGTCGTACGCCGCTAACCCCGTCCCAAGGATAGAGATCAAATGGTGCTTCTCGTTCGCCTTCGTCGCGTTCCATAAATCCAGGCACAAAGAACTCATCGGTCAAGGTATACAGCTTGACTCGCCCGGTCTCTCCATAGCCAACCACTTGATCATAATCATCAAACTGGACGACTTCGGTAGCGGCACGCGGTTGCGGGGCATAATAGGAAATCTTGTAACCGTCTTCAGCACGAATCGGCTTGCTGCAGGCCAATCCCATCAGCGTGTTTCCATAGGTTGGCGTCATGTAAATGCCGCTCTCTTGGGGAGCGCCACCAAAGAGTTCTTCGACACAAAACCGAGTCCATTGAGGTGTGAATTCGGTCCCGCCAGAGAAAATACCGGTGATCCCGACCTCGGAAATACTGGTCCCCTTTTCCTCGAGCGCTTCGCAGAGAGCTTCGAGTAGTTTTGGCGTCGCAAACATGCACTTCACATCGTGGCCAGCCGTCAGGATCGTAACCGCTTGATCGATGCAATGTTTTTTGTATTCCTCGAGATGCTCCATCCAGCCTTTCTTGATCAACTTGACGACCCAGCGTGGATCAAGATCGATACAGAAACAGATACCACCACGGTGCTGTGCTAAGTGTTCAACCGCCAACCTCAACCGCCGCGGACCGCTGGGACCAAGCATGAGCCAATTGGAGCCCGTTGGAAAATATGTTTCAGGTAGCGTGCTGCTAAACAGTTCGTAGTCCTTCCAATGGTCTTCGATAACCATACGGCTCTTGGGAACCCCGGTCGTGCCTCCTGTTTCGAAGACGTATACCGGCTTGCCAGCGTGCCCCTGCGGAACCCAGCGTTGAATTGGCCCTCCGCGAAGCCATTCATCCTCAAATAGCGGGAACTTCTTCAAATCATCAAACGATTTGATGTCCGTTAATGGATCAAAGTTCAATTCTCGTTTTTTCTCTAGCCAAAACGGGCTGCCGGTATCGTCATGGAAATGCCAATGGACGGTTCGCAGCGTATGCTCGTTTAGCGCATCCCTGGCAGCATCAACTTGCGGAATCATATCGGAATTGACTTTTTGATCGGCTTCGGGCATTGACGTGGTCTCGGAGTGATTCGGAAAAAGCGTTTGGATTTTCCAGTCTGTTTTAAACGTCGAAAACGGAAATTGGAAGACAGCGACCGTCACCTTTCACGATATCCCCAAAATTCGCTGCATCGACATAATACCGTATTGGCAAGCTTAGGGTGCTGCACCAAAAAAATCTCGCCATAAAAAAAACCACCGCGAAAACGCAGTGGCTTTTCAAAGTTGTCAAGCACGTTTAAAAGACCGCAAAGAAAGGCGATCGTCAAGGTGCGAGTGGATATTGGCTACAGTGACGAAGGGGATGCAGGAGGAGGAACAATGATCGTCTGGTTGTCATCGTCATCGTCGCTTGTCGCGGCAATGATCCCAGCAATTCCCGCTACACCCGCCAATGCACCGATTCCACCGCCGCCGAAACCACCACCACCGCCGCCACCGTAACCACCGCCGCCGCCGTAACCGCCACCACTCACGCCAAGTGGATCACCATATCCGACCGGGGCGGATTCAACCAATCCTTCATCGAGAAGGATCACACCATCGTCTTCGGTATCGTCAAATTGGATACCGTCTGGACTTGGTGCGACCTGCATCGAGAGCATCGGACTAGGTGCCTGCAGCAAACTGCTAGCAAGTCCGACAAGATGTTCCTGGTCGCTGCCTAGGTTCGCCCCATCGAATCGAAGACCGTTTGCCGGCGAGTTCGCCGCAAAGCCATCTTCCACTAGCTCAAAGCCAGCAAAACCGACGCCTGCAGCACCCACAGCCATGATCCCGTAATTCCCAGCTGGCAAATTCTCAACACGGAACAATCCTTGGTTGTCGGTAAGACTGCGAGCAAGCACTTCCTCGTTTCTGACGATGAAAACGTTCATCATCCCGGCGGGAACCAATTCATTTTTCCAAGTTCCAGCCGCCAAAACGAGTCCGGTTAACCCGCCGTCAACACGTTGCACCTGACTGTATTGATTGCTTACCACTCGCTGGGCCAACTTGCGAAATCCAGTAATGGGAAGCGATGCAGCCGGTTGGTTTTTTAACGGCGACATATAGCGGATCAGGGCCGACTTAAGCACGGTCCAATCAACATTTGCCGCAGCCAATTCGACCTTGCTCGGAAAGTCTGCACCTTCAACTTTGCTGGCATCGAGTACGTGCATGGCGCTGCAAGCATAAACGCCGTCAGCTTGTGCGGTCATCGAATAGACCCCCGCGCCAACATTCTCAATGGCAAACTCACCCATCTCATTTGCTTGAGCATGCACCACCTCACCCGATTGCCCACGCAACGCGATCATGGCATTCGACACACCCGTTATTTGATTGTTGCCCGATGGCAGAATCACCCGACCTACCAATAACCCAGGCTGCTTTGGACAAACCCATTGATTAAACGTCAATGGGGTTTCCATGCGAACACCAGCAGACAGCGTTTCGTCCGTTGGTGTTACATCTTGCGCCTGCGCAGACGACAGACAACCAAAGGAAACTGCCAAAAGCAGCCAACTGGAAAACAGAAGTCTCATAATAGTGGCCTTAGTTCTAGAGCGATCAAAAAATGATTGGGTGGTTATATTTGTTCGCGAAGTTCCGCGAATCTGTGACAAACAGGAAAGTTGGGCAATGCACCCGACCTAATGATAAGTGAACGAAGAACGAAACTCAAGCATTGATTCTCACATTTTAACTTGCATTTTTCTTTTTATGCTATCATCAACGTTTTCGCTAAGATTTGCCCCCATTTAGGGCCTGAAAGAGAAGCTTTAGGGCCTGAAAGAGAAGCGTCCTGGGCTTTGTCACCGCTTTATTTTAGCCCGGATGATTCATTAGCCGTTTTGGCGATAGCGGCCTGCTGATTTAATCGTTTAACGCTTAGCCGAAGGCGTCAGCTTTTCCAAAAGCGGTCGCCTATGGCTTGGCGTTAAATAATAAGTCGAGTCAAACCGATTAAATCAGCAGGCCGATAGCCACGGCTGCATGATTTGTCGTGTGAACCGTGGCTAACGGGCTGTCGATTTAATCGTTTAACGCTTAGCCGAAGGCGTCAGCTTTTCTATAAGCGGTCGCCTATGGCTTGGCGTTAAACAATCAGTCGAGTCAAACCGATTAAATCGACAGCCCGTGAACGAGCCGGCTTATGAACGAGCCGGCTTATGAACGAGACGGCTTATGAACGAGACGGCCACGGACTACGGGCGACTGCAAGGCGATCGTCTAGGGAGAAGCTGGGGATGCCGGTGGAGGAACAACAATCGGCCGATAGTCGTCGTCGTCATCGTCACTCGTTGCGGCGATAATGCCAGCGATACCGGCTAAACCAGCGAGTGCACCGAGCCCACCGCCGCCGCCGAATCCACCGCCACCTCCGCCACCGTAGCCGCCACCGCCGCCGCCATAGCCGCCACCGCCGTAGCCACCCGCTCCGAGCGGATCGCCGAAACCGCCTGCGAATGGATCGACAATGGAACCATCCGCAGCAATCGCGCCCTCTGCTCCGCAGCCACAATCGCATCCGTCCATCATCTGTTCGCCACCACAGCAATCGCCCGCAACCAAGGGTGCTTCTTCGACGATGATCTCATCGACACACTGAATGACTTCGGGGCAAGGAGCCACTTGCATCTGGAACGAGTGGCAATGGCGTCGCTGCAGATGTCGACCAAAAAGACCGACAAGTTGTTCCGACGGATCGCCTTCGGTCGTCTGGCCCAATGGTTGGTCTTCGAGCGGGGCAGCTTCGGTCAATTCGAAACCGGCGAGTCCAACGCCAGCGGAACCGACAGCTAACAGGGAATACTCACCCGCAGGCAAGTCGTTCACTTGAAATTCCCCTTCTTCGTCCGTCACGCTTCGAGCGACCGTTTCCCCATCTTTAACGATAAATACGTTGATCAGATCCGCGGCGGCCAAATCATTTTCCTGCGTTCCCGCCAACATGATCACGCCTTTCATACCACCATTGATGCGTTCGACGCGGAAGTATTCGCTGCTAACCACTCGCTTAGCCAGTGTGTCAAAATGCGAGTCCGGCAGGGCAGATGCCAATTGGTTGCTGGCCGGTGGGACGTAACGGACGATCGCCGTTTTCACCATGGTGTAGTCAACGTTTGCGGCGGACAGTTCGACCGAGTTGGGGAAGTTTGCACCATCCACCTTCTCCACATCGAGCACGTGCATTGCACAGCAGGCAAAGACGCCGTCGGCCTTGGCCGTCATCGAATAAACACCGGACGAGACGTTTTCGACGCGAAACTCTCCCGCCTCATTCGTCTGGCCGTGAATCGTCTCTCCCTCGTAGCGACGAAGAGCGATGGCTGCGTTCCCCACTGCCTTGGCATCGCCGTTGGCCGAGGGCAGAACCACGCGGCCAACCAAGACGCCTGGCTCATCTGGGCAAACCCATTGGCTTAAGGTGAGAGGGGTAACGACACCCGCACCTGTTGGCGACGCATCGCTTTGAATCTCGCCAACATCTGCCGATGCGGGCGACAAACAACACACGGATGCCAGTAGAAAAAGCCAACTTGCAAAAAGTAACCTCATGCTAAAACCTTGTTGTAAATGATTCGGTAGACAGCTTGGTGGAAATGTCGCATTCGGACCTGTTTTTAAGTGAACAAAATACTAACTGAACAAATAAAAAAACTCAACCATTTGACTTGGAAAAATCGGAATCTTCATCAAATCCAGTTCATTCTCTCTGAGAGAGGTGCGAAAAACCCCAGACGTGAACCGGCATCCTGGACGAGTGGCCTCAGCTTGGAAGGCGAAAAAGACGGGAAAGTTCCCGCAAAAGACAATCATGATTTCATAAAAAATCGCTGGATTTTGTTTTCCGTCTGCGGTTCCATGCCGAATCACTCACTCAACACCGATCATCCCGTTGCCAATTCTAGCTGAAATCGCTAGCCTTTTCGGAGCATGGCCTGCTGTTTCCCAATCGAGCGGACAGCGGTCCTTGATGACTATCTCTCACGCTCCTTCCCTTTCCATTTTTTCGGCCATTGCCAACGTGATTGCCTCGAACCAAATCGCTCCGAATCTTGCTTCCCAGTTGCCCGCGGAGCAGCGCATCGTCATTACGGGCATCGGCTTGACTTCGCCCAATGGCAATGATTGGGAGTCGTACCGCCAGGCGCTGCTAGAACATCGCAGCGGGGTTCAGCCCTACGAGATCCGCTATTTTGGCAAAACGTTGGCCGGGCTCTGTGATTTTGACACCAAACGTTATCAGACCAAGAAGGATTTGCGGCGGGGAACGCGAGCTGGCAGCGTCGGCATCTATGCTGCGAGTGAAGCGATTGCCCACAGCGGTCTCGATTGGGAGAACGTCGATCGTTCTCGAGTTGGCATCTATATCGGTGTGACCGAACATGGCAACGTCGAAACCGAGAACGAAATCTACATCATCAAAGGCTTTGATTACGACACCAGTTGTTGGTCGCATCACCACAATCCACGCACCGTAGCGAACAATCCGGCCGGTGAAATCGCATTGAGCTTAGGGATCACCGGGCCGCACTATACGATCGGTGCCGCCTGCGCCGCTGGCAACGCCGGACTGATCCAAGGTGCGCAAATGCTTCGGCTTGGCGAATGCGATCTGGCCATTGCGGGAGGCACGAGCGAAAGTGTTCATACGTTTGGAATCTTTGCAAGTTTTAATAGCCAAAATGCCTTGGCGACGCATGACGATCCGGCCCGCGCATCACGTCCATTTGACAAAGACCGAAATGGAATCGTGGTTTCCGAAGGGGGCTGCATCTACACGCTCGAACGATTGAGCGACGCCAAGGCTCGCGGTGCTGAAATCTATGGTGAATTGGTGGGCTACGCCATCAATACGGACGCGACCGATTTCGTGTTGCCCAACCCTGAGCGGCAAGCTCAATGCGTGCGGTTGGCCCTAAAGCGAGCCGGATTGGAAGCGAATCAAATCGATCTCATCAGCACTCACGCAACGGGAACCAATAGCGGAGATATTCAAGAGTGCAAGGCGCTGCGGGAAGTTTTCGGGCAAGTAAGCACGGTTCATATTAACAACACAAAGAGTTATATTGGCCACGCGATGGGGGCTGCTGGTGCCCTCGAACTCGCCGGTAACCTACCCTCTTTCAAGGACAAGGTCGTTCACCCGACAATCAACGTCGATGAACTCGACCCCGAATGTGACTTGCAAGGCTTGGTGATCAATGAAGCGAGACAGGTTCCCCGAGTCGACTATATTTTAAATAATTCATTCGGCATGCTGGGGATCAATTCGGTCGTCATTATCGGTCGATTTTGATTCTGCGGTCCACTTCCTACCACTAGACATCAACGATTCGTACTGGTTTGTCGCTAAACTGAGTGGACGTAACAATCCACGAATCGATCCTTTTTGAAATTTGAGTTAACTGAGCAAATGACGCCCGCTGAAATCCGAGAAGAAATCCTCGACATCCTCGAAGACATCTCGCCCGACGATGACATGGAAAACCTTGATGACGATCAATCATTCCGTGAACAACTCGAACTCGACAGCATGGACTTTCTGGATATTGTGATGGAGCTTCGTAAGCGCCACCGCGTACAAATTCCTGAAGAGGATTACGGGAATTTGGCTAGTATGAATTCGACGGTAGCTTACCTTGAACCAAAAATGAAGGACATCGTGAAGTAGTCCACTTTGTACGACACCATCATTATCGGCGCGGGAATGAGTGGCTTGGCAGCCGGTATTCGGTTGGCTCATTTCGATCAACGCGTCTGTATTCTCGAACGTCACTACACCATTGGTGGCCTTAACTCGTTCTATCGGCTTGGGGGTCGAGATTACGATGTGGGGCTTCACGCAATGACCAACTTTGCCAAAAAAGGGACGAAAAAGGGACCGCTCGCGAAACTCATTCGCCAACTTCGGTTTCGCTGGGAAGATTTTAAGATGGCAGAGCAAATCGGTTCCTCGATCCGATTTCCTGGCGTGTCCCTCGACTTCAATAACGATTTCGCACTGCTCGAACAAGAGATCACTGAAGCCTTTCCTGGCCAGATCGATGGGTTTCGCAAACTCTGTAGTGAACTGCTCGACTACAGCGACATGGACGGCCAAGACCCTAGCTTTATGCGCTCGGCTCGCGAAGTCATGGCGATTCACCTAAGTGATCCACTGCTGATCGAGATGCTGCTGTGCCCGTTGATGTGGTATGGAAATGCTCGCGAAGAGGATATGGATTTTGGCCAGTTTTCCATCATGTTTCGAGCCTGCTATCTAGAAGGTTTCGGACGCCCCTTCAAAGGCGTTCGGGTCATCTTGAAAAACCTGGTACGCAAGTTCCGAGGACTGGGGGGCGAACTAAAACTGCGGAGCGGGGTGTCTCGGATCCATGTCGAGAATGGCCAAGCGGTCGGAGTGGTACTCGATGATGGTACCGAAATCCAAGGCAAACGGATCTTGTCTTCAGCCGGAAACGTCGAAACGCTCCGACTGTGTGACGACATTAGTGAAGTGGATGTTGCCCGAGCAGGAAAATTATCATTCATCGAATCGATTTCGATCCTCGATCGGATGCCCAAAGATCTTGGCTTTGACCGCACGATTGTGTTTTACAACGATAGCAATCGTTTTCATTGGCAACGACCCGAACATTCACTTTGCGATGTGCGCACCGGCGTGATTTGCTCACCCAACAATTATGTGTTTGACGCTGAGGAAGGGGAACTACCGGATGGCGTGATTCGCATCACGACGTTAGCCAACCATGATCGGTGGTGCGAGCTTCCCGAAGCAAAATACAATGCGGAAAAAGCGATCCAGTACGATGCGGCAATCGAATCATCGGTCCGTTTCATGCCCGATTTCCGTCGCCACGTTATCGATACGGATGTCTTTACACCAAAAACGATTCGCCGGTTTACTTGGCATGACAACGGTGCTGTCTACGGTGCCCCGGACAAGCAACTCGACGGCACAACACACCTATCGAATCTGTTCTTGTGTGGAACCGATCAAGGCTTCGTCGGTATTGTCGGTGCAATTCTAAGCGGCATCAGCATGGCAAACCGTCACTGTATGCACCCTTAAAGTCGCTCCGTTGCCTCCCGTCCTCCATCAAGCGAAACTTGACGGGGAAACATTTTCAGTAACCGTTCACGCCCTTCGGCCATGAATGGCTACATTTTCTTTTAAGCCCTTTGTGCTCTTTTGTAGCAGCAATAAAGCTAGCCCGGATCTCGCCAACGAATGGCAAAAACGCGAACGCAAATGGTCGCGGAGAATTGCTTCCCAGCAGAGCCCTATCCGCCGGTCAAGTCTTTGCGTGGTAATCGGGTCAATTGCATCAAGCAACTGCTTGCTGACTTAATTCGGATCGCTTTCGGCGACGCTCTTCTCGATCCGCCGCGAGCTTCCTGTCACGCTCGGTAATAACCTTTTTCTCTTTCCCTGCGAGTTTTGCGTACGGCGTCACATACTCCGTCACTGCACGACGAGCGTCGTCGATGTTACAAATCCCAGTAAGGCGAATCCAATCACACTTGGTCGTTCGGTGGTAGCGTTCGATTTCACCGGCCATGCATCGTTAGCTGAAGACCTTTAGAGTGACAAATCATGTGCCGTCTGGCGAAGCCAAGCAATCAGTGATCGCGTTTTCGAGATTCTCGGCTAAGCCCGATCCACCACCCACAAACACTTTCTGAACGTTTCCGTTGCGGTCGATCACAACGGTTTGCGGAATCGCGTTGGCTTGATACCGCTGGCCCGCGACACCATCAATATCGAGAGCGACGAGCGGGTCGATTTTCAATCGTTCGAGTATCGGTTTAATCGTTGCTGGACTTTCTTGCAAATTGACCGCGACGAGTATGACTTCATCCGAATCGAATTTTGATGCGGTTGCTTCGATCGTGGGCATCGCTTGTAGGCAAGGACCGCACCACGTCGCCCAGAAATCGAGCACGACAACTTTTCCTTTTTGCTCTGACAACGCGAAAGTTGTTCCATCGAGAAGCTGTAGCTTAAACTCGGGGGCGGTTTCTCCTACCAAAGGACTGGCCGTTCCACGATCCCCTCCGCCGCCTTCAATGATCTCTGGCTCCGGTGCATCGGTTAGTTCCCAAAGTGAACTCGACTTTGGCAATGCCTCTTTCCAGGCAGCATCACCGAAAAACAATTCGTCGATTCGGGCAAATTGAATTCGCGTTTCATCAAGAAAGGGATTCGCTCCGACAATCTCCAACTCCGTCACCTGTTCAGGCACAATCCCCAATTGATGTCCATTGAACAATTTCGCTTTGACATACAAGCCATCGGGGCGTTGTTCAGTTTCACGGTCTTCTCCACGCGTCCCGAGCCAAATGATTTGGGCTACGTGTTGACGCTCGATCGTAATCGTTTCTAGTCGGGTTTCGATCGTCAACGTTTGTTCATCCAGCGCGATGAATCGGCATCGCAAGACATCGCCGTTGACGCCAATGAGTAGATGCGTCGGCGGGTTGCGTTTTCGCATCCTGGGAACCATCAATAAACGCTCTCGTTCGATCTCTTCGAGTGTCGGTTCGTATTGCCCGGATTGCAGGCGAACGCTTTCGATTATTTCGGATGGGATTTTTGTAACGGCTGACATTTCGGACTTGAAATGCACGTTTGTTTCATCGATCCGAGAAACCGACGCAGGGATGACTTCGCCCGTTCGTAGCGAGAGCGACGGCGGAGTTTTGGATTGAGTGGCCGGGTTGTTGCCAAATGCGCGTACAAAAAAGCCAAAGACTCCTTGAGGTGGACGAACGGGACGTGGCGGCGATTGCGGCGGCTCAGTCTTGACAATCGGCGTGGTCGAGCGAATGACGTAACGTCCTGAAAAATCGTCTAGCATGTCTGCGGGGCTTGCACCCATCGGCTCAAATCGCATCGCACCGGTTGAGTCATTGGCTGACTCGTTAGCTGACGTTGGGACGAACCGTCCCCGTAGATTGGTCCCTTCAGCGATCAAGCGGCGTCGTTCCAATCGCGAACTTGTGTTCGCATTCCGAGTCGTGACGGTTTGATTCAATGTGCGCAGATCCGATAGCGCTAAAGTCGTCGGATCGAGAGATACGTTGGGGTGGAATTGAAGGCGTCCATCGATCACACCAAGGTACCGCCCCGCTAATCGTTGCCCCTTGAACGTGCTCAGACGAAACGTGGTTTCCGACACCTCTGTACTGAGCTCGGGTGGTGTTTGACTTTGAGCGAATTCCACTTGGAGAATGTCGGACGACTTGATCCGCTGCTGTCTTTCTTCCTCCCCCTCTCGTTGGAACATCCAATATTCGTCGTCAACGCTGATCCAGTTGCCGATCAAGATCGAATCGTCTGTCAATGAAACCAACACGGGCACCGGGTTCAATGCAATATCGGGCCATGAATGGAGTGCGTGGGACTTAAACGTCGGTGACTTCAGGACTTGGATGGAATCAACCCGCACTTGACCACGAATGTTGTGGACGCGAAGCCCGGTACAACTTCGATCGGATGTGCTGTTTTGTTTCGGCAACGTAAGTTGTCCGAGCATCAAGCCAGCTTCGGAATAGATTTCCGCACGCTGGTTCGGTTGGTCGAGTCGTACCATCACTCTCAATTGCCCCGCCATCGATTCGACGTTTCCGAGTAAGACGATGTCGGCGACCGCGTCGGATTCCCAAAGGGCGACCACTTGATCTTGCCAAACTTCAATGCGAAACGCCTTTTTTGATGACTCGTCGGGTTTCTTTGGATCGACACCGAGTGCGATGACGAAGTTTGGTGTCTCTTGCCAAGACACTTCGAGTTGAATGTCGGCGATCTCTGGCAACGGAACATCGCCAACGATCGAAGCCCCCAACTCGCTCGTTGTGAGCGTCCCTCCCAAATCGGTCCAATTTCCCTCGGCTTTCCATGAAGCGATGTCACGAGGACCTTGATAGACCACCGCCTCACCGTTGTTCCATGCGGAAAGAGCGAGAATGTGTGATCGTTTAATGGAAAGGTCACCGATATCACTGGTTCGAATTTGAATCCATTCGTCGTCGATATCGATGATGTCGCCATATAGTCGCTCACCTTGGACCAGTTCGATGCCGAAGGCACCCTCGGCGATTTGCTTTTGGTCCGTGCGGGGCTGCGAAATCCGCTTGACCAATGCGGCTTCAAACTTGAATGGCTGCGCAAATCCGGGATGCTGCCACGCTAGGTTGGAAGCATCGGCATCGGCAAGCGAACCGGCAACCGTATCACCGCTGACCGTTTCCAGATTCCCGCCGGATCCGTGACACGGACCTGTACCGCAACCCAACCAGACCAGGCTGACCACCATCAGACGGGTGATCCGACGATTTAGGTTTCCAGCTATCCAAACCATGTTCATCATCGCTCGTAGATTGGAAGGAATCGGAAATTCAAGGCCATCGCCAACAGTGCCAACGGGGTGTCGACGCTAGGCCCCAAACCACCGTCAAAGCTGCCATTGTCACCCTGTGACGCTTTCAATTCACGGATGAGAAGTGTGTTCCATTTTTTCCACGCTTCGATATCGCCTTGAAAGAGTGCTTGGGCTTGGTAGTATTGCCCATACCTTAAGTAGGCATGTGAAGTTTCCTCCAGTTGGTTTGTCAGAGCATGGAGGGTGTTTTTGAACTCGGGCATATCCTTACGCCGCGCGACGGCATAGACGAGCGTTCCAATCGATATTCTGGCGATTGAGTTATCGAACCCGCCGAGTCCCGAGTAAGCGACTTGACCGGAATCGCTGGTCATCGATTTGAAATAGGCGACGCCGCGGTCGATCGCTTCGTCAGGAACTTCGATTCCAGCATTACGAGCGGCAAGCAGTCCCACCATCACCGCACCGCTAACCGAAGTGTCGGCATCGTTGGCATCGGGTCCATAACGCCATCCGCCATAACGATTTTTCTTCTGACTCGTCACGGCCGCTCGCACAGCCAACTCCAACGCTTGGCCTAGCGATCGCTGTTTTCCGCCGGCTGCGGCGGGCCAAAGGTTGCGTTCATCAATCGCACCGTACGCTTCGGCGAGTGCTAACATCGCGAAGCCATGATTGTACATACTGGTGTGACCCGCGTTACGTCCGGCCAGTATCCCGGTGCTCGCATCTTGACCATCGACAATGCTCCGTAGACCGCGACGAATATTGGAACTATAGATCCCGAAATTGGGATCCTCGCCCGACGCTAAAAACGCCATCACGCACATGCCCGTAATGCCGGTGCCCCCGTACCCGCCGTCGCCCCAATCGCCATCGGCGGTTTGGGATTTAGCCAAGTAACGAAGCCCCTTTTCATAGGTCTCGCGGACATCCCGAGGAACCGCCTCACCAAGTTGGATCGTCGGATACTGGGCCAACGAATACTGGGCCAAGGCAGGCAGCAAAAAAAACAACGACCATAGAATAAATCGGTATCTACTCATCGTTTAGCAACCCTTCTCTGATCAGCATCTGTTTGTTGCCGTCCGCACCGAACCGTTTGCCCCGCTCCAGTAACGCCTTTGCTTGGACTTCGTCAAAATAATCCTTGATCTGTTGTTCCGGAATTTGAGCAAAGTGGTACTCCAGCAGCATCGATGCTCGGTTGTGAGTGGTATCGAACGGGGGGATGTTTTCGAGGCAGTATTGCATGAGAAAGTCTCTTTGCTTCTCGCTAAATAGCAACGAGCGTCCCAAAGTAGCGATGTTCACTCGAATCACCGTTTCGGTATTTTGCTTGAGCAACCGCTGACGTTCGGCTTCGACTTTGGTCAATTGTTCAGCGTTTAAGGCGGTACTTACCACTTTTTGAACAAACGATTGATCACCGAACAGCCCCACACTCCATTCTCTACCGAGTGGGGACGCAATTTGATACGCTTCGTTGATGACTTGGTTGTCGTTGACGTCCGACGTTGACAAAGCCATGAACTTATCCCGAGCGAGATCCAATCGATCGAGGAAGCGTTTAATATCAACTTGGCCAGCGAGTCGGATTTTCTGTTTCTGAGCTTCGCTTAAAGGAATTTGCAGCTCAAGTCGAATCAACTCTGACTCAAGGCTATTCTCCAGCGACTTCATGCCCGCGTCCAATCCATTTTGACCTTGAAAAACCCATTGATAGAACAGTTGTAGCGTAATCTGGTTGCGTTGGGCCGATGCGTGCCGTGGCATCAACATCAAGCCAACCAGGACGAAAAGGAGAAACAATGCGAGCCTTCTCATTTGATCCATTGCTCCTTGATGGTCGCTTGCTGGCCTTGGCTGAGATGCGAACCGAGATTGGCCATCTGCTTTTTGAGTGTTACCCAAATCTTTTTTTGCATCACCGTCAGTTCGGGTAGCACATGGGCATCCGGGATTTCAGGAATATATCTGGGGTTCTGGGTATAGATTTGCAACGATACGACGTCGATAGCCTTCCAATCCTTCGCTAGATTGCCTTTGATTGCTTCGCGTTGGTCGTGGCTTAAGGGGAGCTTCTTCTCGATTAGGTCGACAACGAATTTAATCGCCGTATCCCGCTCGAATTTCGCCCGTGCATCGGCTTCGCGAACATAACGTTGGAATTGTTCATCGCTTAATACCTCTTCGGCATATCGCTTTGCATCACTGCGGACACGTTTATACGGATTGCCACGAATCATTTCTCCACTAGGCCCGTAAAACATTTCTTCGTTTGGAAAAAAACGGTTTTGGTCCCCGATCATGTCAGCCATTCCCAGATAGGCGTCTGTCGCCTTGGCGACCAAGTCGTTCATCGACTTTTCATCGAGCGAACCAACTCGCTGAATGAAAGACAATTCTTGATTGACGAGCGGCTTAAAGCATTCGACCTTGCGAGGATCAACCGCGTCGTTGTCCGGCTCGTTCGGCTCTGCCAACGGTGCTTCGGCTGCCATTTCGACGACTTCCACTTGAGCATGGAGTGCTTCGGTGAGTGAGAGCGATAGCACGATCGAAACCGTTGCGTTCGACAATAAACGTAGGACACGGATTGCCTCGGAGGATTTTATTGGCATGACTCGGGTGTCGAAATTTGGTTGCATGTAAAGTTGATTGTGTTGGAGCCCAGGCTTTGATTCACATATTTTTACGCTTATGGAACCTCCCCCCAGCTTCGCTTGGGAGAGGTGCATAAGTCGTATCACTAGCTTCCTCCCAAGCGATTGAAATACTGATCGAGTCCATGCCTGAATTCTTCTGGTAAGGCACTACCGGTTTCGCCGGTGGTTTGCGAGACGCCTTTATCCTCGCGGACCTCTTTGGCATTCCTACCTTGGCCGATCAATGCGAGTGCCGAATCGCTGGTTGTCCCAAAGCCGCCGCCGCCAGGACTCGACCCGCCACCGCCACCACCTTTGGGGTTGATTCGTTTGGATCTTAGCAGCAACTCAATCACTTCGGTTTCCGCCGCAATCGCATTTGCTCCGGTGTCGGGCGATCGGAGAATCCCCGTCGTCTCGCCCATGACCTGATCGACTTGAGCTAAGAGGCCCAATTCTTTGGCGAAGTGTTTTTCAGCATCCTCCAGCTCACCAATTCGCTCGATCACCTTCACCACTCGCTCGTTCAATACCGTTTGGTTGTCGGACAACATCTCCGCAGTCTCTCGATGTTCCTGCGGTTCAATGGCTGGTTTGGATTGTTCGGCCACTCGCGTTTCGTCGCGCAGACTGACTTCGCCTTCGAGAATTTGTAGCACTTCCAATACGATCGAGGGCGGCAAACTTTCGGGCGATTTACCGCCTGGGCACTGGCCGCTACAAGCGGGGTCGACGAGCGTTTCAGCCCAGCGGTCCATCGTGTCGGCCCAGTATTCGGTCTGGGCGATCGATACGCCCTGTTGAACCGGAATTTCGCCGGCAAGTTCTCGCAGCGAACCGAGCACGTCCGCTTCTTTCATCTCGTCAAGAACGAGCTTGAACTGAGCGAACCGACGTCGTTCGAAATAGGCGGCCAGGTCATCCATGATGTAGGAGATATTCAGTACGCCCGCTTCCTGGGTCTCGCTGAGTTGACCGAGGACTTCACGCGTTGGTTTCTCGACTTTGGCTTTCGATTGGCCAAATGCCGATTGAAGCTGGGTCGTCAACTTGCCAGCCATTTGGTTCTGCTCTCGCGAAGCTGCCTTGAGTCGCTTCACCAAAGTGCTGCCTTCGAGGTTGGCGAGGACCGAGTTGAGTTCGTCGGCGATCTTGTCAAACTCGGCCAGCAAGTCTTCTTGTTCCACGACCGCTTGATCGAGACTCTCTTGCTGATTCGCTGGCGGCGAGTCGTCGTCCGGCTTCTGCCCTTTCCCCATCACCGTCGTTACCGGCAAGCGAAGCGCGGGACTGCTTGGTTTTTTTGGCGATCCCGCCCCAGCGATTTCCTCGTCAGGTGAATTCATGGACGATTCCCGGTCGGCAAGCGAAGGAGCGGATCGCAATTTCGGAGGCTTGCCGTCCGCTGCTGGACTTGGCGATCCTGGTTTCGCATCACGCATTTGGCCAGCGATCGATTTGGCCGACTCGCTGAGTAAATCCGCGACCGAAGGCATGCGATGATTGGCAAGGTCATCGAGGATGCCGAGCATTTCGGCCCAACGTTCTAAATGTCCGACGCCGATTTCAGGATTCTTGGATGCCGTGCGAAGTAGATCGGCACCGGCGACCCCAAGCCGCTCCAAGCGGCGACCGTTTGCGTTTTCCGCTGCTGATTGACGCTGGACCTCACGACGCCGATCGCTGGTGGATAGCTCGTCACTTGAAAGCGATCGCAGCTCTTTATTCTTTTCAAACAGTTGGCGTTCGCGGTCTCGCACCTCCAATGCTTGGCGATGCCATTTGCTCAATTGTTCGGTCATCCAAATCGCGTGTTGGTCAGGCGTCAGAACATAGAGGATGTGGGGCGGCGAGTAGACTCGTTCACGCCCTGGTTTGTAGTCTTCCGCCCAAGCAAACAACTCGATCGGTTGCGGTTCGACTCCTAACGATTTCGCAGAAAACGTACCGATCGCATCAATGCTACCGGCGTGGTGGTCACCCGCGATTAGCGGTCGCTCACCCTGCGCCGGCTCCGCCACCACTCCCATCGGCAAACCACGCCACATCATACCGACCCGTCTCACTCCGAAATCGTCGCTGGCGCGAACCGTGAACGTGACCGTTTCCGAATCCAGGATCACCGCCATCCGCTCGAGTCCGTCACAGATCAAGGTCGGGCTTTCGTCATCGATCGCATTGATTGAAAGAGTGAACGGTTCACGGCCATCAAGTCCCTGCTCATCCTTCCAAGAGAATTCCAATTGAGGCGTCATGTCCACATTCACCGGATCGGAAGCCAGTTCCGCTCCGCGGGGGACACTCGGCGTTTGGTTCACGGTGCCCGACGCCAGCGGACGGTTGGCAATCGCGGTGAACGTCGCTTCGCTGCCGCGAACGATCGACACGTTACCCGAACGAGAATCCATTCGCTCGATCTCTTCATGGCCAAGGTATTGCGGTAGCGAAATCTCGGCCAAAACGGACGTCAATTCAGGACGCAAGGTCGGTTTGAGTGTCATCGTTTCGGTCACGTCGCCAACCATCAACGTCATCGGTGCATCGACAATTTGCGGTGGAACGACGAACCGATATTCGCGGTCCAACAAATCAGCCGTAATCGGTGGCTGGTTGCCAATTTGCAATTTCGCTCGCTCGGGATGCCAGACGGTTGACGAAGTCAATCGCACCGCCAACGGTGCCGCTTCGCCATGGGCAACGACCACGTTGGATGGCAGATCGTCAATGCGTGTGAACGTATAACGCGGCACGTCTCGCCACGGCATCAAAAGTCGGGCACCCGCATTGGCCGAAGCCGCCGGATAGAAACTCGCCACCGCCACACACACAGCCACAAGGATTGATGCGATGCCACCCCAAAGACGATGATGCGTCGTGGGAACGGCAGCACACAGATTACGTTTTTCCGCATCCGCAGCCACTTGTTGCATCGCAGCTTGGCAAAGCGCCGGTGAGCGGGCTTGTTCCGACTCGCTGTTGGACAGTTCGATCACACCAAGCAATTGATCGCCTACCGCTGGCATTTTTTTGCCGAGCAGTTTTGCCAGCGGTTCGAGCGTCCGGTTTTTCCACACCCAACGATAAAGTGTCCAAGGCACGATCGCCATCACCGCAATCGTTGCCAACAACGAAGCGAAACGTAAACCGCCCGGCATTCCACCCCAGCGATCGACCAGATAGACCGCCAAAAACGCCGTCGTGATTGCACATGCCGCAATCGCGAACGCTTCGATCAACTTCAAACTCCAGACCCGACCGCGAAAACGCAGCAGTTGTGCTTTCAGCGATGGAGGAATCGTTAACTGTTTCGAAATCATATCAAGCCAACTCCTTT
The DNA here is from genome assembly GCF_007860185.1 of Novipirellula aureliae. Classification (NCBI taxonomy): domain Bacteria; kingdom Pseudomonadati; phylum Planctomycetota; class Planctomycetia; order Pirellulales; family Pirellulaceae; genus Novipirellula; species Novipirellula aureliae. Next base: position 286,585 of record NZ_SJPY01000003.1, read on the forward strand.
ACGACTGCTTAGAGCGTCAAAAAATACAACTTTCGCATCTGACTCACCTGAAATGAGAATGGCGTCGTCGGGAGAAAGTTCTGCAATCCAATCCTGTATTCGACGATACCGTTGTCTTCATGGGTGCTGCAACCAGCCTGCATTGATGTTTAGCGTAGCCGATAGTTCTTTTTCCATGCACGTTTTTCTTGCCAAGAATTCAGGAATTCTGAGATTTTTCTATAGTGGAACTGTACTTTGTTTCCCGTGAAGCGTTTCCCTTCGCCAGCAGACAGCTACCGCTCAAATTAGACAGAATGATGAGCAAGAGCAGTCCAAGATGGAACGGCACACAGAGCGAGGCGGGTCCGCATTGTCGGTTGGTGGTCCGTTTTACCGTCGCTTTTCATGATGTTTGATTCCCTTACCAACTAGGTCATCATGGATGAGAAGTGATTGGTGCTGCGTCCATCTCAAAAATTAGGGTTGGTCGTAGTGGACGAGACCTTGACGCACGACAAGCCTCACATTCCAGGATCACCAAACTGGCCCCTGAGGAACTTGAAGCGATTGTGGAAACAGGACCAGTATCGATTCGCATGAACGACGGACGTTCTTATGAAGTACCTAGCCGCGAGCCTGTTCGGATTGGTCAAATGTCTGCGATCATGCTTCACAAAGGCGAAGAGGGCAAGTGGCGAAACATCACCTTGCCGTTGGTCACGCTGAACCCAAACACTCCATTGGCCGCTGAAAGCCAATGTTGGAAAGCGAGTCGTCGATATGCCAGGTTATGGTTTCTGTCACACCGTTATGATTAGTGTCGATCATTCGGCCGCCCGCTTCAAAAGTCCAGATGTCGATGAACGCATTATTGAGCGCAGTCTGCGCTCAGGATCGGGCTACCGTTTCCAGGTAATTTCGATAATCATTTTGGTATTCCGCTGCGAGTGTAAGCAATTGCTCTTTGTCGATGAACTTGTTCAGATAGGCGATTTCTTCCAAGCAGGCGATCTTCAGGCCTTGGCGTTTCTCGACCGCAGCGACAAAATTACAGGCATCGAGCAGCGAATCTTTCGTTCCGGTATCAAGCCAAGCAAAGCCTCGAGAAAACAACTCGACTGTCAAATCACCTCGCTGCAAATACGCTCGATTGACATCGGAAATTTCCAATTCACCACGTGCGGAAGGCTTTAGTTGCTGCGCAATGCTGATAACCGTGTTGTCATAGAAATACAAACCGGGAATCGCATAAAACGACTTGGGATGCGTAGGTTTCTCTTCGATTGAAATCACTCGCCCGTCACGGTCAAACTCGACCACGCCGTAACGCTCGGGATCGGTCACACGATAGCCGAACACGGTCGCGCCCGTTTTTTTCTCAGCAGCGAGAGACAGCGTTTTTCGAAACCCTTGACCATAAAAAATATTATCTCCAAGCACCAATGCGACACGATCGTCGGCAACAAAATCCGCACCAATGAGAAACGCCTGGGCAAGTCCTTCTGGCTTTGGCTGCGCAGCATATTCCAGACGGATTCCCCATTGCGATCCATCGCCGAGCAACCGCTTGAAAGCGGGCACATCCTGAGGCGTCGAGATTAGCAAAACCTCTCGTATGCCCGCTAGCATCAGCGTCGAAAGCGGGTAGTAAACCATCGGCTTGTCATAGATCGGTATCAACTGCTTACTGACCGCACGGGTGATCGGATGCAACCGACTTCCCGAACCACCTGCCAAAATTATTCCCTTCATGATCGATCGTTCCTCGGAAGTTATTCGGGTCTATCCGTGACGAGGTGACTAAAATTCGGTGTCAGGCAGCCAAGCACGAAGCGAACTTTCAATCGCATCGGCTACCGGCGTGAGTTTGATTCCGGTCGCCAGTATTTTGCTGCTATCGAGAACACAATTCGAACGTGGTGTCTTAGCGGCGGCGCGCATGAAATGATCTTCGTCTTCGAAATATCGAAACGTCTTGTCAAGATGCCGTATTCGTTTGATCAATTCAACCACTTGGCGAGTCGTCACGCTGCCAGGGTTGGTGATGTGATAAATCCCTGGTTCCACTCGCTTTTCCCAGCATTGATAGGCGGCATTCGCAAACTCGCCTAAGTGCGATATCGAATTGGTCGCATCGAGTAATTGATTGTATCGCATCAACTTGCTGAGATAATTTCTTGGCGAATCACGATGGTCGAACGGAATGCGAAGTCGCCAGATGTAACAATTGGAGGCCCCCGCAAGAACTTCTTCGCCGAGTGCTTTGGAGCCGCTATAAAAGCTGCAATCGCCAGACCGAAAGCAGAAATTGGGCGGGTCGGTTTCCCGAAAACCGCTGCCGTCCTTGCGTGAACCGGAGTAGATACAGCCCGATGAAACGTGTCCCCATGTCGTCGCGGTCGCTTCACAAGCTTCGCGAATTATGCCTGGAAGAACCGCATTGCCCGCCAAACAATCGGCTTTAAAAAACTCGCAGGCATCCACATTTGGTTTGCCCGTGTAGCCCGCTGCATTGATCAAAAAATCAGGCTTCAAATCTCGCAGATAGCGAATCAACGTGTCACGGTTGGTGTAATCGACCTGGGTTCTCGAAACGCCCTGGAAATCAATTCCATTGGTTTCGAAGTAGCGTGCGAATTCGCTGCCCACATACCCGCTACTCCCAAGTAAGACTATCATCCCCCGATACCACTCTTTCCTATTCCAATCGTTTCAAAACCAACCTCATCTAGCATAGCACGGTTGAGGACGTTGCGTCCATCAAAGACAAAAGCCGGTGCTTTCATTGTTTCGATGATCTTCTTGAAATCGAGCGATTTAAACTCGTCCCATTCTGTCAAAACGGCAATCGCGTGCGCTTCCTCCGCAGCCGCCTCGGCGGAGTGGACAACCGTCACATTGTTTTCGACCAACTTACGATCGATGTCACTTACCGTGCCTGACAAGTCGCCCATTGCGGCGAGCAAATCGAATCGCATTTTGTCTTCGGGGACCTGGGGATCGTAGATCGCCAAGCGAGCTCGTTCGCGAAGTAGATCGCGGCATACGTAAATCGCAGCGCTTTCGCGAGTGTCGTTGGTGTCCTTCTTAAAAGCGAAACCCCAAATGGCAATTTTTTTGTCGCTGACGGTGCTGAACATCGTGCGACAAATGCCCTCGGCGAAGCGACGTTTTTGGTAGTCATTCATGATAACCACTTGCTCCCAATATGCAGCGACCTCACGAAGTCCAAAGTGTTCGCACAGATAGACCAAGTTGAGAATATCTTTTTGGAAACAGCTTCCTCCGAAACCGACCGACGCTTTCAAAAACTTGGGTCCAATGCGTGAGTCCATGCCAATCGCTCGAGCGACTTCATCGACATCCGCCTCGGTAGCCTCACAGAGTGCCGAAATGGCATTGATGCTCGAAACCCGCTGAGCCAAAAATGCGTTAGCCGTCAATTTCGACAGTTCGCTGCTCCAAAGATTCGTTTTCAGTATTTGTGTTTTGGGAACCCAGCGAGCGTAGACGTCCGACAAGGCTTCGATCGCGGCTTCCGATTCGCCACCAATCAGCACTCGGTCAGGGTTCAGCAGATCCTCGATGGCGGTTCCTTCTGCCAAAAACTCGGGATTACTGAGCACGTCAAAAGTCGCCCCCTGATTCGCGGAGCTAAGGATTCTCTTCACCGCTTCGGCCGTACGAACTGGCAACGTCGATTTTTCGACGACGATTTTGTGTCCTTGGGCCACCTCGGCGATTCGCCGAGCACACTTCTCAATAAACTCCAAGTTCGCAGCTCGTCCCGCTCCGACCCCAAACGTCTTTGTCGGCGTATTGACGGCAATAAAGATCATGTCGGCTTCGGCTATCGCTTTGTCGACATCGGTTGAAAAGGTCAAGTTTCGACCTCGAGCCTCTTTGACGACTTCGTCGAGGCCAGGCTCGTAGATCGGCAATTCGTCCGAGTTCCAAGCGTCAATTCGGGCCTGGTTCAAATCAACCACATGCACCGGGATATCGGGGCACTGCTTGGCAATCATCGCCATCGTCGGTCCGCCAACATAACCCGCTCCGATACAGCAAATCTTCATGAATCGTCCGTTTTTCTTTAATTTTGAATGTGAGTGATGGATCGCGTCGCCTGGGTTTCCAGCCTCGGGGCAATGTGCCTCCAGGAATGTGGCCCCAGGAATGTGGCCCCAGGCTGGAAGCCTAGGCTACGAAGGTAATCCAGTGCATCGATTTGTAAAGCGAAAGTGGTTATCGGGCTATAAGAATCTTTCGTTTTCATTGGGTTTTGACGTTAGCCGACTTAAATCGTGCTCTACCATTCGACGAGCCAACTCAGGCAACCGTGTCGTTGCCGTCCAGCCCAATTTTTCCCTCGCTTTGTCTGCGTTTCCAACCAATCGACTGACTTCCGAAGGCCGCATGAACGCTTTGTCCTGACGCAAATAGTCACGCCAATCGAGTTTGACGGCCTCAAACGAGGCGGCCAAAAAATCTTCCACTCGATGACTTTCCCCGGTTGCCAAGATGTAATCATCTGCGGAATCCTGTTGTAACATCCGCCACATGCCCTCGACGTAATCCGCTGCATATCCCCAGTCCCGCTGGGTCTCGATCGATCCAAGCGTCAAATGGTCTTGGATTCCCAGTGAGATTGCCGCTGCCGCCTTGGTGATCTTTCGCGTCACGAACGATTCACCTCGCCTTGGCGATTCGTGGTTGTAACAAATCGCGTTGCAGGCAAACAGTTCGAACGATTCGCGGTAGAGCGTTACCATCTGAGTCGCGAAGGCTTTGGCGATGCCATACGGGGTGACTGGCCGCATCGGCGTCAATTCGTTTTGCGGTGAATCATCAGGACGCCCGAAGATCTCGCTACTGCTGATGTGTAGCATACGGGGGCGTTTTTCCAGGTCACGCAGAATTTCAAGCAGTTTTAACGTTCCCATCGCCGTGAATTGGCAGGTCGTTTCAGGGATCTCGAAACTTGCCCCCACATGGCTCTGGCCCGCCAAATGGTAGACTTCGTCCGGTTTTGAGCGAGTCAGAATGCGGCGAATCGTGGTGATATCATCCAAGTCCGCATAGTGCAAAAACATCCGACGGTTGTAGATTTCAGCGTTGTGGTACAAGTGATCCAAACGCGTGCGGACGGTACTGCTATTGCGGCGTACCAACCCGTGAACCGTATAGCCTTTTTCGAGCAGCAATTCGGCTAAATACGAACCATCTTGCCCGGTAATCCCGGTGATCAGGGCCGATTTATTCCGTGTCGATTCGTTTGGAAACTGCTTCGATTCCATCGTTTTTCAAATGACTCTTCGAGGGACTAGACGAGGGACTAGACGATCAACTCGAGTTGGCAATCATCAAGTTTGACGCTCACACCTTGCTCCATAAACCGCACCGCGACAAGCAGTCGTGTTTCATTCTCGCGGCGGAGCACCGTGCCCTCATAGCCATTAAAAGCACCACTACGAATCCGAACATTTTGGCCTGATGTTAAGCGGCTTTCGATCGTCAGCGGGACGCCCATCGCCACGAGATCGCGAATTTGACGCAAGTCCGCTACCAGTTTATCCACTTCCGTAATCTCGGCTGCCTTGATGACACAACCGCTGCAAATCGATTGATAACGTGCTTCATCGTCCTGGTCGTGTTGGCAACAAACGAACACGTAGCTGGAAAACAGCATCGAAAAAGTCGTTCGAACGCGACCGGAGGGCGACCGTTTACGGTCGGGGATTTGAGGCCCATAATGCCAAACGCCGTGCTTGCGAAGATGTCGCATCAACATCTTTTCCTGCCGCGATTTGGTATACATCAACCACCACCGTTGCGACGAAACCTCCTCGCGATCGAGCAAGTCGAGGGGCAAACAATCCCCTTCGGGTGGTAAAATAGGCATCCAATTGGCTCTGATTTTCTCGGGAATTTAGCTAACAGCTCGCACCATTAAAGATTATGACGCCCCTAACCATAAAGTAAAATAGGATGATCGGCACCGACAACTGCGAAGATCGAGACAAAGTGGACCAAGAGGCTCAAAAAACCAGCAATACCGCCGAGGCGAAGCCCCGCTGGATCATTCACCGCTTTGCTATCGCGCTGGTTGTGGCAATGATTCGCTTCTATCAAACCGCGATTAGTCCCATGTTGGGCCCAAGTTGCCGATTCACGCCGACATGCAGCCAATATGCCAAGGAGGCCATCGAACGGTACGGCATCTTGCGTGGCGGTTACCGAGCGACTCGGCGTCTGTTGCGATGCCATCCCTTCCACCCAGGCGGGTACGACCCGCCATGACAGGACACCTGATGTTGGGACTCCCTGCTTTTCGGAAATTGCTAAGCCCCGACGGTGAGACGAAGTCGACCAACTCGTCCACGAGTGTTACAACATTGGCACTATGACGCAATCGAACGAAATACCTGACCGCGATACATTGGCATCCGAGTACTTTGAGCGGATCCCTTTTCAGCCTTACCCGGTTCAAGAAGAAGCATTGTTGGCTTTTTTCACCAACGAACAAGGGGTACTCGTGTGTGCTCCAACGGGAACCGGCAAAACGCTGATTGCCGAAGCCGCTGTCTACGAAGCGTTGCGGACGGGCAAGAGGATGTATTACACGACCCCTCTGATCGCATTGACCGATCAAAAGCTCGACGAGCTTCGTGAGTCAGCCGTGCGATGGGGATTCCCCGCCGACCAAGTCGGTTTGGTTACCGGAAATCGCCGCGTCAACCCCGATGCTCCGGTGTTGGTCGTTGTCGCCGAAATCCTGCTCAATCGATTATTGAATCCTGAGAACTTTGACTTCGCCGATGTCTCTTCGGTCGTGATGGATGAGTTTCATTGTTTCAACGATCCTGAACGCGGGATTGTTTGGGAATTGACACTCGGTATGTTGCCCGCCCACATCCGCACCATGCTACTGAGTGCGACCGTCGGCAACGCGGTCGAATTTACGTCTTGGTTGTATCGAGCCCACAACCGTCGGCTGCAGTTAGTGGTTGGGACGGAACGTAAAGTGCCGCTACAATACGAGTGGATCGAAGACGATATTTTGGCCGACTTTGCGGAAAAGATCGCGGCGGGCGACGAAGTCTCACGGCGGACGCCCGCATTACTGTTTTGCTTTAGCCGATCGCAGTGTTGGACCACTGCCGAACTGCTGAAAGGCAAAAAGCTCATCGATAAACATCGGCAAGCAGAACTGGCTGATTATTTGAACGATGCCGACATGAGCGAAGGGGCGGGACCGAAGTTAAAGGCGATTTTAATGCGCGGCGTCGGGGTCCACCACGCGGGCGTGCTGCCGCGTTACCGCCGAATCGTCGAAGAACTTTTCCAGCGCAAGTTGCTTAGCTTTTGTGTCTGTACCGAAACGCTGGCTGCGGGAATCAATTTGCCAGCACGAAGCGTGGTATTGCCGAGTTTGCTCAAAGGTCCACGTGACAAGAAAAAACTTGTCGATGCGGCATCGGCTCAGCAGATTTTTGGTCGCGCCGGCCGTCCCCAATTTGATGATCGTGGTTACGTTTTTTCACTCGCTCACGAAGACGATGTGAAGATCAATCGTTGGCGAGAAAAATTTGACTCGATCCCTGAAGACACGAAAGACCCAGGGTTGCTGAAGGCGAAAAAGCAACTCAAAAAGAAAATGCCCAAACGGCGTAGCGGTGAATCGTACTGGACCGCAGGCCAATTTGAGCAGTTGCAACAAGCTGCATCCGCGAACTTGTCGAGTCGTGGACGGTTGCCGTGGCGGTTGCTCGCCTACCTGCTCGGTGAAAACCCCGCACTCCAGCCGATCCGTGATTTGGTCGGGCGACGCCTTCTGCCTCCCAAGGGGATCGAGGAAGCCCAACGCGACTTGAATCGAATGTTGATTACGTTATGGTCAGCCGGCTATATCGAACTCGATCCCAAACCGCGAGCCGCGCAACCGAAACCAGTCGGTCCAAAGTCAAGGGAGCAAGAGGTTTCAAAACAAGCCGAAGTTCCGCCGCCGACTGCAGGCGTGTTCGGCGAATTGCTCGATCAAATGCGTGAGGACGATTCCGCGAAAAAGCCGGACGAGGAAGAAACGAACCAAGATCCTGAACTGATCGAAAGCCGCGGCTATGAAGTCGACGACTATCGCCCCGAGTTTGCTCGGCCAACCGACCGCTTGGAACGTTTGGTCCACCTTCGCAGCATCAATCCTCTGTTCGGCGTCTACATCGCCGATCAATTGGCCATCGCCGATCCGAACGAGCGGATTGCCGTCCTGGAAAGCGTTTTGGAAGTACCTGGAACCGTGGCCCGGTTTACAAGAATGCCATCCTACGAAGACATGCCTGCGGGCACCTTGGCGACGACGCGGCTTGATCCGATGCTACTACAATCCGGCCTGGCAACGGCGGAGGAACTCGGCGGCAAAAGCGACGAAGAGGAGGAAGAGGTCCGCGACCGAGGCTTTGGGCGGGTGATGTTCGAAGAACCCAAGGTGTGGCCGCTAACCATCGGTGAAAAATTGCTACGGTTGTTCCGCGACGCCTTTCCTCGCGTTCACAACGTCAACGTTCGGCCCGTTTGGATCGTTGGCGAACTATTGGAGTTCGGCGGCGATTTCAACAAGTATGTGACGGCTCGTAAACTGCAAAAAGAAGAAGGAATTCTGTTTCGTCACTGCTTGCGAATGATACTACTTCTCGACGAGATGGCGAACGTTCCTCCGCTCGAATCCACGGTGGAAACCTGGGAATATCCACTTGATGATCTGGCCGACCTGTTAACCGAAACCTGCCGGAAAATCGACCCGCAAAGCACCGATGAGATGTTGGCGGCCCCCAAGTCTCCCGTTGACGATCTGGTTGGGTTAGGACGTAGGAATTCATAGCATGGCATTCGATTTTCGATCGATCATGAGTGGAAAACGTAGAGATCCGTTGGCTATTTTGATCCGCAGCGGCCTGTCGATCGCCAGTGGTTTCTATGGGATCGCGACCTCGTTTCGCAACCGACGATTCGACCGCGGCAAGACAGAGATTCACCGCTGCGGTATTCCCGTGGTTAGCGTTGGCAATCTGACGACGGGAGGGACAGGAAAAACGCCCGCGGTTTGCTGCTTGGCAAAATGGTTTCGTGCCAAGGGAGTTCGCGTCGCGATTGTCAGCCGTGGCTACGGACGAGGCGAGAACGACTTTAACGATGAAGCGTTGGAACTTCATGCTAGGCTTCCCGATGTTCCGCACGTCCAAGATCCCGATCGAGTGGAAGCGGCCCGAATTGCAGTCGAAGAACTCGAAGCCGAGCTTGTCTTGATGGACGACGGGTTTCAACATCGCCGACTTCACCGCGATCTGGATGTTGTGCTCATCGATGCGACGGAGCCGTTTGGCTATGGCCGATTGCTGCCGCGAGGTCTGCTGCGTGAGTCGATCACAGGCCTACGCCGAGCCAACTTGGTTCTCCTCACGCGATCGGATTCCGTCGATTCACAAACACTCGATAACATTGAAAGGGATATCCGAAACGTGAATCCGTCGGTGCCGGTGATTCGTAGTTCGCATCGCCCCACGAAACTCCTTGAGTACCCCGATTGCGAACTTCCACTTTCGATGCTGGATGGGACCGAAATCGCAGTCGTCTCGGCGATTGGAAATCCAGCGGCATTCCATGAGTCGCTGCGGAAATGTGGAGCCGTGATCGTCGATACAATGGACCTTCCCGACCACGATGGCTTCTCGCCCGAGACCGTGCAATCGATCCGTCAATGGATAAGCGGACTTGGCGATTCCGCTACGATGGTTGTCTGTACCCATAAAGATCTCGTCAAGCTCAGTACCGACCGGCTCGCGGGCATTCAGGTGACTGCGTTAATTATCGAGCTCCGCATTGAATCGGAAATGCAGACTTTCGAAGCGATACTCGGCGGGGATTGGCGAGATGCCGCGACTAGATGATCGACTAAAGACCGTCGCTCGACAAATCGTCCATCAGGCGAACCAGCGAAATACGCATGTCGATATCGGATCCGACCATGGGCATCTGCTCAAAGCACTCCTAGCAGCTGGGCGCATCGATTATGGAATCGCCATCGAAAACAAGAGAGTCCCGTTTCAGAACTCGACGAAAACGCTTCGTGGAATGAAAGCGGATGTCCGCTTCGCTGATGGACTTTCCGGATTACAAGTCGATGAAGCGGATAGTTTGAGTATTTGTGGGATGGGAGGCGAATCGATGGTCAAGATACTGGCTTTCCATCCCGATCGTGTGCCCAAACTTGTCATCCTACAACCCAATCGACGAGCCGACTTGGTGCGGCGTTGGGCGATGCAAAATGGCTATGCTTTGATCGATGAGCAGATTGCCGTTGGGCATTGGCGGTATGTGATTTTGCGTTTTGAAAAAAACGATTCAGCCCGAGACGCTTGCTATGAAAGTGTCGATTTCGAAGCCGCTTTGCTATTTGGCCCGCATCTCATTGAACGCTGGCAGACGGAGTTTGTTGTCGGGTTACAGGAAGAGTATTCCTATCTGAAACAGCTCAAGCCGATCGCAGGCAATGCCAAGAAACGTCTCGATGCGATCGAGCGGATTTTATCGAGTTCGCCTGCCGTGGATTTGCCGCGTCAACCCAATCGTGCAAGGTGACGTGATGTCGAGCAGACCCCAAACAGACCAGCGACGTTGAAGGTTGCATCCGGCTTTGCGATGGGTGAGACGTTATCGCCGCCGTTCGCCGTGCGTTGCCAACCATAATGGCCGTCGGCAGCCACCTCACGCAGGATGTGGTTACATGGAACTTGAACATCGACAACCCAGTGCTCTTGGATGCCCGCTTCAGCGTACAGGTCGGCTTTCTTGATTCGATCGGATCGCAAGCTTGAATCCGACACCTCGATCGCCAGCAACGTGCCCTCGCCACTTGGATGTTGGTCATCCATTGTAGCTGAATCGTTCATCCTCCAACTCAGAGTAAAGCATACCCCAACGAAAAAAGCTCACTCCGAAAATTCGGAATGAGCTTTTTCGTTTTTTAGAAATCAACGCCTCGATCTCAAGAGACGAAGATTGTCGTTACGGAACCATCGATGGCGAGGCTGGCGTACCCGGCTCATCGTCATCATCGGAAATGGCCAAAGGAATTGCGATCGCTGCACCGAGGCCGGCAAGTAAACCCAATCGTGGTCCACCGCCTGCAATCGCTCCGCCACCGCCGCCACTCATGAATCCACTGCTGCCACCGCTCGACATTGGCGTGAAGCCAGATTCCGCCACGCCGACCATTCCCATATCCATCATGGGAGGGTCCATCACCGAACTCCCCATACAATCGGGGCAATTCGCCAACTGGTGGGCACTGCATTTGAGTGACCGACGAATCTCAAGCAGTTGATCGCGAACGACCAGAATGTCTGCTTGATTTTCGGGCTTCGCATCGAGCATCTCGTCCAGTTTCGCGATGGCCGAATCGATACGAGCGATTTTTTCTTCACAAGCAACCGACTCGTCGGCCGAGAATTCTCGTAATTCTGACACAATCGTTGCCAGATCGAAGCTCAATTCCGCTTCAACGGCCTCGCTCTTAGCTTCAACAGGAGTGTCCGCCTGTACAGACCCCGTTACGGACAATGCCATCAACGAAGCAAATGTAAGAGAGAAAAATCGGTGAATTCGCATGGAGTTAACCCTGAAGAGAGTGTTTATTGGCAATGAAATTGGCTCATCGCATTTTTCATTCTGTTAATGGACATCGATTCCCAAGAACCGGTTACCAAACGAAGTCTACTAGACAAGTTCCGACATTCAACCAAAAACTCCCCAGTTTGCCCATTTTACCTTGTCGGCAAGTGTCTTCGGTGATCGCGTTTGATCGGCTATCATCCATCTATCGGCAGTCGGAACCGATTTTCACGCACAATTAAAGGTTAAAACATTGAGTGACATATTGGATGAGGTTCGTTTTGGTGTGATCGGCACAGGCCGGATAACCCGCCGTTTGGTGGCTGACATACAGTCAACCGATGGGGCAAAGGTAACTGCGATTGCCAGCCGGACTTCGGAGCGTGCTCGCTGGTACGCCGACCAATACGGAATTCCCAACGGGATTGAGGGCTATGCAAAGATGCTCGCTCGAGACGATGTGGATGCCGTTTACATTTCGCTACCGCCTTCGATGCACGGCGAATGGTCGATCGCGTCAGCGAACGCTAAAAAGCATGTCCTGTGTGAAAAACCGCTGACGGTGTCGCTTGCCGAATCGGAGGCGATTGATCAAGCCTGCAGTGAAAACGGGGTTCGATGGCTTGATGCAACCGGTTGGTTGCACCATGAGCGGAGCGAAACGTTTGCGCGTTGGATCCAGGAAGAGAAGTTCGGAAAACTTGGGCACATCAGTGCATCGGTATCGTTTTACCAGCCGTTCCAATCGGGCGATCATCGGCTCGATCCAGCGCTCGGTGGTGGCTGCGTACTCGATTTGGGCTGGTATGCTGGAGGCTTCGCTCGCTTCGCGGCAGGCCAGCTGCCGGAGGCGGTATTTGCCGAACAAGTGGTCATCGATGGTGCTGCTCAAAAATTGACAGCACTGCTATGGTTTGCGAACAACCTGACCGCTACGCTCTCGTGCGGCTACGATACCGCAACACGAAAATGGTTCGAAGTTGCTGGCAGCGAGTCGTCATTGATCTGTGATGATTTCACCCGTCCTTGGAACGACCGGCCGGCCAGATGTTGGATTCACGATGCGGCAGGTTCCGTTGAGCAGCACTCGTTCGAGGGTCACCAAGAACGTCGCATGATTCGCAAGTTGATCGGTACCGAACCACTCGCTGCACTGCACCGACAAGCGCTCGACACCCAACAAATCATTGAAGCGATGCAAACGTCGATTGAGCAAAAAACAAAGGTGACGTTGTAGGCTGTTCCTCCTTACCGTTGTTTGCCACGGAACAGGGATGAATCTGGAATGCTCTGCTTCGACGTTCCTGGTCCCGACCATTGCAGCTTCAAGATTGGCTTGTCTTGTGCGGTTCGATAGTAGAGGGTAAACGGATGGAGCCCTTTCTTGAGTAAGATAGATCCGCTCGCTTCCGATCCGTCGTGATTGAAATCGTCATCAATCACTTGTGACTCATGGATGCGGAGGTGAGTTCCAGCATCCGAGGTGGCGTAGAAAGACCATTGACCATCGCTAGGAACCTTGAGAAGACCACGGTAACACAGCCCGGCGTCATAGGATCTTGGTAAATCGCTGGCCACATCGATCGTGGCAACCTGTTTTGTGCTAAGCGGTTTGAGTTCAGCAAATTGGGGAACCCAATTCCAGCGGCCTTCGTAGGCATCGACTTGGACGCCACTGGTCACCTCGAGCTTGACCGCAGGAACGAGCTCCGCATCGTAAGGGCGAGACTCCACCTTGTCAGAACTGGGGTCGAATGGATCATCTTTTTCAATTTGACGGGCGCCGAGGACACGGTCCTTCATCCTCTGTTGCAAGCTCGCAAAGTAAGCAGGTCGATCATTGTTCTCTTTGCGAAACAAATCGTTTGCTTCCGCCAAATCATTGTGGACATCGTAAATTTGAAAATCGTCTGCATGCGAGCGAATACCGTTGCGAATACCTTTGTAGCCATCGATGAAGATGACTTGTTGGTTCCCACGAGGATCCCCGGCATGGTGGGTGAATTCGGGATACTTCGGAGCCTGGCCGTTATGATTGAATTCGGTGTACACAATCCCGTCACGTTTTTCTCCGACACCGGTCAGTAGCGGCACGAGGGAAACACCGTCACACCGTGCGGGCGTCACATGCCCGGCCAAATCGCAGAAGGTCGCCATCCAGTCTTGGAACTGTGAGGGTGTGTTGTTCGTTTGCCCAGGTGCGATTTGGTTCGGCCACCACGCGAACGTGGGTTGCCGCATGCCACCTTCGTAGCAATCGCGTTTGGTACCCTCAAACGGTCCAAATGAATCAAATGCATTGGCTTCATACTTGCCTCCTGAAATGTAATTTTCGGCATGTGGCCCGTTGTCGGCGGTAAAGATGACGAGCGTGTTATCGTCGATCTTTAAATCCCGAAGCGTTGCAAGCAGGTCACCAACGCAATCGTCCATGCGGCGAACGAGTGTAGCGAAACGAACCTCTTCATCGGTCCAGCCCTTGCCGACATAATCGGGATGTCGCCACGAATCGACTTCCCCTCGCGCCGTATTGATCATCTGTCCCGGCTTGCCAATCCACTGAACCCCACCGCTCGTACCAACGCCTGGCGGATAGGATGACGTTGGCAATTGCAGAGCCGCGTGCGGGGTGTCATATGCAAGGAAAAGAAAAAATGCTTGTTCGGCCTTGGTTGCCTGGTGATCAACGAGCCATTTCTTCGCACGTGCAGTGAACAAGTCAGGGGTGAAACACTTGTCGAGATCGGCTGAAATCTCTTGATCGTTTTCGTAGAGCTCCCTGGGGCTCCGATGGTTTTTCGAATCGCCGATCGGCCAATTGTTGGCGGGGTAGTGTTGATGCCCATCAACATGGCGAACATAACCATGAAAGAAATCGAACCCGCGCTTGGTAGGATAGGCCGACCATTGGGTTGGAGATTTGCCAGAGCCCTGCATGCCATACTTCCCAATCAACGCCGTAGCATAGCCGGCTTGCGCCAGAGTCGTTGCGAGCGTGTGATTGTGCTCAAGAGCATTATCGAAATCGGTATTTCGAATGGTGCAGTGCCCCTGATGAACCCCGCTGAACAAGGAACCTCGTGCCGGTGCACACACAGGCGCAGCGGTGTAGTGCTGGTTCAGAATCAACCCTTCGTGGGCCATTCGATCCAAGTTGGGGGTAGCAAATCGTTTGCTTCCTGAGATCGAGTTTTGCCACAGGACGCCCAGGTCACCATAGCCGAGATCATCCGCCAAGATGAAGAGAAGGTTCGGGCGATCAGGTGGCGTCTCGGAGGCGGTATCCTCAGCAACGCCAAACCGAGTGAAACACGGTCCAAAACCGAAAAACGCGACGCAAAACGTCACCAAGAAAAAAGAAAATACTGGTTTGGAGTTTCGCTGGCTCATCGCTCTTTCCCGTTCGTAGCATTCGTTTCGACCGTCTGAGCAACATGGTAACTCGGTCGCCAACGCAATGCCACCATCGGCAATGCCACCATCGGCAATGCCACCATCAGCATCGACTCATTCTACTTTCGACGTCACGGATAGAGAGTTCTGATGGGGCGATGCTTTCGGTGACCAGGTGCCGCCAATACACTGCCGATACACTGCCTTGTCACCGCTTGATTTTAGGCTTGGCAGAATAGTGGCGGGGGCATCTTTCCCCAGTAAGGCAGCGGCTGGAAGCCACAGTCACGAAAGCTGCTTACCCTCCTTCTTCGTGGTCACAAAGCCAAGGCCTCCATAGCACGAGGCCTCAATAGGTTGTTCCAGGCCGACGCCATGGCAGATTGTCATCACCCATTGAAGGTGCATCGCCAACGGGCTCGGTAGAGGGGCCTGGCAGCGTCGATGTTGGTGGTTGCTCAAATCGCTGGGCGGCCTGGAAATTGGGGTTTGGAGCCATTTCAACCGCGGGGACCGGTGCATTGTAGCCTTGGCTTACCGTCGGCTGCACGGCTTGCATTGGGGGCGAATAAGTCGGCAACGTCGCTGTGGCCGAACCCGTCAAGTCGTTCACCTGCATCCCATTAAAGCGAAGGCCCGAAGCGACCGACTGATTTAAATTAGAAGCGTTACTGGTCGGCGAATTTGTATTCGTCTCGGTCCATCCCACCGTGGCGATGCCTGAACCGATTGGCGTTTGACTCCCCGCGAACCCCGAAGCGGACGAATTTCCGGCAAACGGTTGGCTGTTAAAACCATTCGAAGAAGAGGCTGGACCGATGCTTGAAGTTTGACCGTAGGGTACAAATGCTCCCGCTTGGGTATTCGCTGAATTACTTGGTGGCGGTGGAACACGCGTGGGAGCACTTAGTGACCCCATCGCGGCGGACGCATTCGCAGACGAGGCACCAATCGGGCTCAGGCCGACGGGGGCCAGCGGTCCGATAGGAGTTAAGGGGCTGCCAGCGGTCGAGCTGCTCGTTTGCCGGCAACCAGCAACGGCGAATACGAGCAGGAAGGTGCAGGCTGCGAAGCGTGTTTTTCGCATTTCGAGTACCGAAGAGTCGAAGGAAATCGGGCAAATTTGAATGGATACTCGAGCTTTAACAAAAATCTACAAATTTCGGAAATAGCGATCGCAACGTTATTTGCTAATTATTCTATCGTTTGTTCAAACATTCCTGCCTACACGGCGACCGTTTCTTCACGACGGTTTACAATGGTGCCAGCAGACCTAGCCTTCTCCTTTTTGACTTGCCAGGATTATCAAGGAATTATCGATGTCCAGTAGTAAAAAACCTTCTAAATCAAGCCCGATTCCGCCATCAGCGATCTCGGCGGCCGAGGACAATCGGTCCGTGATGATGGCTCGGCTCAAGGCGAGCTTGCTACATGAAAAGAAAGAACTCGAAGTCGACAAAATCTTCCGGGCACTCGTAAAACTCGAGGGCTCTGACTTGCACCTTAAGGTTGGCCAGCCACCGATGGTCCGTGTGGGGGGAGAGCTGAAAGCCCTCAACCGACCGCCAATCAATAACGAAGAAATGGTCGACCTGCTGATTCCAATGATGGACGAACGCAACCTAGCGATTTTCGAAGCCGAGGGGGGAGCTGACTTTTCACACCTGTGTCATGTGGATGGCACCCAGTGGCGTTTCCGTGTCAACACGCTCAAATCGCTTGGCAACATCGGCTTGGTGGCTCGACGCATCAGTAACTGGATCCCCGATTTCCGTGGTCTCTATCTTCCTGATTCCATCGAGACCCTTTGCCATTTCGATCAAGGCATGGTCCTATTGGCGGGGGTGACCGGTTCGGGGAAAAGTACGACGATCGGATCGATGCTGAACTATATCAATAGTATATACCGGAAACACATTTTGACGTTGGAAGATCCGATCGAGTTTATTTTTACCGAAGACAAGTGTTTGATTAATCAGCGAGAAGTTGGACAAGACGTCAAGGACTTTTCGATTGGCATGAAGCACGCGGTTCGTGAAGACCCCGACATCATTTTGGTCGGCGAACTTCGCGATGAAGAAACGTTTATGACCGCAATTCATGCCGCGGAAACGGGTCACCTGGTCTTTGGCACGATTCACGCGGCGAGTGCCGCGACAACCATCGGCCGTATTTTGGACTTGTTCCCCGAAGAGATGCACAATGCGATCCGCTCGGCGATCGCCTTCAATATGAAGGGGATCGTGGCTCAGAAACTGTTGCGCAGCATCAAGCCAGGCGTCTCGCGGGTACCCACTTGCGAGGTGATGACGTTCACCCCGATGATTCGAAAATTGGTGCTCGAAGGGCAAGACAACAAGTTGCCCGACGCCATTCGGATCGGTGCCGAGGATGGCATGCAAGATTTTACGATGAGCTTGAAAGGCTTGATTGATGACGAATTGATTGATCGCCCCACCGCGTTTGCGGTCGCCCCAAACAAAGACTTGCTCAAGATGGCACTCAAGGGCATCGACGTGAAAGCACCAGGAATCATCTAATGGTTCGCTGGTTTGGGTCTTGCTAAAGATCCTCGCAAACGTTTTGCATAGCAGATTACAATAAACAAAAACTTTACTTAGAGAACTGTGAAGCCCTGATGGCCGAAGAAATTGAACTCCAATTATGGCAAACCGTTCAGCCGGTTGAATTTATTCCCGAAGTCAAGGATCGAAACGAAGCGCAAGCTTTGCTGATCTCAACGAGACAAGGCGCCGGATACCAAATCGCTGGAGGACAACTCTCCCATGCGATCCAATCGCGAGCGACCCATGTGCTAATGGATTTTTCCCAAAATGCCTGTGCGATCCGTTACCAAGTCGACGGTAATTGGGAACAACTTCCGCCGCTCGACCGCGAAACGGGCGATGCGATGTTGTACGCTCTTAAACAATTGTGTTTGCTGAACCCTGCCGATCGACGTAGTGCTCAAACGGGCAAGATGAAACTAAAGTTGGCCAAGGACAAGTATCGGCTGACGATGCAATCGCAAGGGGTTCCAACCGGCGAGCGTGTCTTGACGAAGATCGAAGCCGAAAAGATTCCGTTTGAGAACTTGGCCGACCTTGGCATGAGAGATAAAATGATCTCCGAGCTGAAGGAACAACTCAATGCACCAGGCAATCTGGTCGTCATCACCGCCCCGAAGAGCGAAGGTTTGACCACGTCCTGGGATGTCGTCATGGGAGCAGCCGATAAGTTTGTACGCGACTTTCAAGCCATTGAAGATCAAGCGACACCCGAGCCCGAAATCATCAACGTTAGCTCAAACTATTACGGTGGCGATACCGGGATAACCCAACTCGATTTGCTAAAACGCATGATCTTGAAGGAACCCGACGTCTTCGTCTTTCCCGAATTGCCTCAGCCTGAATCGTTACAGTTGGCACTTCAGCAAGTTGCCAAGTTGGAAAAGAGTATTTACACACGATTCGTTTCTGACAATGCGATGAATGGACTCGTTCAATTGCTCAACAAGTACAAGGACTCGGCAAAAGAAATCGCGGGTGCGATCGGTTGCGTTCTGAACCAACGATTGGTTCGACGACTTTGTGACAATTGTAAAGTCGGTTTTGAGCCACCACCAAAACTACTGGCCCAACTTGGCATTCCAGCAGGCCGCGTCGCGATGTTGTACCAACCCTTCGTACCTCCGCCAATCGAACAGCAGGTCGACGAGAATGGACGCCCGGCACCAATCGAACCCTGCCACGCATGTGCCGGTCGCGGCTACATGGGGCGAATCGCTATTTTCGAATTGCTGAGACCCGGCAAAGAATTGCGGGCCGCTGTGTTGAAGACGCGTGATACGGGACAACTCTACAATATCGCCAAACAGGAAGGTCATCGAGGCATTCAATCGGAAGCCGTGTTGACAGTCGCGAGAGGCTTAACAAGTTTGGACGAACTGAAACGAGTTTTCTCAAAACGGTAACCTACGGTTTGTCGATTTAGTGATCGACCGTTTTCGCTCCGTTTCCATTCGATCGAAATGTCCGCTTGTACGTTCCCATCCGCATGCCACTCCTTGTCAAAACGGGTACTGGCATCACATCGCGTTTTGATTTGCGAGAGCGTGGGGAACTTCGCAGGGGGTAGCAAGATGGGGGTAGCAAGATGGAGACTAGCCCGGATTATTCATGGGCTCGCATAAGGTTTCGATAACTCCCATGCAGCAAAGCGTTTGCGTTCATTGGTCGAAAAACAGTCTGCGCATTAGCCGTTTTGGCGCTAGCGGGCTGTCGATTTAATCGTTTAACGCTTAGCCGAAGGCGTCAGCTTTTCCATAATCGGTCGCCTATGGCTTGGCGTTAAACAATAAGTCGAGTCAAACCGATTAAATCAGCAGGCCGCTAGCGGGCTGTCGATTTAATCGTTTAACGCTTAGCCGAAGGCGTCAGCTTTTCCAAAAGCGGTCGCCTATGGCTTGGCGTTAAACAATAAGTCGAGTCAAACCGATTAAATCAGCAGGCCGCTAGCGGGCTGTCGATTTAATCGTTTAACGCTTAGCCGAAGGCGTCAGCTTTTCCATAATCGGTCGCCTATGGCTTGGCGTTAAACAATCAGTCGAGTCAAACCGATTAAATCGACAGGCCGCTAGCGTCCTGCGGCTGATGCTTTTGGTAAACTCGTTGGGGAAGCATCGTTTCAAATGAGGGGGCAATCTGTCATGAATCATGACGATCCGATCGCGTTCTTCGTCACGTGGACGGTCTATGGAACTCATCTCCAAGGTGATTTTCGGGGCTGGCGGCGTCGGGGCGCTGGCCAACAAACTCCACAACCATTGCTCGCGGCGTGGCACGCCGATCGGCTGAAACATCCGATCGTTTTCCTATCCGCAACAATGAGAAAAGTTGTTGAGACTCAGTGCCGAAAACACCGTGAACATCGCGGATGGAAACTCTGGGCTGTCAACGCACGCACCAATCACGTGCATGCCGTCGTGACTGCTGCGGGATACAGGGGCAGAACAGTTCGCGATCAGCTGAAGGCGAGCTGAAGGCGAATTGTACTCGTGGATTATGAGAGCAATGGGACCAGTTTTTTGATCGCCCAGTTTGGACAGTCGGCGGCGATTGGGAGTGCATTCACAGCGCGGATGATCTCGAAGAAGTGATACGATACGTGCAGGATGCACAGGATCGAAAGCATCTCGAATAGTGGGTTGCTATAATCCGGGCTAGGAGGCCATCA
This sequence comes from Novipirellula aureliae, assembly GCF_007860185.1. Taxonomy (NCBI): domain Bacteria; kingdom Pseudomonadati; phylum Planctomycetota; class Planctomycetia; order Pirellulales; family Pirellulaceae; genus Novipirellula; species Novipirellula aureliae. The sequence continues at coordinate 306,862 of NZ_SJPY01000003.1, forward strand.
ATACGGGGGAGAGAGGGGGGGGACTAGCAAAACCGCCCCATTCCCCTATTCCTCTTGGCCCTAACGACCGGCGATTGTCGCATTGACAAAAGAGGGAATCACTCTCGCCAGCGGATCGTACGTGAAAGTCTTCCACGATTCGCGAAGGAACTAACGAATGGTCAATCAGAAAAGAACAGCAATATGTCGAAGCAGCGATGGAAGACTTGGCGAAAACGATTGATGGTGGTTCCACCGATCGTTTTGGCGATCGTTGTCTATGCATGGCTCGTCAAGCATTCTCCTCCGTTGCAAAAACAAGCGGAGAACGAGTCCGCTCGAATTCTAGAAACCATGGTGGTCCCGCGCCTTGACGTTCGCCCGAAAGTCAGCGGATTCGGGACGGCCAAGTTCGCTCGGTCTTGGAGAGCGGTCACGCAGGTCGAGGGCCGGATTAACAAAATCCATCCCGAGCTGCGTCCTGGAGCGATGATTCAAGCTGGCGAACTGTTGTTGGAGATCGACGATTCCGACTATCGCTCCCGAGTGGCTGAATTGAACGCGACGATTGACCAGCAAGACGCTGAGATTCAACGACTTGAACAATCGATCCAAAACAACCAGAAGAGTCTCTCCATCGAAAACGAGGCCTTGGCGATCTTGCAGCGAGAATACGAACGCGAACAAACGCTCCATTCCCAGCAGGCCGGTTCAGGTGCTTCGATCGACTCGAAACGTCGTGAATGGTTGAGTCAGCAAAAAGTGGTGCAAGATTTGATAAACAACACAGCGTTGGTTGCGCCTCAGATCAAAGCATTGCAGGCAGCCAAACGTCAATTGGCCGTCCAAATAGAACAGGCCCAACGCGATATCGAAAGGACGAAAATCACCGCTCCCTTCCGAATGCGAGTGGGAGAGGTTCAGTTGGAGGTCGGGCAATTTGTCGGCGTAGGCGAAACGCTTTTCATGGGCTATAGCGATGCCGAAGTAGAGGTTGAGGTTCAATTGCCGTTGCTGGACATTCATCGGTTGTTTGTTTCGCAGTCCGAGGGTGTTCCATCCCAACCTGAATTCGACAGCGAGGATTTCCAGCAAGTCTTTTCGTTTGACGCTTTGGTCAAAGTCGCTGGCGTGGAAAGTCCAGTGTTGTACCCAGGGCGATTTCTGCGGGTCCGTGAAATCGTCGATTCACAGACAAAAATGGTGGGGTTCGTGGTTGGCGTGGAAAACGTTTTACCGCCTGATCAAGAAGTCCCCACGCCGCCGTTGCTCGAAGGTGCGTTTTGCGATGTTGACGTTTTTGGAAAGACTCTCGCCGATCAGGTGGTGATCCCGCGAAGTGTGATTCGCAATGATTCGGTTTACCTGGTCGACGAACAAAACCGATTGGCGATGAGAACGGTCAAAGTCAGGTTCACTCAGGACGACTATGCGGTGATCGCATCGGGGCTTGAGGGTGGCGAAACGCTTGTCATCGCAAATCCATCCCCCGCGATCATCGGAATGCTAGTCGACCCGATCGAGTCCCTCGAGAGGACGGAAAGCCTTGTCCATTCGGTTACCTCCGACGCGCAATCGAAGCGTTTCAATGGGGAAAGCATGCGACCGCAGACCAGCCCATGAAACTCATCATAACGCATTGCCATTGTTCGCTCGTTTGTCGAAGTACCGTTTTCCGTCTTCGTCTTGAAGCAAACGCACCGTCGGCCCTTCGACCTTGTTTGGTATTGGACTCCTTTTCATGCTAGAAAAATTCGTCAATCACCGAACGTTGGCAAACCTTCTAATGCTGACCTTTATCGGCTTGGGGCTTTACGCCATCCCTAAGCTCCAGAAGGAAACGTTTCCGAACTTCGACAGTTCGGAAGTGCAAGTTGTAATGACGTATCGTGGCGCCTCTGCAGAAGACGTCGAACAGGGAATCTGCTTGCCAATCGAAGATGCGCTCGACGGCGTGCAAAACATCAAAAAGGTTACCTGTTCAGCCCAAGAAGGCAGTGCGTCGATTGTCGTCGAGATTGACGAGGGTGCCGATATTGCCACGGCGCTCCGTGACATTGAAACCGAAGTGGAAGCGATTTCGGACCTCCCCGAGGGAGCAGAAGACCTGATCATTACCGAGCTGAATCGCTCCGACTCGGTCATGACGATTGCCGTGACCGGCCCAATCGACGAGGATTCGCTGAAAGATTACTGCGAAGGCTTCAAGCAACAGATACAGCGGTTGCCGGGTGTTTCGCTAGTGGAAATCCAAGGTTTCTCGGATCGGCAACTTCGCGTTGAATTGGATGCCGAGGCGCTGCGACGTCTCGGGCTATCCGCTGAAATGGTTGCCCAAGCCGTGCGAAGTCAAAACCTGGACGTCCCGGTTGGCATGATCGAGTCCAAGGAAGAGGACTTGCTATTGCGATTTGTCGAACAAAAACAACGGCCGGAAGAGATCGAAGAGATTGTCATTCACGGTGTCCCCGGTCGCGCCGAAATTCGCATCCGTGATATCGGGCGAGTGGTCGATGGATTCGCGGACGCCGAGCAGAAAGCTTGGCTCGATGGCAAACGAGCGGGCATCATTCAAGTCAACAAAACACGATCCCAAGACACGACCAAGATCGCTGAAGTCGTTCGTGATTTTGTCAAAAAGGAGCAACAACGCCAACCACAATTGCGGATCGCCATCACTGACGATTTTTCGGAACTGATCATGCAGCGATTGGCCCTGTTGGCAAAAAATGCGTGGCAAGGCATCGCTTTGGTTTTCCTGATGATGTGGATGTTCTTTAATCTACGGCTTTCCTTTTGGGTCGTGATGAGTTTGCCGGTGTCATTCATGGGTGCATTCTTCATGCTGCCAATGCTCGGACAAAGTCTCAACATGATGTCGTCGGTCGCGATTTTGATGGCGACCGGGATCCTCATGGACGACGGAATCGTGATCGCCGAGAACATTGCACGACACGTATCGCTCGGCAAGAATTCCATGCGGGCTGCCGTCGACGGGGTCTCCGAGGTAGCCGGCGGAGTGATCTCCTCGTTCTTGACGACTTGCTGTGTGCTGGGCCCCCTGTTTGTATTGGAGGGACATATCGGCAAAGTCCTTCGTTTGATTCCCATCGTGCTGCTGACCACGCTGGTCATCAGTCTTATCGAAGCGTTTCTCATTCTTCCCGCTCACCTTGGACACGCGCTGAAGCATTTTGATATCGAAAAAAGCGATGGACTGCGAGGCAAGATTGATAGCGCCGTCGATTGGGTTCGTGAAAGCGTGTTCGGCAGCGTGATCGATTGGGCGGTGCATTGGCGGTACCTTTCGATTGGCTTGTCCATTGCCACCTTCATTCTGGCCTTGGCGATGGTCGCTGGTGGAATTGTGAATTTTACTCCCTTCCCAAATTTGGAAGGAGACATGGTCGAGGCCAGGATCCTGATGCCGCAGGGAACTCCGCTAGCCAAGACCGCAGAGATCGTTCGGCATATCAACGACGCAGCCACACGGGCAAACCGACGGTTTCCAGATCAACCCGAGGGCAAGGATCTCGTGCAAACGGTGATCTCAAAGTTCAATGAAAACCGTGATGCGGGCGAAACCGGTCCCCACGTCGCGACGGTGTCGATCCGGATGCTCCAACCCGACGAGCGAAAGACTTCGACGGCGGAGTTCATCCGAGCATTACGCGAAGAAGTGGGGCAAGTTCCCAATGCGATTTCGGTGACCGTCGCCGAAGCGACAATGGGACCAGCCGGTCGCGCCGTGGAAGTGCTGTTCAAGAGCGACGACTTAAACGCGGCTCAAGCCGCCGCCATCGAGTCACAACAGTGGCTGGCCCAATTTAGCGGTGTCTACAACTTCAACATCGACCTGCGACCGGGAAAGCAAGAGATCCGTTTGCATCTGAAACCCGATGCGGTGGCGTTGGGACTGAACGTCCAAGCAATGGCAAGCCAACTCAGCACCGCTTTCCAGGGCACAAAGATTAGCGATATTCAGACAGGAGTCGATCAGTATGAAATCAATGTCCAGCTCGCACCCGAGAGCCGAAACACGCTGGAGTCGTTTTACGACTTTCAGTTCGTCCTTGCGGGCGGTGCCCAGGTTCCATTGCAATCCGTCGCCGATTTGGAAATGACCTACGGTTGGTCCAAAATCTCCCGCGTCGATGGTTGGCGGACCGTAACATTGATCGCCGATACCGACACCGAACTGGTCAACACCACGAACCTGATGCGTGCGTTTCAAACAGACTTCCTCCCGCAATTGAATTCCAAGTTCAACGGCGTGACAGTCACCCTGGGTGGCGAAGCAGAACGTTCAAGTGAAACAGGATCGTCCATGGCGTCTCTGTTTCTTCTGGGCCTGTTTGGCGTCTATGCAATTCTGTGTTTCCAGTTTGAGAGTTGGTTAGAACCGTTCGTCGTGATGGCGGCGATTCCGATGTCGCTAATCGGCATGATCTTTGGGCACATGTTGATGGGCATGGAAATCTGCATGCCCAGCCTGATCGGCTTTGTTTCGCTGGCGGGTATTGTGGTTAACGACTCGATTCTGTTGGTGCTGTTTCTAAAAAAGGAACGATCGGAAGGAAAGCCGAGCCACGACTCCGCTCGCAACGCTAGCCGCCTTCGTTTTCGAGCCATCATGTTGACGAGCTTGACCACGATGGTTGGCTTGCTGCCACTGACCCTCGAAAAAAGCACGCAAGCACAGGTGCTGATACCGACGGCGGTTTCCATCGTTTTTGGACTAATGAGTTCGACCGTTTTGGTCCTGATCGTCATCCCCTGTATCTACGTTGTCCTCTGCGATTTGGGGATGATCAAGTCGGATGACCACGACGCAAGTTCAACGCACGGTCTCGCCGACTGAAGAAAGAAAATAAAAACGATTTGAGCAAGGGCTGGGTCTGGGTGCTCAGAACCAGGGCGTGTCAGCAATCTGTATCGAGCAAGTAAAACCGGTTCTCCTACCGTCCTTTCAGGACTTCAAATGCAACGGATTCGCGACCCCGGACTCGCATCCGGGGCTTGAACCTACCGTGGCTTCGCCACTAAATCAGAATCCGTCCTTCACATTTCAAAAAGCCCCTCGCCAAACTGCGTTTGAGGAGAGCGAAGAATGGTGCGATCCGCGAGAAGTGTCAATCATTTTGCAGGTTTGTCTGGAGTGGGAAAAATCTTTGCCTCTTCCACATGATAGATGCGTTGGCATGCCTCGCAGTAGAGATACCACTGATACCAGAAAGCTGCACCGGGCCGATGTTTTTTGGTCTCGCGACGAATCAAAGGGGTTTGGCACTTACGACAAAGGTCACCCACCTTTTTGAGCTTTGAACTTGTCGTCATGAGCGTCGCCGCGTTCACCACCGCTTTCGCAGCTTCGGCTGGAACTTTCTGCTTTTCCGAAAACCCTTCATCGACTCGTAATTCGTGACCATGGATCGCTTCACTAGCGAGCGCATCGCAGCGTTCGTTGTCGGCAATACCTGCATGTCCTTTGACCCACACCAACTCAACCTCATGTCTCAAGTAGGCATCAAGAAATCGCTTCCATAGATCGACATTCTGTACCTTCTTGCCCCGCCATTTCTTCGCAGCTAGCCGAAACAACATACCCAAGTTGACGTAGTCAATTACGTAGCGGGAATCGCTGTGCAAACGAACGCGGCAAGCCGCCTTGAGTGCCTCCAATCCCTTGATCGCCGCCAACAGCTCCATTCGATTGTTACTTGTCCACCGAAACCCTTCGCTGATTTCCTTGTAAAAGTCTCCGCTCCTCAGCACGACTCCATACCCGCCAACTCCTGGATTCGGTTCCGCTCCACCGTCGGTGAAGATAACCACCCGTTTTGATGTGGCTTTTTCATTTTGTGACGGGAAGAATGTAAGATTGATTTGTGGAATGCGAGCGAATGCGGATAGAAAACGCAGCTTGAAATCGGCACTCCCATTCTTCAAATCCGCCTGGAACTGAGGAATGGCAACCGACTTGATTCCCATTCGTAGGACATGCTCGGTCAATTGACCGATTCCCGATTCGAAAAATGCAATTCGAGCTTTACCACTGGGGTGAACTCGCGTTGCCAAGAAGAAAACACAACGGGGCACTTGACCGGGGCGCTCGAGCGTCAGCAGCCGACCGGGTTCGACGTGGCCCTCGTCAAAGAATTTTCGAAACGATAGATAAACGTCGGGCAGACAACGTTGGATCGCATGATGCAGATCACCTACAAGATTACCGAGACAATCGACTTCGATGAGCAATGCATCGGCTTGGATTTTTGTCAGTTCATCGTCGCTGTAGTGAATCATCGAGAGTCGATTATTCTAAACTTCACAACAGTAAGCTAGCCCCCTTTTCGCCATGTCACCATTCGTTTGTCCCGACAGCCGACTCTTTAGCGTTTCCTCCGCGAAGCGTCCATTAGCGTTTTTGCTGCAACAGCCACGAATAGAATTCGGGGTCTTTGTAGGTCTTCGTCCATGAATCATGCCCCGCTTCAGGATAAATCGTCAGCTTGACGTCCTCGGCTCCCACTCGCTTCATTGCATCGATCATGCTTTCGGATTCTGCCAGCGGAACGACAGGGTCTTTTCCTCCATGAAATGCCCAAACGGGAAGTTTTTTGAGAGCGTCTTTTCTTGATCCGGCGGCAAGGACCACCGAAAGTCGCTCGCCTCCGCCACAAATAGGGGCGATCGCTGCAAACCGTTCAGGATTCGAAATCCCCAGACTCCATGTGCCGAAACCGCCCATGCTTAGTCCCGTCAGGTAGATTCGGTCGGTATCGATGTTATGCTTTGAAAGGATCTCGTCCAGCAGTCCATTGAGTTCTGCGACATCCCACGTTTCATTTTTTGGGCATTGAGGTGAAACCAGCACGAAGGGGAAATCCGGATCGGACTCCACCTGCTTCGGCGGTCCGTGAACCTTGACCCGTTCAAGGTCATTGCCACGTTCGCCCGCTCCGTGCAGAAACAAAATCATCGGCCAACCGTCGGCTCGCTCGGCATCGTAATCCTTTGGCAAAAACAACAGGTAATCCAATTCCTGTTTCAATTCGATCGTGCGACTGAATTTTTGAGCTGTCTGAACGACTTGCTTCGGCTCTTCCGCGGCGGAAAAAGAACTCATAACGACCATCGTGATACAAAGGACCAGATTCGGGATCGGGATCATAGCGGAGTGAAACGGATCGAAGAACATCGGGGTAGGCTCGGGTGTTGGCAGGTAAGGGCGTCAACCATCTGGAGAAAACGCCCCCAGAATCGATAATCGATTTTATCGTCATTTATCGCAACCGTCGATGAGTGTTACAACATTGGCACGATGACACCATCGAACGAAATGCATGCCCCCCGATAGACTGGCGTCCGAGTACTTTGAGCGGAGCCCTTTTCATCACTTATCCGCCAGCCCGATGGGCTGGGTTAAGTAATCGATGGAGCTTTGCCCCTGATTTTGCGATTCGTACAGAGACGACTCGCTAGAAGCCTAGGCTATGTTGATCGCGGCCCTAACAGGAAAAAATCCAAAACCTATAAATCGACGTCCTGAGAGACACCGCTATAGGAAAGCGAATTCATTCACAGGCTAGTGCTTCAACCAGATTAAACATTAGGGTTGGTCGTAGTGGACGAGACCTTGATGCAGCACGAGGAGCAAAAGGCGACGATGGCTAAGCCTTAGCGGAGCTCGCGGATGGTGACACTGTATCCGCCTTCGTTATCACCTCTTTCACCGACAGCGTCGTTGATCTTTAAAACGAGCCACGATTCTTTCTCACAACGAATCCGCTGGGTCGATTCGACGGATACGATCTTTAGCGGCTCGTCGCTTCTGCCGCCACTCGACCTTATCGGAACGAAGCAGGCGACACATTGACCGAGTGGTTTGCCGTCGACGTAGCGAATTGTAACGCCGCCAGGCTCACTGAGCCACGATTTTTCAGCTTGTTTGGCAATCGTACATCGTCCGCTGGCACTGATTTGAAACTCGGTTTGTGGTGGCACTCGAATTCCGACACTCTGCCATCCTCGTGTCGCATCCAAGTTTCGTTCTAATACCGCACCGTTCCAGAGAGGATCGGACATGCTGAGCCCCACTCGGTTGCGATCCCATTCGAAGCCGTAATTCAGATCGCTGCATAAGAGTCGCCAGCGAGCCGAGAGAACGGGCCACTGTGGCAACAGACGTTGATAGAATTGGCGAGTAAAGTTGATACTGGTGTCACGTCCTCCGCGCGCAGCCGATAGGTAGGCTGCTTTGTACTCGGGGTACTCACACAACATCATCACGACTGCCCAGCACCATGCGTAACTTTCTGCGTTGGCTTCGAGGTTACCTTGATAGCGCATCACCGTTTCGATGCTAGGTATCGCATTTTCGTTTCGTCGCTTTTCGATCAATGAGATGCGTCCCCAGTAGGGAACAGACTCTTTGTTCTTTGGTAGGACCCCAACGACCACCGATTCACCACTGGATCGATGCGTGCCCAGTAGCTCGGCGGTTCCTTCCGCAAACCAAGACGGCCCGGTGCCACCGAAACCGTGGATCACGAGAGCGTGGACCCCTTCGTGGAGCAGCAGATGGCGAGTATAATAGGCGCTTGGTTGCAGCATGACCCAGACGGTATCGCGATAGGCGAATCCTTGCGTGAACGAGGGAACCCGCTGCGGCAAAAGTCCTGCCGCGACGAACGCCGCTCTGTCTTGCATAACATAGGCGTTGATGCTCCAATCGTTGAGGGCTTGGTCGGGAAGTTCGAAAAATGCTTTCCATGCGGCAACGGCGGTATCGAACGATTCGACGAGCTGCATCGCATCGAGCTGCGAGGCGGAAACATCGGTTGTCAGCGTAATGTGGCGACCGCGAGTCGTTTGGAACTCCGCAGCCGTGGTATCATGGCTAACGGCCAAACCTGTAAACCAAATTACGTTAGCGTGCCACAACAATGCGACAAAGAAAGCTTGAAGTCTTGATCCGTTCATCCCTGCAGTTTACTCGGTATTGCTCGGCGATGTCGATAACGATGTCAATGACAGTGGCGTTTCTAAGCACCCTCACTCTCATTTCGGCGTCGGGCTGTGTCTCGCGGACAGAGCAAGACGTCGTCGTCTATTCGGCACTTGATGAAGAATTTGCGACACCGATTCTTCATGCCTTTGAAAGATCGACCGAAACGGCCGAAGGAAATGCCGTCAACGTGGTAGGCAAGTTTGATGTCGAATCGACAAAAACAGTTGGTCTAGTGACACGCATCATTGCTGAAAAAGACAAACCGGTATGCGATCTGTTTTGGAACAATGAGATCATGCACACCGTACGGCTACAGAAACTGGGCCTCTTAAAACCACGATCGTGGGCGGTTGAAGCAGGGTGGCCCAAGAACATGATCGCCAGTGATGGAACGTGGTGCGGTTTTGCAGCGCGAGCACGCGTGTTGATCCTAAACACCGATCGGATTCCAGACTCCGCCAACTACCCAACTTCCGTCTCCGAACTATCCGATCCAAAGTGGAAAGGGCAATGTGCATTCGCTCGCCCTTTGTTTGGAACGACGGCGACTCATTTTGCGGTACTGCGAGAGAAGAACGGGCGAGAGGAAACGCTGGAAGAACTTCGCCGCATCAAGGAAAACGCCGTCACCTTGTCAGGCAACAAACAAGTTGCGTTGGCAGTATCGGCAGGCACCGTCAGTTGGGGATTGACCGATACGGACGATGCGATCATTGAAAAGGATCGTGGCCGACCAATTGCTATCGTTTTTCCCGACCAATTGCCTGAACAAATCGGGACGCTGCGTATTCCTAATACCGTCGCCGTTTTGAACAATGCACCGCATCCCGTTGCAGCCGAGCTTCTAGCCGACTACATCGTATCGCCATCGACAGAAGACCGGCTGGCGATGGGAGACAGCAGCCAACTACCGATTTCGAAAGCAAGCGATTTTCCTCCGCGAGTCATGCCGACGACTCCGGTACGCTGGATGGATGTCAATTTTGAAGCTGCCGCCGATGGATGGGAAGAGTGGGCCCAAGAAGTATTGGCGATTTTTTCGCCATGATGACCGGCCAGAACGACTCTGAACTTTATTCAAAATCAGCAAAAAAAGATCTTAACGACGCCTTGAAACCTGGCACAAGAAATGTATATGGTGCAACTCTTGTCTGAGTGACCTTTCGCTTCCAAACCACCTTTTGGTCCGGTTGGAGCGCAGGGATCGCGATTCCCCTTTTCTATCTAAGCTATTCACGCCGCGTTTCGCGGTCTTTGCGCCGTTTTATCGCTGCTTCGTCGTCCGTTTCACAAAATGACTCACGTTCCTCGTCTCAGCGTGTGTTTACGGATCGACTTCGAAGTTGCCAATAGCGTTTGTAAAACATTCCATCGATTTGGAAGTTTTTACAATCCGAAACACCAGCGTGAATGACTTGACTTTTCAAGAAACTATTCGCAGATAAAGGAGTTGTCATGCTGAGTACTCTTTGTATTGCAGGCGGAGCCGTCGCACTTTCAGCCGTAGGGGTTGCCGAATCTTGGTGGCATACCCGAAATCTGAATCGCATTCCCATTCGGATCCACGTCAACGGAACACGCGGCAAATCAAGTGTGACGCGGTTAATCGCAGCGGGACTTCGCGCTGGAGGTGTTCGCACTTGTGCAAAAACCACCGGCACCGTTCCTCGAATGATTTTCCCAGATGGCAGTGAAGCATCCGTGTTTCGTCCCTCCCGTGCCAACATCTTGGAGCAACGACGGGTCGTCCGCGCTGCTGCTCAGCTCGGATGCGACGCATTGGTGGTCGAGTGCATGGCTTTGCAGCCCGAACTGCAATCGATTTGTGAACTGAAGCTGGTCAAGTCGACTCATGGGGTGATCACCAACGCACGAGCGGACCACTTGGACGTCATGGGACCAAATGTGATGGGTGTCGCCCAAGCCTTGTCGGGAACCGTCCCTGTTGGCGGAACGGTATACGCCGCCGAACAACAGTGTGGGCCGCGATCGGTGATCGAAGCGGCGGCGAAGAATCGAGGCTCAAACATGGTTTCGATTCTGGATGATGCCGTCGCGGATGTCACTTGGGAAGAACTGGGAAAGTTCTCGCATATCGAACATCCTGATAACGTTGCCTTATCGCTGAAGGTTTGTGCTGATTTGGGTGTCGACCGTGCAACGGCACTTGCGGGAATGTGGTCGGCAACGGCGGACCCAGGCGTGATGCGAATGTTCCACGTCGCCGATGCCGGCCAAGACATGACGTTTGTCAACGCTTTCGCAGCGAACGATCCGGAATCGACGGGGCACAGTTGGAACTCCGTGGTCGACCGCTATGAATCGGTCGAACGCCGGATCGCGTTGTTCAATTGTCGCGAAGATCGTGCCGATCGTTCACTACAATTGGCGGACGCATGCGTTCGGTGGCGTCCAGCGGATCACTATGTCTTGTCGGGAACGGGTACCGAAATCTTTGCTCGCCGAGCGTTTCAACAAGGGATTTCAAAAGATCGTTTGACGTGTGCCGATTCGCAGCCTGCAGCCAAAGTGATGGACGTTCTCAAAGGACATTCAGGTCGTTCGTCGATGGTAATGGGAATGGGCAATATCGCGGGCCCCGGCATGGAACTGCTCGACTACTTCAAACGAATCCAAGTGGTTCAAGAGAAACAAGCTCAAGAATCGAATCGTTCGTATGACCTCGTATGCCAAGGAGCGGCTTAATGGATCCTACACTTATCGCAATCGCTGTCGGCTTAATCGTCAGCCTTGTCGTTACGGAAGTCCTCGGCCTCAGCGTCGGAGGCATGATCGTTCCCGGCTATATCGCTCTGTCACTGCATCAACCGATCGCCGTTGTCTTCACGGTCTTGGCCGCGGCGATGACTTGGTGGATCGTTCGCCGGATATCTCAACATGCGATCGTGTTCGGTCGCCGCCGTGTCGTGATTACCATATTGGTGGGATTTGCAATTGGCATGACAATTCGATCGATTGCCGCCGCGGTGCTGGTTTCGGGGGCCCCCGAAGCGATGACGCCGATGGTCATGATCGGTTTTATCATCCCAGGGCTGATCGCACTGTGGTTCGAAAGGCAAGGGTTTATCGAAACCTTATCGCCGATGCTTTCGGCGGCGGTGATGGTCCGGTTATGCTTAATTCTCATTGGTATGGAGACCTTTTCATGAGCATTCAAAACACAAATACAGCCGCTGCACAGCGGCAACCGTCCCAAGTGATGTACTGGAGACCGAAGCAGATCTCACGCAAATGGCTGACCTTCTCGATGCTCGTTTCTCTTTTTGGAATGATGTTAGTGGAATCGCTGCCTCGAAAGATTGCACCCGAACACAGCGAGACGTTGAAGGCGGCGTCGCTGAAGGCGAACGAGGCGTTTCGCTTGATCGGTACGGCTCGAAAAGAACAAGGGCATAAGGTAATCGAAAAGCTCGATCCACAAGCTTCACACTTGATTGGCCCCTCGATGTCGATGGTAACCAGTAAACTGGGATCACTGGAGTCGAAACAAACATCAATCAATCCGAACTTTTCAGCCGTTGTCGTCCAATGGCTACGCGATGCCGGTGTGAAACCAGGCGACAAGGTGGCGATTGGTGCGAGTGGTTCATGGCCAGCGTTAAACATCGCAGTCTATTCAGCTTGCGAGACAATGCAGCTAAGGCCGACCATTGTGTTGTCGGCGGCATCGAGTCAATATGGCGCCAATTCACCCGACATGATGTGGCTCGACATGGAACGCCTTCTGAATGAAGCAAAGATTTTCAGTTTTCGCGCCGAAGCCGTATCGAGAGGCGGGCTCTACGACCAAGCATCCGGCATGACGGAACAGACAAAGCAACTCCTCTTTGAGGCTGGCGACCGAAATGGTGTCCCGCGTTTATCCGGCGACACTTTGCGGGATTCGATTCGTGAGCGGATGGTGATCTACGACCATAATGAGTCGAGTGCCACTTATGCTGCCTACATCAATGTCGGAGGCGGATCGGCATCGATCGGTGGGTCGACCGGGCACGAGCTATGGCCAGGAGGACTTTACAGCGAAATGCCCGAAAGCGATGAGATTCCTGATTGCGTTGCCACACGAATGCTCTCGAAAGGGATTCCGCTGATCAACGTTGGCAATGTCAAATCGGTCGCCAAGCGTTACGCAATGCCAATCGCCCCGATCACGCTACCGCGGGTTGGCGAGGGAAATGTGTATTCCCAAGGGGTCTACCGAACTTGGTTGGTAGCGTTCGTGCTTGCACTCAGTTGGATCACAATGACCATCACCGTCGCTCCCGAAAGGTCACTCCGCTTTGTGCAAAAATTACGAGGCCATAACCACCCCCGTATCCCCGAGCAAGTGGAGTGGATGGTGTAATAGACGGTTCGACTTGGTGCCACCTCCAACGGGCTTGTCCGCAATAGCGTGAAGCTTTCTCCTGTCGAGACAAGCTCGGAGGATGGGGCAAGAAGACAAATTGGTAGAAAAAAATGATTCAGGAATGGGTCCGATCTGTGTATAACTTAGAAAGGCTTCCAATCCACACCTACCAATCGATCTTGAAGGTCGTTTCCGTTGAAAACGTCAACGCATCATGACGGCGGGTCGCATCGCCCACTCGTCGAACCCCCCGTTTTGGCAATTCCCATGGGGCGAGTGGCAGGATGCTCGCTCTACTTTTCCTATTCGCTCTTGATCGCGCTGGGGATTGTCGTTGGTATTGTTGCTACGTTCGCGGGCAATGCGGGAAACAAAGACCTGGCGTTTGCATCGACCATTGCTGTGGTCATCTGGGCAATCGGCTGTTTTTTTCAAGCGGCCGCCTACCGTCTTGGGCTGGGAGCGAATCATCACTTTATTGAAATCGGGCTGATTGGAACACGCTGGTCGAGTGGCAAGATGTCGGCAAAGCGAACCCTGCAAACCAGCGTGATGACCGTTTCGGTGATGTTGGCTATCGGTAGCAGTCTATTGTTGGCGTCACGCTGGAGTCGCGATCGATTCGATCCATTCGACGTCACACAATCCGACGTCAGAACCGGTCAGCTGGAGCATTATTTTGCAATCCCAGGATTTGATTTGGAATCACCCGGGGCATTGCTCGAGTTAGCGGGTTGGTTGTTTCTAATCCAAATCGCTGTCCAAATGTTCCCTTTGCCAAGATCGCTCGGTCGCCATCTGCTGGCATCCGCCGTCTTAAGTCTTGGCATGAAAGAGCGGGGGAGCGAGGTGAGATGGATTCACCGGGGATTGATCCTATCTGCGGTCTTTACGGCTTTGTTTGCATTCGCGATGCTGCGAAGCAACACCCCCCTTTTTGTTCCTCGTTGGCCCCTGCTGCTACTCGTTTCCATCTGGCTGGTTCGAACGTCGAGAATGTCAAGCGTTCAGAATCTGGTCAATGCGTTTTCGATCACGGCCGATGAGGAAGCGAGCGAATTTGGCATTGATGAGGCGGGCGAAAGCGGCCGAGAATCGTTTCACGATTCGATAGGTTCCAAGGCAAGATCATGGATCTCGCGACGGAAACTTCGCCGTGCGTTGACGCAAGAGCACCAAGAGGCGGTTGATGCCAGCAAGTTAGACGCTATCCTTGAACGGTTGCATCGTGACGGAGTCGAAGGTCTTAGCCGCGACGACCAAGACGTGCTACGCCGCGTGAGCGAAGCTTTAAAAAAAGCCAAACAACGTTAACAAAACAAGGCATCTATCTGTGTCGACCAAGCCGACGATCGAAATCAATAAACTGATGAACCAATTTTATGATTGGCCATCTGACGAATCCGAAGTCGGCCAGATCCAGTTGGTCGACAAGGTTCCTCCACCCTACGACCAACTGCTGGACCATCACAGTCACATGACGGTGACCGTAGAAACGTTTCATGGCGAAAAAGTGGATGTCGATGTCCTCCGGGCAAAACGCGATGCATGTTGGTATCAGCGAGAGATCACGTTGCTGACGCAACAGACAAAGCGTCCCGTTTTATACGGCATGGTCCGCCTGAATGTTGACTTACTCAATGAAGAATCATGGCGACGAATTGAGAGCAGACAAACGCCTCTCGGTCGTGTCCTGATTGAGAACAATCTATTGTGTCGTGTCGAATTGTGTGCGTTATGGCAAGTTCAAGTCGGCCCCAAATTGAGTTTGCTCATGCAGCGAGAGATCGGTGATACGATCTACGGACGGACAGCGTTAATCTATTGCAACGGAGATCCTGCGATCGAGCTGTTGGAGATCGTGCCCGCATAAACTGTTTTCTGCTGGGCTTTCGTCCGAGTGATCTAAACAGAAGTGCTCGGTCGGCTTCACCTTTTCTCGCGAACGGAAATGGTGACATCGGAGATGCCTGCTAGCGCAACTTCTCGCAGGATTGGCTCAATGCGTTCATACAAAACCTTGCCATCGGTCCGCAAACGAACCGATGCCCCTGAAACGCTGCGAGAGGAGTGTTGCTGTAAGATCGTTGGTAGCATTGCCTCATCGATCACAATGCCGCCGACCCGCCAATTAGCATCCGCGTCGACCGTGATCGTCAGCGAATCACGCTCGTAGTCGAGCGGCAAAAAGCTACTAGCGGTTGGCAGATCGACTGCCAACCGATTCTCCTGTCTGGCCAAATGACTTGAGACCAGGAAGAAGATAATCAGCAAGAAAACAACGTCAATCATCGGTGTCATGTTGGCACCGACTTCGCTTCGCTGAGAGACGTTAGGAACTTTCATCGGTTGCCGGAAACCTTATTTGCCAATCGAATCGGCAAGCTCACCTGCGTTGTAGATGGAGCGTAACGCCTCCAAGATCCCGACGCCCGAAACACTCACGGCTCGGGATTGTTCGTCGCTGTACAAGTAATCGCTCGTCAGACTTTGGATATTGCCGTCGAAGATCAACCCCACCAATTCGCCATTGCGATCAACCACTGGCGAACCGCTGTTACCACCGATGATGTCGGCGGTGCAGACAAAGTTGAGTTGGGTTTGCAGATCAATTGTATCTTTCGCCTTCATCCATGATTGCGGCAAATCGAAATCAGCTTGTCCTTTGTGCGATGCAGCATGCTGAAACGCACCCGCGAAGTTTGTCGTTGGTTTGATCATCTTTCCGTCTTCGACGTAGCCTTTGACGGTACCGAAGGCCAACCGCAATGTGAACGTTGCGTCCGGATAGCCGCTGGTTCCTTCCATTGCGGTAATCGCCTCGGCAACCTGAGCGTAGGCTTGTCGCTCGCGTTCTTCGATTGCTTCGTTTTGTTCGCGGACCGAACGGTACTCGGGTTCGATGAGAAGGGCGAGGCGAATCATTGCATCATCGCTACTGTCGATCGCTGCTTGGCCGCCATCGATTGTCTCTTTTCGGTATTCGACGCTGTCAAGATTCGTGCCTTCGATCAACGCAGCGGCGCGCTCGCGAGGTGCTTTTCCATCGAGAATTTTTTGGACCAACTCATCATCGGCTCCGCGAGAGATAATCAGTCGTGAGATTTCGTCCGACAATTTTGCCAGTTCCAGGTCACGATAGATTGGCGCGGTGCTCAACAGCTCTTGCATCAACGATTCACGCGACGAATCGGTAAACTCGCGTAATCGCAACTCATTGGCTTTCGCGTCCTCACCCGCAAGTAGTACGGTTTGCAGAGCGAGACCGAAGAGCGTGCTGCGAAGGCTCACGCTTCGATCGATCATCTCTCGTTTCACGTCCTGAATTTCTTCGATCTCGGTCCAAGCGGATGCCAAGTGCTGAAGTTCGGGGTTCTTCTTCAGCTCGGCAAGTAGTTTTTCTTGACGCTGGGTCTTTTGGGCGATCGTTTGTGGATCCTGGAGTCCGCCAAGCATCCCTGAATACGCTTTACGTGCGTTTTGAATACCGAACAATTCGTCCCGAGCTCGGCGTGCTTGCTCGGTCCCTTCGAGCCCGAATTGTTGCATCAAAATCTCCTTGCGTCGTAGAAAATCGAGCACATAGGGAATCCGTTCGTCTCGGAGATACTCTAACGCCTCGACCGTAAAAATACGTTGGGTTCGGCCAGGGTTGCCGCTAACGAATACCAACTCGCCTTCGGAAAGCGGATTCTTGTTCCAGCTTAAAAAATGCTCGAGCTTTGCTGGCTTGCCCTCCTCGTAGACTCGCATGATCGTCGCGTCGAGATTGTAACGCGGGTATTCAAAGTTATCGGCGTCACCACCAAAAAACGCGGCCTCGGTTTCAGGAGCCCAAACGAGGCGCACATCGGTGTATTTTTTATAGCAGTACAGATGATACTTGGCACCACCATAAAGCGTGACGACATCGCTTCGAAGGCCCGTTTGCTCAAACGACTCCTTCTCAATCGTTGAAATGATGGCTCGTCGTTGCTTCACCGCGTCTTCGTCGGATGCATCTTCCTTGACACCCGCTTTGACGCGGGCGGTCACGTCCTCGATCGACACGAGCTGATTCAATTCCAAATCGGGTGCCTTCAATTCTTGATCGAGCGTTTTCGCTAAGTAGCCGTTCTCGATCAAATTCATCTCAGGGGTGCTGAGTTTGTGCAGCGTATCGCTGGCAACATGATGATTGGTCAAAACCAAACCGTCACTGGAGATGAACGATCCGGATCCACCGCTATTGAAACGCACCGACGAGAGTCGCAAATGATCGGCCCAATCGCCAGAAGGCTCGAATTGATAGCGTTCCTTCAACTGGTTTGCTGGCAAATCATTAAAAAGGTACATGCCTTCATCGCCAGACACCTTTGCTGGCAAACAGGCCATCGAAGTAAACATAAGCATTGCGCAAGTAAGCGTTCGTCGGGTGGTATTCATCGGGTGGGAACCTAAGGGAACGGTTGTGTGTGCAACCATTTTTAGAGGGCCAATCAAACTTTAGCAAGATCCTCTCTTTACCTGCTTAGCGTTTTATCGCTATCATCACCGCTATTATCTACGCGTCGATCCTTCCTGCTTGGCAAAAACAGGTCGTTTTGGGGCGAATTTTCAATGCAAATGATCAAGGATTGAGGCAATGGGCGGAGTCCCTGTGCTAATACTAGCAGCGGCAATCGGAGTCACCTACGGTTGGCAACCGGATGGAAACCACGGCGTCGAATACATCATCCAAGTGCCTGAGGACCAGCTCGACAGGTTGAAGGAATCGGGCGAAATTAGCAGCCGAATTGACCCGGAAGTCCAAGGCCACGTTTCGCGAGTCGTCATTCGTGTCGGCAACGGCCCTCTCCCACGAAACACCCCATCGACAATCGCTAGATCGAGTCACAATCAAGCCCTGCCGTACGCCGTAGCAGACCGATCGGCCGACCAAGATTTGGTGCCGATCCCTGAGATGAGTGATCCTTCTATCTTGCGCCCAATCGGTTCGGCCGACTCAATGGCTGCAAACCAGCAGAGAACGAACTCCGAAACCGCATCGATGATGAAACCCGATGTGAACGATCCGCTCTCCGGCTCTGGGATGGGATTGCCACCCTCGTTACGAGAAGCTGCCGATGCGATGAAATCATCCTTCGGGATACCAGCAAATGGCCGAGCCAATGCCCCCTCGATGAACCCGGCATCGAGTGACAACGTCACACCGCCAAGCAATGAACCGCCTTCCTTCACAGGTGGTCCCTACTCAGGTGCCCCTTATGCAAGTGGCCCCACGACCGACCCCACCGATCCATCGGGGACCGCCACAAATAGCCCCTGGTATGGTTTGAACAAGAACACATCAACGAACTCCAACGGCAATCCGAACTCCAACGGCAATCCGAGCCCCAACAGCAATTCAACCGCAAACAGTGCAACGATTCAATCATCGCAGGCCAGTTCGGCTTCGCGCAGTGGCGAAGGCATGGGCTTAGGAACGACCCCCAACTTTGGTCGACCGCCATACGGTGTCGGCGTACCGCAAACGAATCCCCCATCAAACTTGAATACTCCGCCAAACCAAAATTCCGGTGGCGCGGCATCCTCCGCCTATGCTCAACAACAAAGGCAACAAGAATTATTGAAACAACAAGCGCAGGTGCGTCAACAAGAGTTCGAGCGGCAGCAGGCGTATCAACAACAACTTGCACAGCAACAACTTGCACAGCAGCAACAGCAGCAGTATCCGCAGCAACAAAACGAGCAAGCCGCGCGAGGTTCTAGCACCAGTTCAACGCCCACTTACGGGCAATCGTTTACGCCGGAGCCAGGTCAAGGCAGCACGCTGAGCGTTACAGGCACGCCGTCAATTCAAACGCCTCCTAGCTTTGGAAACTATTCGCCAACATCGCCTATCGTTGATCCGGATCTAACAGCCCGCGATGCTGCACGTCTGCCACCCGGCGGCTACTCTTTTAACACCTCGGGACAAGCGGTTGATCGCCAAGGCCGGGTACTCGATCGTTATGGACGCATAGCAACGACGCAGGGAGTAACGCAGAACCAACGCCCAGAACAGCTACGCCCAGAACAGCTACGCCCCGAATCCGTCCGTCCCGAATACTCGCAGACGGATTACTCACCGAGCGATTACCCGCCAAACAATTACTCGCCTAACGATTACGCACCGAGCGTCAAGGTACCCACCACTCAAAATCGTGACTATCCACTCAGCGGCACAAGCGAAGTGCGTTCCGCATCGGATCGTTTTGAAAAGCCAACGGGCAGCGAGTCTGCGGAACCGGTACCGCCCGGCCGCTCCACGCCGGAACCGCGGCGTGTGGCTGCCCAGCCGCTATTCAATGGGATGTTGCTAATCTCGATCATTGGAAATCTCTACTTGGCGTTTTGGCTGAAGAATCTGCGACACCAATTCCGCGATCTCGTTGCCGCCCGACGGTCCAACCAAACGTCAACCTCCTCGATTGCCTAGCGTTTTGCCACCGCTTGATTTCAGGCTTGGCAAAAGCGTGGTGGGGCATCTTGCACAGTCAGCTGCGGCTAGAAGCCACAGCCACGAAAAATTTCGCTACAACCGCTGCGATCGGAACCTCCCTTCAAGGCCTAGCGATCGATTCTCGGTTTCTCGTTAGAACCATCGGCACGAACTCCCTTGGTGCTGTATTGTTCAGCACTCTCGCCTTTTTTTGCGCATGCTATCAAGTGGATAGCGGAAAGCCGCATGCGGGAAGATTGACCGCCTTCGGGACTCTGAGGCTCATGCAACTTGACACAACGCTAACGAATCCTGCGATGAACGTCGATCCGGCGTATTCGTGTTCGAACGCTAGCGTCACTTCACCGCTTGAACAAGAGGTTGACTGTTTGACGGAAGCCTTGAGCTTCAAGTATGAAGAGCTTTCGCTGATTCGCGAATTCTGTCAGCGTCTTGATCTCGGCAAAAAAACCAGCACGATCTGTCGTTTGCTGTTATCCGAACTGCACGGCTGTATCCAGGCCACCACGTTGGCGATCGAGCTCGACGCTGCCGATGATGGCGATCGCGATGACGCTTATGGTGCCGAGGCAATTGAACTCGACCAGGGAGCTGCGGAGCTGCATCTTCATGGTGACGAAATCGAAGCGTCGCGATTACGCTGGATCGTCGATGCGGCTATCCGGCAACGCAATCGAGTACAGGGCATCCGCGAACAGGAAGATTGCAAACATGAAGATTCGCAGTCATCAACGATCACGATCGCCAATCACCTCTGTCTCGATGGTGAACTCTACAATGCAATTGTGGTACCGATTGAACGAGGCGGTCAAACGCTTGGCCGGATGATTGCCATTCGATGGCAAAACGAGGACGAATTTGGAACGACCGAAGCGGACTTGATGCGATCGACTTCGATGATGCTCGGCATTCACTTGGTCAACCAACGGCAATACGACGAGATGCAGTTGATGTTCGAGGGGACGATTCAATCGCTCGTTTCCGCCCTCGATGCCAAAGACGCCTACACTTGTGGTCACAGTTCTCGCGTCGCCGAATTGGCTGTACGATTAGCTGGCCGACTCGGCTATGACGAGGAGTCACTACAGCGAATTCAGATGGCGGGTGTGCTTCACGACATCGGAAAAATTGGGGTCGAAGATTCGGTCCTCCGCAAACCGGGGAAGTTGACCGACGACGAGTTTGAACAGATAAAAATTCATCCCGTACTCGGCTTTGAAATTCTCAAAGGAATTCGTCCGTTTCGAAAAATCCTGCCCGCGGTACGTCATCACCATGAATCGTGGGACGGCAGCGGATACCCGGACGGATTGAAGGGGGACGCGATTCCACGTGATGCTCAAGTGCTAGCGGTTGCCGACGCCTTTGACGCCATGACCAGCAACCGGCCTTACCGTGATGGAATGCCGATTGAGCGGGTGCTGAAAATATTCGCCGAAGGTCGTGGAACCCAGTGGGCTAGTGACGTCGTCGATGAGCTAATGTTGTGTTATTGATCGCGGTCGATGAAGCAGGCTATGGGCCGAAGTTGGGACCGCTGGTAATCGCCGCGACCGCTTGGAAGGTACCAGACGATCTCGACGGCGTTCTATCGGATTGTTTCGAACCGCTGCGAACGGCGAACAAGTATGGCAATCTGAATTTGGTCATTGACGACTCG
This sequence comes from Novipirellula aureliae, assembly GCF_007860185.1. Taxonomy (NCBI): domain Bacteria; kingdom Pseudomonadati; phylum Planctomycetota; class Planctomycetia; order Pirellulales; family Pirellulaceae; genus Novipirellula; species Novipirellula aureliae. Next base: position 328,364 of record NZ_SJPY01000003.1, read on the forward strand.
AAGAAAGTCTTTCAGTCCAAAGGCAGCCGTTCGATGCAAACCTTGGCGGCCATCGCCAGAATCTGTAGCATCTGGTGCGGCCACAACTTTGACACGGTCGGTCAATGGCTTCGCGAAATTGCCGCGGATGACTATCAAAACATCGTGCAAACCGATTGGCTCGCGCCGCTTGAAAACCAAACGATCCATGAGCCCTCCTTTTCATGCGATCCGACGCCTGCGACCGACGTGATAACCAAGTGGCGTTCAAAAGGCTCCGTACTCCACAGCGTCAAAGCACGCATTTTAACCGCGTCGACTTTTAACCGAGAAATTCAAAAAGGCCAGAACAAATCCGACCTGCTTTCGGATTCTTCGTTGCAACTGATTGCATCGGCCATTGCTCAGTACCCCAATGAGAAAGAGGTCGACGTTTATTGCGACCGACATGGAGGCAGACGCTACTACGGGGCCGCGCTACAGCACCAATTTGCAGGCTCACTGCTTCGTGTGATCTCCGAAACCAAGCAAGAAAGTCAATACGAATTAGCGTCCGGCTTGCATACGATTCGCATCCGGTTTACCGTCAAAGGCGATTCATTCACGCCCGTCGCCCTGTCGTCATTGCACGCAAAGTACCTGCGGGAATTGTGCATGGGATCTTTGAACGACTATTTCAAAGAGCATGCGAATCCGGGAACATCGATCAAACCAACCGCTGGCTATCCTGTCGATGCCGAGCGATTCCTGCATGACGTTGCGGACATTATCAAGCGTCAAAACATCGATCGAAACGCATTGGTTCGCAGTCGCTAGGGAGCACACCGAAGCGACCAACGTTGCGGGACCAGAGAAGCTCAAAATTCGTTTTTCAGGTACAAATGCGCTATGTTGTTTTCATTCTTGCTTAGTCGCGATCGCGACGACAGGTATTGAAAGCCAAGCGAAATACGGAGTGATGAACACCTGCCGTCGCTTTACGACTCACCTATGTCTTTTCTAACTCTGCTTTTTCACGTTCATAGAGGCGGCGGATTTTATCTAGGTCAACGTCGACCGGCGGTAATTGCGGGCTCATCTCTTTCATGGTCTCGTAGACAATGCTTCCCACCGCCGCGTCGCGGTACCATTTTTTATCGGCGGGAATAATAAACCACGGAGCATGTTTCGGGCTACATTCTTTGAATACATCCTCATACGCTTCGAGGTAGGCGGGACGTTTGTCACGCGACTCGTAATCACCGGCGTTTAACTTCCAGTGTTTTTCGGGTCGGTCGAGACGCTCCTTGAACCGTTCGAGCTGTTCCTCGGGGCTGATGTGAAGATAGAATTTCAAGATGCGAGTGCCATTGGCCGCCAGCAAATTCTCGAAATGGTTGATCATGTCATACCGCTTGCTCCAGACTTCCTTGGGGGCCAATTTTTCGACGCGAACGGCCAAGATATCTTCGTAGTGGGAGCGATTGAAAACCGAAATCATCCCCGTCGCGGGGGTACACTTGTGGACTCGCCACAGGAAGTCGTGTGATTTTTCCAGTGGGGTTGGCACCTTAAAGGGGTAAGTCCGCACACCTTGGGGGTTCATTCGCCCGAGCATTTTGCGGATCAAGCCGTCTTTGCCCGCTGCATCGGGAGCTTGCAAAACGATCAAGAGTGACTGTTTCGCTTCGACAAATAGCCGGTATTGCATCTCCCGAAGTTTTTCAATGATCTCCTCACAATAGTTCCGAGCGTCGTCTTTCCCCTCAAACGGGCCATCTGGCACGGTCTTCATCGAAGCCAATTTAATCGAAGCGCCGGGCTTCACGAGATGCTTTTTGAGAAGGTCCATAGGAAGTAAATCTTGAGGTTGAAGGGCAAATCAGACGAGAGAACCGATCATCCTGAAGGACTTTTCAAATAGCGGCCCTGTAGAACGGATCGGAACCTTTAAGTGTTTGATGGGTTAGTATACAGTATAACGATGGGGTCGGTTTTTTCGACCAACCCCCTACTATTTCGCCCCCCACATCGCCCCATCCGTTTCGAATACAAGAAGAATGGAAATGACTCGATCTACTAAAAAACGAACTCGCCGTGTCCATAAGAACAGCGGTTTTACCCTACTTGAGCTTCTCTTAGTTCTGTCCATTCTGGTCGTGATTGGCGGATTCGTGGTTGGTAATTTGGTTGGTGTATCCAAAGAGGCCAACGAAGACGCCACCCGGGCTCAGATTGGGCTGTTGAAACCGGTGATTCAGCGGTATCAACTCAAGATGAACTCGCTGCCCGAAAACCTCGAAGCGCTTCGTGACGGGCCTAGTGATGCGGATAAAAAGGAAAAATGGAGTGGAGCGTATATCGATTCCATTCCCAATGATGCTTGGAACAATCCGTTTGAATACTCTGTCACAGGTGACACGTACGAGATTCGCAGTAGCGGAAACGATGGCCAAGCCAACACCGATGATGACATCATTGTCACCGGTCCATAGTGAGACCGCGTGCCCAACGGGCCGCGCGTCTGATCACGGATGAGTCCCGTTGACCGCACGGTTTTGCGTTTAGTGGTAGCGGGCCTCGTCGGCCGTTTCGATCCGCATCGAGAGTCTTGACGACTTCCGCTACCAATTATCACCGGAGGTCTTACCGACTTCCGCTACCCGTTGCCGAGTCTCACTTTGTATCGCCGAACCTTTGCCTTCACCCTATTTGAACTGCTGCTCGTCCTCGCGATCCTGTCTGCGATCGCGGCGGTCACGATCCCCAACCTCGGTTTGTTGATGGGCGAGCAGAAGCTGACTCGCGCCAGCGAGCAGCTTCGAATCGAATTGACGCGTACCCGCGTCGATGCGATGAGAGCCGGGCAGATGATGATGCTCCAATGGGACCCCGATTTAGGCACACTGAAGCTCAAGCCGTTCTTTTCAGCCGTCGCGTCCGTCGACAGCAATAACGGTTCTGCCAACTCGCAATCCACTTTGCTAACTGGCGGTAACCAAGCGAGCGTCACGGCCGCTCCTGTCTACGACCCCGAGGCCGAAGAAACGATTGAGTTACCGGAAGGCGTTACTGTCGAGGTGATCGCTGTCACTCCGACCGCGCGGTCAACCATCGCGGAACAGGAGATGGTTGGTGAGCTGGTGACGGGAACAAGCCCGATCCTGTTTTACTCCGATGGAACGACAAGCAATGCGGTAATCATTCTGGCTCATCCGACAATCGGTCGCGTGGCAGTCAAATTGCGGGGCATTACCGGCGACGTAACGATCGACGAGGTGATGCCGCTATGAGAACCAACTTTCATCGCAATGGCTTTACGCTCCTTGAAATTTTGTTAGCCCTCGCGATCCTCGGTGGCTCGTTAGCCATCCTGGGCACCATTGCCAGAACCGGAACGTCCGCTGCACGTGAATCGAGAGATTTGGCGGTCGCTCGCATTTTGTGCCAAACCAAGTTGACGGAAATACTTTTGGAAAATATCTCACCACAACCGGTCGTCGATATCCCGATCACATCAGCCGATTCAGGTTCGATGTCGCCATTTTCGTACTCCGTTGAAGTGATGCCAGCACCGCTTGACGGGATGTTGGCCATTCGAGTGACGGTCGTCGCGGCGAACCCAGATGGTGGTTCCGCATTGGCAACCTATTCGCTCTCGCGATGGATGATCGATCCTGATTTGGGGCTCGAAGCGTTGGAAGCAGCGGAAGCGGCGGAAGCAGAAGCGGCGGCGGAAGCGGCCCTAACATCAGCTACTGGCGGGGGGATTTGATTTTGAAACGCTCAGCATTCACTCTTATCGAAGTCTTGTTGACGCTGTCGATGTCGGTGGTCTTGATGCTGCTCATTGGCGGCGCGATCCAGTTCTACAGCGTGACATTGAACGTGAGCGATATGGACATTCGCCAAGTCCATTTAGCAACTTCGCTGATGCAAATGATTGAAGATGATCTTCGCAGCACGGTGCATCCGCAACCATTCGACGCGTCGGCATTGGAAAGCATGCTACAGGCAACCGCATCCCAGGGAGGCGATTCGCAGCAGGCATCGTCAGAGGAAGATCTATCAGCCGCTGGCATTACCGGTGACGACGAACTCGATGTTTCCGTTGATTCTGATGTTTCCGTTGATTCGACGGTGCCCGATCTGTTAACGGATACATCCGTGTTAGCCGTTCCAGGATTGATTGGCAACCAATATCAAATTCAGATCGATGTTAGCTGCCTGCCTCGGCTTGAAGAATACCTGCCCATCATTGATCAAACCACTTCGGATCTGGACGATATCCCCAGCGACATTAAAACGGTCAGCTATTTTGTCCAGCCCGCTGGGACGATCGGCGGTGTGACCGATTCGCTCAGTCGTTTGTTGATCGCTGCCAATTCGGGCCAAGCGACGGAAGACGAGTCGGGAGCCGGCGGCCTCGTTCGCCGCTCGCTCGATCGCCACGTGACTTTGGAAGCGATCGACAACGGGTCGATCATGACCCTTAACCAGACGGGCGAGTTATTGGCACCGGAGATCACCGCGATTGAATTTAGCTACTGGGATGGAACTCTCTGGCAGTTGCAATGGAACAGTGACGAAATGGGACAATTGCCTGCGGCGGTGAAAGTGCAATTGACGATGCTCGATCCGGCCTCTGCCATGACGGCCGAATCGGATTCCAGCGATCCAGCGAACTTGCGAGTGATCTCGCACATCATCCGTTTGCCGATGTCGCAGCCTGTTGAGACAAGCGAAGAAGAAACTGTCTTATCGGAGACCGGTTTATGATTGCCAAAGGTCGTAGCTTGCGTCCGCAACGACGCGGTTTTTTTCTGATTCTCGTATTGGTCGTGGTCGCGGTTTGCACGATGGCCGTTTACTCGTTCACCGAGTTGATGGTCGCCTACGAAGATTCCACCTACTTGTCAGCGGATTTGGTCCAAGCTCGCGTCAACGTGGAATCGGGCGTCGATACCACCCGGCTACTGCTGAGCAAACCTCCGGCGACGCGATTGGATTACGGCGGCGTCTTCAACAATCCGTCAATGTTTCAAGCCGTCAACGTCTCGATGGGGACGGATAACGCGACCGCTTCAAGTTTCACAATCGTCGCAACCGGCTTAACCGAAACGGGCAGCTACGGTGGCATTCGATTTGGGCTGCAAAACGAATCGGCGAGATTGAACCTGAACGCCCTCACTGCCTTAGAAGAAAACTCCGACGCGATCCTTTCGACCTTGTTGGTCACAGATGAAGAATCGGAAGAATCGGAAGAGACGGAGATCGACAACATTGCCGTTTCGCTGTTGATGTCACTTCCCGGCATGTCGCTTGAAATCGCCGACGCCATCTTGGATTGGCTCGATGAAGACGATGAACCTAGAATGTATGGTGCCGAATTAGAAAGCTATACAAGTTTGCCGACACCCTATTCGCCAACCAATGGTCCCCTTTTGAGTGTTGAAGAGCTGCTATTGGTTCGCGGCATCACGCCTGCACTGTTATTCGGTGCCGATGCAAATCGCAATGGCGTGCTCGACGCGGATGAGCAAGCACACTACGGGGTTGGCATTGAAACACCGGGGGTGTTGGGTTGGGCCGCCTTCCTAACCGTCTCCGGCGCCGAAGGAAACAAAACGCGTGACGGACTCGCTCGCGTGAACGTCAACCAAGACGACATGGAACTTTTGTACGAAGAGTTGCTTGAGGCGATCGGAGACGAAACCTACGCCAGTTACATCGTTGCTTATCGAATAGGTGGTACAGCGCCGAACGCCGAAGCGTCGGGCGAAGCACCGGAGGGTGCCGACGGTGGCGTTTGGTCGATCGAAATGATGGATCAGGTTGACTTGACTGGCGAGGCGAGCAACCCGATCAACCAAGTGCTCGATTTGGTTGGGTCAACCGTGACACTCGGTAATGGCGACAATGCTCGCACATACGCATCGCCATTTCTGGAGGATCCCGTTTCGATGGCACTGTATTTGCCGGTCCTAATGGATGTGATTGCAACTCAGGATAGCGAGACAATACCGGGGCGAATTAACTTGAACGAATGCCCCGCTGAACTACTCTACGGTATACCGTTTTTAGACGAAGAAACGATCCAAGCGATTATTGAATTGCGATCCACCGAATCGGATGACCCAAACCGAAACTTTGCGACTTGGCCATTGGTCGAAGGGATTGTAACGATTGAACAGATGCGTAGTTTAACACCTTTGTTAACGGGTGGCGGTGATGTTTATCGCGCCCAAATTATCGGATTCTTCGAAGATTCTGGAATATCGAGTCGTAGCGAAGTTATCATTGATGCAACGACCGTGAATCCAAAAGTCATTTCGTGGCAAAACCTCAGCCATCTTGGTCGAGGATTTGAACAAAGTGTGCTAGGTAGTCGAACCATGATGAATACAGATTTTTAGCTCGTTGAGCCACGTGCCGTTCGGGGCACACGGTTGAACGAAAAGTGACGCGCGGCCCGCTGGGCAGGCGGTTGAACCAAAAGTGACATGCGGCCTGCTGGGCACGCGGTTAGACGGAAAAATAGAATAACATGCCTAAGAAAATAGCCATTGACTGGGACGAGTCCGAGCTTCGAGTGGTTGCTGCAAACAGCAACGGTTCCAAGGTTTCGATCATTGGGGCTGATGTCGTCCCCTTGAATGACTCCGACGTCTATTCGTGTTTGCGACATTACGTGTCCGAACACGGTTTTGATAAAGCGGAGACGGTCGTCGTGATCGGTCGCGGCAAAGCCGAACTACGCGAACTTCAATTGCCGCCCGTTCCGGATGAAGAACTGCCGGATATGGTTCGTTTTCAATCGATCCGAAACTTTGCTTCGGCCGGTGACAATGCGACGATCGACTACTTGATCACATCGCGAAACGAATCGGGAGTGAAAGCGATTGCGGCGGCAGTTTCACCAAAGCAATTGACGGAAGTAACGGAAGTCTGCCAAGCGGCGGCGTTAGAACCATCGCAAATTGTCCTGCGTCCTCTTGCCGCTGCGGCCTTGTTTTTGCAAACCGACAAGCCGAACCAAACAAGCGGTGACACGGTATTGATTGACCTACTCAACGATGATGCAGAGATCACGCTGATACGCGATGGAGGCGTGATCTTCGTCCGCACCGTCCGCATGCCCGCATCGCAGACAGCTCAAGCGAAATCACTTGTCAATGAACTGCGTCGCAGCCTGCTAGCGTGCGGTGCCACCCAATCACTCTCTCGAATCGTTCTGTGGGGGCGTGAATCCGTTCATCGTGAACAGATCGAACATATTGCGACATCGATGGAGGTTGATGTCCAGGTCGTGAACCCATTCGATCTGGTCGACATCGAAGCGCCGACCAAATCCAAACTACCTGATCACATCGGTCGACTGGCTCCACTGGTGGGACTCCTGGTCTGTGATGGTGCTCATACGAGTCAGCTCATCGATTTCCTGAACCCTCGAAGACGCGAGGAAGTCAAACCCAATCATCGGCGAACGGCCATCTTGATTGGTATTCCCGTCGCAATCTTGGCGGGTTCCCTGTTTTGGGCTTATCAAAACCTTCGTAGTCTTGATTCGCAAATCGAACGACTGACCACCATCACGACGGAGACAAAGGAGCCTGTGACCGAGGCGTTAGAAAAGATCGCCAAGGTGCGTAGGATCGACCAATTCCTTGATTCGCAACCCGTTTGGCTCGATGAACTTCGCCAAATCGCGGTCCGTCTCCCCCCCTCGGACAAAGTGATGCTCAAGTCGGTCACGGCAGCAAGTGATCCTAGAACGGGGGTCGGAACGCTGACCCTCGCTGGCTCGGCAATCGACCCCAGCGTGATCGAAAAACTCGAGGAGGCCATTCGCGACGACGACCACCGTGTGATCGGCGAAGGGGCCAGTGAGCAGAACAGTAAAGACGCTTACCGCTGGGTCTTTACCGAAAAGGTAACGATTGAGCCTGATTATTCTCGCAACAAACGTTACGAAGGTATCAAAAAAGCATCGCAAACCGAAACGAGTGACAAAACCGAACAAAAACCGGAAGCGTCAAATAACAAGTCAGCAAGCGGCCAGACGCAACCCAAATTGGAGGTCCAGTCATGAGCAAACGTGAACGAATATTGTCGATGGCCGTAGGTAGCCTCTTACTGCTTTTCGTCGTGCAGTGGGGGATTAACAAATATCGGGCGGCAGTGCGTACAAGAACAAATCTCATTACGCAACTACGCGAAGAAAATGCGGAGCAGCAACAAACATTGCTAGAAGGTGCCTATGCAGAAAACCAAATGGACGAGTACATCGCTCGTTCGTTACCGAGTAACCGCGAGCGAGCTCAAAGCGATTACCAAAGCTGGTTACTTGAAATGCTAGGCAGCGTTTCGGTGAGCGATCCGCGAGTCAATCCGACCACCGTGACTCCATCAGGAGATTTGTACAATCGTTTTTCTTATAGCGTCGATGGAGGAACCGATCTGCCTAGTTTGGTTGGCCTGTTGCACTCGTTCTATTCGAAGGACTACCTGCATGGCATCAGCAAAATGACGATCAATCCTGCACGCGATCGATCGGGCATGCTGGATGTAAAAATGAGTATCGATGTACTGGCTTTATCCGCAGCACCCAGCGATACCAAGCCAGTCGCGAGTCATTCTTGGCGGACCGAGCCAGACGTTTCGGTATACCTTGATCCAATCTTAAATCGAAACTTTTATGAACCGCCGAACCAGGCGCCTGTCTTCGATGGCAGAAAGACGATTGAAGCGATCGTTGGAAAAAGTTCGACCACTCCGCTGACCTTCAAGGACCCTGAAGGCCACCGATTGAGATATGAATTGATTTCGAAATCGGATCAGAAAGGCACACTTGAGCAAGTCATTGGACAATCCACCGTCAAGCTTGATCCCAGAACAGGCACGGTCTCGATCCGCAGTAATGAGAAACGCGAGTTCAATTTACTGGTGCGTGCCGTCGACGATGGGTATCCAAGCCGAGTGTCTGAACAAACGCTAACGGTCCGAATTGTTGATCCCCCCCCGCCGCCGAAGCCGGTCGAGAAATTCAAGTTTGACGATGCGAAACAAACCGTCTTGACCGCACTGGTGCAAGGCCGCCAGAACTGGACAGCATGGCTAAACATTCGCACCCGTGGTGAAACCCTAAAATTGGCGGTCGGCGATACATTCGACATCGGAAGCCTAAAGGGATCCGTGGTGGAAGTGACCCCGAAGTACGTCGTTCTAGAAAGCGATGGCAAGCGTTTCGAACTGACGCCAGCCGGCATCTTGGCGGAGGCAGCAAAAACGGCAAAGAGTATTCCTCAAGCACAAATGGATCCATCCATCAAGCCATCAGACGAGGAGGGAGTAGCGGAGGAAACGGAGATAGAAGAAGCGACAAGTGAGGAAGGAGCCATCCTGGACGAAGAGGCGGTGATAATCAATCAAACGGTCGCTGAATCGCGGTAATGAAGTTGAAGTCAACGACGGCTCGCGTGATGGCATTGGCCGCTGAATCCCCGCCGATGAATATGGCGATTGATCAAGCGGTCTTAGAATCGGTTGATCGGGATCCAGTGCCCACGCTTCGGCTTTACACATGGAGTGAGCCGACCTTGTCGCTCGGCTATTTCCAATCGATCTCCGACCGCCAGCTACACCCCGAGAGTCATTCGTTGGCAGTCGTCCGACGCGCGACGGGAGGCGGGGCGATCGTCCATCACCATGAATTGACCTACAGCTTTGTTTGGCCCTTGAAGAAGTCATCGACGGGTGCCAGATCCGAATTGTATCGCGAAACGCACTTGGCGATCGTCGAAACACTGGCCAATTTTGGTATCAAGGCATCACGCTTCGCCGATCGCCCAACCGATCGCCTAACCGATCAACTAGCCGATCAGGGGGCCAAAACAAAGGAACCGTTCCTCTGCTTTAGACGCCGTACGAACGAAGATTTGATCGTCAACGGTTACAAAATCGTCGGTAGTGCCCAGCGGACGGCTCGGCGGACCGTACTGCAGCATGGAAGTGTGCTGTTGAGTGTCAGTGCCCATGCTCCGCAACTGCCAGGCGTGCACGAACTACTTGGAAAGAAAATTTCGGTCGAAGAGGTCGCCAACGTTTTCTCCGAGAAAATCGCTGATCGGTTTGCGGTTCAGTTTGAGCCCTATTCGCTTGATTCTCACACAATGGAAGCTTCCCGAGCGATTGCCGCCAACCGTTTCGCGAACGCAAACTGGACTCAAAAACGCTAGAAGTCGTGACACATTCGGCTTTTTGTTTTAGAGTAGGGATAGGAACCTGGAGCCTTCTCCCTTCAAAGGAAAAACCATGCCGAAATGGTCCTCATCATTTGTAATGCTTCTTCTCTTTTCGATCAGCGTTTTTATCGACATTGACGCTGCGGAGGCTCAATTGTTTCCGCGTTTGCGTGCGAGAATTGACCAGCGAATGAACCAACCGCGCGCGACGGTTCCACAGTCTCAACCTGGGCAAAGTCAACCTGGGCAAGACCCACAACTCGGCAATTCGCAATCGATGCCGAATCGCCAATCGTCACTCCGGCCAGCTACGCCGTTGACGGGACAGGACGTTTCCAAGCAGTATTCGGCATCAATCGGTGTCGACGTTCTTCCAACGAGATCGCCGGCAAATGGATTGCGAGTCGAAGGGTTCTCCGACGGGTCGCTTGCCGAACGCGCTGGGTTGAAGAAAGGGGATGTGATTGTTGCGATTGATTCCGAGGCGACCCCCTCAGTCGCTGCGGTAGCGGAGATCCTTCGACCCAAACGTGCAGGCGAAACGGTGGTTGTCCGAGTCGTACGTGATCGCCTCGCCGGCAACCTGACGATTCCACTGATTGCCCGAACGAACTTCGCCAAGCCAGAGCCCCGGCAACGAACGGGCGAACCGACGTTGGCAGCACCACTTGCTGAATCGTCCACCCCCCCCGCCTCCGATCATCCACTTGCGGGAATCGGAATCGAAGTCGAAGACTCACCGGTAGCTCGAGGTGTCGAAGTCACACGAGTTCCGGCCGAATCCGATGCTCGTCGTGAAGGGCTAAGAGTTGGTGACCGAATCGTTTCGCTCGATGGTGTGATCATCCATTCGAAAAAGTCGTTTTATGAGCAATTGACCCAGCGAAATTTGACCCAACGAAACCGGGAGCCGTTAGCAAAGTTGCAAGTCGTCCGGCAAAACCGGCTTTTATCGGTGCCCCTGCCAACCGAGAAGCAAATCGCGATTTCAGGTTCAGCACAGAAACCGTCGCCCCAAAAGGAACTCCAACAAGAACCCGAACGATCTGTTTTGGAACCGAATTTGCTTGGAAAGGGAATCGGGGCAGCGTTTGGAAGCTTGTTCGGAGGTAGCGACACGAAGCAACCTGAAGGCAAGCCGGATCAGCAGCCCAAAAGGCCTTCCGACGAATTTGCACTGGAAGATGGAAACGGGGGAAACGAAGCCCCCGACGCAAGCGGTTCAATCGAGCAGGCTGGTTTCGAGCAGGCCGGTTTCGAGCAGGCCGGTTTCGAGCAGATTGAAACTCCACAACCCTCCCTCGAACTTCCCCGCGACATCCCGCAGCCGCGAGCGTTTGAATAAGTCCAATTGCATGCCCCGGCTGGCTGCGTGTGTCCGAACCCACGGCCCACTTGGGCACGCGTTTTAACGCCCCCCCCTCGCACGCTAAAAAATGAAACAACCCTCAACCAGTCAACAAGCATCCAACATGAAACCATCGCAGTCAAAAGTAACCTGTTCGACTTGTGGCCAGGTTTTCATTTTCGAAAAGAGCAAAGCACCACCGTTCTGTTCCGAGCGATGCCAAATGATTGACTTGGGGCGTTGGTTGGACGAAGAGATTTCGATTCCGTTCGAGGGGGAAGCCGGAAACGTTCCGGTCGAATACCGCGATGAAGACGGTAAAGTTGAAAAGGACGAGAGGAGCCAGGATTCTCATGTTTAGCTCACGACACCTTTACAGCCGAGTCTAGAAAGATAATACTACCAGTTGACGATTTTTGAAAACCTTTCCCTCACGGCTGCGGGAAAGGTTTTCTTTTTGTTACGAACATCTCTGTTTTTTAAACCAGAACCCCATCGAAATGAGGATTTCCGACCATGGCTGATACAGTGCCGATGACGCGGGAGGGCTACAACAAAATCAAAGCGGAAATCAAGCGTCTTGAAACGGAAGTGTTGCCAGTGATCACCGACAAGATTGCCGAAGCTCGCGCCGAGGGCGACTTGAAAGAAAACGCTGAGTATCATGCCCAACGTGAAAACCAGGGGATGACGATGGCCAAAGTGAATGAACTAAAAGACAAGATCGCTCGTGCCTCCATCGTCGATCCGGCTTCATTGCCAAAAGATGAGGTGGTGTTCGGGTGCACCGTTACCGTCGAGGATTTAGCGTATGGTGATGAAGAACAGTTCACTTTGGTCGGGGCGGGAGAAGAGGATTACGACGCCGGAAAAATATTGATTACAAGTCCGTTCGGCCAAGGTCTGATAGGCAAAAAAGTAGGTGAAACCGCTGAGATTGAAGCTCCAGCGGGGAAATTGAAATTCAAAATCTTGAAGATTGAACTCGACTTCTAGGCTGTCATTCCATGTCAGAATCCAAATCGGCCGATCCCGAAGCGGCACACACGGTAGCGGACGATCCCGGCCCAGGCTGGTTGCCCGCGATTCTGGCGGCGACGATGCTGATGGCAATCGTAGGATTCATCACATGCGGCGTGTCGACTTACTTCTTATTTCAAAAGAGAGGTGAACTGGCCGTGCGGACATTGGATGGAAACCTCATCCCAACCATCGAGCAAAGCCGGATTGAACCTGACCAAAAGGCCGAATTGGTCGAAAGACTCAAAGAGTTCTCAGCGGAGATCGCACGTGGAAACGTCGAAAATTGGCAAGCCGCGGGTGTGATGCAGCGGTTGCAACGAATCCCGATTTACCAGTGGGGTGAACTGTCGGCAGTCGAAGCGTTTGCCCGATCGAATTGGGAAGGCGAAGAACAAGCGAATGCACTTAAACAGATTTCGCGGCTGAGACGAAGCGTCGAACTCGCACAATCCACGGTCTTTGATGTCGAAGATGTGTTGACGCCAGTGCACCAGACGGATGATGGTGCCTACGGGCGATCGCTGATCACACCATTGACGACCAAGGCGGTTGCCGACGTCGTCAAGCGAGCAACGCTTGTCGCCGATCGGTCCGAGGTGCCCGACGAACCATTTGAAACGATTCGCATCGACGTCATCGTCCAGCGAGAGATCGAGAAGGGGATCGCGGAAGGATCGTACTAGTGCTGCTAAAGTAGGAAGTTGAACCAACAAATTTGCCGGCGGTTTTTCCGGCGGTCTACTTGCCAAGCTTTCGATGAGAACCTGCATTGTCCACGCTGCAAACCGAAGATAGCAAAGACGCATCCTCAAGCGTCCGCATTCCCCGCAAACCGAGGTCAAGAAAGAAAGTCATCATCATCGGCGCGGGTCCGGGTGGACTGGCCTCGGCAATGCAATTGGCTCGCGCCGGATGTGACGTGACCGTGCTGGAGAAACAGTCACAAGTTGGTGGCCGGACCTCAGCGATCGAGCGACAGGGTTATCGGTTTGATTGTGGGCCGACGTTCTTTTTGTACCCTCGTGTCTTATCGGAAATCTTTGAATCGGTTGGTTACGACTTGATGGAAGAGGTGCCGATGGTGCGACTCGACCCCCAGTACCGATTGACGTTCGGTGCGGGCGGACAACTTGACTGTAGTGCGAATATCGAGGCAATGGATCGTCAGATCGCAGAGTTTTCCACCGACGATATCGGCTCGTTTGCTCGCTACCTGAAAGACAACCGAGTCAAGTTAGATAAGTTCCGTCCCATTTTGGAATCGCCCTTCCATTCGATCTGGGATTTGTTGCGCCCGTCGATGTTGTCGGCGCTTCCCTACCTGCATCCCAACCGATCGCTTGGTCAAGATTTACAACGCTACTTCTCCGACCCTCGTTTGGTCATTGCGTTTGGATTTCAAGCAAAGTATTTGGGCATGTCGCCGTTCAAATGTCCAAGTTTGTTTAGCATTCTTTCGTTCTTGGAGTATGAGTATGGCGTCTGGCATCCGATCGGCGGCTGTAGCCGAGTGAGTGAGCGGATGGCGGAGATCGCCGGATCGATGGGAGTGAAGATTCGCCTCAGCGAGCCTGTCACCGGTGTCGACATTGTTCAAGGACGGTTGCAAGCGGTGGAAACCGATGACGGTCGCTACGAAGCGGATGCGTTTGTTGTCAACGCTGACTTCGCGGACTGGATCACCCAAGCGATTCCCAACGACCTACGAAAACGATGGACAAACGAAAAGATTCAGAAAAAGAAGTTTTCCTGCAGCACCTTCATGCTCTACCTCGGCATCGAAGGAACCTATGAAGACTTGCCGCATCACAGCATTTACATTAGCAAGGATTATGAGAAAAATCTGGTCGAGATTGAACACGAGCATGTGCTCAGCGAAGCCCCTTCCTTTTATGTTCAAAATGCTTGCGTGACCGACCCGACCTTGGCACCGCCAGGGTGTAGTACGCTATACGTTTTGGTTCCGGTCACACACCAGCATCAAAATGTCGACTGGGCCGCCGAGTCGGATCGCTTCCGCGACTTGACACTTGATCGACTGGCCGAGATAGGATTGTCGGACGTTCGAGACCGTATTCGTGTCGAACACCGAATCACACCAAACGAGTGGGAAAGCGACTATTCGGTCTATCGCGGGGCAACCTTCAATTTGGCACATCACTTATCACAAATGCTGAATTTCCGTCCTAAGAACCGATTTGACGAAGTCGACGGAGTTTATCTGGTCGGCGGTGGAACTCATCCCGGCAGCGGTTTACCGGTAATTTTCGAGTCAAGCCGAATCTCATGCAAACTACTGCTCGCCGATTTGGGCGTCGAACCGTAGCAGCGTCTCACCGAGACAGCGTCTCTCCGAGACAATGTGATATACTATTCACAACAATGCCTCCTTATCCCAACATGTGATTGTTTGATGGAAAATCCGTCGTCCTCTACCTCTGGTACCGACTCGTCGCTTGATCCGAAGCTCCGCGAACTGATCGACTCGCTTCGTTATCAGATCCGCCGTTATGTCGTGATCGACGCGGTTTTGGCGATCGTTGCCGTGATTCTGTCAGCCTTTTGGCTTGGCTTGGTTTTGGATTACGGGCCAGTGTTGCTGGGCGGTACCGAGATGCCTCCGTTGGCACGATTGTTTTTGCTAATCATGGTTGCAGGCACCGTGCTTGCGATTGCAGCTAAACTACTGGTGGGACGGTTACGTCGACCGTTACCCGATGATTCCTTGGCTTTGCTTATGGAACGCCAATTTCCCAAATTAGGCGGTCGCTTGGTCACCAGCGTCCAGCTAAAACGGAGAGACCGACAGGGCGATTCCCACTCCACTCGACTACTCGACCGAGTCCACCGCGAAGCGGCTGAGAGCATTTCCGAGGTGGAAATGGGACGCGTGCTTACATGGAAACCGATTCGTCGCAAAGCGATGTTGGTTGCACCGTTGGCATTGTGCGCATTGATCTTTTTAGTCATCAGCCCCAATGCCTTCGGCCGTGCGGCGAGTCGGTTGACGCTACTTTCGAACGACCCGTGGCCTCGGCGCGCTCAACTGGAAATGGTCGGGGTGGAGTTGCCCATCATCACAGCGACCGAAGACGACGCTTTGCCATCGCAGTTGATTCCCTTCGAAGACAAACAAATCCGACTCCCCAAAGGCAGTAGCGGTACACTGCGAATTCGTGCGAAAGCGGAGGATGCGGAAGTGCCTGTCGTTTGTACGGTCTATTACCACAGTGATGACGGAACGAAAGGCCAATCGAACATGCGACGAATCGGTAGAGTCGTGGATGGCTACCAATCGTTCGTTCTCGATGGGCCGCCCCTATCGGGGCTGAGTGAATCGATGACCGTGAGTGTTCGAGGACTCGATGATCGGCTTGACGATTTCCGAATCGAAGCGGTACCGCCACCGGTGATCACCCAAATGGAAGTCGCGGTTCGGTACCCTGATTATCTGCGTGAAGCTGGAGCACCGGATTCCGCCGACATGCAAACCGATTACCAATCAGGACTGCGGCTCCGCGAGGGTAGTTCGGTAGAGCTACGAGTCATTAGCAACGTTCCACTCGGCGACTCAGAAGTCGTTCTACGTCGCGAATCGGGCGAGTCCGAGCAAATCGAGTGGAATGCGAAGGATGACGGACCTCCGAACCGAATACTCATCGAGGATTTCCGGCATGCAACCGCGATTCGGATCGTCCCCAGGGATTTGGATGGCATCTCGGCACAAGCACCCTATCGCTATTTCCTAGGAGTCATTACCGACGAAAAACCCGAAGTGCAACTTCGACTCGATGGCATCGGATCGGCAGTTACCCCCATCGCTCGACTCCCACTTAACGTCGTTGCATTGGACGATTACGGAATCGAAACACTTCAGGTCACGGTGACACCGCTGCTTGAAAACCAATTGCTTGATAACGAGTCGCAACCTGAATTAGCCGAGAACGAACAGAAGCCCGACGTGGATGCTGCGTCAGCCAGTGTGCCCATTTCGGTTGATCGCGAAGGCCATGGCGAATCGGTAATCGATTTGCGAGACTCTGCAACCGATGGCCGTTTGCCCGAACTGAAGCCTGGCCAGACGATCAACGTGTTCGCCGAAGCAACGGACGCCTATGATTTGGGAGAACCACACCAAACCCGTAGCGAGATTTATCGATTGCAAGTCGTAACGCCTGAGAAGTTGCTAGCACTCCTCGAGCGACAAGAATTGGCAATGCGATCTCGTTTAGAGCAAACGCTCGATGAAACACGCAATCTCCGAGATACGCTCGACCTACTTCGTTCGCGAGGATTCGACCAAGCTCCGACACAGACGGACGCAGACAACACGACGGTGTCAGACGCCCAAAAAGCCGATCAGCTTCGAGCGAAACAGGTCGAACGGTTGCGGATTCAGCAAACGGGATTGCAAGCAAACAAGACCAGTGAGGAACTGACGGGGATCGCCGAGTCGCTCGACGATTTGCTGCAAGAAATGGTCAACAATCGAGTCGATTCGGCGGACCGACGCGAACGGATTGGCGAAGGGGTGCGTGACCCGCTGAGGAGAATCGTTGCCGGGCCACTCGATCGACTCAAAGAACAGATTAAGGGCATCGAAGCATCACTTGATGACGGCGAAGAAGCGGCTCGGCAAACAGCCCATGCAGTGCAAACAGCCGAAGAGGTGCTACTGCAATTGACGGCCGTCTTGGAAAAGATGCTTGACCTGGAAAGCTACAATGAAATACTCGACATTGTCCGACAATTAATTGAAGACGAAAAAGCGTTGCTCGACGAAACAAAGATAGAGCAAAAGAAACGGGTCATGGATCTGTTTAAATAGTGTCCTCCAAAAGGGTCAGCCCCTTTTCCGAAAAAGCCTAATTAGCGGTAGCAAATCAAATGCTCAAATCACTTCTTTCGACGATGCTGTTGTTTGCGGTTACGGTCACGGTCATCGCGATTCCTAGCCGACCCGTTTCCGCTCAAGAGAGCAACCTACCCGATCGGCAATCGGCGATTGTCCAAAGGTACGAGCGACTCGAAGAACTACTGCTTCGTTTGGCAGAGATGGAGGCAGCCGAGAACCCCGAGCGGGCTGCGTTACTCAAGCGTGCAGCTCGTCAATCACGCGACCAATTTGTGCTCGACAAATTAAAATCAGCATCCGGTGCCCTTCGCGAAAAACGGTTTCAGGAAGCGGTCGACAATCAAGCCAACGCCACCCAAGGACTCGAAGGGCTGCTGCAATTATTGATGAGTGAGGATCGATCGAAACGAATCCGCGACGAAAAAGAACGGATCGCTAATTTGATCAAGGATTTGAAACGGGTCGAACGGGCCGAACGTAGCACGCGAGCGAGGACTGAAAATGGCGCCGACATGGAGGAGGTTCAAAAGGAACAAGAAGCGATCACCGACCGCAGTGAATCGCTCCGAGATGAACTAGCCGAAAAGGATCCTTCCGATCCGTCGGATAAAGAACAAGATCCGTCCGATCAAGAATCACAGCCCAACGACCAAAAGCCCAACGACCAGAAGCCCAGCGACCAGAAGCCCAGCGACCAAAAGCCCAGCGACCAGAAGCCCAGCGACCAAGAGCCCAGCGAGCAAGAAGCCGAACAGCAACCCCCTCCGCCTCCTCAAAGCCCACAGCAGCTTGCGGAGCAGCAATTGCAGAAGGCAATTGAGAAGATGCAACAAGCCGAACAGGAACTGAAAGAGGGCGAACGTGAGAAAACGGTTGAAAAGCAGCGAGAAGCTGAAGAGGACCTGCGTCAAGCCATCGACAGACTTGAGCGGATATTGCGTCAGCTACGCGAGGAAGAAATGCTGCGTGAATTGGCAAAAATCGAGGCAAGACTGCGAAAAATGGCGGCGATGCAGTCCAAAGTTCTCGACGATACCATCACACTAGCCGCAACCCCGAAATCGCAACGAAACCGCCAAACCGACTTGAAGGCGGGAAATTTGGCGTTCGAAGAGAAGAAAATTACGCTCGAAGCAGACCGAGCCATGTTATTATTGCGTGAAGAAGGATCGAGCGTTGCCTTTCCGGAAGTGGTTTCTCAAATCCGCTTGGACACCACCCATGTCGCCGAGCGATTGGGACAGACGAAAATTGATGCGGTCACCCAAGGGATCCAGCAAGACATTTTGTCGGCGCTCGAAGAAATGATCGAAGCGTTGCAAAAGGCACAAAGGGACCTCGAAAAGAAGCAGCAAGAGCAGCAGCAACAGGGGGAGGGACAACCGGGGGGACAGCAAGAACCGCCGCTCGTCGAAGCGTTGGCGGAACTAAAGTTGCTGCGTACGATGGAGACACGAGTCAAATCGACCACCACACGCTATTCAGAACTGATCGAATCGGGTGAATCGTCGACCGAAGAAGTCATTCCGTTGCTCCAAGACTTGTCGGAACGGCAAAATCGCTTGTATCAGATCACACGTGACCTGGTACTCAAACGAAACCAATAATCAAAACGGGAAATGCCAATGACTGTTTATCATGCATCAAAAGCAGAGCAAATGCCTGTTTCTCAGGCAAACGACGCTCGTTGTCTGGCAACGACGGTAAGCAAATTGGCAGACCAGCGAAGAAAAATTGCCATTTCTGTTTTTGTTTGGCTAGCAATGGTCTCGGTCTCCATTTCACTTGCCTTCGGAGAGGAAACGTTCGAACGGCAGGCGAGTTGGCAGCGGCACGACGTCGATGAAATGGCTCGAATGCTGAGGACATCGTTGGACGCGATCGGCATTTTGCCTGGCGAAATTGACTTAGCATCGGAGCAATTCATCGGAGCAATCGAGAAACAGGATATGGATCCGCTCGACGCCTTGATCACTTCGCTGCGACCCATTTTGCCCGCAGTCGAGAATCTGGTGATCACGACGCAGTCGAGTCTGGTCAAGGCAGGAGCGAGTGTGGATCCGAGTTCGTCGACATATGGAGAAATCGAATCACTCCCGAAATCGCTACGAATGAGCGTCCGCACTTGGCTGGGTCGCGAATTGGTCCGTGCTCGATTGTACGATGAGGCCTTACCGGTGATCGCTGAAGTCGATCCGGCCGAATCGATCGACCCAGCATCCGCCCTGTTTTTCCGGGGGGTTTGTTACCACACGTTGCTTATGAAAAAGGAAGCGCTCGCGGATTTACGTCGCTTGTTGGAGAACGAGGCGGATAGCCCGATACGATTCGTCAGAACGGCGAAGATGATGGTAGCCGATATCCAACCATTGAAGGACGATTCCCTCGACGAGATCTCGCGTTTGATGACCGACGTTTCTCGCCGCTTGGACTTGGGGCGAGCGAATGAAGAGGTCGAAAAACGGGAACAGCAAATTATTGACAAGCTGACTAAGATCATCGACAAGATCGAGAAAGATCAACAGCAACAGCAGCAGCAGCAACAACAGTCTGCGGACGGCAAGAACAGCCAAGGCGACCAGCAAGGCAGCCCGATGAATGAAAGTCGCATTGCCGGGGCCGCGGGGAACGGTGACGTTGATTTGAAGAAGATGAAGGATGGAAATGGGTGGGGCAATTTACCGCCTGCCGAGCGTCAACAGGCGATTCAGCAGATCAGTCGCGATTTACCCACTCACTACCGCGAAGCAATCGAGGCCTATTTTCGAAAAATGGCGACCGAAGGCAGCTGAATTTGTTAGCAAAATCGCCACGATTTTGCCCCTTCAGCCCTTGCCTTTGCAGCGATAGGTCTCTAAATTCCTTCGTTCCAGCGCATCGGTTTTGCGCTCAAGATTTTTCTGACCCTTCAAATTGTTCCCAATACTTAGAAGATTAAGCTAGTGGTTGCTCAACGAACATTCATGGCGAAGGCCGATCAAGTCACCAAGAAATGGCATGTTGTTGATGCTAGCGACGAAGTGCTAGGTCGTTTGGCAACGGACATTGCCACCGTTTTGATGGGAAAACATCGCCCCGAGTACACGCCTCACGTCGATTGTGGCGATTTTGTCATCGTCGTCAACGCTGAAAAGGTGGCAATGACAGGTCGGAAAATGGATGATCGCCACTACACGTGGTACACGGGCCATCCAGGATTGCGATTGGAATCTTACGCCGATCGTCAACAACGCAAGCCTGAAGACCTGATTTTTCATGCTGTGCGGCGAATGCTACCCAAGAATAAATTGGCAACGCAAATGTTGTCCAAATTGAAGATCTACGCGGGCCCCGAACATCCCCATTCGGCCCAGCAACCGACCGAGTTCAAGCGAACCGGCAAGAAAGCCGGCAAAAACTAAGGTCGGCAAAACCAGGGCCGGCAAGGGCTTACGGGCAGTTCTCGCTCCACAATGCGGAATGACGATCACTGCCTTCAATCAACATACATTCTCTCTCCATTAAAATTTAGAAATTATGGTCGCTGTAAAGAAGGACAAAATCAACGGTGATTCGCTCGGAACCGGGCGCCGCAAGAGCAGTGTTGCTCGAGTTCGCGTTCGTGCGGGAAGCGGAAACATCACCGTCAACTCGAAGCCCATGACCGAGTACTTTGTCAACGCTCAAGATCAAGCCAGTATCCTGGCGACACTAAGTGCCGTCGAATTGACCGACAAAGTCGATGTGCTCGTCCGTGTCGGCGGTGGCGGTATGACGGGCCAAAGTGGTGCGGTTCGCATGGGCCTCGCTCGAGCTCTCGTCAGTTACGATGAAGCACTGCATGATCCACTTCGTGAAGGTAGCTACCTAACGCGAGATTCGCGTATGAAGGAACGAAAGAAACCGGGTCTTCGCGGAGCACGCCGAGGCGTCCAGTTCAGCAAGCGTTAACTCCACGCGATTTTGCTCCATTCAACATTCAAGGCAAGCCAACACGGCTTGCCTTTTTTTTCGTCGCTGGTAGCCCAAGCTTTTGGATCTTTGCTGAAACAACCGCCAGAAACAACCGCCAGAAACAACCGCCAGAAACAACCGCCAGAAACAACCGCCAGAAACAACCGCCAGAAACAACCGCCAGAAACAACCGCCAGAAACATCCGCCTGAAACATCCGTTTGGCGAATCAAAATCACAATCAATGGCATGGTGGTTTAAGGACAACGCGGAATACCACGCGTTGATACGAAACCGGGGCAACCTTCTGCTATGGCTGCGGATCGCTCGCCACTTCCGCACCAGGAAATTGCTCTTGAGGTTCGACCAGTAACGCCCAGTGGTGCAACATACCAAACCGGTCGTTACGCGTTCCACTGATCACTAATTGCCAAACACCCTTCACGCTCTGGCCTCGAAAATAGCTCAAGCTTGGTTGTCTCTTCAACGCGCCCTCGGGAATAAACGTTCCTTCGAAGGGAGGTCTTGCTTTGGTGATTGGATAACGAGAATCATCATCAAAGACGGTATCGTTGAAGTGATCGTCACTGCCGCCGACGCCCGTAAACAACTCAATCCGCTGGCCGTCGGGTCCCATCAAGTAGCCATCGAGCGAGGAAACGTTGGTATGGGTAATTGACAATTGGACTTTCAAATTACCAATCGGATAATCCTCGTCAACCACGATTTCAGAGATGGTTGACTTGCGGGGCGCCAAGACTTCGGCTTGCCCACTAACGTAACTGCCGCCGACCATTGCTTTGGAGCGAACGACTTCGAATGTTGTCAGGAGGCCATCGTCATTCATGTCCAGTTGCGTAAACTCGTCCATCAGTTCCTCGGTCCACTCTTCGGTGAATTCGGACATGGAAACTTGGCCGTCTCGATCGAGATCGCGTTCGTAGAACCAAGTTGGCAAGCCTTGGGCGATATCACCTGCTTCGTCTTGGAGCATCGTGAAGTGAGCATTCAGCTCCTCACGAGACAACGTTCCATCGCGATTGGCATCGATGCGGCTTATTGGAATCCCAAGGCTAGTCGTTTCCGCAGGATCGAGTTGCCCGTTCTTGTTCAGATCAAAACGGCCCAGCACCGACGAGGTTAAGTAGTAGCGGTCTCTTTGTTCCCACCAATTTCTTCGGTTTTGTGACTTGGGATTGTCGTTGGCTGGTGCGATGCCATTACCGACCCGAATCGCTTTTTTGATAAGTTCGCCTGAATCATTGGAGACCAAACGGCGACGTGCGTAGCGTTGCGCCAATTCCAAGCGGTTTAGTTTGCCATCGCGATTGCTGTCTTGTTCAAAGGGATCACGGTGCGTCCATTTTGCTCGTTGTGCTTCGTCGCGGTCAATCGAACCATCCCGGTTTCGGTCGTAGCGCCGCAAGGTTCCATCGGCTTCATCTAAATCCGCTTGCGTGTAGGGATAGATGGCCCCCGCCAATCCAAACTCTGGTATCAGCGGTTCATCTGGCTCCGCTCCAAAAGACAGCACACCGCCTTGGTTCTCAATGACGATTCGATCATCTTTGACGCCGTTTTGAAAAGCATGGTAAATTCTAGCGGCTTCTTGCCATTTCTCGATTCCGTTTGGGCGATCGAGTGACAACCGGCGAGTTTTTCCGATCCGCTCCAGATACGGGCGTGCCAACGGAGTGATCTCATCGGGATCGATTTTCCCATTTTGGTTTCGATCGAGACGCTCGAGTGAGTCTCGCAGGCCGGATTGGCCGTAGAGCATGGTAGCTTGAAGCATCAACACGGCGGCGACGACGGCCCGAGGCAAATACAAACGGAGCACATGGACGCGTCGTGTAGCGGAATGAATGTAAAGAATCATAACAGTTTTGTGGCTAAATCAACGTCGATTGTCGCGGCTGGAATTGTTGCGAGAGGGGTTACGGTCACGCGATGAATTGCGATTGCTGCGAGGCACGGGTTCGCCCAGCAAGACCTGCTGCATCAATTCACCAAAGACTTCAGAATTAATCGGCGTGATGACTTCGATGGCCCGTTCGCCTCGCGCATCGATTGTTTCAGCAAGCTGTTTTACTTCTTGAAACAAGGCGTCGGGGGCGGTCACGATCAAGGAGTTACTTTGTGCGTGGGTTGCCAAGGTGATCTTCGGCTCTAAATCGCGAGCTGCCTTCGATGCAGGGACGTTTCGAGCTGGTTTGCCGCCATTCCGTTGGTTGTTTGCATTTTGGTTGTTTTGGGATCTCATCGCCGCCTGTGCTGAACCTGCCGATCCCGACTTGCCATCGTTGATCCGCCCTGCGAACGCTTCACGCACCGCATCGGCGACTTCCTTGACATCCGTGTTGACCAATTCAATGACGTGTGACGAGCCATAGGTTTCGATCGATGTGAGGCTTTGGTCCTTATCAATGATTCGCAGATAGTTCTCGATCAATTCAATTTCTGCCGAGTTGCCTTGGGCGATCAATCGGTTTAAACGAGGGTCGGAGACGACGGTAATCGAACCTGACGTCATCGTCGTTGTCCCGTCATTGGATCGGACCAAACTGCCTAGAAGGGACGAAGAAGAGCTTCTTGAAACATAACCGTTCACCAGACCTGACGTGGACGCTTCTTTAGCCGACTCGCCTCCATCAAGTAGTTCACCAAGCATTTGCAGTGCGTCGTCCGATTTGGTGTGTTTTAGATAGAAAACGATGGGTGGCGACGCGACCGAATGGACTGGCCCCGACAGTGTTTTCAGATATTGCTCGAATCGGTCGAGAGCTTCGGTATCTTCGGATTCCAAGATTAGCCCTCGCGTGCTGACTTGGCATTGAATGGGTGAACCATTTCGGTTCGGCAAGGATGTCAACGTGCGAGTCTCCGAGGGTGATTGTATACCGTAGAACCGGTCAAGCTGATGCTCGGCATCCCCCTCCATCGCATCAGCGTTTTCGTCGTTGGGGTTGGTCAGGGAAGGATCCTCGCCGACGACCCGTTCGAAGACATGTTCATCGGTCATGCTGGCTGGCGAAAGCAAGACAATCGGGTTCGTGCCTCGCCAAAATTTCGCAGCGGTTTTCACCAACCGTTCGGCTTCGCTACCTTGCAGGGGAAAGACCCGCATGGTGTCGTTATTCTGCAGAGATCCGTTTTGCTCGAGTCCCGCTACGATCGCCTTGATTTGATCGATTTGATGCTTCTTCGCTCGCACGAACAAACGCATGTTTGCGGGGTCCGCATCGATTTTGGGAGCATCGGGGTCAATCTGTTTAGGGTCATCAAACTCATCGGGTAAATCGAGCATCCCCTCGATCAAACCGATGGCAACGTAGGGGTCAACGGTGTGCAGGGGAATCACTTCGAACGCTGCCTCCGAGGCTTGCATTTGGGCAACGGTTTGGGCGATTTCCTTTTGCACCGTGGGGGTAGCCAGCGCCACGATACTGCCGGCCGATTCGTCGATCGAAAGTCGGACGGTTTGTCCGGCGAGTAGTGTTTGCAGCACATTGTAGATCGTTTGCAGATTGCCACCTTCGACAAAGTGGGTGCGGAACTCCATCGCAGCGTTTGTTTCTTGAGGATCTTGTTTGGGTTGGTCGATCGCTTCAACCAACCCCTCAATCAAATTCACTTTATCTTCGACGCCCGTCACGAACAGATTCTTACCCGCCAGATCGGAGGACAAACTGACGTCGATCCCTATCATTTCGCCCGTCGCCAAACCGAGGTGAGGCCGAGCAACCGTCAAGATGTCTTCGGTCGTGCAATGCTGAAGCGAAAAGCTCTTTACGATGGTTCCGTTCGTCATCTCTTCTTGTTTGAAGGCTTTTAGAATTGCCAGCACGCTACGCAGTTTCGACACGGTGTCGGTCAAAATCAATTGATTGGTTTGCGAAAGAACCTTGGGTTCCATCATTAGCTGCAACGTTTTGATTTCACGAACCGCATCTTCGGCATCCCTCTCTCCCAACGGGAACAAGCATTTGACGACATCGTGATCGCCAAGGGGTGTGTCACCATCGATTGCAGACAATTGCTCAGCCGTGACGAACTTTGCCAATACATCCAGTTGCTGCATGCTTCGCGGATCCGCCAAATTGATGACCGACAATAAGTCGCCACTTCGCACGAGTGTAAAACCCTCGGCTAGCAGAAACAGGTTGATTCGATCGATCGCTGCTTGAACGGTAAACGCATTCGGGTCGGAATAAGTAAAGCTTCCCGGCGGCAAATCTCCGACGTGGAGTGCGAGGTCGGCTTCGTCGGTTATCCAACGAACGACTTCTCGCCAAGGAGTGCCTTCAAAAGAAAACCGGACCAAGCCTGGAGCCAATTCAGGGAGTGCTTTCTTCGAAGCCTCAGCGGTTTCGAAGGCAGCGGTTTCGGAAACAGCGGTTGCGGAAACAGCGGTTTCGGAAACAGCGGTTTCGGAAACAGCGGTTGCGATAACTTCAGAATCGCCCGTCTGGACCGGAATCGGTTGGCGGGGTAGATCCTGCTGAGCGAAAGCAGAACGCGTGCGAACCATCGGTCCGGCCACGAGCAGGCCAACAAGGAACAGGAAATAAGATTGACGCCAGCGGTGGGTGTGCAGGTGAAACATTGGATCAATGCCAGTATACATCGCAACGGGAGGGAGGATTTGGGAGGGGGGGTGGGGAGCGAACGAGAGCAATTTCAGGTGAGACTCTCGTTCGGAGCTTAAACCATAGTATAGCAGATAACCGAAACCAATACGACCCTTTTCGGTAAAGTCCAGCGTAAAAGGATCCATCCAAGGCTCTCTGATTTGCTTCGACACGCGGCTCGCGAGTGCTTTGTCACCGCTTGATTCTAGCCCGGATTATTCATTAGCCGTGTTGGCGATAGCGGGCTGTCGATTTAATCGTTTAACGCTTAGCCGAAGGCGTTAGCTTTTCCGTAAGCGGTCGCCTATGGCTTGGCGTTAAACAATAAGTCGAGTCAAACCGATTAAATCGACAGCCCGATAGCCACGGCTGCGTGATTTGTCGTGTGAACCGTGGCTAACGGCCTGCTGATTTAATCGTTTAACGCTTAGCCGAAGGCGTTAGCTTTTTCGTAAGCGGTCGCCTATGGCTTGGCGTTAAACAATAAGTCGAGTCAAACCGATTAAATCGACAGCCCGCTAACGCCAAAACGGCTAATACGCAGACTGTTTTTCGAGCAATGAACGTAAGCGTTTTAAGGCGTAGACGTTAGCAAAACAATTTGCAAGCCCATGAATCATCCGGGCTAGGCATGGCAGAAGAGAGGTTGGGGCATCTTGCCCCCGTAAGCTGTGGCTGGAAGCCACAGCCACGAAAGCTGCTTACCGATAGCAAATACAGGGAACCCGAAGGTTTCATCTGGAAAAAGCACGAGGAACGCGGTACCCAAGGAGACTCTAAAGCGCGTAACGAACGATCAAGCCCGCAGCGACGACACTGACGATGCTCATCAACTTGATAAGGATATTCAGGCTCGGGCCGCTGGTGTCTTTGAATGGGTCGCCGACCGTATCACCGACAACCGTTGCTTTGTGCGCTTCGGTGCCCTTGCCTCCATGATGGCCTGCTTCGACATACTTCTTGGCATTGTCCCAGCTACCACCGCTGTTGGCCATGAAAATTGCCAAACAGAATCCACTCGTCAAACAACCGGCCAGCAAGCCAAGCACACCCGCCACTCCGAGCAAGAGCCCGGTAACGATCGGCATCAGGAGCCCGAGCAGGCTCGGTAGAATCATTTCTCGCTGGGCGGCTTTGGTGCTGATTTCGATGGGGCGTTGGTAGTCTGGTTTCGAAGACCCGTCCAAAATGCCGGGATCTTCGGTAAATTGGCGACGAACCTCCAGCATCATTTCCTGAGCCGCTCGTCCAACCGACTTCATCGTCATGGCACAAAACAAGAACGTGCTCATCGCGCCCAGGAAAATCCCCATCAAGACGCGAGGATTGATGATGTTGCCGTCAAAGAATGTCAGAAAGTTTCGCAGTGATGCGGTGGAAACGTCGACCAAGGGCGCTCGGCAACCACGAATAATGTAATTACTCGCTAGCTCAGCGTCAGCCGCTTCGCCTTCGAGCGGCTCAAGGGGCGTGAGCACGACCTGTTCATCAATCGCCAAACCGTCTTCAATTTGCGTCCAAGATTCGGGAGCCCGTTTGCCGGGTTCGGGCATGACGAGATAAGAGGTGACCGAATCGCCGTTCTTTTGGTACACCAACTTGTCGGACAACTTATAGAACCCGTCGGCTTGCGACTGCGTCACCTGGTCACCTGCCCAGCGGTGCATTCCATCACGGACCCCTTCGACCGACGCTGCAAAGAGAGCGAGTGCGGTTAATGCGGCTGACCCAATGGCAAAGCCTTTGCCCGTTGCTGCGGTCGTGTTCCCTAGACTGTCGAGTGCATCGGTACGCTCGCGAACGTAAGGTTCCAATCCGGCCATCTCGGCATTGCCGCCCGCGTTGTCCGCGATTGGCCCGTACGCATCGGTGGCCAGCGTGATTCCGAGAGTGCTAAGCATTCCAACGGCAGCAATGCCAACGCCATACAATCCGATAGGGAACGATTGATCATTATCAAAGTCGAACCCACTTGCAAAACCGAACGAGGCGAACATGCCTAGGCAGATGATAAAGACAGGAAACCAAACGCTATACATTCCATCGGCAATCCCGCCAATTATGATGGTGGCGGGGCCTGTTTCGGCCTGTGCTGCCAACCGCTGGGTCGGACTGTACTCGTCGCTGGTGGAGTACTCGGTCCATTTACCGATTAACCATCCAGCCAACAATCCGACAATGATACTGAACGAAACGCCCGGCAAAAAGCCAAACCATGTCGTCTGAGGGACCGTGGGGATAAGTAGCGATGTAATCAAGATGGAAGCGACGATGATCAGCAGCGTCGTTCGATTGATGCCGCGATCGAGAGCCTTTAGCAGTGATTTTTGAGAAGCATTGTCATCGGTTCGCACCGCATAGATGCCCACGATCGATAGCAGGATTCCAATGGCGGCAATCGCGATCGGCAGCATCATTGCGCGGAGTTGCGCCTGTTCGACCTCCATCCCTTCGGGCACCATGGATCCGCTAGCAAACGCCGCCACGCCGAGCGCACACGCCGCTAAGATGGAACCGCAATAGGATTCGTACAAATCGGCCCCCATCCCGGCGACGTCACCGACATTGTCGCCCACATTGTCGGCAATCGTGGCTGGGTTGAGTGGCGAATCCTCTTTCAGACTCTGTTCGACTTTGCCCACCAAGTCGGCTCCAACGTCTGCCGCTTTTGTAAAAATACCGCCGCCGACGCGGGCGAACAATGCTTGGGCACTGGCCCCCATTCCGAACGATAGCATCGTAACCGAAAGCTCAGACAAGCTGAACGTGTGTTCGGGATCGGCAAATGCAGGAACGCCCCAGTACAACACGCCGAACCACATACAGATATAGAGCAGCCCCATGCCGACGACGGTCAACCCCATCACCGCACCACTTCGAAAAGCGATTTGCAACCCGTCGTTGAGCGAATTGATGGCCGCATTTGCCGTGCGACTGCTCGCTTGGGTCGCCGTTCGCATTCCAAACCAACCGCATAATCCGCTGAACAGGCCGCCTGTTAAGAAAGCGATCGGCATAAATCCGCTTTGGACCTTTAACTGGAACGCAGCAAACGCCAAAACCGCGGTGACTAGGACGAAAACAATCGATACCACCTTGTTCTGCTGATTCAAATAGGCCCCCGCCCCGTCGCGGACGCTTTGGGCGATGCTTTTCATTTCGTCGTTGCCTTCACTCGCCAACATCATTTGGCGGTAAAAATGAAATGCCCAAAACAGACCAATGACCGATGCGACCACAGCACCAAACCAAACAACTAGCACGAGCATCTATTTTTCTTTCGAAGCGAAACTAAGGAAATAAGCCAACCACAAGGGCATATGCTGACACGGTATCAGAGTTTAACGGCAACCATCGCGACATGCTAACCCTCACTGGGAAAAAAAGTCATCGGCAAATTCGATTCTAGAATGCATACATTTTGTGAACCGACGGCACGAGCCGCGGGTGTTGAAAAAACGTCCTTCCCCGCAGAACCCGCAGCGTCGGTTCCGGTTTTCAGACGCAGCACTAGTGAGAGAGAACGGCCATCGAAAAGCCGTAGTACCAGGCATCCGCGTCGCGGCCTTCGGTGGTGATCATGTACCTGCCAAATCCACTCAAGCGAATTCGGGGCGTCCACCAGAAATGGATACCGGCTTCGGGATAAACGGCAGCCATCGCACCGTCAAACCCGGATTCCTGTTCGTCACGAAAGTCGATGGCCCCGTCATTATTTTGGTCGACCCATTCGTCGGCATCGTCCGCTCCAACATTCGCAACCCCCGCAAACAATCCCAGTCCGGCGAAAGGTGCCAACCGCGTTGGCGTTTGCAGCCGGAATCCTGTCTCGGCACCGAGGAAGTAGTCCGTGTCACTGAATGCCAAGACCAGGCCCACGCGATTGGTCAGATAGGATTTCCAGTAACCAGTGTAACCGCATTCCAAGCTGGCCAACGCCGATTCTGCATTGGAAAAGTCCGTGATCCCTGCTGAAAAGTACCCACCAGCGGCGTTGTCGATAAAACGCGCATCGGAGGCTTGTTTGATCTTTCCAAACACATTCGTTTTGGGAACGCCGTTGGCATACTTTACGGCATATTCAGGGTCGTCCATCGCCCACCTCGATTTTGTCAAACCAGTCGGCAGATTGATATCGGGGACCAAGTCGATGACTAACCGATCATCCGTTTCGGGCGGCAGTTCGTCGAGTCCCTCACCAAGCGGTCGATACGCGATCGCATCGGTCGCAATGGGTTCTTCCGCAGACGAGAAATTGAGTTGCGAAACGTTCAAGACGCAGAGCACGCCCAAGCAAACAACCGCCGAAAGCACTGGTGATGAACCCATACTGGTCGATCGTTGCAGCTTGGGTTTGGCGGGGGCCATGCGGATCAGTGAGCTTTGGTTGGGGTACAGCTTGTAGACGACTCGGTAAGATGCGGAAATCGGCAAAAAACATTGGTAATTTGCACGCTATTATTCCCAATTCTTCCTAGCCCGGATGATTCATGGGCTTGCAAATTGTTTTGCTAACGTCTACGCCTTAAAGCGTTTACGTTCATTGCTCGAAAAACAGTCTGCGTATTAGCCGTTTTGGCGTTAGCGGGCTGTCGATTTAATCGTTTAACGCTTAGCCGAAGGCGTCAGCTTTTCCATAAGCGGTCGCCTATGGCTTGGCGTTAAACAATTGGCGTTAAACAATCAGTCGAGTCAAACCGATTAAATCGACAGCCCGTTAGCCACGGTTCACACGACAAATCACGCAGCCGCCTTCATCGGAGTGTTGGTGGCGCGAGAGGCTGTTTGCGCGATCACCTCTTCGGCCAAAGCGTTGTAGTCAGCGGCACCGTTGCTTTCAGGGGAATACTGGAAGATCGATTGCCCGAAACTTGGTGCCTCGGCCAAGCGGATGTTTCGCCGCACTCGAGTGTCAAAGAATTTGGCGCTACGAAAGAATTCTCTTGACCCTTTACTGGCCTCAAAGAAGTCGGTGATATCGGTACTGACCTCAGCCGCCAAGCGGGTATTGGAATCGTACATGCAAAGCATGACACCCGAAAGTTTTAGTTTCTCATTGAGGCGTCTCGACACCACCTCCACCGTTCGCAGCAGTTTACTCAATCCATGCAACGCCAAAAAATGTGGTTGGAGCGGCAGAAAGACTTCATTGACGGCGACGAGGGCGTTGACGGTCAGCACGCCGAGACTTGGCGGGCAATCGAGAATCAGATAATCGAGTGGTTCGTCATCGTCTTCGAGTTTATCTCGCAGAATCATTTCGCGGCCAACTTCTCCTGCCAATTCGAGTTCGGCGGCGGCGAGGTCCAGATTGGAGGGAATGACGGACAATCGGTCGCTCACACGACGGCGGGCTTGGGCGATCGTCGCTTCACTGCAAAGCACCTCGTACATGCTCACTTCCCCATCAATCGCCGTGATCCCAAGGTGCAACGATGCGTGGGCCTGTGGGTCGAGGTCCGCTAGGCAGACACGGTATCCCTTGTCTGCCAAGGCAGCGGCGAGGTTGACCGACGAGGTGGTTTTGCCGACGCCACCCTTTTGATTGATTACAGCGATCGAACGCATGGTCTCATTCCTTTTTCCTGTAGCGGTGTTCACGCAGCGTCGCGGCGACGCATGTGTTGATACGCTAGTAACACTTCATAGAGGTCGGTGTCGATACGAACTTGATCCTCGTCGAAATCTTCGAGCCAACCGAGGTTCGATTCGGCGGCATCGATTAGCAGTGGGACGATCTGTTTGAGCGATACGGAGACCGTTTTGGCCGCCGAAACCCCTGCGAGACGATCGAGCTCTCGTTCTTGTCGATGTGTGGTGGTGCGCCGAGTGGGACGGGTTTGCTGAGGCGTGGTCGATATTGCGCTGCTAAAATCCGCGGACGAATTGGGACGGTAGGAAATGACTCGGTAATTCGATTCGGGCATCAGTTTTACAGAAATCCTATAACTTTGCTGCAATAGACGCTCCAAATAGAGCAACCTATGAGGCATCAAGACTTGGGAGGGTTCAGAGAACTAGCTTCTTTTTCCGTTCTCGTGCAAGACGAGATATCGAAAAGATCAGACAAGGATTCTCTCCTACTTGCATTGATCGACTTTACCGGTTAGGAAGCTTGAGTCGATTTTAAGTTTTTTGACGATTGCTGCTGCAATTGCATCGATTTTGCTTCACTCGGCTTCGTGGCAATGTCGCTCCGCTCTCCAAGCCGAGTGCGCAATATCACTCAGCACGCCAAATATCGCTCAGCACGCCAAGCTGACCGCCTCTACCGATTGGCACGGTCCAACTTTTGGAGCTCATGCAAAAACGCCTCCCGCGCAGAATCGAGAGCGGCAATCGCCGCGAAACGCCACGAATCGAGGTGTCAATGGTAAAAACACGCCAAGAAATGCTTGTCCCCAAGCTGCCAGCCTCGGACAGGATGGTGAGAGGCTCGCGGCTCTCGATTCCAAGCGATAAGAGGAGACGGAAGCCTCCCGTCATCCGTTGCATGGCGGGAGCCTTGTAACGAGCGAAATAGCCGCTCGCACCGTTCGGAAGGGGTACAAATGGGTAAAGAGTCCTCAAATGCGGAGGATAAACGTCCCTGTACAGCGACCGTAGGTTGACATTTCGCTGATCTCGCGCTATCTTCGCACGCCGCGGTAAGCCGAATTTTTTCGGCAAGTCAAATGGCCGCCAAAGTAGCACCCGATCCAATGAATGAGACCGACTCGCCATGACTGTCGATCTAGAAGCAATTGCCCAACGCGGGCGTTGCGAAGAATCTAACCTCCGTCTCGCTCTGCCTCTCATCGAGCAGGGTTATGAACCTCCTTTTCTTGCACGCTACCGGCGTGACGAACTTGGCGGTCTTGACGAGCCCGTGTTGTGGGCTCTCGCCGAGTCGCTGAAGAACGAAAAATCGCTCGCCGCCCGCCGGGCGGAATTGATTGCCGATTGGCAGGCAACGCCATTAGCCGATCCAGCACTCGGCCGCGCGATTGAAAAAGCGGGCAGCAAACGGATGCTGCAACGGCTCACTCGGAGAATCAAGTTAGAGTCGAACGAGGCGGTCGATGGCGGTACGCTGCTAGCCCTGCGCGTGCTCAATCCTCAAAAAGACGATACGGACGATTTCCAAAAACTAGCCGAAAGTGTCGAAGGGATCGAAAATCACGAGGAAGCAATCGACAAACTCGAAGAATCCCTCGCCCGGCGACTCGCCGGTGATCCAAGAATGATCAACGCGGCGGTCCAGTGGCTCAGTAAACATGCCCGGATTCATGTCGCCGAAATAAGTGACCCGCATATCAGTGGTAATGCGGACGCATCCGGGGGGGCTTCCGAAAAGGATTCCGACGACTCGTCGACGGATTCGGCAAGTCGCTACCCAACCGCCAAAGCAATGAGCGGAAACGCCGAACCAGCGGCTCAAGCCACAGCCGAATCACCAACGTCGGAAACGCCAACAGAGGAAAGCCCCGCAGCCGACGCGTCAATTGCCGCAGCGCCCGCTGTCGCTGTCCCCGCGTCGGACGGTGCCGCTGCGATCGAAACGGTCCACGGCCAGGAATTGCCGACCAAGTCGGATGTTTCGCCTGAAACGGCTGGAACACAAAACGCAGCCGAGACACCAGCAACCGAGACACCAGCAACCGAGACACCGGCAACCGAGACACCGGCAACCGAGACACCGGCAGCCGAGACACCGGCAGCCGAGACACCGGCAGCTGAGACACCGGCAGCTGAGACACCGGCAGCCGAGACACCAGCAACCGAGACACCAGCAGCCGAGACACCGGCAACGGAGACACCGGCAGCTGCAGCAAATGCGGGTGGGGAGACGGCGATTGGTTTTGATGTCGACAATCCGTCCATTGAAACGCCAAAGAAGAAGAAAAAGAAGGGCAAGGAGAAGGTAAAGGAAGCGGCTCCGAAAAAGCCGAAGAAGGTCTCGCCTCGGCAGCGGCGTCGACGTTGGTTGATGAGCGTGCTCAAGCCACTCGAAGGCAAACAGATCAATGCGAACAAGCTCAGTTCTTTCCAAACGGTCATGCTTGCCCGCGCCCTTCGCAGCCAGGTTGCACAGTGTTCGTTCGAATACGATGCCAACAAATTAGTCGCCGAATTGCAGCGAACCGCTGGGCGAATCAACAGCAAACTGGGGGATACGCTCGAGCATATTGTCGTCGAGAACGAAGCCGACATTCGTAGTGCCGCTGAAGCCGCATGGTGGGATGAGTTACAAGAACGTGCCTCAGGACGGTTGCTTGGAATCGCCGCGGACCACCTGCGTTCGCAAGTCAATCGTGGCGGAATCGAAGCAAAGGTTATTTTGGCGATCGATGCCGTTGGCCCACGAACCGCCGCCGCTTCGATTGTCGCTGCGGACGGTCGTTTGCTTCATTACGAAGATTTGCCGTGCCAATTATCAGCACCAAGCCGTTCGCAAGCCGTATTGCGAATGGGCGAGTTGATACACTCGCACCATGTCGATCTGATTGTGATTAGCAACGGCCCGTCGCGTCGAGGATGCTTGTTGGCGGTCGGCGAACTGATCAAACAGTCGCCCGAAAACTCGATCCACTGGACATTGGCCGACCGTAGCGGTGCGGACACCTACGCCGGAAGTGCGATAGCCGACCAAGAAATGCGATCGACACCTCGCCGTTTTCGAGCCGCGTCGTGGATCGCTTTCTCGGTGGTCCAGCCAGCGCAAGCCATTGCGAAGGTCGATCCGTTAAAGCTACGTCTCGGGTCGTTCCAACGCGAATTGTCGGACCAGGCTTTATTAGAGGTCTTGGACGACGTTATCGTCAGCGGTGCTTCGCGTGGCGGAGTCGATGTCAATTCCGCGCCAACCTCTTGGCTGTCGCGTTTGCCAGGTGTTTCCGAAACGGTCGCGGCATCGATCGACGCGACGCGTCGCGAATCATTGTTTCACTCACGGCAACAGCTAAGCGAACTTGAACAGTGGGATGATGCGTCCGCCGTTCGTCAAGCGATGCCGTTCTTGCGAGTTTTTGGCAGTGACGAGCCGCTCGATAGCACTTTGATTCACCCCGATGATTACCCGCTGGCAAAAAAATTGGCCAGTGCCTTGGGATTGGAGATGCCTCCAGCAACACCGCCCGGCTATCAACCGCCCGATTTTAGTGAAGAGGGGGCGTCGCCAGCCAATAAGCCGGTCGACCTGAGTAGCGAGCCAAAGGTAGAGCCCCGAGTGGTTGAAGACTTCTCCTCAACCGACCCGTCCAGCGACGCCGACGGAGCAAAACCTTTTGGCGAAGTGAGCGAGACCAACGCCGAGGAAACAAGCGACACCCAGGCAACAAGCGACGCCGAGGCAACCTCCGTCGAATCGCCCATCGAACCAACGGCAAGCCAACCTACTGCCGAGGCGGAAACTTCCACTGAACCAGACGCATCTGCTGAGCAAAGCGATGCTTCAAAGCCGGCGGAATGGGTGGAACCGTCCGCTGAACAATCGGATACGGCGAAGCCATCGGCGGTGCCAGCAGCAACCAACGGTCCGGTCGACAATACGTTTCGTCAGGTCAAACCTGAAAAAGCGAAGGTCGACAAGTGCGTCAAAGAATGGCAAATCGGGTACCGTAAGGCCTACCAAATCGTCCGCTGGCTTTGTGATCCATTTGGTGAAGGGGACGCAAACGAAGCGGATTCGCATGGCGTACTGACATCCGTCCCATCGCTTAAATCGCTGAAGCCAGGCGACCAAGTTATCGGCGTTGCAGTCGGTGTCATGCCGTTTGGAGTGTTTGTCGAACTGGCCCCCGATTGCAGTGGATTGATTCACGTCAGCAAGGTATCGGATCGGTTTGTCGAAGATTTACATGAAGCGATTCAGGTTGGTGATGTGGTCACGACCTGGGTGACGGGAATCGATGAGAAACGACGTCGCGTTGCTCTTAGCGCGATCTCACCAGAGAGAGAAGCGGAGTTGGCGGAGCAGCGTGCGCAGCAAGGACCACGCGGTCGAAGCGGAGGTCCACCACGCGGCAAATCGCAAGCACGTGGCGGTCGCCCTGCGAATGCGGGCGGACGCAGTGACGGCGGTGGCGGAAGAGGTCCGAACGCAAGCCATGAGGGACGCGGAGGCGGCGGCAAAGCAGGGCCTTCACGCGGCGGATCGGATCGCTCCGGTTCAGGCCGCTCCGGTTCAGGCCGCTCCGGCTCGGGTCGTGGACGCGACCATCGTGGCGGTGGTCGGGACAACCGATCGGGACGCGGGCAACGACAACCAGAATCGTATCGAGTTACCAGCAGCAAAGCGGTTGAGCCGATATCGGATGCGATGAAACAAGGCGAAGAACCGCTGCGTTCTTTCGGTGATTTGATGCAGTTTTTCAAAAAGCCCGAACCCGCAAAGCCCGAACCCGCTGCAGAAAAACCGAAGCAGGAAAGCGGACCGAACCCCGCTGAAGGTGCGAGTGAACCGCTGCCCGAAAACACAAAGCCACCCGAAAACACTACCGCTGCAGCTTCGGCCCCACCACCAAGTGAGGTCCAATCGGGCGATAACCAGCCGAGCGACTCGGTTAAAGAGTCGGCCTCCGAGACGACCGAAACACCTGCCCCCTCCACCGACACCCCCGCTTAGAGCATGAGTGACGATTTCAACGCCAGGCTAGAATCGGCAATCGAACGGGGCAAGAATCTTGCTTCACGAAAGGCGTCTGCCGAGCGTCAACAAGAGATGACGACCGAGGAGATGAAGCGGCTACATGGGTCGCTGCGTCTTTCCTTGTCCGAACGGATCGAGCAAGCGATTCACCGAGTCGCCGACCATTTCCCAGGGTTCCGTACCGAATCGCTATTCGGCGAAGGAGGTTGGGGGTCCGCCTGTTATCGAGACGATTTGAGAATCGAAGCTGGCAAACGCAGCAACCAATACAGTCGGCTGGAAATCGCGATTCCTGGCTACAGCGACTTGCAAGTCCTTGAGCTGCGAGGAAAGGCCACCATCATGAATCGCGAGCTGTTCAACCGCAATCACTTCGTTCCAATCGCCGAAGCGAGCGAAGAGGCATTTGAACGGCTGATCGACGCTTGGGCAATCGAATACGCGGAAGTTTATGCTGCGAAAAGCAGCTAATTTGGCGCCGCCGTGGCGTCCAGCCCGGGACGGCCTCGTGCTTTGTCCCAACTGGGAATTGAGCGGTAGGACTCTTTCGTGGCTGTGGCCTCCAGCGGCAGCTTACTGGGGCAAGATGCCCCAGCCACGCTTTTGCCAAGCCTAACCCGGCTAATCCGCAGACTGTTTTTCGAGCAATGAACGTAAACGCTTGAAGGCGTAGACGTTAGCAAAACAATTTGCAAGCCCATGAATCATCCGGGCTAGACGCCAGTATCCCCCCATTTTGGTAATGGCCCAGTTTGTTAATGGCCCAGTTTGGCAGCTACTCCGCTGCTTCTTCGTCTTGCGTTGCTGTTCCACCATCCTCTTCCGGCTCGCTGCCTTCCACGTTGTCGGATTCGTCTTCACCGCCCAGTGTGGGGTCTTCGAGTGTGGCCAATTCAACAAACAGTGTCATCTCTTCGCCATCGCGGTAGATTAAAACGCTCTGAGTGGAACCGACGGGTTTTCGTTCAACCACCTCTTGCAGGGAACTTGGTTTCAGGACCCTTTCGTCTGCGAATTTCAGGATCACATCCATCGGTTTCATTCCAGCCCGATCGGCTGCTGAACCGTCGATAATCTGATAGACGAGAACGCCGAGTCCGGTTGGTAGGTTTAGTTTTTTGGCATTTTTGGGATTCAACTCGGCTAAGCGAATTCCCATCGCCGCCCGGCGGACCTTGCCATGGGCAGCCAATTCGTCGGCGATCCATTTTGCTTGATTGATCGGGATGGCAAAGCCGATACCTTGGTAGCCACCGTTGCGAGTCGCGATGGCTGTACTAATCGCAACGGCACTGCCATTGAGATCGACCAGCGGGCCACCTGAGTTTCCAGGATTGATGGCGGCATCGGTTTGCAACAACCGTCCGCGTCGGATTCGTTGTAGAGTGCGGTTCTTTGCACTAATGATTCCAGCACTGACGGTCGCTTCGAGCCGGAAAGGACTTCCGATCGCAAGCACCCAATCACCAATATCGAGCTGATCCGAATCGCCCAAATTTGCAGCCGGGAATCCTTCTTCTCGTTCAATGCGTACGATCGCAATATCGCTATCAGGGTCGCCTTGAACTTCACTTGCTTCGATTTCGGTTTCATCGGACAATTGCACGACTACCTTTTTTGCACCAGCAATCACATGGTTGTTGGTAATGATCAATCCATCGGGCGAAACGATAACGCCAGAGCCTAAACCGGTGAGGGGCATCGAGTCACCATCCACACTCTGCTGCTGTGGCGGCGACGGCCCTGGTTGATTGGGGTCTTCGGACTCCTGGGTACTGGGCTGTTCAATATTTTGACCATAGGAATAGACCGTCACGACCGCAGGAGTGGCATGGCGTGCCGCAACGCGGAAAGCCTTCGACAGGGCACGGGGGCCAGCCTGCAGAAGTGCCGATTCAATTTTCTTGTCGATAACCGAATCAAGCGTTTCGTCCGCATCGGCTCTCGCGGCTGTCACAAGCAGAGTCGCAAACAAGAGGCAAGCGATTGAAAGCAAACGAAGAGGCGAGGGGTGACACGACGATGTTCTTAAATCTATTTTCATTGTCTTCATAGTTTTTTAATCGTGATATTGCTTGTTTCTTTCAGGCCGAAGGACCAGCGATTTACCTAATCCAGCACGCTGGGCTAGGCAGACGGGGCTTTGCCTCCGATCAAATCGCTAAACCTCAAAACATACGCGCCAGGCTAGGATAAGAATACCTAACACTCGCCCAATATAACGACTAAACTCGGATAGTGCTTAGGCCCCCCTTTTATTATCACCGTCCCTGAAGCCGAACAAAACACGTGAACTCGAATAAAAGATGATACCTGCAACTTTAATCGCAAAAAAACGGGACGCAAAACCGCTGCTCGATGAAGAAATTCGTTTTCTAGTCGAGGGATATTGCAGGGGTGAGGTGGCTGATTACCAAATGTCGGCTCTGGCGATGGCGATTTGCATTCAAAAAATGAACCAACGGGAAATTGCAACCTTGACCGACGCGATGGTCCACTCGGGAACCTGTTTGCCGCGTTGCACCGATCGGCCGCGAGTCGACAAGCATAGCACCGGCGGTTTGGGTGACAAGGTTTCGTTAATATTAGCACCGCTGTTGGCGACCTTGGATGTCGATGTGCCAATGATCAGCGGGCGTGGACTAGGGCTGACCGGCGGAACCCTTGATAAGCTGGAGTCGATTCACGGTTTTCAAACGGAAATGTCGATTGAGCAGTCGAGTGAATTGCTAAAACAGGTTGGCTGCTTCATGATTGGTGCCAACGAGAAAATCGCTCCCGCCGACCAAAAACTGTACTCCCTTCGTGACGTCACGGGGTCGGTCGAGTCGGTCGCGCTGATCACCGCAAGTATCTTGAGCAAAAAGATTGCCGCGACGCTCGATGCATTAGTTCTCGACGTGAAAGTCGGCAGCGGCGCGTTTATGAAAACGATGGACGATGCGACTGAATTGGCAAACTCCATTATCGATGTCG
This sequence comes from Novipirellula aureliae, assembly GCF_007860185.1. Classification (NCBI taxonomy): domain Bacteria; kingdom Pseudomonadati; phylum Planctomycetota; class Planctomycetia; order Pirellulales; family Pirellulaceae; genus Novipirellula; species Novipirellula aureliae. The sequence continues at coordinate 367,961 of NZ_SJPY01000003.1, forward strand.
GTAAGTTGTCCGATTTGCCAGTGACGGTGATCCTGTCGGATATGAGTCAACCACTTGGTCTCGGCGTTGGCAATGCCATCGAGGTAAACGAGAGTGTTGAGGTGCTGCGCGGCGAAGGCCCACGCGAGGTTCGCGACTTGACGATCGAACTTTGTGCGGATGTGCTCGTTAAGGTGAATCGATTTGAAAATCGTGATTCGGCAATCGCCGCATTGGTCGATCAGTTGGACTCGGGAGCCGCCTATGAAAGGTTCGAGCAAATGGTTTCTGCACAAGGAGGTAGGCTTGAGTTCCCTCTGAGTCTGGCTCAATCGCACTCGGTAATCGCTCCTCACGAAGGTTGGGTCGAGTCGGTCAATTGTGAATTGATTGGAAAGACGATTGTCGAGATGAAGGGAGGTCGATCTCGCAAAGGAGACAAGATCGATCACACCGTTGGAATGGAAATGCACCTTCGCGTCGGGGATGAAGTGAAGGTTGGTGACCGGATCGCAACCCTCTATTGTCCACCTCAGCAATTGGCTGATCGATTGGAACGGCTAACCAATATAATCTCCATCACTGAGAAGCCCCCCCAACGTCCACCGTTGATCGTGATGCGAGTTTCTTAAAGCGCATCGTGGTCGAGCGGCTTTTGTGCGTTTGTTTCCCAAGCGTTTACGCTTGTCCTACCTCTCCCGGCGAAGCTGGGGGAGGTCGAGCGATGCCATGAAGGCATACGCGAGGGAGGGGGCTCGCAGGATTTACATCGTGTTGGCCCCTCCCGAACGGCGGCTCGATCCGCCGCGTTCGGGCTCCCCCAAACGAAGTCTGGGAGAGCAGGTTAAGTTGTTGACTTAGCTGAATTTTAAGCCGCACGGCCTCGTGTGCACGGGAGGCGGGATCCTGGGAACAAGGGTTTCGACGTAAACACTCATGAAATGACAACCGGATGAACAAAACTCAGGTGCAAGGCTGCGTGCCGGCAAACAAGTTGATCGGCTTCTGCTTGGTTGAGCTTGCCGAAGAAAGGATGTATTTCGAGAGGTCCGTTGGTTTTGTAGTTCTCAACCGATTCCTCCAAGTACTTTATCGCCTCGGAAACTTCGAACTCCTTATTGGGCCAGAAAAAAGCTTCTCCCTTTGCAGGCAACTTGATGCCTGGTTTGAGCGGTTTCGCATTGATCACCATTCGCTTCATCAAAGGCATCAATAACCTCATAAACAACGGCGGACTCGGAGCGATGAGTTGGCCTGTTGCCACGTCATGGCTGAGGGCCAGATGGTGGAGAATCTGCCCAAACGAATGACTACCGCACGCGCGAACTTCGCCCGCTGCCAACCGCCGCGCATCAGCGACAATTTCATCAACGTTACTAAATGTCAATTCACGTCGTTCAACAGAATCGGCCATCGCAGGTCTCTCTTTCGTTAGCGTTTGGACTATTGGATGGTACATTGCCTGCACAACAGGGAATACTAGCATGTTGGGTGTAACAGGTGTTGGGATTTGCCCATTGCGATCTCAATTCATCCCCAAACAACTGGATGTAGACGAAACGCGTAGCGGTTGACACAATGTTTGGCACACGTGCCGATTGGCTTTTGCGTCCTTACCGAGAACGATAGACATGAGTCCTGCTGCTAATTCCACCAACGATCTTGAATCGGTTATTTGTGAAGCGATCTCGAAAGATCTCTCGATTCCACTTCGTCAAATTCATTCCGTGGTCGAGTTACTCGGCGCAGGCAACACGATTCCCTTTATCGCCCGTTATCGCAAGGAAGCCACCGGCGGACTCGACGAGATAGCACTCCGAGCGATCGAGGATGCACTCGAAAAAGCGAAAGCACTTTCCGCACGGAAAACAACCGTGCTACAGTCGATCGCCGAACAGGGGTTGTTGACCGCTGAACTACGGCATCGGATCGAGCATTGTCGCGACATGCGAACTCTCGAAGCGATCTATCTGCCGTACAAACCCAAACGGCGAACTCGCGCGACGATTGCACGCGAAAAAGGACTCGGCCCACTTGCTGATCTGCTGCTCAGTCAAGCGAATTTATCGGGTTCCAAGAACGACACGCTTCAATCGTTTGTCAGCCCCGAAAAAGAAGTTCCCGATGCCGATGCAGCCCTGCAAGGAGCACTCGACATCGTGGCGGAACAATGGTCCGAAGATGTTGACACGCGGCAATGGTTGACCAAGCAAGTGTTCTCGTCAGGCAAGATTAGCTCCCAAGTCAAACGAGGCAAGAAAGAAGAAGCCAGCAAGTTCGAACTCTATATCGATCACCGTGAACCCGCCAGTCGGATACCCTCGCATCGCGTGTTGGCTATGCTTCGTGGCGAGAGTGAAGGCGTGCTTCGCGTTGGAGTCGAGCTAGACGATTCACAGACGGTGTCTCAACTAAAATCGAAATGGGTGACCAACCCCAGCTTTGAATTCTATCACGAGCTGTGTGCGACCGTTCAAGATTGTTATGACCGATTGCTAATGCCTGCGACAACGTCATCGGTCCTGAGTGCTCTTAAAGAGAAAGCGGATGAAGAAGCGATTGCCGTGTTCGGAAAAAATTTGCACGAGCTACTGATGTCTGCTCCGGCGGGCCCACGTGTCACGCTGGGCATCGACCCTGGTTTTCGCACGGGATGCAAAGTTGCCATCGTCGATGGAACGGGTAAGTTTCTGACAAACACAACGATTTATCCGACCGCACCGAAGAACGATACCGCTGGGGCAGGCCGCAAACTACTCGAACTGATCAACAAGCACGACGTTGAATTGATTGCGATTGGAAATGGTACAGCGTCTCGTGAAACCGACGCATTTGTTGGCAATCTGATCCGCGAACATAAGTTAAACATTACCAAAGTAATGATTAGTGAATCGGGTGCTTCGATCTATTCGGCAAGTGAATTGGCATCGAAAGAATTTCCTGACTTAGATATTACCGTTCGCGGTGCAATCAGTATCGCTCGGCGATTGCAGGATCCGCTGGCGGAACTCGTCAAGACCGATCCAAAATCGATTGGCGTCGGCCAGTATCAACACGACGTCAATCAAACCCAGCTTCGTAAATGCCTCGATCGAACCGTCGAATCGTGCGTCAACCGAGTCGGCGTCGATTTGAACATGGCATCGGTTCCGCTGTTGTCGTATGTCGCCGGAATCGGCCCGAAATTGGCCGAGAACATCGTCCAATACCGAGATCAAAACGGTCAGTTCCGTAGTCGTAAAGAATTGACGAAAGTCGCAAAACTGGGCAAGAAAGCGTTCGAACAGGCGGCTGGTTTTTTACGCATTCGCGGGGGTGAAGAACCACTTGATAATTCGGCGGTGCATCCAGAAAGCTACGGTGTCGTCAGTCGTATGGCAAAACAACTCGGTGCGGATTCGAAGACGCTCGTCGGCAACGCCACGCTAAGCCAAAAACTAAACCCTTCCGATTTTGTCAGCGATCAGTTTGGGATGCCAACGATTGTCGACATTATTGCCGAATTGGCCAAACCGGGCCGCGATCCGCGAAGTGAGTTTCGTGCCGTTCAGTTTGATGACAATGTCAATTCGATGCAGGATCTAAAGCCCGGAATGGTTCTTGAGGGAGTCATTACGAACGTCACCCACTTCGGTGCCTTTATCGATATTGGTGTTCATCAAGACGGCTTGATTCACATTTCGCAATTGGCAAACGAATATGTCAAAGACCCGAGCGACGTGGTCGCGGTGGGCGATGTGACCAAGGTCAAAGTGCTTGAGATCGATAGGGATCGAAAACGGATCTCGGTGACGCGAAAGTTCTAATGCATGTAGCCTTGCGGTGACAAGCGGACCAATTTCGTGCCGTCGCGCTTCCACAGCCCAGTACGACTGGTTGTGTTACCGATTTGGCTCAGTTCGCATTCGAAGTTCATCGCCAAAACCTTATCGGCATCCGATTGGCTCATCGTCAGGATCAGCTCAAAATCTTCGCCATCGCTCCAAGCATGTTCGAATGGAGTTTGTCCCGTTTGTTCGGCTAGCTGAATCGCGTCGTCATGAATCGGGATTTGCGAAGCCCATAATTCAACCCCCACGCCACTGGCAGCACACAGCCGATCAAGATCGAGAGACAATCCGTCGCTGATGTCGATGGCCGCATGCACATCGGCCACATTGCGTAGTTCGCTGGCGAGCTGAACGCGAGGCGAAGGACGCAGATGTCGACCAAGAAGACTACCTCCGACTGCTCCGCTCACCAGCACCGCGTCTCCGGCGATCGCTCCGCTGCGCAGCCACGGTGTACCGCTCGGTACATGACCGAGTAGCGTGACGCTAATCGAAAGCGGCCCATCATACGTCGAAATGTCACCGCCTGCGATTGCGATATGGAACGACTCGGCGGCTTCAAGAATGCCTTCGTAAACCTCCCCTGCGATGCGGGTGGCGTTGTGTTTGGGCAGAGCAAGTGTGACGAGAGCCGAGGTGGGGACCGCGCCCATTGCGGCGATATCGCTGAGGTTGATCGCCATCGATTTGTAACCGATATCGGAGAACGAATGCTCAGCAGAAACAAAGTCGACGCCATCAATGATTTGATCGGTACATGCGATGAACGGACCATTTGGTGTGCTGCTGGCCAGTTCGATAACGGCAGCATCATCGCCGATTCCCACCGCGACTTGAGGAAGCGAACGACATCGACCGCGGAGGTAAGCAAGAAAGGACTGTTCCATGAAATGAGCGTGTCTGTAAGAGGGAAGCCTGGTAACGAGTTGCACAATCTAGCCTTTTTTTGACTTCTTTCCATCCGGCGCAGCGAACGACATTTGCAAACGCTCTACAATACAGATGCGAGTCCCCTCGCAAAATCCGTTTCTTTTCCTCTTTTCTGAAGGCGAGTATCCCATGTCAGCGACATTGTCTTCTCAGACTCCCAACATCAAAATCCGCAAAACCGAGTGATTGTCGACGGCTCATGATTTTGCCAGGCGTGTTCGGGCCGGACAGGCGTGTTCGGGCCGGACAGGCGTGTTCGGGCCAGACAGGCGTGTTCGGGCGGGAACGGTTTGGGTAAACTGTTATGATGTCTTTGTTGCCGCTGCTCCGTTCGGTGGTTTCAAGATGAGTGGTCATGACCGCGAATTGGTCGAAGAGGGCTTCCGGGCGTACACTGAAAACAAGACGGTGTCGTTGGAGCCCAGGCTTTAGCCGATCCGCGCCTTAGTGAGCCGACGGCGCTAGCCGCGGGTTCCGAACGTTTCATTAAAATACCCGCGGCTAGCGGGCTGTCGATTTAATCGGTTTGACTCGACTGATTGTTTAACGCCAAGCCATAGGCGACCGCTTATGGAAAAGCTGACGTCTTCGGCTAAGCGTTAAGCGATCAAATCGACAGCCCGCTAGCACCGTCGGTTCACATCGATTTACAGCACCCAATCGTGAACGATACCATCAACCAAGTCGCTAAGAACGAATTTCAATGGCTTGCTCAGCTACCATGGTTGATCTTGGGGTTGATTGCGTTGCCGCTTGTTGTGGCAGCGCTTCGCGGAAAGATTTATCCGACTCGAGTGTGGATTATTTTGTTGGGCGCAGCGGTGGTGTGCAGCGTGTTAAACGTTTTTGTCCCAGCGATGATCGTGGTGGTTTGGTTGATCGATGGAGCGATATTGACGGTCGCGGTAATCGATTTTCTGCTCGTCTATTTGTCGACAAATCGAGGCATTACGGTTTCCAGGAATCTGCCGCGCACTTGTTCGCTCGGTGTTCCGGTCGCCAGTGAGTTGACGGTCGAAAATCGCTCTTTGTTGACGTTGCGAGGAGCGGTCTGCGACGATTTGCCAGAGTTTTTCAATGGGACCCCACCCGAGCATGCGCTGCGTTTGCCACCTTTGGCTCGGATGACCGCCCACCGTAAACTGACGCCCAATCGTCGCGGTGCATTCGAACTGGAAAACGTTTATCTGCGTTTTACCAGTCCTTTGAAATTGTGGGTTCGGCACCTCTGTTTACCGCTTTGCAATCAATTAAATGTTTATCCTGACATGAAGCAATTGTCGGACTACGCGCTGCTTGCTCGTACGGATCGGCTCAGTTTGATTGGCGTTCGGCGGACGCGTCGGATCGGTCAAGACAGTGATTTTGAGCGGTTACGTGACTACAGCCGTGATGATAATTATCGACATATTGATTGGCGGTCGACGGCGCGGCGAAACAAGTTAACGGTTCGTCAGTTCCAAAGTGACCAAAGTCAACGCGTTGTCTTTTTGCTCGATTGTGGCCGGATGATGACGAACGAGCGAGACGGCTACTCGCTTCTCGATCACGCCCTCAACTCGGTCTTGATGATGTCGTATGTTGCACTTAGGCAAGGCGACTCAGTCGGTCTGCTCTGTTTCTCGGACACGATCCACGCTTACATCCCGCCTCGTGGAGGCACAAGTCAGATGAACCGGCTCATTCAAGCAGGCTTTGACCAGTTTCCGAGGTTGGTGGAATCACGATACGATCAAGCATTTCTCTATCTGTCGGGGCATTGCAAACGCCGATCGTTGGTTGTTTTGACCACCAACGTGATTGATGAAGTCAACGCGGGCGCAGTCGTAGACTACTTGGCTAACTTAGCGGGACATCACCTGCCGCTTGGCGTTTTGCTACGAGACCGCGAAATGTTTGACGCGGCGGATTCGCCTTCGGAGGAACCGTTCGAGATGTACCGGTCGGCTGCCGCCGCGGATATTCTGCTTTGGCGTCATCAAGTGTTGAAGGATTTGGAGCATCGCGGGGTCCTTGTCGTCGATGCATTCCCCGATGAACTAACCGCTCCGCTCGTGAATCAGTACTTAGAAATCAAAGCGAAGCATTTGTTGTAGAGCCCTATCGGTAGATTGAACCTTGTTCGCTACTCGCACTGCCGGGATAGCCAGCTGCTCCCTGAGTACTGCCCGGTGCATAGCCGCGGTTGCTACCCGCTGTGGTGGGTGAAGGCGTTGCATTGGCGGAATCGGTTGGCATGGCACTTGGTGCTCCCAAGGTTGCCGCAGTGTGCGTTTCAGGCTGAGTGGCAGCCGGTGGCGACTGGGCAGCCGGTGGCGACTGGGCAGCAATCTCGGCTTTCATCGAATCGGGTAGCGAGAAGCCAGTGAATCCCGAATTGGTCGGTGAGTTGACAGGCTCGGAAGCCATTGGCGATGTGGGCGTGTTTGACGTTGCCGAATCCGACAGCGACGGAGGTGCGAATGCGGTTGCGGTCGTGTAGTCGGCAGCAGATGCCGGGCTGGTGGCGGCTGTTTGCATCGCAGGCGTGTTCGCAGACGTCTTTGGGGTTTGAGCGATGCTGCTTGAGCTTGGTCCCGACTCGGTTGTTTTGGGCGTAAACGTTTTCTTCCCAAATTGGTAACCTGACGTGGTTGCTCCCGATGGACTCGCGCTTGCATAAGACGCTGGAGTCGATCCGCCCGTCGGGTTGTAACCGTTTGCTTGTGCAGCGCCCATGTTGGCGGAGGCCGTCGTCGCATATCCAGGGGAGATATCCAAACCTGCGATCTGGTTTGGAGCTGTCTGAGTGGGGTCCCCCAACGTTGCGATGCTCTTCGGAGCCGCCGTGCCGCCTGCGACCGACGCGATCGCTTCGGGGGTAGCCGACGCGCTCGGCGGTGCGGGGTAAGTGGTCGTTGGGCCAGTGCCTGCGAGTGCTTCGGCGGACGGCTCACTACGCCGAGCGAACAGACTTAGCGGTCGCATACTGCTCCGACACCCTAGTTGCAAGCAAATCACGGTAGCGCATGTTGCAATGAGTATGCGTCTAAGCAGCACATTTGGATTGGTGAAAAATATATGGAGCATCCTTGCCTACCTCGATCCGGAATTATCAGAATAAACGATATCCTTTCGTTTATTCGGACAATTTTGCTTCGTAAATGAACTCGAACTGACGAAGAAGGAGCATTTGTCGGTTTTGTCGCCAAAAACGCCTTCCCTATTCGACCGTAGGACGAGCGGCAATTCATTGTCAAGACCGATTCTTCTTCACTTGTTTGTCGATTCGACATTTCGGTCGGGGAGCAGAAAACAGACAACTTCGCGATCGTTACGAACGAGCAAGTGACGTCCTGCGACCGTTGGAATGTTCCATGTTTTTGAATGGAGCGCAGGCAACCGGCACAAAACTCGATAAGTTTCCGGGTCGGCATCCACGAACAAAACCTCACCCGCTTCGGATTGGACGACAATCGTGTCCTCACAAATGAGGATTTGTCCTTGAGCGGATCGATCGCTGCGTGGTTGCTGCCACAGCCGTTTTCGGTCCTCGATCCGAACCGCCTGAAGCGATCCGTCGCTGAGTGCGAAGGCAGTATCACCGAGCACGCATGCATGGGTGAACTTCGTTTTTAAAATCCGGCTCGAAGACCAAATCGCGGCGGCTTCCAAGGGGGTCGGATCGCCGTCCTCGGTCATCGTCACTCGCACCAAAGCGCTACCGCCTCCGTAACCTTTACCGATAATGAATTGGTCATCCCCGGCAGGCACGACGGATGAGCAATTTGCAGCTGCGTTCGATTGTCCTGGCCAATCGAACGACCAAAGCACTCCACCGCCGTCAATTTCGTGCCCGGAAACGCTTGATTCATTGACCGAAACGACTTGACGTATTCCTGCGAGAGTCATCACGACCGGTGATGCGTAACTGATCTGGTCCGTTCCTCCAGCCCAGCGAACGTCGCCTGATTCCGCATCCAGTGCAATTAAGGAACGACCTCGCTTTGCAAGTTCCGATGGCTGAGCCAGTCCGTCTCCCGACGGAGCACCAAAGGGAACGATGCAAAGGTCATCGACCAATAATGGCGACGCAGCACGCCCCCACACAATAGCGGCTTCCGACGTCGGCTGGTCCCAACCGGCTAGCTCTAAGAGATCGGCCTGCCAAAGGATCTCACCCGTTTCCAAGTCCAAGCACCACAAACGCCCCGTGCCGCCAAGAGCATAGACTCGGTTTCCATGAATCGTTGGAGTGCTACGAGGGCCAATACCGCCTAGCGGGTTTTCATGACGCGTCTCCGCGTCGACAATCCACTTTAACTGGCCATCGCCAAGTCGATAGCAGGAGACACATTCGGTCGCACCCCGTTGCTCGAGGGTAACGGCGGAATCGCCCTCGATTGCAAACGCTGACCATCCTTCGCCGATCCCATGATCCCACAATACATCGACGTCCGCCGCCGATGTGGGGATCGCAAAGTGCCGCTTTGCGATCACGCCTGTCCGATCATTGCCCAGGAATCCAAGCGATGATTCCAACGCTCGCTCCCCCGCCGTCACGCTCGCCGAAACGGTTTCAGCATCCGAGTTCCATTGAATTGCAACCGGCTTCATTCGTTCGTCACCCCAAAACCTAGGCTTGAACTGGGGCATCACTTCACCGCTAAACCCATCGAAGCGATACAACCCGGCAAAGGTAAGGAGACCAGCCAGAGCGACCAGTGGCACCAACCAGCGTTTGCCCACCGAAACACCAAACTGGTGGAAGCGGTAAGCGACAACCACCATGCCGATCAAAGCGATAGCATAACAGATAAAATTGGCGATTTGATGATCGAACCGGGGGGCCGCCCATTGAACCAGCAGGATCAGAATCGCAGCGATGGATGCCGCCACAATCGCTTGACGAGGTCGTTTCGTTTGGAAGGACGGGACGCTCTTTTTTTGTAATTCAGTGGACATGGATATTCGATGGAGTGAGAAAGCAGGTCTGAAATCGCCTCACTCATACTGGCAATCGCAGCTTCAATCGTCCAGGCTCCGTTTCGATGGTCAGTGGCAAACGTCCGACGTAATCTCCATCGAGTTGATACGGAACGCGGTGATCGGAGGTGATCGTGATTCTAGTCAAACGCTCGCGAGTGACATCGGCATACTGTAGATGCCGGCCAGTGATCACGCCAGCGACGTAGCGAAGTCCGCTCGCGATGCTACCCCCTGCGAACGAAATCAAATCGAGTTTGCCATCATTGTCGATGGCATCGGGTTCGATTTTAAGGCCTGCCGCATAGCAGGGTAAGTTGAACGCCATCGCCCAATGGACTTGTCGATCCGGTCCTTCGTCGCTGGTAATCATCAGCTTGGGGAACGAGTATTTTCGAATCGCTCGGTAAATCGGTCGAGCGTAACTGAGGCGATGGATGTGCCCTCGGCGTCGGAGATGAACGTCGCGAACGACCTCCGCATCAAAACCACATGATGCCATCACCAAGAACAATCGACCGTTTGCTCTTCCTGCATCCATTTGGTGATCGACCCCGTGAACGATGGTGTGGAACGTGTCGTTCGCATGGGGTGAGTAGCCGTAATTCCGGGCCAGCAAGTTCTCGGTCCCGAACGGCATGACCACCATCGGAACAGAGGGGGGGGTTAAGTCAGCCGCCAAACGGACCGTGCCATCGCCGCCAGCGGCGACGGCGATGGTTGACGGATGATTGCTGTTTGCGTTCGATGACCGGATTCGTTCACGAAACTCCAATGTCGAATCGGTAATGAACACCTGGTAATTCGCCTGGAAAAGTCGCTCGTGGAGCTGCGGCAAGGATTCCCGGTGCCGTCCACTGCCAGCTTTGGGACTGGTTAAAACGACGATCCTAGATGGGGCCGGCAATGGTTGCGATTGGCTTTGGTCGTTTTTTTCTGGCACCGCTTGGTTCGTCTCTTATTTGTAAGCTATCGTTTTAATGATCCGAAATCTTTACGATGGTTGCCCATTGAACAGGCGAATCATGCACCGGATCGACCGCTACGACCGTTAGAGCCTGTAGGCGAAGAATCACTTTGCCTCGAATCAGTTTACTCGAAAAAACTTTACCCGATAATCCAAGAGACAATGCCGTGAGTTTCGTTCGTCGATACTGGGCAGCCACTTTAATCATTGCCATGGTTGCGCTTCACGCAGCCATTATCGGCTACGTCCGCAGCCGCGTTTCCGGCCTACAAACGGTCGAGACAAACACGATCGACATGGGCCGCTATCGTTTCCAGCCGGTCGAGGACAAATCCAAGGTCTATCAATTCCACTTGCATGTTGTGGTCGATCCGGTAAAGAAGCAAAAGTGTCAAGATCGAATTACCGAGCGAACGATGGAAATCCATGAGGAGTCGGAATTACTACTACGCCAAGTTGATCCGACGTGGCTCTCCGACCCCGAGCAACGCCAAATCCGCGACCGCTTGATGGACATCATCCGCAAACATCTCGAAGAGCCGATCATTCAGCGAGTTTTGATCACCAATTGGCTCGAGCTACCCGTCTCGGCCGCTTTGCCAAACGTAACGAATTAAAAGGCTCCCAGCCCCAGCGGTACTCAGCCTATGTCAAGCGAATGGTAGCGACGCAGCCGATCGGGCCGCCTGCAAGTGTGATTTCAGCGTGATGGAGTTTCGCAATGCGGTACGCTCGGCATAAGCCAAGTCCCAACCCGCGTCCCGCCTCACGGCCACTGAAGTACGGATCAAATGCGTGCTCTCGAGCCAACCGGCTCAATCCAGGACCACTATCGGCAACGTGAATGAGGGTGCAATTGGTTTCGCGGACTAGCGATACCACGATCGTTCCGTCGCTTCCAATCGCTTCAATCGCGTTGCGGATCAATACTCGAATCGCTTCCCCAATCATCTCGGGATCAATCAACAGGGTCGTCGCATCGGGGGGGATGTCCGTTTCAAGCCGAATGGATAAGCGATCGATTTCTTCGGAAAACTCGGCTGACACGCTGAAGACCAATGCCGAAACATCAAAGCGTTCGAGGTTCGTTTTTGGCGGATTGGCATAAAACATTAGGTCCGCGATCATCTCATGAGCACGGTAAACCTGATCGACGATTCTGCTCAACGTTTGCTGCTTCGACGGATCGTCTTCCTGTTGCTGTAGCTGCTGAGCCCGCGTCGAAATGTTGGCCAACGGATTGTTGATTTCATGACTCAGTCCATAAGTCAACTGTTTCAACGCCGCTAATTTGCTCTTGTGAAGGCGACGATCAAAAGAACGCTCTAAACTTTGCAAATGTTGCATTTTGCGGGCAAGTTGCTGAAGAGAATCCGAGCACGATTCGATCGAAGGCCGATGTTGAGTGTTCGAATCAAACGTGATCACAGGCCATTGCGCGGACCATTTCGGTGGAACGGCTTTGCCCGTTGCTTCAAGCCACAATGATGCTGCTTCCAGCCAACGCTCACAGCGCAGCGTTCGAAAATAGCTGTCGAGTTCGCGAAATTGATCGAGATGGGATTGATCCAATTTGGGTGAACCGAGAAACGCATCACCCTCTGCGAATAACCCCGCTGCATTTGTACAGAACCATGTCGCCAGCTGGGAAACTGAAATTTCCACAGGGCGATTCTGCGAGCCTCGATAGGATAGTCCTGCATAGATCAACAACGGAGGATCTTGTTGAAATTGATCCACCGTTTTAGCAATAAGAGATGCGTCCGCGGTGAGTGGATCACCACTGCGGAGCAAAATGAACATCAGCAATTCGGTCGTACGGGCCGAACGTGGTAACCACCATCGATCCGAGTCGAAGCGCAGGCATGGAAGCAAACGCATCGTCAAGTTTCCTTTTCGAACGGACCTGGATCTGCGAAATGATCCTAATGGAGCAAAGCACCCAACCGACTAGGCTGGGCTTCGTTCCATCTCCAATAGATCACACGAACGAATGATTAAATCATCGATGGCAAACGGCTTTTGCATGAAGTCGTTCGCCCCCGCTGCCTTCAAACCGTCCACCTTACTGTGTTCCACCATCCCCGAGATGCACAAGATCTTGACCATGTCCATCGACGGATCATTACGAACTCGCTGGCATACTTCTTTCCCGTTAATGTCGGGAAGCATGACATCGAGAATCACTAGATCGGGGCGAAACTCTTTCACGCCCATCCCCGCATCGAAACCGTTGTTGGCGGTGCGAATATCAAACCGTCCATCGCGTTCAAATCCATCACTGATCAACTCCACCAAATCTTGGTCATCATCGACGATAAGAAGTTTCTTCTTACCCGATTCAAGAGCATCGGTGGGAATTCCATTGTCCCGCATAAACAAATAGAGATGTTCACGCGGAATGCGCCTGAACTTACTGCCGGGAACTCGAAATCCCTTCAGCGACCCGTTGTCGAAACAACGTATGATCGTTTGCTGGCTGACCTTACAAATCTTGGCCGCTTCGCCTGTTGTGAAAACCGTTTTATTGGTCATGGCAGAAACCATCCTCCCTGCATGACTAGCCTTTTCCAAATGGTAAAATTTGTCACTACAAAAATCACTGTGTCAAACACAGATCTCCCCATACCGACAGACCACAATGATTTCTTGCTAGCAAACCATTTGCTAGAAAGATCGTGAATTAGCGATGCGAATCCGCTGCATAGCTAACCCAAACAATCACCGCAACCTTCTATTAGCAAACTTCCTGTTCTACCGCACTAGCACTTTACCGCACTAAACTGTGCAAAGAACATAAGCGTCAGGAAGCTCCAAGCCGCCCCGCTTTACCAAGATTGCCTCATTCACGGATTCTATCGAATCGCCGGCACAGGTCAAGGTGGATTTCGTTACCCAATCCCCTCATGCTGTGGAAAAGAGTAAGAAAAGTCGCTCTGCTCTCCGAGCGGAAAGCGTTTTCGGCCTGAGGATCGATCGTTGGACCGAGTCAATCGGTGGCCCCCGTTCCGCTCGGAGAGCCGAATGAGATTGAGGCCGAGTCGGCATAAGGCGTCTATTTTCTCAAGCTGCCTTAGAATTCGAATTTTTTACTGTCTTCAGCCGCTCGCGTCCCTAGGGCTCCCCACAACCCATACGGACTTTGAGATCCGGGTGCCCTTGGCCCAGCCCGACCAAGCATGACGGTGCCAACTTCAAAATCACTTGCTTCGATGCTGTCGGTGATAAACTTCACGGCTCCGTCCGCCATCAAGACGTGAGTACCTCCTTGATGCCGACTCGAGGTTGGCAGCATTCCGATCCCTGTATCTCCGCCTGCTAAACAAAGGGTTTGATTGGGGGGCAAGATGGTATTAAAGCTGGTGTAAAGCCCAGCACCATCGGCCCAACGAAATCCACGTCGCTGATCATCAAAGCTCTGTTTTTTTGCCACCGAGGATCCCCAAAATTGTGGGCGTGTCGGGTCGATATCGTCCATACAAAGTTGGGGTGTCTCGTGAATCGCCAGCCACGAATTGGCAAGCGAGGCCATCGTGCTAATGTCACGGTCCCCTAAATCGGTGGCGATCTCACCCGCCAGGATCGTGTTTGCCAAACCGTCGAGGATCTCTTTGAATTTGGTCGATTGCCGAGGGATGAAAACCCCTCGTCCCGACACATCGACTTGAGCTTGCCGGTCGCGCGTCCACGTTGACGTTTCGGTATTAAACCGAGTGGCACCCGTATTGAGCCAATGCGTTGCATCCCCGATGCAAGCGACGTAGTTGGTGCGTCCATGAGCGGGCAGCCCCGTCCCCGGATCGGATGGGCAACGAAGGGTCGGGATCTCGGTTTGCCATGGATCGTACCCGCGAGTCCAAGGAGCAGGACCCATCGCTGAAAAGCCGTCACGATGATCCCCAATCTCTTCTGGCGTCGAGATCGTTTCCCAAAGCCGTTGTTGTTCAAAGAACGGCGTCAGCGCTACCAAGAAGCTAAGCCGATAGCGGTTGTTGCCGGGTGCCGCCGTGCCACCGGAATCCGAGTTCAAATCAAATGTCCCACCCATCTGCATCGGCAGCGTGTCATACGAAGAGTGATAGTTATGAACCGCCAAGCCGATCTGTTTGAAGTTGTTCGAGCAACTCATGCGGCGAGCGGCTCCCCTTGAACTTCGGACCGATGGAAGTAATAACCCGAGCAAGATGCCAATCATGCCGATAACGACAAGTAGTTCGATAAGCGTCAAGCCATCCCGTTTTTGATTTTGCATGATTTGTCTCGTTCGAACTATTCGGGTTGCCCCTTGGAAAGCGTTTCCATTTCATGGTCGTAAGCGGCATAGTCTTCTACAGATGAAAACTCAGCCTTTGCAGTATCGACTCGGTCAAGGGTCACCCGTTGGCAGCCAACAAGAGCAGTCAGAGAGACGATCAAGATAAGCGACGTACACAATGATTTAAAAAACACTCGAATCGTACCTTCGGTAAGCGGTGGATGCCGGGTCGGCGTCGTTTAGAAGGAAAACGACCTGAAGAGAGCCTACGTCTCTCACCTTATTTTGACGCTTTGCCGCTTCACAAGCAAGCGATTTTGGACAAAGCCTTGATAAATCAGTAAAGGAATCATCCAACTCACCCATGCATTGAATCGATAGAACCCATCCGATTCCCAATCCAACACGATCGCTGTTCCCGAAATCAGTCGCAGAATCAAAGGTGAGATCAGCAGTAGAAAACTGCGAATCGCCCAACGCTGGTGTGCAGCGAACTGTTTCTGACGCGCAAACCAAACGGTTGCTCCGACAGCGATCGCCGTAACCACGGTTTGTACCACGAAGCCAGCGGCTGCAATCTTTCCTGCGTACGCTTGGCTGGCCATCCATAGACCACTTGGCAATACCGCACCGATCACCAGGACAGCCAACGCTTTTCCGAGCCAACGATGAAGCCTACGGTAACGCTGTCGTCCTCCGCTAAACACCAAGAACATCGCGACGACGATCCCCAAGGGACTCGTCACAATATGCACGTAAAAGGCTGCTCGGTAAAACCCAAAGAACGTGTAGCGGCGGCCACTCAAAAATGCAGACGCATTAAAATCGGGTGGAAAGTAGTACCGGTATTCGAATAGGATTCCAAGCAGAACGCGAACGAGTAAGATAAAAACTCCGAACCGAACGATTCGCAAAAGCCAATCGTTTTGGGAGCGATTCTTCATTGTTGATGCTACTCGGCAAAGCTACCTGGCAAAAACGGCCTGTTTGATGTGTCGCCAAACAAACAACATGACTCCCATTAATCCTAACATTGCCAGGCACAGCCAAAGGATAAAGGCCCCCAGGGCTGATAGATTTGGCATCAGCCATTGGTTGCTCACCGCGTCCCACCCGACCACGGTCATGGCGGTACCCGCACACAAATAGGGGCCAAACGGAATTCGCGGTTGCCGGGTCACGATGTATTGAAACAGTACGATCGCAATCGCAGCAAAGGGTGCCAAAAAGAACGCGATCACCGCTGCTTGCCAGCCCACGAATGCACCGATCATTGCCATCAGTGTCACATCGCCGAAGCCCATCGCTTCGACTCCCATCGCACTCGAAGCAATGATTCGTATCGCCCAAATCACGCCTCCGCCAACCGCCAAACCAATCAGCGAGGAGAGCAGGCCGAGCCAATTGGACCCACCGATGCAGTAGACGATCGAGATCACGACCACGCCAACGGCCCATATACCGAGCAGCAATTTCCAGGTCGAATGACGCACCAATCCAGCACAAAAGAATTCAATCGCCTTGGCCATTCCACGGCGCAGAATCAGTCGCCGATCGGCCAATGCAAAGCACCAACCACTCCAAATCAATAGCCCGGTCATCAACCCGGTGCGGGTCCACCATTTTGGATCGACCGGCGTCCATGGCATTTGAAAAGTCGTTTGCAAAAACTGCTTCGGTTCGACGCCGACGGGAAACGCTGTCGGCATGAAACCGTTGATCGTCAGCGCTGCAAACACGAGTGCAAACAAGGTTCCGGGGATGGTGATCTGATCAGGGATCGTTTGCTCATCAAAATCGATAAAGGTTGCCGCGACCATTAAAAACAACAGCACCGCATGGCAGAAGAAAATCGTATGCCCCCAGCCTTGAAAGCTGGTCAATACAGCAGCCGCTTTGGCACCAGCCAATTGATCGAGCGGTAGCAATCCGCCAACTTGCGTTTCGTACCAATAGAGTAGCGGCAAAGCGATTGCTAAACCCGTTTCAATCAACAGCGGACGAATCCAGAATCCACGCCCGTGCAGCGACGATTCACGTGACAACGTAAACCAGCCCAAGATGGGAACTCGATCGATCGGTCGCCGAGGCGGAGCTTTTTCGCTAGGCTTGGCCCAAGGATCGATCGGGCGAGGGAACCAGCACCAAGTGTAAATCACGTAATTCGCGACCGCTCCACCGACAATCCCCAGGATCGCTAGTAAAACGAATCGAAATGGTATGGGTAGTCCGATCCAGAAATTGATCACAATGATTGCTGGGGATAAAGTGAGGGTTGAAATGGATTACGAGCCTGTCGATTCCCAGGTTTTCTTAGCCCCGAGGACGGCACATTCGGCTGGTTGTGTCGGCCTCCGGCCTGATTGATGGAAAAAAATCAGAAGCCTTTAAAAACACCGATTAGAAATCATCGAGAACGCACCCTCATCGTAACAGAATTTGCACACGGTTACGGCAACATCCCTTTCTTTCCCGCTCACCGTTCGTTCAACGAATCTGCAAGTACTCTCGGAAACTGGACGGATTCAATTCCATTTCATCCGGCGAGGTTGATTCGATCAGGGGTGCGATGAAGGATTCTTCTTCCATCGGCTCAATTTCGATCAGTTCGTCCACTTCCATCGACTCGTCCGCGTCGGTTTGCTCGATGGGAGTTCTCGCGCCGACTCGCAATGCTTCCCATGGCTTGGGATAGAAGTATTGTGGCACGATGCGTCCGTGATGATGGTCGTAGTCGCAACGTTGGTCCGCGTGTTCCCAAGTGATCGCTTCCTGGCTCGAAGGTGCAATGAGGTTAGCGATCTTGCCACCTACATACGTCGGTCGATTGTAACGGCGACGGTACGATTCCGGTAACCGATTCCCGACTGGCCCGATGACGTCAATACGTGGATAGACGGGATGGCTTAGCCCGCTAGGTTGATGGGCGTCGGCAGCGGTGTGGTAACAAGCGGTAGAGGCAAAGACAAGCAAACTGAGGGTAAATAAGCGTGACATGAGGACGGCCGTTTTGGCAATGGCAGAAAGTATCTAAAGACGAACGATATTCATCTATCGGCATCGACAAGCGGGACGAGTGATTGAATAACGGATTGTACCGATTATTGGGTTAATGACGAATGATCCGGTCCCCGCCGCGTTCGGTAATGCCATCCCAAGACAATCAAGTTCGTCAACCAAGCGGTACCGAAGATCAAGGGTGCAAGGGGTAGCCAAAAACCTGCAGCCACCGCGCTGAGCAGAAATGCGAAACCAAGAATCGCCGAACCACCCCACACGTGTCCGCCCATTGCAATGAAACCAAAGCCGCTCAGAGCCGACGCGATCGGAAACAACAGTCGTTCATCCAAATCGCTCAACACTAGCAAACCGTTCATCGTAGCTAAGGTCGCCAGATACCCGATCCAAATTGACCAGACCGGTCGATCGGCAATCGTTCGCGGCAGCACTTGTCCTCGCCTCGCCCAATAGATCGCGGCGAAGATGAGCAATAGCATCGCGGTACGTGGAAGCCAATAGGAAATGGTCGTCGGATACGCAAACCGGTCGAGCGCATAGATCGCGGCATGTGCCACAAAGATGATGATGCCGATTCCAATCAGCGTCCTGCCCCAGGACTCGAAATAGGTCTGATGCTGGTCGCGGTGGATTTCCCGGACGACGCGGCCGAGAATGTTGCTGCTGGTTGCACTGATCTGCTCGCCCGTCAGGTAACGCTCTAAATCATCAGCCAGCTCTTCCGCCGTTGGGTATCGCATTGCCGGTTCATACTGCATCGCCTTGAGACAGATCGTCTCCAGGTCAGTGGGCACCTCTCGGCAAATCAATCGAGGAGGCACCGGTTCATCTTGTAGCACTGCCCGCAGTACTTCGGCGGTTGATGCTCCTTCATGCGGTGGTTGCCCCGTTAGAACGGCGTAGAGGATTGCTCCGAGTGAATAGATGTCGGATGCCTCGGTTACTTCACAGCACCCACTTGCCTGTTCTGGACTCATGTAATGCGGCGTTCCAAGAACTTGTCCGGTTCGCGTCAACATCGCTCCTTCTCGGTGCCATTTCGCCAATCCAAAATCGGCTACGAGCGGGCGTCCATCATCGCTCAACAGAATGTTCTCGGGTTTCAAATCGCGATGAACAATTCCCGATCGATGGGCATAATCGACCGCGCGAGAAATATCGCGAACGATTCGAGCGGCTTCCATATTGTGACAACATCGACCGTCCACCTTTTGCTGGAGGGTCGCCCCATCGACCATCGTCATGGAAAAGTATTCGTAACCCTCCCAAGAACCGATGTCATGAATCGCGATGATATTGGGATGGTGCAACCGAGCGGCCGCTTCCGCTTCGATCCGAAATCGACCTCGTTCCTCGTCGTCCGCCAATACCCCGCTACTAATCAGTTTGAGTGCCACCGTCCGCCCGAGCTTCTCTTGCTTCGCACGATAGACGATCCCCATGCCGCCACGAGCGATTTCCGATTCGATCAAGTAGGGTCCGATGCGGACGCCCAACAACGGTTTGCTAGCAATCGACGACGGTTCTTGGCCCGTCATCCAAACGTGATTTCGAAAAAAACTTTTTAGTTCTTCGGCGAGCTGGGGGTAGCGAGCGATGTACTCATCAGGGTTGGCCGTGACGCCTTTTTCCTGTTTTTCAACATATTCCGCCAACACCCGCTCTAACAAAGCGGATTCTTTATTCGCAGGAAGTGTTTCGGGAGGCGATGAGAAAGGTCTGGACGGCAAGTTCATCGCTTCAGTATACCCGGTTTTTCTATTGTAACAAAACCATTACGACAGCCTGAACCTACCATGCCAAAGCCCACCATCGATTTGTCGGTCGTGATTCCGCTTTACAACGAAGAAGAATCGGTTGGTCCGCTTCTTTCCGCCGTTCGAGACGCATTTGTCGACCAATCGTTGATCTACGAATTGGTACTTGTCGACGACGGCAGCACCGATCAAACGTATACCGCAGCGATTCAAGCGAGCGAATCGACTGAGATGAGTGTTCGTATTGTCTCGTTACAGCGCAACTTTGGTCAAACGGCCGCGATGCAAGCCGGTATTGACGCGGCGAACGGATCTTTGATCGCGACCCTCGATGGTGATCTGCAGAACGATCCGGCTGATATTCCGAAAATGGTCGAGCATCTCAAATCGAACGGGCTCGATCTATTGGTTGGACGCCGTAAGAAACGTCAAGACGGACTCTTCCTGCGGCTCATTCCTTCCTGGATCGCCAACCGTCTGATCGCCAAAGTAACGGGAGTCCGCATTCACGATTACGGATGCAGTTTGAAGATCTACCGTGCATCGGTAATCAAGCAGGTCAATTTGATGGGCGAAATGCACCGATTCATTCCTGCCTGGGTGGCGGCGGTGACTCACCCGTCGCGGATTGGCGAGATCGATGTCAATCACAAAGCTCGCGAATTCGGGACATCGAAGTATGGTATTTCGAGGACGATTCGAGTCGTTCTCGATTTGTTGTCCGTTCTGTTCTTCATGCGATACCGAGCGCGTCCTGGACACTTCTTCGGCAGCGTTGGTTTGGTCGTCGGGGCGATCGGTTCAGTGATGCTAGGAACCGTTTTTGTCGAGAAGTTTGTCTTTGGGCATGATATCGGTTCTCGTCCAATGCTTTTGATGGGAGCGGTGGCGATGCTATCGTCCCTACAACTAATCTGTTTCGGGGTGATGGCCGAAATGATCGCTCGTTTGTCAAATCAATCCAATCGCCAAGATAGTTACTTTGTGCGTCACCAATACTCCAGCGATACCTCTCACAGCAAACCAGGCAGCAGCGTGAGTACCGAGTATGTCATCCCGATCACGATTGCCAGTGATCACCCAGCCAATGACCGAAAGGCAGGTTAGCAAAGCATGGCGGATTGGATCACACGACACCGATACCGGTTTCTCATCGTCATCGGAAGCTACTTCTGCTTCCAGGTGATCCTGCGTGCTGTCTTATCGAGTTCGCTCGACTACGACGAGTCGGAGCAAGTGTTTTTGTCTCAGTGGACGCTCTGGGGTTACAACAGCCAGCCACCGCTGTACACGTGGATGCAAAAGGTTGTTTTCAAGCTTTTCGGTTACAATCCGTTTTCTCTCGCACTACTAAAAAACGTCCTGCTGTTTCTGACCTACGTTTCGGTTTACGCTCTCGTTCACAAGGAGACGGGTGACCCGAGGCAAGCGGTTGTCGCTTCGCTTGGTATGTTGATGATCCCACAAATTTCGTGGGAAAGTCATCGCGATTTGTCACATACCGTCGCGGTCACATTTGCGACCGCGGCGCTGGTCTATTGCGTGATTGCACTCGAAAAAGACAAGCGGACGTTTTGGTACATTGCGATCGGTTTGGTTTGCGCATTCGGGATACTAAGTAAATACAACTTTGCGATCATCATTTTGGCGGTGGTCGCTGCGGTCTTGACGATTCCCGCATTCCGGCGAAATTTGCTGGACTATCGAATTGGATGGTCATTTGCAATTGCAGCAATCCTCGTTGCTCCTCATGTCTATTGGATGATTGAACATCGCAGTTTGGTATCCCAAAAAACGATCGCAACTTTGAGCGGAGAATCAACCCATAGCTATCTGCAAAATGTATCGGTTGGTTTGAAGGCCCTATTCGTTTCGGCCTTCGCAAGTTGTTGTTTATTGTGTCTATCTCTGTTTGCGATCGCCTATCGTTCATCGCTTTGGGAAAAGGTCATCCAAGCCAGGGAAAATTATCGTCAACCGGTGCAGGTTATCCAAACGAGAACGGCCGCCTCGGATACAACGATCTTGATTGGACGAATCTTTCTCGTCGTGACGGCTATCTTGGTTTTATTCGTCTTGTCAGGCAATGTCTTGGAGTTCAAAAACCGCTGGATTCAGCCGTTCGTTTGTTTACTGCCCGCTTATCTGGTATTGCGTTTTCGAGACAGTGGGTTCGTGGATCGAGTGGCGATGAACCGAGTGGTTTTGACAGGTTTTCTATTGATGGCGACGATCCTAATCGGAATCGCGGTGCGGCCGACGGCATCCCCAAGGTGGGGAAAGTACAGTTTGCTAAACATCCCTTTTAGGGCATTTTGTGAAACCATTCGGCAACAAGAGGGCGCCGATCCACCGATTATCTTGGCCGCGAACATGAGAATCGCAGGCAACCTCAAACGCCACTTCCCTGAGTCACTGGTTTTATCGGCCAGCTCAAATTACATTCTTGGACTCGAGTCCGTCAGCAAACGAATTCGACGTGATGGTCAGCACGCCATTGTTGTTACCGACACATCCTCACCCCTTTCGCAACAAACGCTACAGTGGTTGACGACAAAGCTTGTCGCGTTGGATCATATCCAATTCAATTGGGAGTCGATCCAGCATCCATACTACTATGACGTGACGGATAAAATGGCGATGCTAGAGTATGCACACCTTGCCGAATCATCGTACGAAGTGGCTGGTTTCGGTGTAGGCGAAATTCCAGTCGTTCCTTCGTCGAGTGATCGCCCCAAGGATGGAGATGTTCCGCATCTTTCCAACCGCCCGGTACCCAGCGACAGCACGTTAAAATAACACGCCACTGCAACCTTATGAGTTATTGATCGTGACAAAGATTGACCGATACATTCTGATCCTCTTTTTGCGGACCGTTCTGGTTTGCTTCTTGTCGATTGGCGGCATCTTTGTCGTGTTTCATGCCTTCACAAGTCTCGATGATTTGGTTCGTCAAGGGCAAACCGATGGCGGACTGATTCGCGTGATGGTCCGTTACTACGGACCGTACATGCTTCTGCTGTTCGATTGGACTGGAACGATCATTGTTCTGATGTCACTGTTGTTTACAACCGGCTGGCTACGGCGGACAGGCGAATTAACCGCCACGTTGTCGGCTGGGATTTCGCATGGTCGAATTTTACGACCCATGCTGATTGCCTCACTATTGATCATTCTCGTCCAAGTCGTCAACCGAGAATTCATTCTGCCGGGTTACCGTGATTCGTTGGCGATGAAGACCGATGAGATCGATAACGAAACGCCTCAGCCGATGTTGCCATGCGACGACCGAGTCAACGGCATTTTGATAGAAGGCGTGTCGATTTTGCCGCGTAGCAAAAAAATCCTAAAACCGAGTTTCCGGCTCGAGGGTGATTTCCAGGGATTCGGGGATCTCATCGTCGCGGAATCGGCCCAATGGACCGAGGCGACCGCGGAGCATCCGTGCGGCTATTTTGTCAACAAAATTGTCCGACCGGAAAAAATCGACACTTTAGCCTCCACAGGTACAACGGATCGCACGATTCTCTACACGCATCATGACCAAGAATGGCTCGCATCGAAACAGTGTTTCATTGCGACGACGATTAACGCGGAGTTATTGCAAGCCGACCAATCGACGTCTCGTTTGGTGTCGCTCCCCGAGTTGGCCGCTCGCGTGAAAAACCCAGCGGTTCATAGTAGTGCGTCGGTCCAAGTATTGCTCCACGAGCGGCTCGTTCGTCCGCCTCTCGATTACGCCTTGATCCTTCTCGGTCTACCGATTGTGATCAACCGAAAAAATCGAAACCTGTTTGTCATGATCGGTGTTGCGATTGGTACGGTTTTGTTTTTCTTTATGATCAAATCGGTTTCTGGAGGATTGGGTGGAGCAGGCTACTTGCTCTCACCATCGATGGCAGCTTGGGTGCCGCTATTGGTGTTGGGACCGGTTGCTTACGTCCGTCTTCGAGATATTCAAACGATATGAAACCATCACAGATTTCGGTTGTGATTCCAACGCTCAACGAAGAATCCGTTGTTGCCGATGCGGTCCGATCCGCAATCGAAGCAGGGGCTACCGAAGTGATTGTTTCAGATGGGGGTAGTCGCGACCAAACGATACCGAATGCCACCGCAGCAGGTGCATCCAAAATCATTCGCTCGCTGCCAGGTCGAGGCATCCAATTGAACGCAGGTGCGGTGTTTGCCAGCCACGAGGTTGTGTTGTTCCTGCATGCGGATTGCCGATTGAGTGAAGCGTCTCTGTTGCAGATTTGCGAATCTTCTGAAGTGGTCTGGGGAGCGTTCGTACAACAAATTGAAGCGAAGGGTTTGGGGTATCGTTTGTTGGAAAAAGGGAACGCAATGCGAGTCAAATACCGCTGGTTGCCGTTCGGGGATCAAGCGATTTTTGTCCGCCGAGCAACGTACAAGGAACAGGGGGGATTTGAGGAGATCTCATTGATGGAGGACCTCGCTTTCTCGAAATGGATGCGAAAGATTGCAAAGCCGGTGCTGCTACCAGGACCCGTTTCCATGAGTCCCCGGCACTGGGAAAAACGTGGCATCGTTCGACAAACCGCCTTCAATCTTTGGCTGCAATTGTCCTACGCCTGCGGTGTCTCCCCCGATCGCCTCGCTAAACGCTATCGTTGAAACCGAGGCAATCCGATTGCCGTTCGCTCCGCGCCGCAAGCATCCCACCCTGAGGGGCTCTATCGTTGGGATCAAGCAAACAATGGCTCATCCAGCAAACTGCCTGAGTTTCACCGAGAGCAAGATGGAAGATCGTCCGCATCTTGCTGCGTCTGTTTCATTTCGCTCAAAAATTCGATAGCGAGCATGGCAGTCAAGACGCAGCAGCAAAGTGGGGCGAGCCAATTCGCCGAGCCGTCCGCGGGCGTGAAGTGCTTGCCAATTTCATGGCTGCCCATGGTTAAAATCAGCAAGCCGAACGCAAACCAACCGGCGATGCGGCGAGATTCCAGTTCTGCCTTCGCGATATACCACCCGTACAAGGGGCCAATCAATGCATATGTGCTGTTTTCGGTTCGAGGATTGAACAACATCAAATAGATTCCGGTCCATGCAAACAGCCATAGCACTTGCCGAGATCGTGAGAGATTTCGGGTTGCAGCCATCACGATTACCAAAACGACCAAAGCAGCGGCAGCACGAATCGGATGCAAGAACTGCGATGGAATGTCGATCCCGAACTGTGACAGCATGCTAAACGGTTGCGCCCAGTAAGCGATGACCTCGGCATTCGATGCCGTTCGCAGCATGGCAACGCAATCGACGTATTGCTGCCAAACGTAGGTCGGCGATTGCAGAACGAATGGAGCGGCCAACGCGAGGATGCCGCCAAATAGCAGCGGCTTTCGAGTTTTTGGCGTGACGACGAACAAGAGCATCGGCAATACAATCGCCAGCGGTTTGACACAGATCGCTAGGACTGCCAAAGCCGCACACAGGGGATAACGCTCTCGATACCAACAGTCGAGACAAAGTAACATGATCGCCGTCATTAGGAGCGTGGATTGCCCGATCCGCAAACAACTCAGTCCTAGCATGGACGTGGCTAAAGCGATTCGCCAATCGATCCGGTTCGTCGATGCGGAGACTCCGCAAGAATCTCTCCAGTCGGAAAAAATAACGGAACTGAGCCGCATCGTTGCCCATGCCAACATCGACCATGAGAACAACCGCCACAGCAGATCGCCGAAAAGAGGCCATCCACTTATCGCTGATGCGAAGGCATAAGGCGTATGGAGAATTGCCGCTTGAGGCAGATAGAGAAAACCGTGCCCCGAGTCCTTTGAATGCTCGTAAAGTGACTCACCGCCAACCCATCGCTCGGCAGCTCGCTCATAGTGAAAAGAAACCGATCGCTCGGGATTGTTTACGAACGCGATCATCCCCAGGGCTAGCGCCGTCGCATAAATGAAAATGGGTAGCCCATGGATCAACCGCGTTTTCCCGAGGCGGCTGATCGAAGATGTCTGTTTTGTCATAAGACCACGATGGATAGAGATAAAGAAACGATTTCAAAATCACAAACGATGTCGCGGGCAGCGAGCGGCTACGCAGACTTACGAAGCTTGGGGACGACCGGACGGGAGGCGGGAGCGGACGAGTTTTCTTGCTCTGCGATGAAGTCCGTTTCCATCGGAGGGAAGGACAGTATCGTGGGTTCGGGTACCGTTTCGCGCTCAAACGGACTACGGACCCCCAAACGGTACATTGCTGCGATTCGCAGTAGTTCCAAGGGCGCCAGCAGGAAAGTACTCAGGCGAAGTTTCGAGCCAGCGACTTCATCCCAGCGGTCGAGCGGATATTCAAACAGCGTGGTCGCAGTCGGCTCGGAGAAACGAGAGGCCTGGCGTAAATCCGAGATCGGCGGCAGCGTTAACCGAGCGAGTAATTCCACGTCGAACAGCCAGCGACTCATGAAAGGCTCAGCGAGAATTTGGCGTAGTCGTGAATCGACACGAAACAGTTTTGCCCCGCATTGGGTATCGCGAATTCGCGTTCCCAGAAGGATTGATGCCATGAGCGCGAACACGTGACCGCAGAGCCGTCGCAGTGGGGTACGGTCGATGAAGCGTCCCTGCAACCGCATCCGGCTGCCGACAACCACCGCCACATCTTTACGGCGACGCCCGACCTCGATCAGCCGAGGGATTTCGTCGAGTGGCGTTGCAAGATCAGCGTCGAAGTAGCCGAGAAAACCCATTGCGGTTGAGGGCACCGAGGATGCTTCGCGGTCGACGCGCGCGTGAGAGAGAGGCTTGAGGGCGTGCAGCATACCGATTCGAACCGCTTCCCCTTTGCCACGATTCCGATCGAGCGACAATACCTCGACGCGATCCCGGGGAGCACGGCGACGCAGTTGGACAAGTGTTTGCAAAGTTTGGTCGCTGCTGCCGTCGTCAACAAACAGAAAGCGAATGTCGGAATGCCTGTTCGCAAAATCGATAAACGCATCGCACTCAAGACGTTCTGCTTCGTTGAAACAGGGGACGACCAGCGTCGTCACGGTTGCCTTCATTCGTCGTTCCTCTGACGCCGTCAACAAGATACCGTTCTCCATGGGACGAAGAAGAAAAAAAGGAGGGCAAATTACCGTTCACGTACGCGCATGTGTCCAAAAACACTCTCGTATCAAATGGAGGTTTATGTTTGCAAGGCTGCTTCCCCCCCCAAATTAGCCGGTTGGCCTATGGGCCTGCGGGCCTGGGCTTCACTGCTTTGCAAGCAAAAGAAACCTTGTTTCCCGAAACCTTGTTTCCCGAAAACTGGTTTCCCGAATTGGCGGAAGCCGATGGAGGGAAAGACGGGAAATCGGTGAAGACAACGAAGGAGCACCCCAGCGGCCGTCATGCGTCGTTGCGGTAAGAGCCTTGGGGGTTAAAAATTCACGATTTCTTGTCCGGCGCGAGTTAGCAAGGCTTTGAACATCTTTGCATCAAATCCCTTTTTGATAAATTTGACTGCGCCATCGGCCATTCCGATGTAAAAGCCGTTGTCATTTTCACGCGTAAAATGGTTGAGAGGATCTGCCATATCAATGACAACGTCTTCAGGCTTGGACCACGGTACCGCTTGGTCGGGATTGACTTCGGCGATCAGAATGCTGTTACTCAGCCCATCAAGAAACTGCCTGAAACTTACGTTCTCTTTCTCCAACAGGCCACGGTCCTTCCCGACGATGGCATGGATGACGGTCATCCCTGCTTCTAGCTTGACCCCCTTGGCTTCGAATGCTGCCGGTAGTCGTTTCGATAGTGGCAAGTTGTGCTCGCTGTCCCACGGTTCGTCGAAGTGGAATTCTTCGTAAAGAGCTTGTTCCTCGATGAACGGTAAAATCTTCACACGCCAACTTAGAAGTGGGTTACCATCAGGATCCGTGATTGCTGCGGCGGGTAGTTCTCGGAACGCGGAATGATGATTGTGCATCGCCAACATGACCTGTTTCATGTTGTTCGATGTGTTTGTCGTTTTGAATGGCAACCGCATGTGTTGCAAATAGGGCGTCATCAAACCGATAGCGTAGCCGAGCGAGGTGCTTGCGACACCTGACTCCAAGTCGATAGCAACGCGGTCTGCATCACGATGCGGATGCAGTGCCGCAGCGAGTTTGTCGCTCATTCGTTGCCCATACGATTCGACGGCATCTTTCATTAAGTCCGAGGCGGATTCGTTAACCAACGTGCGAGTCACCTCCGCCATTGCCAACTCGGTTGCGGCCTTCAAAGAATCGTTCAATATCAGCTCGATACGTTCGGCGGCGCCGATGTCGACTCCATGAATCGTCAATTGCATTCGCACCGATTCACGATCAAAGTTGGCGTACAGATGAACGGATTCGGTCAATTCAGGGATGATAGCGAGCGGCTGTAAGTCGGGTGCAAGGGATGGGGCTGCTTGCGTCATCAACTCGGTGAGTTGTGGGCGTAGTTCGGCATGCGAATAAATGATGTTGAGCCCGTCGGTTTTCTCGACTTGTTCGGCGATCCGAGCTAGTGCGCCCGCAGCGCCATCGCTGGTGAGCATCGGTTCGAGGTACGATTGCATACCTAGGTAGATGACTCGCTCGTTGACTTGATGAAAAACGGAAAAGGGTTCGACGTCGGTTCGATAAACTTGACGGGTGCCAACCATACTGGGCTGTGAACCGCCCATCGCATTGACGAGCGACTCAGCGTCGATTTCCGTTTTCGATTCGATAATGGTGCCTAGCCAAGGTTCGTCGTTTTGGTTGATGCGAATCGCGATCGTAACCCGTTCGATCTGGCGGGCATCCATCCCGAAGGACTCGAGACCGAGCACGCCGACGATGTCGACCGGGAACCGTTCGAGTCCTGGATTCGCTAGGATTTCCGCTGGCGAAAAACAGAGAAGCAGGGTCGCATCGGCGGGAATGTGTTTCGTGGAGATGACCGAGGGCGTGTCGGTCGCTTCCTCCGCAAACCCAATCGGATGGATGAAGATTAACACGAGAACGAAGAGTAGCCAGAGTACTCGAATAGGGAATGAACGCATGGGGGAAAGTCTCATGGGTTGAAGTGGCGTGAGCCCCCTTATGCTACACGCAGCTAGTTGCCACCGCAATTCTGGGGGGGTATACTGATTTTCGCGATACTCTTATCTCTCCCTGGAATCGAGCTATGTCCCAAGTGGTTTCTGAATCCGTAGCGTCTTTAAGTGATGACGATGTTCAAGCGGTCGATCGGCTCGGGCAAGCTCATGGTCGACTCCTCGCGGAACTTGCGAAAGTCATCGTTGGCCAAAAGGACACGATCGACCAATTGCTCGTTTGTCTATTTGCTCGTCGTCACGCATTGTTGATGGGGGTTCCGGGGTTAGCGAAAACACTGCTCGTTAGCAAGTTAGCCGAAACGATGTCGCTGGATTTTTCGCGAATCCAGTTCACGCCGGACCTAATGCCGATGGACATTACAGGCACGGACATTTTGCAGGACAGCGGTAACGGGCGGCGGACATTCGAGTTTGCTCATGGACCGATCTTTGCCAACATCATCTTAGCGGACGAGATCAACCGTGCTCCGCCCAAGACCCAAGCGGCGATGCTCGAAGCGATGCAAGAAAAACGGATCACGGTGGTCGGCAAAGGTTTCGACTTGCCGCCCCCGTTTATGGTTCTGGCGACTCAGAACCCGGTCGAGCAAGAAGGCACCTATCCGCTACCGGAAGCACAACTCGACCGGTTCATGTCGCTGATCGAGCTTGATTATCCGTCGGAAGCGGAAGAGATCGCGATCGCACGAACGACGACGGGTGGAAGTTTGCCACAGCTCGAGCATTTGATGACCGCCGAGGATATCATCGCCCATCAAGATTTGGTCCGCCGAATTCCAGTGCCCGATCATATTTACACTGACGCCGCAAGACTGGTTCGCAAGACGCGCCCGAGCGGTGGAACGGCACCCGAGTGGCTATTGCCGTTGGTGTCATGGGGAGCCGGTCCGCGCGCGGTCCAGGATCTGATTCTCGGTGCCAAGTCACGAGCGGCTTTGCAAGGATCGTATATGGTTCGCAGTGAGGATATGCAGTTCGTCGCTCAACCGGTGTTGACGCATCGGATCATCACGACGTTTGCGGCCCAAGCCGAAGGGCTTGCAGCACGCGATATCGTCGGACGATTGATCGACGAGGAGTTTTAATCTTCCATGTGGAACGAACAAGCGTCCCGTGATTTCCTCGATCCGACAATTCTAGCGGGGTTGGCCGGGATGCCGTTAATGGCCCGGCGTCCGATGCGAGGGGCGGTTTCCGGCAAACACACCAGCCCGAATCGTGGTGCGAGCGTTGAGTTCGCAGAGTACCGAAAGTACGTTCCTGGCGACGACCTGCGGCGACTCGATTGGCGGGCTCACGGACGAAGCGATCGCTATTATGTCAAAGAGTTTGAAGCGGATACGAATTTGCGATGTTGCTTGGTGGTCGACACGAGTGGCTCGATGGGGTTTGGCTCCGGTTCGCTGACGAAACTCGATTACGCCCGGCGGATTGCCGCAGCAGTCGGATACTTGGCGGTACAACAGGGCGATGCGGTCGGATTATCGTGTTTGGCAGCAGGGATCGTCGAGCATTTGCCACCACGTCGTAACCCGTCGCACCTGCGAGCGGTTTTTGATGTTCTCGAGCGGGTACGGCCAACGGGTGAAACCGAGCTTGTCGATGTGCTGCATGAGTTAGCGGAGACGACTCAGCAAGCGGCGCTGGTGATTGTGATCTCCGATTTCTTTGATGATCCCGAACGACTCAAAAGCTGTTTCGAGCATCTGCGATTTCGCAAGCATGACGTTTCGCTTTTTCATCTGCTCGACCCAAAAGAAATCAGCTTTGACTTTCAACGCCCGACCCGGTTCTTGGATATGGAAGGAGGCACGTCGATCTTCGCCGATACGGGCGAGATAGCAGATCGATACCTTTCGGCAATCCACGAGTATCTCGAACAGATGCACGACGTGGTGATGCAAACGAATACCGATTACATGCGGGTCACGATCGATGAGCCCTATCAGGATGCCCTCACCCGGTTTCTGACGCGGCGTGCGACGGCCAGGAGTGTGCGATGAGTTTCTTGCAACCTTGGATGCTCATCGCTTTGCCGTTCGCGGCGCTTCCGATTCTTATCCACCTGATCAACCAGCGTCGTTATCAAACGACGGATTGGGCGGCGATGCGGTTTCTATTGGCTGCAAACCGAATGACACGCGGCTACGCCAAAATCCGTCAATGGGCAATCTTAGCAATGCGGACAATCGCGATTGCGGCGTTGGTGTTTGCGATCGGACGACCGCTCGCCAGTGGTTCACTCGGTGGGGGGCTATTTAGCTCGATCACGGGCGGTTCGGCTAGCACGATCGTCCTGGTCGATCGCTCACCATCGATGCAACAACAAGTCGGCGGCGCGTCGCTGTCTAAACTCGAAATGGGAGTCGGCCAATTAACCGAGACGCTAACGACCCTTGGGACCGAACGACTCGTTTTGTTTGACAGCGTGGAATTGACTCCTCGCGAATTGACGTCACCCGCCGAACTGCTTCAACTACCGCAAACGGGACCATCGGATGCGTCGGCAGATCTACCTGCGATGCTGATGGCGGCTCAAGACTACATCGCTGCAAACAAGCTTGGACAAACCGAGATTTGGATCGTTTCGGACCTGCGAGCTCATGATTGGAATCCCGGTGATGCTCGCTGGACTTCTTTGCGAGATTCGTTTGTCGAGTACGCGGACTTGGTTCGCTTTCGCTTGCTGGAATTCCCCCACGTCGATTCCGATAACCACAGCGTTCGCGTGTCCGACGTGCGATTGGACTCGCAAGAAAACGCATCGCGAGTCGCGATGACGATCGATATTTCCGGTAGCGATGTGACCAATCGCGACGATAAGATTCCGGTCACGATCGAACTCGACGGTTCACGCACGGTCGTGGATGTCGATGCCAATGGTTCGCTCAGCCAGTTAAAGGACCACCAAATCGAATTACCTCGTGGGACCGAGCGTGGTTGGGGGAAGGTTTCGATTCCAGCCGACACGCTGGCTGCTGACAACGTCTTCTATTTCACGTATGACAAACCAGCACCGCGACGAACCGTGATCGTCACCGAGCATGATGAATTCGCGCGAGTTCTTTCGCTCGCAGCGGAGATCAGCTCCGAAGAGAACGTGCCGAGCATGGCCGAAGTCGTTGCTCCCGCATCAGTATCGACAGTGCTTTGGCACGATGTTTCGCTCGTGCTTTGGCAAGGAGACGTGCCGGTTGATCAGGCCGCTAAGCTTCAAGCGTTTGTCGAGCGAGGCGGCAGCGTCATCTTCTTTCCCGCCCCAACGTTCGAATTGACAACCGAGTCCGAGCCCATTCCTTTTCCAGGGGATGTTTGTTTCGGTCAGTGGAATGAGCCTTCATCGCCGATCTCGGTTTCGACATGGCGCGGCGAAGCGGATCTGTTGGCGGCAACGTTGAACGGTGGTTCGCTGCCGGTGGGCCAGTTGCAAGTGCATCGCTACGCATCGATCGAGGGTGATGCAACTCCGCTTGCAACGCTGGACAACCGAGAGCCTTTGATTGTCCGCATTCCCACCCCACGAGGCGGTGTCTATGCGTGCGCAACGACCCCATGTGCTGCCGACTCGTCGCTCGCTGCCGATGGCGTCGTGCTCTACGTGATGATCCAACGAGCACTCGCCGTCGGTGCTCGGTCACTTCGCGGAGCAAATGTTCGGATTGCAGGCGAATCGACCGACGAATCGCTGCTAGGCTCGGCGATGCAATTGGATGGGCCAGAGGATCGTCTGTCGACCGAAAAGAACTCTACCGCTGGCGTCTATCAAACGGATGATCGTTGGTGGGCTGTGAATCGCGATCAAAACGAAGATGGGAACTCGGTCGTCGACGACGCCAAACTAGCCGAACTGTTCAACGGATTGCAAATGGAACGATTGAACCAGGGCGGCCAATCGACATCCTCCCTAGTCGAAGAGGTTTGGCGTGCCTTCTTGATTGCCACACTGATTGCATTGATCATCGAAGCGGTGCTTTGTCTACCGCGCCAAGTAGCGGCGAATGGCCCACGATCGTCGGTGCCAGTGAGTGGACAGGTGGCGAGTGGACAGGTAGCGAGTGGGCAAGTGGCGAGCGGGCAAGTGGCGAGCGGGCAGGTGGCGACATGAACGTAACCTCCTCGCTGACTTTCGCTTGGACAACCTGGACCGCTGCGATCGCGATCATGGCGGTGGCCGCAACGGTCACACTGGGGTGGATCGCCTGCCGCCGGACTCGCTGGCGACGTTCAACGATCTTGCTTGAAACGCTTCGGGTTCTAGCGGTCGCGTTGGCGGCGGTGCTGCTCGGTGGGCCTCAATGGGTCCAGCAATATCGGCCCGAGAGTAAGCCGGTTGTCGCCGTTCTCTGGGACGATTCAGCCAGTATGACGACTCACGATGTGGCGCGCAGCGGAGTCGCCGCAACCAGTGCAACGTCGCGGGGCGAAGCGATCGAACGATTGACACTCCCCGAAACTTGGTCCACGATCGCCGACCGCGCCGAGATCCTAATCCAACCATTCGCCGAGGCAGAACAATTGGCTGCATCGGATAATACCGTGAACGAAATTTCCAACCGGCATGGTGATCCAGACGCCGATGATTTCAATGAGGCAGGGACGGATCTCGCGAGTCCACTCGTCAACGTCGCGAACAAGAACAAGCATTTACTTGGCATCATCTTGGCGTCTGACGGTGATTGGAATATGGGAGCGGCACCCGTCCAAGCGGCAAGTCGATTGCGGTTACTCGGTGTGCCTGTGTTCTCGTTTCCGGTCGGCAGCAAAACACGATTACCAGACGTCGAACTACTGAGTTTCGATGTACCGACGTTCGCGGTCTCGGGTAAACGAGTACGAATCCCTTTCTCGATCGATAGCTCGCTGCCACGCGATCATGGTGTGACCGTGACGATGAAGTCAGCAAGTGGCGATGAGGTCAGCAAAGACATTCGTATTGCGGCGATGGGCCGGACCAATGAATCGATTGACTGGTTGCCGACCGAACTGGGCGACGAGACCTTGTCGCTTTCGATTCCTCGGCAAGCCGACGAAATTCGTGATGACAACAATTCATCTTCTGCACCAATTCAAATTCGCCAAGAGCGGTTGCGTGTGCTAGTGATCGAATCGCTGCCAAGGTGGGAGTATCGCTACCTTCGCAATGCGTTATCTCGAGATCCGGGTGTCGAGGTTTCGTGCTTGCTCTTTCACCCTGGACTCGACAAACGTGGTGGTGGAAATTCCGATTACATCAAGGAATTCCCCGCAACCAAGGAGGAATTAGCCCGATACGACGTGATCTTTTTGGGAGACGTTGGAACCGATGAGGGACAATTGACACCCGAGCAATGCGATTGGCTCGCTGGATTGGTACGAGAACAAGCGAGCGGGTTGGTATTCTTACCCGGTTGGCTTGGACATCAATTTAGTCTTCTCGAAACGGAACTTGCCGACTTGATTCCGGTGTTGCTCGAAGAGGGGCAACCGGGCGGCTGGGGTTCACGAACACCTCAGCATTTCGAACTGACACAGACCGGTCGCCGCAGTCTGCTCACCAAACTTGCAGATACTCAGGACGAGAACTTAGAGGTTTGGGAGAACTTGCCTGGCTTCCAATGGTATGCACCTGTCTTGGCTGCCAAACCGGGAACCGAAACGTTAGCGGTTCACCAAGAAATGAGTAATCAATATGGCCGCTTGCCGCTGCTAGTAACTCGTAGTGTCGGTGCGGGAAAGGTCCTCTTCATGGCGACCGATGGAGCATGGCGTTGGCGGAAAGGGGTCGAGGATCTGTATCACTATCGGTTCTGGGGGCAAGTCGTCCGTTGGATGGCTTACCAACGAAACATGGTTCAAGGCGAAACGATGCGGCTCTACTATTCGCCTGAGCAACCACAAGAGCGTCAAACGATCACCTTCAATGCCAACGTGATGGAAACGAGTGGTGAACCACTCAGTGGTGGTAACGTGACGCTGATGATTGAGCCACCATCGGGTGCAGCTACGAGCGTTCACTTTGAAGCCACTGGCGATGCGTGGGGCGCCTTCAGTGGTCGTTTCACCCCGCGTCAAGCAGGCGAGCATCGTTTGACGCTACAGTGCAAAGAGACGGGCAAAACGCTGGAAAGCAAGATTGTCGTACAAGGCGTTGCACTTGAGCAGGTCGGTAAACCGGCGCGGCCGGATGTGCTGGAGGAAATTTCGCGTGTCACGCGGGGGCAAACGCTCTCGCTCGACCGCGTTGACGATTGTTTGCAATTGTTATCGGCAATGCCCGACCCGCCCCCGGCCATACGACGCATCCCGCTTTGGAGTCACCCGTTGGTTGTCGGTTCCTTTATTCTGCTACTAGGTATTTTCTGGGTCGGTCGTAAAGGAGTTGGCTTGATATGATTACGAAACGGTTGACGATTCCCCATCGCTTAGAGCACAACGGTTGCGTTTTCACGGGCGTGTTTGGAGTCTGAAGTTGATCGAAACGTTCCCAAGGATGGTCACGGGGCTTTTTTCGAGTAAACTTAGAGATCGAGTTCGCCCTGGTAGAATAACCGTTTTTTTGCCAATTCGAATTAGATGACCCCTCCATTTTAGAAAAGAGTATTCGATGAAAAAACAACTCTACCTATCGCTCGCTGCGGTACTCGCTCTATCCGCGACGCTGCAAAACGCGAGCCAAGCGGCAGAAGTGGTTGCGTTTTGGGGATTCGCAGATGACTATGATTTTGAAGGGACGGGTGTGGGAGGGGCAAATCCGTCGAAAATCAATTTTGCGGCTGAGGTGAACAACACTCCCGGCGCTGCAAACCTACAAGCTTATCTTGGTATTCCAGATGAGCTGGACCCAAATGGCGGGGGTGGCTCAAGAGCCTACACCTCACCAACAAGTGGCATTACCTACGCTCCAACAAGGACTGTCAAATGGGATGATCTAAAGGGCGGTGGTGACTCCTTTGACATCGGTGGAGTGGACACATTTATGGTTGATAAGCTGGACGGGGATGGCCCATTGGCCAATGACTTCGGCAACGACGCATTGATGTACATCACGTTCGACGGTACGGGATTCAAGGATTTTGAATTCCGCTTTGACATCGAAGCGACTCCAGACGATCTTGCTGACTCGTTCGATGTTTTCTACCGTGTGGGTGGAAGTGGAACTTGGTTCCGAGATCCGAGTCAGAACAACATCTCGCTATCGTTTCAAGATTATGATGTTGTCGATCCTGATAATCAGTTTGCCCTAAGTGGTCAGATTTCGCTTTCCTCGAGCTTGAACAATCAAGCCTCGATCGAGCTGATCATCAACGACTTTGCCGAAAACGGTAACAACGAGATGGAGATCGATAACTTCGAAATCATCGGGTCAGCGGTACCGGAGCCAGGTTCCTTCGCATGTCTGGCTGCCTGCACAGGTCTAAGCCTGATTGTTCGCCGGCGCAAGACTCGCTAACCCATCGGGGAGCGTCCAAAGATCGCGAAGACAGTGGCGAAAATGACAACAGGCGAAGTTCGTGAAGCTGCGAGTGATGGATCAAGTCGCTCAAGAGATTTCCGAAGCCTACAGCCAAGTGGATTTTCGCGGCTAGCCGATCGCGACCACCCAGCGTGCTATCCAGATTACCGATGCACCGAAAACATTCTTTTTGCCCTGCGGTGTCTGAAAAACCTACCCTTCGGTACTTGGGATTGATGAATCAACCCACGAATTCTTCTGATTCTTCTGAACAGCCAACAAAATAAACAAATGTCGTTGCCGGTAGTGGATCTCGTTAAAGATCCCATGCGTCAGGATCTTTAACAGGATCCACTACCATCATCGTGCATGCTTTCTGAACTCGATCAGTCGTCCAATTTCTGCGATGAAGTTTGGATGAAGCGAGCCATTACGTTTTGTCTTTCCAAGACGCATCTCCACGGCTGGCTGACTGTCTCAAGGTGGCAAGTTTCACCGTTGGACCTTCTTTAATACTTGCTTCGAAGCCCACCAAAAACGCGGGTAGCGTCTGACCGTTTTGCCCGCGATTCCATCGTTTGTGAGCAAATGGTTAAGGCTTTATGTGTTTACAGATTCGCTATTGATCTCACTCAATTTGGTGTTTCAATACCGCCGACATCCAAGCGATGAGCAGAAACAAACGCAATGTCAAAGAACGTCGAACAATCGGTGAGGCAAGAACCATCAACCTTCACCAAATCCTAACGAGGAGTCAATAGAGGGTTCACGTTTCACCGTTCTACTTCGCTCGTTCTGGCTGCGTATCGATTTCCCCCTTTCAAGCGAGAATGACCTTGGCAATTAAGCCGAAAAACCAACGAAGCATGAGACGCCGACGAAGTGGTTTCACGCTTGTAGAAATGCTTGTGGTGATTTCCATCATTGGCGTTTTGGCATCGTTGCTTCTACCTGCGATCAACAAAGCTCGTGCTGCTGCACGCGGATCGCAGTGCCAAAACAACCTTCGTCAATTCGGCGTTGGTCTAGCGGCCCGAGCTGTCAGTTCGCCTGATCGGTCGTATTGCTCGGGCGACTTCAATTTCGAACGAGATGGCGTTCCAACTGAATACGGCTGGGTTTCTGACCTCGTCGATCGCGGCATCTTAGTAGGTGAAATGCGTTGTCCAGGAAACCCTGCGACTTCATCGGTTGCAATTCAACAAGTTCTAACCATGGATATCAACGACATCTCGTTGGCGTCCGATGCCTCTTGTGCCGCATGCACTCGTTGCATGGACGGCCGACGAATGGGAAGCGAGCCCTATGTCAATGCGATGGGCGATCGGGTTGCCAATGTCGCCTACGAGATTGTCGAAAATGGATTGGTCGATCCGGTTGCACGAGCATCCGTCATCAGCAAAAAAATGATCCAGGAAGGCTACAACACGAACTACGCCGGCAGTTGGTTCTTGTTCCGTAGTGAATTTCGACTCGATTCCGACGGCAACCCAAACTTTGACGATTCAGCATGTGCAGTTGCATTTTCGGGTGCTTCGACTCGTCCGGCAATGAAAAGTTGGCTTGGAGACAAGAAGAGCCGGTACATGACTCGCGGCCCCCTCACGACTCGGCAAGTCGATTCGGCCCGCGCCCCCTCAAGTACCATCCCGCTTTTGTGCGATGCGGGGGCGATCGGATATCTCGATGTCGAGGTCGACGGCACCGTCCCTTACCAGTCTCCATTTACCGTTTCGATGGTCGGCCAACCGGTTGCAACGGTTGCAGGTAGCCATGGAGCGCAGTTCGAAGTGCCCAGCTTTAACAAGGGAAAACCTCGTGACGGCGTCAACGGTTGGCTTCGCGCATGGGGCCACAATACGAAACAAGATTATCGCGGGATGGCTCCGCTGCACATGGGAGTCGCTTATGCCTTGATGGCGGATGGCTCCGTCCAAGCGATCGAAGATTCCAACGGAGACGGGTTCATCAACAACGGCTTCCCGCAGCATCCTGATTTTTGGACGAGCGATGAGATGGAAGTTGGAGATTTGAATTTGGCCAGCTACTACTCGCTAATGAGCAAAGGAAAAGAGAACTAAATTGACGACGACGCTTGATTCTTTCACCGGAGGTCCATGAAACAGAGAAATCCCCCCACGAAATTTTACAGACATCCCGCCTTACACACGAAGTTTGGATGTGTTTTCCAAACTTACCCATAAATCCATGTTAGGAAACAAAAAATGAAGAAGAAACAAAACGGTTTTACCCTGATCGAAATGCTTGTCGTGATTTCGATCATCGCTATTTTGGCCGCGCTGGCACTGCCTGCGTTGGCGAAGGCACGCGAAGCGGCTCGTCGTAGCCAATGCTCAAACAATTTGCGTCAATTCGGTATCGGATTGCTGACTTACGCAGAACGAGATCAACTCGGTCGCCTCTGTACTGGTGCAAGCGATTACCGTCGCGATGGTTGCATGGATACCTATGGTTGGGTTGCTGACCTTGTCAACTC
This sequence comes from Novipirellula aureliae, assembly GCF_007860185.1. Taxonomy (NCBI): domain Bacteria; kingdom Pseudomonadati; phylum Planctomycetota; class Planctomycetia; order Pirellulales; family Pirellulaceae; genus Novipirellula; species Novipirellula aureliae. The sequence continues at coordinate 406,675 of NZ_SJPY01000003.1, forward strand.
CGGCCTTGCTATGCCTTCGGATATGCTTTGCCCAAGCAACGGTGGCAAAGGTAGTGAAAAATTGAATGACTTAGTTGGAACCGACACCACCGACGGAAAAGGGACCACCGTCAGACGTCTCAACACGGGGCAATGCAAACAAATTTTTGGTGCAACTCCAACACTGACTGCAAATTCGGAGGAACGCGCATCACACATCGGTACACAATTCCTCGAAAAGGGCTACAACACCAATTATGCCGCCGGTTACCACCTCGTGCGAAACTCACCGCTTACCAGCGGAACGGGCTCTAACATCGTGTTGAACACACGCAGTTCAGTCCAAACGGACTTCAAGCAACGTGAAGGTACCATGGGACCGATCCAACTCTCGGTCCTTGATGGCAGCCGTATCCCATCTTCGAGCATCGCTCTTTTGGGTGACGCGGGCCCTGGTGACATCGACGAAGCAGTGTTGACGGTCTCGATCACTGGCAGCAACGGTGAAGAACTGCTGCCACAAGGTATGATCTTAACCGAAGCGTTCAACGATGGCCCAGCTTATGTGAACAGCGCAGGTTCCATTTCTTTGGCGAAACAAGATGCTGCGGGACTTTCAGACGTTTCGCTTCCAATCGGCGTTCAAATGGCTTGTGAAAAAGGGAATGCAACCATCAATAGCTGCTTCGACTTTACCCTCCAAGTTGGTCCGACCGGAAAAGGTGGTAATAACCTCTACCTGCAGGACACACGTGACTGGTATGCCCTTCACGGTGGAATCGCCAATATCTTGATGGCCGACGGTTCCGTCAAACAGTTCTACGATGGCAATAATGGCGATGGCTATTTGAATCCAGGCTTCCAGTTCTACACTACGACGAATACGAGTGGCGAAGCACCTGATTCACAAGTCAGCGGATTCGCTGACAGCGAAGTTGAGATTGCTCCGAATGAAATGTTCACCGGGTTGTTCATCGACGAAATGATCTTGAAGGGCACCTTCGAATAAGAACACCGCGTACTGCTGACACCATCACCAGATTTGATGGTGCTAGCTGCGGGTTCCAATGATAAATCGATCGCCCAGAGTTTTGCTCTGGGCGTTCTGCTGAATGACGTACGACCTGAAATACTTTGCTTTCGATCTAATAGACATCAATGACCTATTCAACCGCTCAGAAAATAGCTTGGCTACTCGCTGCGTCCGCAATGATGATCGGCGTCGCTGTTGCGGTCGGTTCCGTTGTGACCTACAAACCCTACGGTGTTCCCGATCATCGCCGCGAAGAGTACGACCAAATTGTTCGTGATCTACAAGAGAAACATTCGGAGATTGCCCAATCGAAACGGAATCGCAACGCTATTGCTTTTGCTGAACAAACCGAATTTGACTTCGGACTCATCGATCCGGGGACCGAAGGAGCCGAGCACGAATTTGTGATTCGTAATCGTGGCATTGGACCGTTGGTATTGAGCGATGGAGGCAGTAGTTGTAAATGCACCGTCGCGGAAATTGCCGACCCAATCATACCGTCTGGCGAAAGCCGAAACGTTAAGTTGGTTTGGAATGTTGGCAGCGATATCACCGACAATTACGAACAACAAGCGATCATCCAAACGAATGACCCGCAGCGTCCCGAAATTGAGTTGACCGTACGCGGTAAAGTACGATCGAAGTGGGCGATGCATAGCGATAACTTAACACAACTAAGGGGAATACCTGGAAAACCAATCGAAGCATCCTGTGTCATCTACAGCCAATTGTTCGAGGATTTTATTGTGCTCGATACCGAGACTTCCGTGCCGAATATTGCCGTCTCCGTCGAAGCGATGAGCGAGATGGATCGAGTCGGTTTTCATGCCAGATCAGGATACGAATTGCGTTTCAAGTATCGCGCAGCTTCCGAAAACTCACGCCGTTTTGATGAACTGGTACGCGTCAATGTTTTCGATGTTGAAAGCGAAGAAGTCCGCTGGATCGAAGTTCCTCTCTCTGGCACGTTCGGCGAACCCGTTGTGTTTCTCGGCCCCGCGATCGACATCGGCTCGGGACTCGATCTGGGGACCGTCGAAACGGGTTCAAAAAAGACATGGTCCTTCTTAGCACGTTTTCGTACCGAACAGGAGGTATCGGAAGCTTATGTAAAAGATGTCAAGCCGGATGGTCTGATTGCGAAGATTGAGCCCAGCAAGCGTGTTAAGAACACCTTTCGTGTCACGCTCAGCCTAGCAAGCGAGATCGACCCGCAAAGGTTCCGATTCGACAAACAGGGTTACGTCGAAGTCGCAGACCGAGCCAATCCAAAGCAAAGCAATTGGATGCCACTACACGGCGAAATTATTCTGCCGCCTCGGAGGTAGGAAGCCCAGGTAGGAAGCCTGGCAACGAGATTAAGTTCTCGCTTCCACGCCGAACATCGTCTTCACCGATGGACGCATCAGTACCAGGATCGTCAAAACCCCCAGGACGGTGCCAAAAGGCATCAACATGCATTCGATGCCGGCGATGACGAGACAGTACATATAGCCACTTCGCCGTGCGAGCTTACGACCAGTGATCGCGATCGCGATCGCAAACGCAAGGCCTATCAGCATCATGGCCAAGGGGATGAGGATAAAGAACCACCCCAGGAACGCGGGCGGCGGTGTGCCACTATCGGGAACATCAAAGGCTCCCGATACGATTCCAATGCCGATCACCAAGTGCAAAATCGGGAAAAGGGAGAAGAGACCAACCATGCCAGCGACTACGTAATGAAAAATCGTTAGTAGGTTAAGCTGCTCAGCGTCTTGGTTGGTTTCCATGGTTCGATCCACCGCTAGATTGACTATGTAGTAGGAAAGGCGATTCGTTGGTATCCTTGAGCCTGACAGACTCAACAAGGGAAATCAAGATGAGCGAAGCCCCCCCATCCAACAATCGCCCCCGAAAGAGGTTACTCTATTCGGTCGGGAGAATCATTGCACTTTCCTATCTCGCTGTTTTGGTTGCACTCGTCGCCATGGAGACTCGATTGGTCTACCCCGGCGCCTTCATGGATGCTGACCGACAACTCGCCTTGGACTTGGATCCTGACATCACAACAGTAGTCTGTACCGCTGCCGATGGCGTCCAAACCAAAGGGCGACTTGTCGAGAAGCCGGATGCGGAACAGGTGGTGCTGTTTCTACATGGCAATGGAACAAAAGCAATTTGGCAAGACAGTCACATCGAATCGATTAGTCGTGACTTGAACGCCCATGTCTTGGCAGCCGAGTTCCGCGGTTTCGCCGGCGACGACCACACTCCAAGCGAAGCGGGAATTATCGCTGATTCCATTGGAGCGCGCGACTATCTTTGTGCACGGTACGATCTTGCCCCAAGTGGAATCATCGTCTACGGCGAATCGCTCGGCGGTGGATGTGCCGCAGCGGTTGCTGCCAAAGGCGGTGCAAAGGTGTTGATCCTAGAGCGGACATTTGATCGGTTGGTCGACATTTCTGCTGATATGTATCCCTGGGTGCCCGTGAAATTGCTGATGCGAAACCGTTTCGATTCCGTGGCCCGGTTATCGGATTACGACGGGCCGTTCATTCAATTACATGGAGACGCGGATACCCTGATTCCGATAGAGAACGGACGCAACCTATTCCAATCGGTTCCTACGACAGACAAGGTTTGGATCGAAATGCAAGGCATCGGTCATAACGACTCGTTGCCGCCATCTGCGAGAGCTCAATTGAAGGCAGCGGTGAAAAGCATCGTCGGCATAAACGGTTAGGCTGAGCCATTGAAAGGTGTGGCAATGAAAAATGCGGCCTGCGCAGCCCTTGCTTCTGCGAGGCTTGTCCCGGTTTTCACAGTGGGTGTTTTTCCTGCTTCCGTCCGGCTTGTCCGGGCGGAGCAACAAGTGGCAGCTACCAGGAACGCAAAATCCCACGCTCGCCCCACCCCCACCAATCGCCTCCGACGATTGGTGGGGGTGGGGCGAATTTCTTTCAGCCGTGCGGTTTGTAGCCGCCACTTGTTTCCTCCGCCGAGACAAGCTCGACGGAAGGATGTTTCAGGCAGTCCATTCCGCAACAAACTATTGCATCCAATTGACTAGGTCTTTTTTACTGGCCATGCCGGTTTGGCGATGAACCAATTGCCCATTCTTCACCACCATCAAGGTTGGCAATGCAGACACTTGCAACTGCTCAGCCAACTCGGGATGCTGGTCCACATTGACCTTGACGATCAACGCCTGTTTTTGTGCTGCGGTTGATTCCAGGTCCCGTAGTATTTTTCCTTGACTACGACACGGGCCACACCAATCGGCATAGAAATCCAAGATAATGGTGCCAGACGCCGTCGCGATGGCTTCATCCAAATCACTGCTGGCGGGCAAATCGATTAACGACGGGGTGGGCGGTTGTGGCGTCGTCATCGAACCTACCAACGTTTCGCTCGGTTCGATGTACGTCGTCTGCCCGACGGTTGGCATCGCGGCTGGCTCAGAGGCAACGTCTTGTTTCACGACGGCGTTTTGTTCCTGAGCTGAATCGTATCCGCGCGGAGATTCTTGATCCAGAATCGCTGACGTGCCACCCGCACAACCGATCACTGCGGACAGAACGAAAAGCGAACTAGAAAAGAGAACGAACGAATAGGTTTTCATGGGCTTGCCCTTTGGTGTTTGTCATTTCATGGCAGCGGCGGCCATCCGAATCGGTTGAATTGCCTCTGCCTTGTTGAGATGGACAAACCAAATATTGATCCGCCAAAGATCTGGCTTGTAACGGCACGTTCTGTCCGTTACATGAGCCGACGATGCACAACGCCACCAACCATTTCAAGGATTTTGCAAACCATCAGGACCATTTCATTCGTTTGTCTTTCAAGGCAGTTTTTCGGTAGAGGACCTTGCTAAAGATCCTGATGTGGTGGGATCTTCAAGAAGATCCACTACGGGGAGGGGAAGTCTTCGCTGCATTTTGATAAAGGATCCAGTACGCGGCGGGGATAACGATCAACGTGAAGACGGTCGATGTGACAATGCCGAAAATGATTGCCCAGGCAAGTCCCGAAAAGACGGGGTCAAGCGTGATCACCCAGTTTGCCAAAAGCGTTGTGCAGGCGGTCAGTAGAATCGGTCGAGTGCGGACCGCGACGCTGCGAATGATCGACTCGCGCAAATCGTGTCCTTCCTCCAATGCCAAGTGGATAAAGTCGATCAGGACGACCGAGTTGCGAACAACGATACCCGCCAAAGCGATCATCCCGATCATTGCGGTCGCCGTGACAAAGACAGGGTTGGGATGACCGCCCACGGGTTGGTTCATGATCGCGTTGAGCCCCCAAAAGCCAGGCATGATGCCGATCATGGAAAGCGGAATCGCGGACATGATCAATAACGGCAACGTTCGTGAACCGGTTTGGAACATCAGCACGACAAAGATACCAATCAAGGCGGCTCCAAAAGCAAGCCCGAGATCACGAAAGACATCGAGCGTAATATCCCATTCCCCCTCGCCAGCCCACTCGACGTGATAGCCATTGGGAACGCCCCAAGGCACACCGCCGCCGAGCGATAGCCATGAACGCTTGGAAAGAGGCCGTGGCGATGCGTCCGAGTCAACGCCCCGAACGTCGCTCGCTCGATCCCACTCGACATCCACGATCGCGTCCGCAGGAGGTCGTCCAGCGACTTCTGCATAGACGTAAACGACTCGCTTGAGATTCTTGTGATAGATCGATTTGTCCTCGATCGTTTCGCGGAATTGACCGAGGGACCCCAATTGCACCGCTTGGCCGCTCTCGCCTTGAATATAGATCTGCTTAAGCTCCGCCAATGAGGAGCGGTTCGCCCTCGGTAGACGTAGCTCGATCCATAGCGGTTCGACCTCGTCGGGTGTATGTAGAACAGTAGCTTTATGCCCGCTAAGTACCGTTTGAACGGTATCGGCGACTGTCTGAGTTGAAATCTCTGATAACGCAGCCTTTGACTTGTCGGTTTCGAAAACAAAGCGAATTTGGTCGTCTTCGGCGCTCGTGTCTAAATCGACAACGCCTGGTTCAAAACTCAGACGCTGCATCACGTCGCGAGCGACATCGATCTGCGCCGCATAATCGCCATCGGGCGGACCATAGACCTCCGCCGTGATCGTTGCCATAACAGGCGGCCCCGGCGGTACTTCGACCAACTTGATGTTTGCATCCATTGACTCAGCAAGCGTCGAAATTTCGTCACGAATGCGAAGGAGAATTTCATGGGATTGCTGAACTCGCTGTTCTTTGGCTAGCAAGTTCACCCGGATGTCGGCAACGTTCGATCCTTCACGCAGATAATAGTGCCGAACCATTCCGTTGAAGTCCATCGGTGAGGCTTCCCCAACGAAAATTTCGTAGTCCTTGACTTCCGATAGCCCCCCCAAGTAGGCACCGAGCCGCCGCGAAACCACATCGGTTTGTTCCAACGTCGTTCCTTCGGGCATATCAATGACAATCTGGAATTCGTTCTTGTTGTCATAGGGCAGCATCTTTACAGGCACCCAACGCATCACCGGCGGGATCAACGCGGCGAAAAAAAGACCGGCAATGGTGAACAGGACTCCCCAAGCCGCGAGCCGTCCCCGCAGAATCGGGCCGAGTATCCCGCGCGACATGCGGTAGAGAGGTTTCGTCGTCAAGTCGTAGGACGGTCCGCTTTCCGATTCGTTATTGATCTGCCGGAGTGACACCATCGCCAACCACGGCGTGATCAAGAACGCGACAAAGGTCGATACCGTCACCGTCAAAGGCACGTTGAGTGCCATCGGCGCCATGTACGGCCCCATCATCCCCGTGATGAATGCCAACGGAAGAAAACTGACAATGATTGCCAACGTCGATAGAATCAACGCCGGACGCACCTCTTGAACCGCTCGTAAGACCGACGGACGCGGGGGCAGTACCTTCATGGTGAAATAGCGAGCGATATTCTCGACGTCGGTGATCGGATCGTCGACCAGCAGTCCAAGTGCCAGGATCAGAGCGAACATGGTCACGCGATTGATTGAATAACCGACCAACAAATTGATAAATAAAGTCAGGCTATAGCAAACCGGAATCGCAATCGCAATCACCAACGCTGGACGCCAACCCATCGTCAATCCGATCAATCCGATCACCGTCAGCACGGCAACGGCCAGCCCTTCAATCAATTCGTTCACTTTTTCGTTGGCGGTTTCACCATAATTGCGAGTGATCCGGAATTGCATTCCGTCAGGCAGATGTGATGCTGTCAATTCGGCTAGTCTTGCCTCGACCGACTCGGCGACGGCGACCGCGTTGGAGCCTTTCCGTTTCGCAATGGAAAGATGAACCGCTGGATAGAGCCCTGTCTTTTCCCCCTGCACCGCATCAGCCGATCCAAAGCCGATCCAGCTGTAGCCCACGGGTTCCGCAGGTCCATCCACGAGACTGGCAATGTTTTTCAAATAGACCGGTCGGCCACCCGAGACATTCACGACAAGCTCATTCAAGTCGTCAACACCACGGATGAACGTCCCGGTTTCAACGTTGAACATCGTGTTTTGTTGTTCGAAACTCCCGTTGCGAGCCGTCACGTTGCTGACCTGCAAAGCCTGGGCGACCTGAAGGGGGGATGTTGAATGAGCCGCTAAACGCTGGGCATCGAGGTTGACCGTAATTCGTCGCGGACGCCCACCGATCACGTCAACACGGTTTGCACCCGGTATGGCTTGTAGATCTTGTTGGACTTGCTCGGCAATCCGACGCAAATGATGATCGCCATATCGATTCGGTTGGTCCGACCACAATGTCGCAATCACAATCGGCACATCGTCGACTTCGATCGGTTTGACCACCCATGATTCGATTGCCGGAGGAATCAAGTCAACCGAGGAGTTGATCTTGTTGTAAATTTTGACCAGCGAGTCCTCGCGGTCTTCTCCTACAAAAAAACGTACGGTGACAACGCATTGTCCCGGTTGGGACGTCGAGTAAACGAACTCGACGCCATCGATTTGGTTCAGTAGTTTTTCAAGCCGATAGGTGACTTGCCGCTCGACCTCCTCTGCCGACAAGCCAGGTGCGATGGCAAATACGTCAGCCATCGGCACGACGATTTGGGGTTCTTCTTCGCGTGGCGTCAATGTCAATGCTGCTGCGCCGAGCATTAACGACACCAGGATTAACAGGATCGCGACATCACCACGCAGAAACAATTCCACAATGCGTGTCATTAAGGGAACATCATTCGGTTTCAAGTCGGTGCTATTGGACATCGGTTTCGCTCCCACTTTGAAGCAACACGCGTTCGCCTGCTTCTAATCCGCTGAGCACTTCTTGTCGCCCTGGCATGCCAAGTTGTCCAATTTTGACCAGCCGTCGTTCGATGGTGCCATCGGCAAGGATGACGTCAACAAAATCCAATTGACCGACCTCGATCAGGGCCTTGGTATTGAGGCACAAATACCGTCGCTCGCCCGCCGGGATTCGCAACCGTCCAAACATGCCCTCGTAGAGATCGTCGGACTTCGGCAGAGATGCTTTGACCAAGAACGATCGGCTCGGGGCATCCGCTTGTGGGACAATTTCATCAACGGTCGCGGTGTACTCACGACCGATCGAGTCGACGTAGACCTTCAATTCATCGCCGACTCGCATCTTAACTGCCAATTGCTCCATCACCGGTGCCTCAAGTCGCATCGAAGTGGCGTCGTAGAGTGTAAGGATTGGCGATCCTGGTTGGGCGATATCGCCTGGTTCCGCCGATCGATCGACAATCCGTCCGTTCTTCGCGGCCTTGATGGTTGTGTACGAGAGCATCGTTTCGAGCTCGGAAACCAATTGTTGAGCACGTGATTCTTCGGCCCTTGCGACCCGCAAGTTTCGTGTTGCATCATCAAATTCAGAACCTGAAACCGCGTTTTGCCGCTTGAGCGATTCGATTCGCTCGTACTGTTTCTCAGCTTGGTTGCGATTCGCGATTGCAGCATCAAGTGAGCGTTTGGCTTGATCGAGCCTTGATTGATACTCCTTGTCATCAAGTTGAACAAGCGTTTGCCCTTCAACAACTTCATCGCCTGCCGCCACCGTGATCTCATTGATCGTTGCCATGATTTTGGAAGACACGACGGTACGGCTCGATGCTTTAAGCGTTCCAATTGCTTCTTCGATCGTCGTCTTGCGGATCTCATGAACGACGTCAGTCGGCTCGTTGGTGATTCGCCGCAGCGTTCGGTCGGTGTGTCCCGGTTGCACCTTTTCCTCGAACATCCCCGACATCCAACCGATGGCCAGTACCAGAGCAAGGAGGCCGACGCCAACCATGGAGACTCGTAGCAATCCTTGTGACCATGTCTTCAGTTTTTTGAGATTCATCGCTATTTACCTAAATGACTCTACGAATTTCTGGTCGATCCACATTTTTAACTTCCAACACCAACGGGCATGAGCCGTGAACCATTTGTATTCGAGGAGAGCCCTACCATCACCCGTGTTGAGAATTTTCAGAAAATTGGACTGAGGCTCGAACGAATGCAAAGGACTGCCCTGGAGATAGGCACGCAGATTATGCTCAAGGATGGGACATTGTCGTACCGCGTACACGCCCGCTTTGGGTGAAGGTGATTTGAGGATCGTTCCCGAATCACCCACCGCGAAGATGCGTGGGTCTGATAGTGATTGAAGTGTCTCGCTCGTGGCAATGAAACCACGATCATCCAATGTGAGGCCAAGACGCTTTAAAACCGGTGGTGCTGCTGCGCCGGTAGCCCAAATCACACATTCCGTTTCATGAGAGACGCCATCGTCCGTTACGATAGACTGATGATCCACCTCAATCACGCGGTGCCCATAATGAACTTTGATCCCGCGAATATTGAGTAGCTTTTCGATACGTCGAACGCTGCGTCGGGTCATACCGCCCGCGAGAGAATCGTCACTTGTGAAGATTGCGATTTCGACGTTACGCTGCATGGCTCGTTTTCGAATTTGTTCTTGCAGGCAAAACGCGATTTCAACGCTGGCGACTCCACCGCCGACAATCGTTATTCGAACGTTAGAGTTGCTGGTTCGATCTAGCGACTGCAGTCGTTTTTCAAGCCGCTCCAAAAACGTTTGCATGGGCTTGATCGGCACAAAGGACTCCACTCCGGAGTATTGATTTGCACCGGCCGGGATGGAACCGACGCCAATCGACAGAGCGTCAAACGAGATCGGGCTGCCGTTACGAACAAGCAATTGACCTGCATCCAAATCGATGCCGCAGGTGTCGGCGATCACTAACTCGGCGTGACTTCGAGCACAAAGCGACGCAAGATCAATCCGCATCTCATCGTCACTAAATTGCCACCCCAGTGTACCGGGCAACATGCCTGAATAGGTTGCCGACCCGAAGTTGCTAATGCAAACCAAGTCACAATCAGGAATCGGATCGTCGGCCCATTGCTTGACGACGTGAGCGTTGGTGTGGCCGACCCCCAGCAAAACGATTCGCTTGCGATTCATCGGAGCTTTCGCATCACTCAGCGAGTGACCTGTTCGTATTTTTCGGGAATGCGATACTTGTCGCTGGAAGTGTGGACTCGGTTCGTCGGTTTACCATCAAGCGTGACCAATGGCAAACCAGCATCGACCCACTTCAATATGCTGCCACGGTAGTTCTTGACCTTGACCCCTTCGCTGGCAAGTTTTTTTGCATAGGCGCCGCTGCGACCGCCGACGGTGCAATACGGTATCACCAGTTTGCCACGATAGTTGGCAATGTCCTTTTCATATTGAGCTTTCGTGATAGCCCCCGGGATGATCGAAACGTTGACTTCCGCCTCGGATCGGACATCGACAACGACAAAATTCGAATCAAGTATTTTTTTTCCGGACTGGTTCGCCTCGTCGACTAATCGTTGTCGTTCTGAGAGCATCTTGTGCAGAGTGCTGGTCTCAAGCGTTTCCACCTTCACCCCACCGCCAAACAACCCCCCAAATTGGGAGAAAGCATTGGTGGAAGCGGAGCATACCAAGAGAAGGCTCGCGACCAGAAAGCGATTCGTTTTCATATTTGCGTTGGGGCTTGCGTTTCGCGGTACATCGACCATGTTGGCATGCCGATGGGGAACCATCATGTCAATATATCGCAAGGTGGCGACATGTCAATTGCATTTGATGTTATTTCGCATCGATTGTCGTACAGGGCTGTTAGCGGTGCGACCGGCATCCCATTCGTCGAGATTAGAGAAAAGGCTGGTAGGGCAAGCGCAAAATTGGTTTTTTGATGTAGACTATGCTTTTGCTTATCTCTTCCAGCAGTGCACGTTTTTACACATATCCAATGAGTTCGATTACTCCTGAACAATTAGTCTCGCGGATCAAAGACCTGGGGCTTGCCGACCCTCGTGTGATTGACCGCGTTCGTGGTGAGCAAGCTGGCGGTGAAATCTCGCTCGCTAGCACCATCGATGCGATGCAACGTGCTGGAGTGGTCACGACGCTGCAGATTGAAAAGATTTTACGTGGTGATCGGTCGGGCTATTATTATGGCGAATACAAGGTTTTGTATCTGATCGGGGCCGGTACATTTGCAAGGGTTTATCGGGCTTCCAAAGATGGAAAAGTCTTTGCCGTGAAAGTACTCCGCAAGCGGTTTCGTGATGAACCGAAGGAGCTTGAGCAGTTTCTTCGCGAAGGACGGATGGGGTTAAAACTTCGTCATCCAAACATCGTGAGTATTTTTGAAGTGGTTCCCGACGTTCGGAATCCCTTTTTGGTCATGGAATTTGTCGAGGGCCAAACGCTACGTGAATTGGTCAAGCTGCGGGGAAGATTGCCAGCTGATTTGTCATTAAAGCTAGCAAACGAGATTTGTTCCGCACTCGCCCATGCGGCCTCATTGGGGATTTCGCATCGTGACTTGAAGTTATCGAACGTGTTGATTTCGACCGATGGTCGGGCCAAATTGGTCGACTTTGGACTCGCAGCCCTGGCGGACCGAAATAACCCGGAGCAGGTAGCGGATTGTCCCAACGCCCGAGCGATCGATTATGCAGCTCTCGAACGTGGAACAGGCGTTCGTAAAGACGACCCTCGAAGTGACGTGTTCTTTGCCGGAAATATGCTCTATCACATGCTCGCAGGCACGCCAGCTCTCACTGAAACCAGAGACCGGTTGCAACGGCTCAACATCAGCCGCTTTAGCGACATCGAGCCGTTGCCCAATTTGGTCCCGGATGTTCCGGGGGTTGCCAATCAGGTGGTGCAGAAGGCGATGCGGTTCAATGTTGACCAGCGTTATCAATCGGCGGCCGAGATGCAGGCCGAAATCAGAAAAGCGATTGCGATTTTGGAGAAAGGAGACACGAGCGCCGCGGGGGGGGAATATTACCAACCGATGGCCGAGCACACCGACGACGATGAGATTCCATCGAATGAGGGCGAAGGATTTGTTGTCATGTATGTCGAATCGAAAGCGACTTTGCAAAACGCCGTTCGGGATCGCTTGAAAGCGCGTGGGTATCGTGTCTTAATCATTCAAGACCCACGCCGCGCCTTATCGCGTTTTGGTGGAGACGAGGAACCGCCCGCCGACGTCGTGATTTTCGGAGCTTCCGACCTGGGGGCGGAAGCCATTGAAGCCCACAACCAATTTGCCGAGAACGAAGCGACCGCACACATCCCCACCATCTTGCTAATCGATCGTCGCCAAACCACTCTGATCGCCGAAGCGATACGAGGTGAAAAACGAAAGATGCTGGGGTTGCCTCTCAAGGTGCGTGAGCTGCGAACCGCACTGGCACTTGTACTCTCGGGCGTCCAACGCCGACCACTTGGGACGTACTAGAGACCCGTAGCCGAGTCTCTCCGAGACTTGCTGTCTTCGGCAACCCGATTCCTCGGCGTCTTGGAGAGACGCCGCTACGGTTGTCGACAGACATCGCTACGCGTTTTGCCGCCAAGAGCGATAGCGAATTGGGATCAAGTACGAATAAACGATCGTCACGACGCCGCCGCTGAGCAGTGCCCACGGCATCCAATCCTTGGGCCGAAACTCTTTGGCGGCATTGCCGGTCACACTGCTCGTGTCGACCATGCCCACGGTTCGAACCGTATCAGGATCATAGAGTGTTGCAGAATCAATGAACAAGAATTCGATACCTAGGATGATCGCCATCACTCCCAGGGCAACAAAAAGGGTGCGCCACATTACGATATCACCTCAAACTTGAAAAACGAAACATCCCTACTCTGGTATCGGAATCGCCCCGGTCTGACAATTCCAATTCGGCACCTCGTTTTACAATCGATACATTCGTTATTGCATCAAAGCCAATCGGAGTGTCCCGATTCAAACAAAACCGATTCACCTTGAGTCGGGTCAGTATCACAGCCGGTGGCATGATAGAGGAGTGAAGCCGCGGTCTTGTTCTCAAATTCTGTTTTGCGACTCGGTTGGATCATTATATACAGTCCCTGCTTTGCTCGTGTGATCGCAACGTACAACAAACAGAGGGCTTCGGTCATCGCACTATCGCCTTGACTACCAAAGGCGTGTTGCCAACGAGGAGTCAGGAAATGCCAAAAGTCTTGGCCGATATAGCGAGAAATTCCTGTCGGGGGTTCGCTAATGGATCGTTCGTCGGCGACGCAGTTTCCGCTCGATTGCGTCAGTGCACCATCGAGCTGTGGTAAGACAACGGCATCGAATTCCAAGCCTTTCGCTTGGTGGACCGTCATGACTCGAACGGGTGCCTGTTGAGGGCGTTCGACCCGCTTTTCTTGGACCAGTCGCACGAAGTCGCGTAGCCGAGGCTGCGGATGGTTCTCATAAGCAATCGCCAACCGCGTCAACTGTTTCAGCCGAAGAGCATCGCGTGGGCTGCACATTGGGACCAAGACCGCACAAAGCGATTCAACCGTTTCGGCAATCCCCACCTGTTCGACTCGTCTACGAATGGAATCGGGCGATAGTGACGGATCGAGAGCGAGTAGTGTTTGCGAGATTGCAAAGTTCCAACGCCCATCACCGGGGTGCTCGGACATCATCAGTGCGGACAATATCGACTCGACCGCTGGTGAATCGGTTAGCGGGTTGCCGCCCTCCTGACTGACGTTCACGCCCCGCGATTCGAGCATGAAGATTAGCCGCACCACAGCGAAATTGGTCCTGGTCAAAACACCGATCGTTTTCCCTTTGGCCTTGCCAGCGATTTCGGCAATTAAGTTCGCGGCATCTTCAAAACAAGCATCATCGTTGGCGTTTTTGTCACCCTCTTCGATTTTTCGACAAGTTTGAATTCGCACATAACCCTTAAGCGACTTTTTGTTGGCTTTGTGTTCGGGAAAGTTTTTTGCAAACCGGCGAACCGCCATCGCTTCGTGAGCCGATTTGTCGGATGGATCCTTAGGATCGCCTTGGCTGGCCATGGGGTGACGGTCAAGACGTTTGAAAATCAGATTAACAAATTCGATCAGATCAGGACTGCTGCGAAAACTCTCATCTTGATTCGCCGTTTCAATTCCATCAATTTGCTGAGTCACCGCATCAAAGATCTCCGCGACCCCCCCCCGCCATCCATAGATCGCTTGTTTTGTGTCACCGACACAAAAAAACGAGCGTGGAGCTTTTTCAAGATTGAGTTCATTGTTCAATGCGGAGGCGGCGCAAGTCCGCTGCGCTAACGGACGCAGCACCTGCCATTGGGATGGCGATGTATCTTGAAATTCATCGAGCAACAAATGGTCGATCGCACCATCCATTCGGTTCATCAAAGCCTGCTGGTCAATGGAAGAAAATAGTTTTCCTAGACGAACGGCAACGTCTTCAAAGCTAAGCACTCGTGCGGACTGCTTAAGTTGATTGACGTGGTAGTCATAAGCATGCAGTATCTGACTCGTTGCTTCGTTCTGAGCTTGAAGTAATCCAACAAGCTCCGTCCGCACGGCTGCATAAACGATATCGAGAGCATCATCGATCCCGTCGGGAAGTTTCGAACGACCGAATTTGACTTCGCTTCCCGTTCGCCGTGCCTTGGCAATGTTTTTGATCAGCGTATCGCCAATGATCGATCCAAAATCGCGTGCCTGAGTTGCATCAGCAAACGCTTGTAGTTTCGCCGCTACCGTTTTCTGCTTCGGTTTCGGAAGCCGAAGCTCGCCGGCGACACGCGTTAACTCTTTTGCGTCGGGCTGTTTGGGGGCAACCATTTTTGACCAAGCATCATCGCTGCTACGACGATGGATCGAGTAGGCGGCATCGACAACCTGAATCAATTCTCGTTGGATCGAGCGTTTGATCTCCCCTTTGCCAAGCATTGTCAACATCGTCGTCATCTCGCCGGGGTTCAAAATCGAGACGACTTGATTGATCGCTCGCTCCTTGATCCAAGTTTCTTCGATTTCGTCCGTCAATCGCCAAGCAGGTGGCAAACTCAATTCAAAGGGAAACGAACGAGCGAGTTGAGTAAACAAACTGTCGAGTGTGCATATCTTTAACCGGTGTAAATTGCGAACCAACTTATGGAGTAGTTGCCGGCATCTGCGATGCTGCAGTCCTTCCAGGCCAACTTGAGCGCGAAGGGCCTCGAGAGCATCGGCATTGGTATCGTCACCGGCTTCCGCTAGAACCTCAAGCAGACGCGTCAGTATTTCACCTGCGGCTTTGCGGGTGAACGTGGTCGCAAGAATCGTCTCCGGTGGAGAATCCTGCAACAAGATGCGCAGCAATCGTGCAGTCAATTGATATGTTTTTCCGGTTCCTGCCGAAGCACGAACAAGAGTCGGAGCCAATGCGTTTTCGGTTGTTTGATTCATTGAAGTATTTATGACTGGCTTGTCGAATTACCAAAACCCCTTGTCCTCAGGCTCCCGCCTGGAGAATACGAATGAAGAGAGACTACCAGTCTCCCCTCGCGGAACATCGCGCCGCTGGTTCGACGCTCCCCAATCCAGTTTGTCCCCCATCCAGTTTGCGGAGTGGTAGGTTGACAACCCACTACATCGCCCCCGTTTGCAGTATCATTGCATAGTCATCAAATTCGATCGGCTCTTGCGAGGGTTCGAAGTCACCGTCGCGTATGCGGCGGACACAATCGAGAATCAACAATCGAGCCTTTTCCATCAACGCCTCGTCAAATTCAGCGACGTTGATTTTGGTCTCGGCATCCTTATCGCTAACGTTGAAATACCCCAGTTCGACTTCGTTGACATTCGCATCGATCCCTAGATACGGAATCATCATCCGGTAGAGCGGCAACTGCAAATCGATCCACTCGTAGCCGTCGTCTGTTTTTTTCAGGTGTTTCTTTTCCGGTTTGTGCCCATGAGTTTTGTAGTCGAGGATCGCCCAGCGTCCCGTTGCGGGATGATAATCGATTCGATCCAACCGACCTCGTAATCCCATCTGGAAACCGTCGACCTCAATACAGGCCCCCATCTTCTTGTCATCGACCGGGGCTTCAGATCGTTCAATTCGCCAGCCCGCGGCAATCCGTTTCGCTTGTTCGACAGCAACGGCAGCCAACCGTCGCTCGGCTTGACGGATTTGCAACGTGACCGCAGTCGATACGCTCGACCCATAATGCTCGTCCGCGTAGGCGTGTAGGTGGTGATGTAGCAATCCTTCGATCTTATCTGGGTCGGCTTCGTCTCGGTCGGGTGAATCACCAAAACGTTCGAGTGCCCCGTGAACCAAATCACCGAACTGATTTGCCGCCAATTCGCTCGATGAATCATCGAGCGGCTTGAGTTTCAGCACATGACGCAAATAGAAACGATAGGGACAAGCCAAATAGTCACGAAAAGCCGTCACGCTCATCGCTTTGACAACGCATTCTCCATCCGCTGCGATGGGCAATTTCGGGATTGGCAGGGATTCGTTGGTCGCAGCGTCATCCCACGCATGCTTGATCGCAACGCTTGGTCTTTCTGCCTTTATCATCTTACGAATTCGACGAGCAACGTCGATATCGGAAGCCGCCGCCAAAAGTCGGCTCGGTGGTGTCGGGGTGCCATCGGCACTCGTTCGCCCAACAATGAACCGAATCGTTTTGCGAGTCGAAAGGAGTAGTTGCAGATTGTAAACATCGCGGGCGTAGCGGCGATCGTTGTCCGACATGCGAAGCTGAGTACGAAGCGTGCCAGGCAAGAACGCATCACTCGTAACCGCCCCGGGAACAAACGGGTGATTGAGTCCCACCAAGACCAACGCTTCAGAATCATCGAGTGGCAAATCGAGCCACCCCAGAATTTTCACATCTCCTTCGCGGGGCGGTTCGGAGACACGCAATTCCGATATCCGACTGGCGATCATCTGTAATGCATCCGCACCGTGGACTTCAAAGTCCAAGGACGCGTTCACTTCCGAGAAACGCTTCAATAGCCGGTTGACGGAGTCCAGTGCCAATGACGTTCGCGAGGACGCCTGCGGCTTGCTTTGCACCTCCGTTTTCGCTCCGTTTGATGCCGCCTCGGCGCACGTCGCCCTCCCGGCGAAACCGGGGAGCATCGGAGAGCGAGCCGTCCGCGAGCTTTCCTTGGAGGCCCGTCCGGTCATTTCGGGCGTTTGATACAAAGCGTCAAGCCAGTCGCTGATCGTCT
Source organism: Novipirellula aureliae (assembly GCF_007860185.1). Classification (NCBI taxonomy): domain Bacteria; kingdom Pseudomonadati; phylum Planctomycetota; class Planctomycetia; order Pirellulales; family Pirellulaceae; genus Novipirellula; species Novipirellula aureliae. The sequence continues at coordinate 424,211 of NZ_SJPY01000003.1, forward strand.
CGCACCAGCGAGCCAGTGGACGTATTTGGTTCTTGTCCGCAAACGGAGCCAACCATTGTTCCACCCTCTTTGCCACGGCAATCGCCTGCGGATAGTTCTTGAGGGCTACCGGTGGCAATTCGGAATCAAGCTCGATCGGGTAGTGGTTGCTTAGCAATTGATCGAGTTCGGTCAGCCAATTGGATTTCGAAGCGTTCTCGTTCGGAATCACATCAGTCAACCAATCGTAGACGTCCGCATGACGGACCAAGGTTGCTAGTGATTGCCACGTGGGTCGATTCTGAAATGCGGCGGCCAAACGAACCAAGCGGCCGATCGCCGTTCGGTTCACCGTCCAACCCGCATGACGAAACGTTTCAATACCCGAGCCGCGAAGTTCGAATTCAACGGGGCCAATTTGTGAATCATCGGTCACGCCAATCGTCATGCTCGATGCAGGATAGTCGGTCTTCCAAACCGTCAAGTTCTCGGCAACCGCCGTTGCCTGATCGGCGATGTCGCCAGCGGGAAGCAACGTTTCATCTTGGAGAGGTAGAATGTGATCGGTCCATTCATTGGTCACCAGACAGCCGAGTGAATCAAAACGTTTCGCTTCGGCCCGTGGTGCTGCGATGAACGATAGAATACTTCCCTGCATCGATTCGAGCATCGCGATTTGCAACTTACTCAAATCGCTGGTCCCGATCAAACAAATCGCTTTGTCGGATTTGCATTCATTGTTTTCAAACGCCAAGCGTCGTTCGTGATGTGGATCCGATAATCCAGCCCGCTGCAGCGCTTTTAAATAGCTTTCGCAGAGACTCGACAAAAGTTTCCATCGTTGTTGATCGCTCGGCGACTCGGAAACGTTGGCAACATCTAGAAACGTTAATCGATTGCTAGCTAGATCCTCGTGCAAACCACGCAACGTTGCCGCTAACTCCATCCAAGAATCAATCTCTTCCGAAGCGGGTAGCGTTGGGACGAGCGGCGACAGCTCGGTTGCAGGAGTATTGGCGAGCACCCCCGACCAAGCCAACGTTTGCTCGAATTCGATCGCCAATGGTCGTTTCGGACGGTAAAGTTTCTCGGGCAATTGACCCACCGTCAAACATTCGGGCTTGCGAAGCTTCCAGCCAGAGTCAGCCGATTTAGCCGCAAGCAACTTTTCGAAGCGATCCAGAGCGTAGGAGGTTGGCAGAACGCAGATCCAATCGGACAAGTTGAGCTCGCCAGAGGAGCTGGAATTCGAAAAACGCTTGCCGAGAACATGGGCAACCTGGGGAAGCAGCGGCTTTTCCCAGCCAACAAATTCGAGCTCAATTTTTGGAAGGATCGGTTTCACGGCATTCTTCGTGTTGTATGGCAAAGGGAATAGTGGTTACTAGTGGTGCGTCACCGCTTGATTGTCACCGCTTGATTTTAGGTCTGGCGAAAGAGTGGCTGGGGCACCTTGCCCCAGTAAGCTGGGGCGGGAAGCCACAGCCACGAAAGATGCTTACCCTCATTCTTCTTCGTTGTGACAAAAGGACTCGTTGCCTCATCCACTACCCTTAAACGAGACCTTGACGCACCACGAGGCAAACCAAAGGGCGGTTGGCCCGAACGGCTGGCAACGGATTCGTGTTGAACGGACAACCGAACCGATTGCTAACAAGCCTATCCTCGTAGCCAACGTTGACAAGTCTGGTCCATTGCAGAAAAAAATTTCGGAAATGATTGAAAATACTCAAATGGCCTGAGAATGAGGAATTGAAGTCGATGAGAAAATTTAACGATTGTACTGAATGTTCCGGCGGTCTTTGGCCGATAACGATAAGGAATATGGAGTCCCAGGGAAGCTACCCTGTGCGCATGGAGGCGCACCGCAATGATCATCTGGTCCATCAAACTATTTAGTAACGTTCGCAAAGCGATTGCCGGCCGCCAACATCCTCACCAACTCGCATGGGCAGTTGCCTTAGGGGCTTTGTTGGGTGTTGTGCCGCATGGGAATTTGGTCGCTGTGTTCCTACTGATCTTTCTGCTTTCGGTACGAGTCAACCATGCGATGGCAGGTCTCGTCACGATTGGTGTCTCGTTTATCGCGACGCGTCTCGATCCCTCATCACACGAAGTTGGCCAATACGTCCTGACGCATCCGTTGATCGCTCCAAAGATCTCAGCGGCTTGGGAGTTGCCTTTGGCACCTTGGACACAGCTCAACAATACGGTCGTGATGGGCAGTTTTATTATAGGCCTGGCCGCATTGCTACCGATCTTCGTCCTAACCTATCCGGTTTTTCGTTTGCTTGCCAACCGTGCAAGGCGGAAAGCTGAATTCCTTGAGGCGAACATCGATACGGTAGACGAAGTGCCGGTCAAGACCGCTGGAAAATCAGTAATACTGGATTCCGGGCATGCCCAACCATCGCCTCCCCACTCGAAAAAAACATCAACGCAATCATCACCGAAATCAAGCGATTTCCAACCGCTCGATTCCACCGTCGCAAAGAAGACAGCGGTCGAAACACGTATTGATGTGATTCGAGTCCGGCAGAATGCGGAAACGACGTCGACCGCATCGAATGACCATACATCCGCATCCACGTCGGGTGCGGGTAAGACCGATCAGCAACCGATGGACGAAGCGCTCAACTACCTACTTCGTCAATTGCGCACCTCTCAGAAAAAGGACGCAGCATGATTCGCTGGAGTTTCCTCATCACTCGAACCATCATCGTCATCGCAATCGTTATGTTGTTGCGTTGGGGCTTAGGACCGGTCGCCGGGTTTGTTACCGTCAAGAGTCTCGAAACGGCCATAGGTGCTAAAGTGGACCTGGGCAGTACCGAAGTTGGTTTGTTTCCACCAAGCATTGTTTACACGGACTTGCAAGTCAGCGATCCACGCGATGGACGTGACATGCAGAACGCATTTCGTGCCGAGTCGATGGAGTTTACCCTCGACGGCGATGCATTGCTCCATCGCCGTTGGGTTGCCCGCGAAGGCAAGATCACCGGTATTCAAATCGGTTCGAAGCGAGAAAGTTCGGGCAAACTTGACCCGGTCGACGAGCTGCCTGCCGAAGCGTCTAGCGGCCCGTCGATGCTTAGCAAACTACTATCGGCGACCACCGATCGATTATCCGATGAAGCGAGCAACCTGACAGAAAATCTGGAGACGGTTCGTCGTAGCCAAGAGATCCGCGATCGTTGGGATTCAGAGTACAATTCACTCGTTGTCCGCGCTCGCAATTTAGAGAAACAGATTCGCACCGTTCGCGACGAAGCTCGCGGGATCGACAACCCTCTTCGAGATTGGCCCCAATTACAGCGAACTCTTGAACAAGCACGCCAAGCACGAAGTGAATTGATGGCGGTGCGACAGGCGATCGACTCGCTGCCCGAACAACTGCAAAGTGATCTGGCGTCGCTCGATGAGGCCAAGAAGATCGACATGGCTAAGGTCGAGCAGTATCTGCCCGATGGATTGGAAAACTCAGATAACTTTGGGGTTGACCTACTGAAACGGTCTGTTGGCAAACAGGTTGCCGAGATTCGTGGCTATCTTGACAGCGGACGGAAAATTGCCAACTACACCGTTGTGGCTCCTCAGTCGGATCGTATTCGCGGCGAAGATATCGACGTGGTCGGTGACCGGCGATTGCCTGACGTGTTGGTTCGTCATTGCGAGGTGTCCGGTTTTCTTCGTGCTGACGGCGATACCTATGAACTGAAAGGCTTCGTTGAGAACATGACGCCGACGCCCCGACTCCTAAGAGAGCCTGGCAAGGTCGTGCTGCAACTCGAAGGCCCCGAGGTCGTTCGCGTCGAGTACGTGCGTGACCGTCGTCGTGGTGCCGATGTCGACATGTTGACATTGCACTGGCCACAAACCGAAGCGAAGCCAATGCGTTTGGGCAACGACGAAGACGCTGGTCTGCGAGTTTCGGGAGGCCAACGAGAACTATGGGTCCAACTTCGTTGCGAAGGCGATCAAGTACAAGGTCGATTCGTTAGCAAGCAAACAGGTTTGAATATGCAGTTGGCGGTGAATCCAAAATACGCTGACTCCGCCGCTGCCAAATCGGTTCAGGCGAGCCTTGATGCGGTTGATCGCATTGAGGTCGACGCAAACTTTCATGGTAAGTGGGACGACTTGGCGCTCGATCTGCATTCCAATCTAGGGCAGGTCTTTCATCGGGCGACCGAAGATGCGTTTCGAAACCAATTGGCTGAGTCACAAGCCAAACTAAAGGCCAAAGTCGATCAAGCACATTTGGAACAAACCGTTGCACTACGAGAGTGGTTGTCGACTCAGCAAAGCGAAGCTCGCTCGCTATTGGCGAGTGCCGATAAGTCGATCGAAGAGATGAGCCAAAAAGTGATGAACGAAGTTGGCGACGCCGATGTCTATCTAGGAAAACTACGCGGTGCGTTGCAGAAAAACCTGCGATAGCACGCTCAAGCCTTAGGACGCAGGGCAGAGACACTGTTCAAAATTACACGTAGGCATTCACGACAGATGTCGCATCGTTACTCGACAACGTTACTCGACAACGTTGCTTGAACGCAGCCCAATCGAAGGAAACCTGCAGAGGAGGTCCGCCGGTAATTGCGGGAAATGGGTTAGGGTTCAATGCTACGCTCGTCACCCGCCGCAAGCAGATTCTTCGAAACTTGTCTTGCCGGATGGCGAAGGGATGTTAGAATCCATCTACGTATCGACTACTCGTTTAGTTTCTCAGGTCAACGCCCTCGTGAATTTAACGTCGGAAGCCAGGCAGATTACTCCGCTCAAATGGATGGTGCGTGTCATCATTCTAGCGGTGTTTTCGTTGGCGGGTTTCGGTGTCACGACGGTAGCCGCTCGGACCACACTCGCTAGCGAAGTTCTTGTCGAAACAAAGGAGGTCCAGGAACGACTCCCCAGTTCCGTGGTACAGCGTGTACGAGCTTTCCAGCTGAACAAGCGTTGTCCTCCAGCATCGGCTGTTTATGATACTCAGCGTCGTGTCGAACGCACCATCGCAGGGCCGCTACCGATCGTCGGGCATCGCCTCGCCAATGGTTTTCTTGCGCCTATTCGCTGTTAGGCGACACTCGGTTTTCTTTCTCTCAACCGAATTCTCTTATGGCAACTTCGCCATAACCGTAGCCTAGGCTTCCTGCCTGGGGACCAGATCCTTTCCAGGCTAGAAGTCTAGGCTACGTCAAAAATCAAACGACGCAAGAACTCATTCAGCGATGTTTAGCGGTGGGTTACTGCGCACCCTCGTAGCAGATCGCTCGCTACGTCCACTCGTTCACTGTTTTCAGAGAACTTGCAACGACGACCACTCACCTTCCTTTATACCCATAGACCATCCATGACTCAAAAAACTCCACTTGTTTCCCCTTCAACGATTTTTCGTGACCTCGTCGCGGGTCTCGTCGTTTTTCTTGTCGCGTTACCGCTCTGCTTAGGCATCGCACTTGCTTCTGGCGCAGATCTGTTTTCGGGTCTGATCTCAGGAGTCGTTGGCGGATTAGTCGTCGCGGTGATTAGCGGTTCGCACACCAGTGTCAGTGGCCCGGCAGCAGGCTTGACGGCGATCGTCGCGGCCCAGATCGCGGTGCTCGGTTCCTTCGAAGCATTCCTATTGTCCGTCGCCATTGCAGGACTGATTCAAATCGGATTCGGAGTCGCTCGCGGCGGTGCCCTCTCGGCATTCTTCCCATCGAGCGTCATTAAAGGATTGCTGGTGGCAATCGGAATCATCTTGATTCTGAAACAAGTCCCGCATGTTTTCGGTCATGATGCGGACCCAGAAGGCGATATGGCATTCTTTCAACCCGACGGCGAGAATACCTTTTCAGAACTGTTGACCGTCGTTGCTGGCAATATCCACCTCGGGGCAATGGTCATTGGCTTACTGTCGGTTGCGTTCTTGGTTGTTTGGGACCGGATTGCTGTTTTGAAAAAATCACTCGTCCCCGCCCCGTTGGTAGTCGTCTTGTTGGGGGTCGGTCTCAGCATTGGATTCAGCGGTAGGGGAGAGAATTGGTCGATCGGGACGAGTCATTTGGTGCAGATTCCAGTCGCGGAGAGCCTATCGGAATTCGTGGGTTTCCTACGACTACCTGATTTTTCTCAGTTGTTGAATCCTGCCGTCTACATCGGAGCGATTACGATTGCGGTAGTTGCGTCACTAGAGACGCTCTTGAACCTCGAGGCGGTAGACAAGATCGACCCTGCTAAACGCAATTCGCCCCCTAGCCGCGAATTGATAGCACAAGGTTGCGGAAACCTCGTTTGTGGCATGATCGGTGGCCTGCCAGTCACCTCGGTCATCGTCCGCGGCAGCGTCAACGTCGGCTCGGGCGGAAAAACAAAGTTAGCAGCGATTTTTCATGGTGCATTGATTCTGCTGAGCATCGCATTGCTGCCAAGCGTTTTGAACATGATCCCCTTGTCTGCCCTTGCCGCGATCCTGCTGGTGACGGGCTTTAAGCTTGCGAGCCCTTCGATCTTCAAGCAAATGTGGAACGGCGGCCGCCACCAGTTTCTACCGTTTATCATCACGGTCGTTGCTATCGTCATGACCGACTTGCTGATTGGCATCATGGTTGGTCTATGCATCAGTGTCCTGTTTATTTTGAGCAGTAATCTGCGCCGTCCCATTCGCAGGATCGTGGAAACGCACTTGGGAGGAGATTTGATGCACATCGAACTTGCCAACCAAGTCAGTTTCTTAAACCGAGCGGCGATTGACCGAATTCTGAACGAAGCAAAACCTGGAACTCAATTGTTGGTCGATGCGTCAGAGTCCGATTTTATCGATCCTGACGTATTGAGCTTGATTCGTGAATTCAAGGATGACGTTGCTCCGGCAAGAGGGATTTCGGTCAGTTTGAAAGGTTTTGCCAAGCAATACAAACTGGAGGATGAAGTCCAGTTCGCGGACTATTCTAGCCGTGAGTTGCAAGATCAGATGACAGCGGATCAAGTACTCGACATCCTCCGCGCAGGCAATCAACGGTTTGTCGACGGCAAGCGATTGAATCGTGATTTGGGCCGTCAAGTGAATGCAACCGCCGCAGGCCAAAGTCCTCTGGCAGCGGTTCTCAGTTGCATCGATTCGCGAGTGCCGGCGGAGCTGATTTTCGATGTAGGAGTAGGTGACATTTTTAGCGCTCGAGTGGCTGGAAATGTCGTCGGAACCAAGTCGCTTGGAAGCCTCGAATACGCGGTCGGTGTCGCTGGTGTGAAGCTGCTTGTCGTGCTCGGACACACGCGTTGCGGTGCAGTAACCTCGTCGGTCGAATTGATTTCGACGGGACAAAATGCAATGTCAGCCACGGGGTGTCAGCATCTACAAGCGATCGTCGACGAGATCGCACCGAGTATGCCAGAATTCCGATCGCTTTCTATCGATTCGTTAACGCCAACGGAGGTGGAGGCGTTGGTGGATGATGTCGCTAGACGAAACGTCCAGCACACTGCCGATCAAATCCTGTCGCGGAGCGAAGTCATTCGTAGTGCGGTTGCGCAAGGGCGAGCAAAAGTGGTTGGCGCAATGTACGATGTGAGGTCGGGGAAGATCGAATTCCTTAAAAACGGTGACGACCATGAGAGTAGGATGAAAGTGTCCGGTACCAATGGCGTTGTCCATGATGGTCGCCGTTGAAAACGTCCACTGCGCCGTATCGAATAAAGCAAGCCTTCACTTGCTCGATTCTTGATTCACGGAAACCGATTCTACTGCGATGCCGCCTTAACACTTTGTTCGAAGAGGTGTTTGGCGGCTCGCCCGCTGATGGTCGTTTTGGCAATCAGTTCGGCCGCGATCGAATCGATGGCTTGGGCATGACCTCTTTCGAAGAGTACGTGCTCAGTCTTACTAAGTAACCGTTTTTCGAGCCGTTCGAGTTGGCGAAGTGTGCTTGCGCGTGAGGCTAAAATCGAGCGAACCAGGCGTAAATCCTGAGCCGCTCCTCGGTCACAGTATTCCCCCGTGAACCTCGCCTCAGCCACCATGCCTGAGAGCAGAATCAGTGCGTCGTCTTCAAGGGCGTCTTTCGCTTTTCTCGAACGTCCCTTCTTTAGCTCGCAAATGCCTAGTCTCGATTCGCCATGAGCCGTTCGACGAGGGGAAATCGTCACCTTTTGAATCGATCGTCCAAGAGACAACGCCATCACCGCATGCCCTGCCTCGTGATAGGCGGTCGCGACCAATTCTGCCTCCGCTGGTGATAATGACTGCATGAGTTCTTTCGGCCGATTTTTGTCAGTGAGCGTTACAGATCAGTGAGCGTTACAGAGTCGTGCGGAAACGGTTTCTGTCAAAGGGGTGTTGGAATCTAGGTTTTCGCCGGTTTCATCGACTCACGAACTCACCCAGAGGATGCGTCCGTACACCTTCTGCACTGCAGAATCGCTATTCCCTTGATCGCTATTTTGTCGTAGCCTGAATCGTTATGGAAGTTGTTCAAGGATTTTGATCGTAAAATGGCTGTGACCGCAAACAGCGGCGATTACAAACGGCAGGGAGCCTGAGATGGTAGCAAACATACTGTGTATTAAGTGGGGAAAGAAGTACGGCAGCGAGTACGTCAATCGCTTGCTGAGCGGAACTTGCCAGCATTTATCAATACCGTTTCGCTTCGTTTGCCTTACCGATGACGCGACGGGGATCGATTCTCAAGTCGAGGTCCATCCCCTGCCGGTAACTCCGTTTGACGAAAATGCTTTCGATGCTCGCAAAGGCGGCGAAACATGGCGTAAGGTAGGGTTGTTTCAGCCCAACTTGGCAAACCTTCAAGGCGACACGCTGTTCTTGGATCTGGATGTCGTTTTGACAGGATCGCTCGACGATTTTTTTACCTACCAACCAGAATCCTTCTGCGTCATCCATGATTGGTTGGAAAAGCGTAGGGCTTGGATGCCAGGTCGTGATGGACGAGTGGGAAACACCTCGGTTTTCCGATTCAATCCCGAAAAACACGCTCGCGTCTACCATCATTTCTGTGATCATCAGTCCGAAGTGTTAGAGGAATTTCGTATTGAACAGCAATACGTGAGTCGAACCTTGATCGATGATTTGGCGTTTTGGCCGAGTGATTGGGTTTGCAGTTTCAAACGCAGTTGCCGACCTACTTTTCCGATGAATCTGATCCGCAGTCCCTACCAACCTAGCGACATGCGTGTGTTGGCGTTTCATGGCTATCCGTTGCCCGACCAAGCAATCGCTGGCTATTCGGCGGGACCGTTCAAGTCGACTCGTCCCGCAACCTGGTTGAAAGACTATTGGACCGACGCAGCCTAGTGCTTTGTCACAACGAAGAATGAAAACAAGATTCTTTCGTGGCTGTGGCTTCCAGCCGCAGCATACGAGGGCAACATGTCCCTCTCCACGATTCCGCCAAGCCTAACATCAAGCGGTGACAAAGCACGACTGGTTGGTCTAAATCCAATCTTCAGTGTGTGATCGTGGACGGGGTTACAATTCCCCTTCAATGCCGCGCCGAAACGACTCGAAACCTTGTCCACGACTCGAAACCTTGTCCACGACTCGATGGATCCGTATCTCATAACTGTAGAATGCATACGAAGGAGTTGAGGAATGCAAAATGACACGACGTCCAAGCGTGGTGGACCAAGAATCTTGATTGGTCAGCTCAGTCCGATTGGCGATGCGATTTTGACGTTACCGGTTGCATGCGCGTTGCGTTGTGAATTTCCAGATGCATACATCGGGTGGGTCGTTGAGAAGTTGGCGGCGCCGATTGTTTGTGGACATCCAGCGATTGATGCCGTCGTTCAGCTACCGCAGAAATGGTATCGTTCTGCCGGTGCGATTCGAAATGCCACCGCAAAGCTACGTCCCCATGAATTTGAGATTGCGATCGACTGCCAGGGTGCTACAAAATCGGCTCTCGCCGGGCGGATTTCCGGTGCGAAACAACGCATCGGGTACGCGGGAAGGTACAGTAACCCCATCGGCCGCTGGATGAACAACGTGCGAGTGGAACCCGCTTTTCGACATTTAACCGACCGCTCACTCGAACTACTCACACCACTTGGAATCCATTCGCCCGACATTCGATGGGATTTACCGATACCGGAAACGGCGGCCTTGTGGGCAAATCGCTGGCGACGGTCGATGAAACATCCTCGCTTAGCCGTGCTCAATCCCGGAGGGACTTGGAGATCGAAATTATGGGAAGTCGATCGATTCGCATCGACCGCCAAATACCTGCGAGACCGATATCAGTACAAGAGCGTTGTCGTTTGGGGCTCTGAATCCGAAAAGGAAATGGCGCTTCGAATTGTGGCTCGCTCGGATGATGCTTCAAGGTTGGCTCCCGACACGGATTTGTATCATCTGGCGGCCCTCATCCGTACGGCAAATTTGTATATCAGCGGTGATACTGGCCCGCTACATATGGCGGTTGCCGTCGGTACACCAGCGATCGGTTTGTACGGAGCCACCCGCCCCGGTGATAGTGGTCCGTACGGTCAGATTGCATTGCAAAGAGCCTACGAGCGAGGTTCACATCAACACCGCCGCCGCGCCGATAATTCCGCGATGCGTGCGATCGGAGTCGAGCATGTGTGCCAAGCAATTGACGAAATGGAAGCACGAGCAGCGATGGGACAACGAGCAGCGATGGGACAACGAGCAGCTTAGACAACGAGACAGAATGCTGGGGAATGGCGTTGGTTTTGCCCACGCGTTTACGAACGCCAAGCCATCACTTGCGTTTGGCTCGCCCCGACTCGCTTTTGCCAATCATCGAGATGCGGTGGCAAGGCGTGCTGGTCGAATCGGGATTCCGCTTCCATCGTAAACCCAGCAAGCTTGAGTTGTTGTTCGATCGCGTCGACGGAATTGCGAGCGAGGCTGTCACGCGTTTCATGGATCTCGACATAGATTGCCTCGACCGTTTCAAGTTCCGCTGCAATCTCCGTTAGCACCTGTTGTTCAGCACCTTCGATGTCGAGTTTCAAAAAACTGACGACCCTCCCTTTCAAGTAGGGTGACAAGCGTTTGCAGACCACTTGCACTTCTCCGCTTTGATTGGATGCCGCTAGCTCGCTGCGGTCACCCCAGGCGGGGTCGATCGAATTGCCACGTGCGTCCCCCTGTTTTGCGAGGTCGCCATACAAGGTGGTGTGGCCATTGTGATCAGCAAGCGCGGCGTTGACGCAGCGAACGCCAGGAATATCGTTCGCGTCAATGTTTTTTTGCAAAATATTGAAGGTGTGTGGATTGGGCTCGAAACAAAGTATTTCGCAACCGGGCCAGCGACGTTTCCATTCCAAAACGGATACACCTATGTTTGCTCCGCAATCGACAATGAACGGACGGTCGTGTTGGGGAGTAAAAAATGAAGGGAAGTCGTCGATTTGGCGGACCATCGACTCGGCCGCGTCACGATTTTGATAAAAAAGTTTGTAGCCACGAAATTTGAGCATGATGTTACCGGTCGTTTCAAATAATTGCATCGTACGCTTGTTCGAGGATCGTGCAAGCTTCGGTTCCGGGGTCGCCGATAAGTCTACTCACGCTCTGATTACTATTTCTTCACGCGATTTTGGAAACATCCATGCCCTTTCTTTCTGGCAACCTGGGGTTTGAACGGTTTAGCATCGAAGGCTTCGATTCGACGGAATTCACCGACGAACATATCGAACAACTTACCAAAAATGCCGCTGGTAACGTTGAAACCGCTTCGGAAGAGAACGTTCATGTTGGTTTCCTAGGTGGTGCTCATCTGTTCGATCAGGAATTTGATCTTGGGAAAAATGTGATCAACGATGCCGTCCATGTGGGTGTGCGAATTGATACAAACCAAATCCCTTCAGCGATCCGCAAAGCATGGTTGGAGATCGAACTGCTGGGGTACGCCAAAGACAGCCCGAGTGGTGTGCCATCGAAATCGCAGCGAAAGGATGCCAAGGAGGCGGTTGAACAGCGATGCGCCGTGGAAGCGGCTAGCGGCAAGTATCGGAAGATGCAGTCTTTTCCAATGCTGTGGGATTGTCGCCAAGACCTTCTTTACTTTGGCGGTACGGCTGGCAAAGCAAGTGGCTATTGTATCGATTTGCTTGAGCGAGTTTTCGAAATTGAACTCCGCCATATGAGTGCAGGCACGATTGCAAAGAATTGGGCCACTGCGTCTGACAAGGTCGCTGAAATGGACGATTGTATGCATGCCAACTTTGTCGACTCGTGTGTTTTCAACAGTCTGATTTGGGATAACGAGCATTCACAATTGCCTGATTTTTTGGGGAACGAGTTTTTGCTTTGGTTGTGGTGGAAGTTAGAAAATGGAACCGACGCGTTGACCTTGGCCGACGACAGCGAAGTGACGGTGATGATGACGAAGACGCTATCGTTGGAATGCCCACTTGGCGAAAACGGAAAAGAAACCATTTCCGCTGAGTTCCCAACCAGCTTAGCAGAAGCAACCGAAGCGATTCGTAGTGGAAAAATACCTCGAAAAACGGGCCTAACCTTGATTCGCGAAGGCCGACAATTCGACTTGGTTTTGCAAGCCGAAACGTTTGGAATCAGCGGCGCCAAAATCCATCTCGATGAAGAGGAAGACTTCGATGTGAACGATCGCATCGATGCGATTCGAACGTTGAGCGAAACAGTCGACTTGATGTTTCACGTCTTCTGCGAATGCCGCGTCAGCGAACGATGGAACGAAGACCATGAGGGAATTCGCGATTGGTTGACGAGCCAACATAAAGCAAAACAGCGAGTCGCAGCCTAGTGGTTCGGTTGTCATCCATTCAACTTCCTTTTAACCCACGAATTCTTGGGAGGAACCATTTTTGTAAATCCGCTCATGACAATCGCTTTCGCGTTCGTCGATTTGGAAAAACGGGCAGCGAAATGGAAACCAGTAGCAGACTCGCCGCAATCGGGGGAGGGGCAACAAAGAAACCGCAAAGGGACAGCAAACTCAACCAGAAGGCAGGATGAGATGCGACGGGGTCGATAAACCGACGAAGTGGATAGAACACGACCACTAAAGCCACGACGGCAAGCATCGCGATTGCATAGATGAGTAAAGTCCAGAGCTGGGTTTCATCGCTATCACTTGGGCGTACACTCGATTGCCGTGATTGAGACGTCAGTGGCTTAATCTCGTTGACGACGAATCCTTCAAAATGAGACCGGCTCGTCAACCGCGGAATGGTTTCAGACGGATCAACCCCATAGCGGTCGACATGCGTTCGCATTTGGCGGTGCAAGAGTTGCCATTCGCTTTCGCTGTTTGACGCGTTTTGCCAGTCCACAGGGAATCCGGCCTCGCTTGCTAACTCTTGATAGCGGGCAACGATAGGGCGGAGCCATAATCTTGTTTCACTCGTCGGGCGTTCCGCTAGCGTATCGGCTGATTCGATGACCATCTTATTCAGCGCAGAGGCCAAAGAGAAATTTCGCTCCTCAATCATTCCTTTCGTTTTGGTTGAGCCTGACTCTCGTTTCCTGGCTGTGTCAGATACGTCTTGCGTGTCCAAGCAATAGTGGGAAAACCAGTGAGTCGCGACTGGCATATCCAATAGTTCAGGAATGTAATTTCCACGCTGTGCCTCTTCCCTAGGAATCTCGACGAGCACTTCAACCGATTGTGACAATCGGCTAAGCGCCAGCGGGATTTGGACCACGTTTTTTTCTGGCTCTTGAGCAGAGGTAGGCCCCTTGAGCTGCTTCGCGGTAACCGCTTGATGTGCACTCAATGCCGCTAGGCATATCGCATCATCAGGTAGTTCGATCCGTACATCCGCGACCGTTCCGGGAACGATTTCCCAGCGAGTGAGTACGAAAACCTGGGATCGATTCGAGTAGACTCGGGTGTCGGCGACGAGCGCTTTCGCTACCACATTTTTTTGTTGTATTGGTGCCAACTCGATCGACCACCTTGGACCATTCGCAACGAAATATGCCTGCGATCCCTCCTGGCTAAATCGATGATCCCAAATCATTTGACCACTCAACGCATCTTTTTCTAATGAACGAACGTTGCTCGAACGCCAACGAATTGGATCATTCGTCAACCGAGTTGGAACAGAGATGTAGGCGGTACGTTCGCCTTGGCCCAGAATCTCGATTCGGGGAACACTGACCCTCGTTTTATCCGCGGCCTGTAGCATTCCTGAGATCGTAATCTGTCGGCTTTCTTGAATGCTCTCATCGCAGGCAATGCGAATGAGTTGAGTCGAAATATCACTAGCAGGTTGGCGTGACCAGCGGACAGCCGAATTGACTTCCAGTCGTTCGCACCAACGGGTTGGAATTTGAAAGTCAAGGTAAGCGGGAAGTTCACCAGAAGGAAGCTGGATATCCGATTGCATGCTCCACCGTCCTTCGTTCCAGTACAACGAAATTCGCTGCTCGGCATCAAATGGTGTCGCTCGCTCAACCGCTTGAAATCTCATTCCCGAAACCCATTCCTCTTCATTGGCGGATTCCAAATTCAATGGATCCGATTCAATACGATAGGCAGCAAAGGGTATCCAGCCGCGACTCAAAAAACCGGTCTCGCCCGGCACATCGATTTGAGTGATTGGCTTGGGAAGAGACGATGGCGAGACGATGTCAATCGATTGATCTCGCGTCAATGTATAACGGTCGAGCGTCACCATTCCTGGGTTGAGGTGCAGTCGAGGCAATCGAAAACGCCCTTGTTTGCCAATATCGGTCGTTGCAATCGCTTGAACCTGAGAAACATTGCGATCCGATAGATCGCTGAGCAGCACTTTCGTCCGGCCGTCATCCGAAATGACTTTCGGTTCGGTTGGTTGGCCGTCGATGATGAGCGAACGCAGGGAAACACGTTTTGGTAAGGTAAGAATCCAACGCTGTACGGTTTCATTCGTCGGAAAAACGTCGGCTTGATAACGAATTTCCATCAAGCCGCCCGAGATATGTAGTCGATGCGTTTGATCGATCATTGGATCGGACTCAGTGATTTTGAGCAGCTGGAAAGTGGGGATTTGCCCTACCGCTACAAAGGTTCGGTCGGGCGTTTGTCCACGATACCCTGACCAAGCCGCGACAAACTGATCGTCCGTCAATGCGTCAAATGGCTCTCGCGCTAATGGCACGACTCGCAAACTGGGATCGCTGTTGATCGCGATCCAAGCAGGCGGGCTCGAGGACTGAACCGGTGGCACCACGTCAGGAATCACGATGGCTATTGCATCCTCCGCGTTTCCCGACTCGCTAATCCGTGAAGCTAGAGTCCAAAGCAAGTCGATCGTCCCTGGACGATCCACCCTTGCGGAGAGCGTCACTTCACGACGGGTTGGGCTTTGTAAGTTGGTTTGTTCGATTTGCCACTGAGTCGACAATAGTGTTGGCATTAACGAGTCTCGGATCGTTAGCGTCACAGTGTCCCCGGCAGAAACGGCGAAGGCCGGTTCCACTTGGCATTCGACCATTGTTTGTTTTAAACCCGCGTGCAACCAGTAGCGTCGGCGGAGCGGTCTCAATCCCGCGACGGTTGCAGACCGGATGTATTGCAACTCTGCCGACAGCTCGCTTACCGCTCCAACATCAGCCGTCCAAAGTTGCAATTGGCGTTGAGAAACAACCTCCCCGAAGGCCTTCTCAAATCGGACCCTTTCAACATTCCCACTGCCTTCGATTGTGAACCGAGAGGCCGCCACTGGTGGTACCGGCAGACTCACCTTTGCGCGGTTATCACCGCGAATGAAATTAGGGATCAAGGTTATTCTTAATTGCATTCGTCGTTCACCAGGTACATTGACGAGCGTTTGCAAGCTAGATGTACGATTCACAGCATCAGGAATAGCCGGTTCGGAATGGATCGAGCTTAATCCCATCGATCCCGATGCAGCCGAAACATCAAATGCAGATCGACCGATCGTTGATTCCGTGCCCATGGATTCCATGCTCGCATTTTTGGAAGTAAATCGATTGTCCGATTGGATTCCAGGTATGCGCACGTCCGGCGTGAACTGTAGAATTCGATTTTGATCATTTTGAACCCACTCGATACGGCGGATGAATTCCGGTGCGATCGGCAATCGAATTCGGTCGGTCGGTCGGTCGGTTCGAACAAAAAAGTCAGCAACAATCAATGGATTGTTGGGACGGGTTGTGTCTTCGGAAGATTCAATTCGCATTCGATAATTGACCGATTCGAAGATCACATCCGCTGGCTCTGAGTCATTCTCGGCCGCAAGGACTTGCCGCTTTGTTTTTCCGGAGAGATAGACTTTGTCACCGATCATGCTTCCCGCTGCGTCAACAGGTATCAAAAGATCGATCACCTCGTCGGCGCTGGATTCTGGTTTCGAGGTGGCGGTCGCGTAGGACGCATCCGGTTCGGGCGAGCGATTCTCCTGAGCTATCGCGGGTGCAAGGTCAACCAAAAAGCAAACGGCAATGAAGAGGAGAGAACGAACGACCGAAGCAGAGAGATCATGGGAATCGTGCTTCGAACGATCGGTCATCGATAACGAATGGCCTGCTTCTTGAGAGTCTGCTTTTGTTGACGACGCACCATGTCCATGCCATCGAAAACTGCTGACCATCAATGCTGCAGAAATTGACGGAACGATCATCCATCCAACAACGATTATTTGCCATGGCCACCAAAGCAAGGCGATAGCAATATAGAGGACGATAGCAAAGACCACGATCGAGAGTGAGCGACGCGAGACCCACCACGTGAAGGCAAACAAGATGATTGCAACCAAGCTTCCGAACGCTAACGCAACGTCTCGACGCACAAAATGAACCCGCTGGCCGTCCTCTACTCGCAACATTCCTTCGCCCCATCCAGGTTTGGGTTGCAAGGCCAGAGGCATAAAGGAATCGGATGAAGGCGCGACGAAGGACTCCGATTGCAAAGTGACGCCAGAGACATCAACCTCCGGAATGGTGCATCGCCGAAGCCAACCCGAATGGGTCTGTTGCCGTATCCATATCAGTCGAAACTCGCCTGGCTTGTCTAGGACCGATGGTTCGATTTGCACCGTGCCATTGAGCGAGGTCGGCAACTCGATGCTCTTTCCGTTTTGCTCTGCCGATATCAATTGGAAATCGGCATCGGTGTGAACCGAGATCGGTTTCATCGATGAAACAAAAAGGTCCACTTCAAGACGATCGGAGCCTTGAATGGAAGCGATCAAGCGAACCGTTTTTTTCCAAACCATCGTTGGGTTGGGATCGGTTTTCGCTTTGCTGATGATGATCTTTGGTTGATCGGATGGATTGTAACGAATTTTGGTCGTCAGCCTGGATGCTTGCCGTTGCATCGGCGGTTCGTCGGGATTCGCAAGATAGCTTGTTTCGGACGGCTCACTCAATTCGTCAGCCGTCGGTTCGGCAAAAGTAAGATCATCGAGTTGGAAATGGTTTTCGACGGGCACCCGTAAAACCGTATTCGGTTTATCCGACAAACGCAATCCGCTTCCGAGATAGGCGTCCGCTGCTTGACTCGTTGCATTCGAAACGACGGGTAATTGAACCGATAGCTGCTCAGGCATGGCGTAATGGCGACGACCAATCAATCGTTGGCCTCGAAGACTTCGGTCCGACAGGTCGATGGTGTAAATCCCTTCCGATTCCGCCTCCGTTAGTTCGACGTCCACTGCCGACAAGCTGACTGCTTTGTTTGAGTCATCCGAATGGAGCATCCAATGCAACGGCGGTCGCTTCAACGCCGGCCCACTTTGAATAACGACTTTTTCGGGTGACTGATTGGCTGAAACCATCTCGACGAAAAACGTCTCATCGATCTGAGCATTCTCCTCAAGCAGTACCAATGTCGTCGAAACATCAAACGCGATACTCAGTGGTTTAAGAATTAGCGTTGGCGTCTGGCCGGTATCACAGGACAAATAGATGGTTGCTTTGTCAATCGAATCAAAAAAAACTTGAAACTCTTGAGGTAGACTCGACCGCTTCATTTGTTGACTCAGTAGAGTCATTTGGCTCGACCAATCCAAATCACTCGGCGGGTCCGCCGAAACAAACAACGCTCCTTGCAGATCACGAAGTCGGATAAACCAAGAAGGTGGGATGACAATGTCGGCACCGACGTTACTCGTCCGCCGAATCCCAGTCGCTCGCAGTACAAACTCGGAATCAAACACGTCGGCAGCCTCGGGCCAGATCCAAACTTGTGAACGGTTGGAAGTTGCTGACGGGCTTTCAATTGCCCTGCCTGAAACCGGCAATAAAAGAGATTGCAATGTCCAATCCGGTTGTAGTTCTAGGCAAATTGGTTCAATTCGCTGAGGGTCAACTCGAACCCGGATTTCGGCGACCGCGGTCACACTCGGTTCATCAACGGATGCCGCCGAGATCGACAGTTTCATCGCGGTCGTTACGTCACGCAGCGCAGATTCACTTGCAATTCGAATCCTCGACCAAGGTTTTATTTGATCGGAGGATGCCGATACGATTGGCGTACCCTTTGCGATCAGTGTATGCGTCAATTCGCTCGTAGCCGATTCGCTTTTGAGATGCCAACCATCGGGGAGGTCCCAGTCGATAACCCGGAGCGGTGCGAACGTGGTCAACTGAACTTGGCTAGTGACTTCGGACGTTACGATCGGATCGGCAACAAAGAGGGGGATCGGTAGATCACACCAACCCTGTTCCAATTCCCAAATGGTTTGTCCCGAAATTGTCAGTGAAACGAACGAGTCGTTGGACCGCGTTGATCGAATATCCGCATTGACTGTGATCTCCTCAAGGTTTCCTTCGATTTCCCTTGTGGTAAATGGAGTTTCGACTCCATCAAGTTTGACCGACGTGATGATGCTATCACGAACTTGGATCGGCGGAATTCGCGTCGCTGCATTGAGTTGCAACGAGGCCTGATTGGTCCAAGTGGTCCGGGTCGTGTCGACATCGTAGCGTGTAAAGGAACTTCGCACCAACAACGCCACCTCACTCGATTCACTTTTCGTCGGGGTGGCGGTTAGCTGTAGACGACTGAGACCGCCAGCTTCGATGATGTAGTAAGCGTCCTCTTGATTGTTTTCGGCGGTTATGAATTCAGGCGGACATTCCTCTAACCGGCGAAGCACACCGCCAGCGGTTTCGAAAGCGAATGAGTTGGGGGCCTTCAGTACGAAACGAGTCTGCGGCGAGGGAGGGATTTGCAAATCAAACGTTTTACTTCCTCCTTCACTTTCGCATTGCAAACTCCATGAAAACGACAAGGTGGAATCGCCATCAACCATTGCCACGAGGCTGCCGTCCGCTGAGGTTCCCAAGCGTGGCAGCGGAGCATTTTCGGCTTCGACTACCATCGGAGCGCTGTCGTGAAGTGCCAAATTGGTTCTGCCGATTGGATGCTGCACCGGACGATCGGTATCACAGCGAATGGTCCATCGCGATTCCCGACTGATTAAGAGTTCGCCATCGAACTCCATTGGATAGAGCGACTCCGTTAATTGGCAATCGCTGGCCACCGTCTCCGTTCCCCGGATTTTTTGAAATGACTGAAGAAGCCGTGAGATCGAGATAGGCTGAAAGTCGCTTGGGACGAGTTGGGCAAGCTGAGAATGGTAGAGGGAAACCGGACGAAGCCGTTTCCCTTTGGGAACATTTTGTAGTAGCGAATCAATAGGCCCCCATTGAATCGCTTCGTCGTCCAAAGGAGGGTCGTCACTTTCGACTGTTTGGGCAGGTGCCCCCGCTTCGCTCACGCTCGCCGAGTCGGTTGGCTCCTCTTGACCGCGGGCCACGTCGCCCGCCAACGCTAGGAAAAGGAATTGGGTGACAATTAGCACGAAGGCAAAGAGGGTTGGGTGTCTCACGGTGCCACCTTATCGATTCGTGACGATGCCGCTAATGATCGCGTCGCGCTAAGCGATTTGCCTTCGGCCGATGGAGACTCTTCCTTGTCCTGTTGAGACGATAAATCAGACCGACGAACCCGCCGATTCGATAGAGCGCTAATGGGATCGGGAGATTGGACGAGGCTGCGAATCGCCAACATCACGACAACCAACACCAAAGCGATTAAACCAAGTTGCCCCATTAATACAGCGGCATCGGGAGCGATGATCAGGATGCCCGCAAAGAGGACCGCCGCGATGACGGCAGAGAAGGGATGACGTGTTCGTGGCACAAACGTAAACAACATGCCGAGCACGAGAACCATCGATGCCGTGACCATCCATAATATCGTTCGCGAGACAAAAATCGCACGAAATGCTCTAGCGTCTACGCCCTGGTATAAATAGCGATTGCCAGCCGGCACTTCCGCTAGACTTCCTTCGCCAACCCAATAGGCGAGCGACTGGGATGTCTGGGTTGGTTCACGGTAAAGACGCAAACGATCGAAAACCCATGCCATCGAGCGTTCCAAGGACGGTGTCGCCCAGAGAATATGTCGGTCGCTCGGCGAATAGATTTCCCAAAAAATCCGTCCTACTCCGATTGGCAATTCAATCGATGGTTCAATTTGCTCGAAGATTATTGCTGTGCCCTTCGATGTTCCCGTTGCATCCGCTGCATCGATTGGAATCCACACTCGCAAATCCAGGTGGTGGGAAGAGTCATCGGTTGGCAAAGTAATGACCAGTTCATTTTTCTCGCGACGGACGCCGACACTTTGCGAGTCAACCGATGCTTCCACGGAAATCGGGTAGTCGCCACGTGGAATCCCGATTCTCAATTCGCCTCGACCATGAACCTCGGCCAATAACTGTTCCATCCGTGTCGCTTCACCGACCGCCGTACGCAAAACCGCTTTGGCGATAAACGTGTTTTCCTGGTTATCGGTTCGCGATCGCAATCGAACCAAAATCGGTTGTCGTGGCAATGCGTCAAACACCATCATGTTTTCGGATTCACCCAATCCGCGATCGAACTCCGTTGGTTGGGTTTCGACTTGCAGTAAATCGGTCAACATGTCCCCTTGGAGTGCCACACGCATCAATCCTTCGTACGTCATGTCGACGGCGATGGGGCGAGGGGTTGCGATGGGTTCGATACGGTCGATCGATAACTCGTCGCGACTTGACTCGATCCTCAAGGGGCTGCTGATGTTCCAACGCAACGTCATCATTCCACTCGACAACTGGTCCGAAATCAAGACAAATTGATCTCCTCCAACACCTTGCAATACAGCTGGTTGGTTGTTGACGGTCACCGTCCAAGAGGGCGTTCCTGGTCCGCGATCAAGAAGATCATTGTTGCCGGTTTCGGTCGGAGCATCAGCCTCTGGTTGTGACTCCGAATAGGTCTGCGATTCACTTTCGGGCGGAGGCGGAGCTGCAAGCAAACGGTTTGCATTGGTTAGTGGCAGCAAACTCGAATCCGTGTTTTGATTCTGTGATATTTGAGAAACGGGAGGTGCGTTAAGATCCGAATCGGGTGAACGCTCCTTCAACAAAGCTGGTTCTTGATCACGATCCAAGACGGACGTGATCTGTATGGGTAGGCGTCCTTGTAAATCCAGCGACGATGTCAACACCCAATCCCAGGTCGTTGTCAACTTGTCGGCTTCGATCGCGATCGTGGCATCTCCTGACAAGGAGATACGGGGCGACTTTTCGACCACCCATCCCACCAATTCTGCGGTAGCATCTGCTGGAATCACTCGGTAGCGAGTCATTGTGGATTCGGCGAATCCCGAATTTTCAATTCGAAGGGCACGATCAAGATTCTTGGATGCCTCTAAGTCGACGACCAACGAGGAACGCCCGCGATTGTTTAAATAGACGAGGGAGGACTGGATCTGCATGGTCTCGTCCAAGTCGGCAATACGAGGAATCTGGAGCTGCATACTCAAGGGACCAGCTGCGAGATCATGTTCGGCGACAACTCGGATCGGAGACGGATCTTCGCTGTTGTTGGACTCCAGAAAGATCTCGTAGTACGGTAGATTCGCCAAGGCTTCAATTCGCTCGCCCGTCTCGAGATTTTCGATCGACCTAAGACGCCAATCACCAAGCGATAATTTCAGCATCGTTCCTTCGCTGACACGTCCGCTCGGCAAAATCCGATACTCCATTCTGGCGACCGAGTCGTGAAGGGATATTTCGGATTCCGTCGATAACCTTAACTGCCGATGAGTCGTCGCCAGCCAAATGGGTAACTCGAACGCCGCTCGATCATATCGAAAGAAGTAAGAACGCCCGTTCTCTTCATTGGGCTGCGACAAAATACTATGCACCCAAGGACGCGATCGCCAACGCAATCGAAACTCATCACCGGTAACAATTTGGACCTCACCGCGCTGTCGAAGCGCTCCGATAATCTCGGGAACACGAAATGAAAGTGGGCTGGACCCGGTCGGATCGTTGGTCGTTAATTGCAGCTGGAAATTCAAATCGATTCGCTGCTGTGAATCCTGTTTGGGAATCTGCAACTCGATGACATCGCCCTCGGGAGAAGCGATCGGGCCAACAAATTGGGCTTCTTGGCCTCCCGAACCTAACGTTGGCGTACCAAATAGGACCGCATTTTTAGGTAAGCGAATTCTTAATTCATCGGCTGTCCCTCTAACACTACGGACAATCATTTGACAATTAACGAGGGGTTGGTCTTGAGGAGAATCCCATTGGACCACAATTCGGCTGTTGTCGATTTCCAAGAGCGTGCTGCCATCGGAATCCCGATCGAGATTTCCCCAGCGAAGCGTGAAATCACCCCCTCCGCTTTCAATCGAAAAACGCGTGGATGTTTTCTTGTTCCCTTTGACCTGAATCACCTCATCACCGCGTCCAACAATCTCACCGGTCACGTTTGGCTCATTGACGATCATGTTGATTTGGGAGGGAACGTCGGGAAGCTGAAAGCGGATCGTTCTCGGGGGTCCCGAAGTGATTCGTGCCGACACCTTCATCTTCACAACGACCTCTTGCTCCTCGGTCGCTTTGACCAGTAGCACATGCCCTCCCTCACTCGCCGACCCGGTAAGGCGGTAGTCACTCAGTCCGATGACTTCGGGCGGTCCAAGCGGATGAAAGTTGCTCATCCCAATTGGCACTGCGACCATCCGCCCGTCATTCGGTTGAATCGTAAACCGAAGAACCAGTTCAAATTCGGCACGGGTCGTCGTTGTGGAGCCAACGAGCTGAAGCGATTGGAAACTGTAACCTTGGCTGCGAGATTCGATTCCAGCATCCAAACTCTTTAGCCGATCAATCTCTTCAAACGACATCGCTGGCATCAAGACAGGCGTGCCAGATTCGTCGAGGAATAAAAAACCTTTGACTGGCAAATTGTCGCTATTTTTCGAAGTGGGAACCGCCGTGGATGGGCTTAGTCGGCTACCATTGTCGGGCGGAAAGGTCCCTGGAGCTTGGCCAAAGAGGCTCGCATTGCCCGCCATCATCAGAACCACAAAGGTCGTAAACGCTAAGCAACTCGTCCATACACCCACCCACGATGCGGCACCAAAGCAACACCTAGGTGAATGTCGGGAATATGGGTAGCAAAATCGAGTCACGAAAAGTACGATGAGCGGCGTGAATGGAGGAGATGAGTACAGTTTACGCAAACTACGTAACCCGCAAAAGTAATTGGCCGGCAATCGACGGTTTATTCGCCAGGAAAAAGTTGTTCATCCTCCTTTTCATTCTATTCGATACGACCGTCTTTATAATACGGTCCCAACAGTGAAACCGATCGTATAAGTCAGTACTATTCTAAGCCCTGTCTCATTATTAACGGTTTTTATGCCGATAAAAAATGGCAGCGAAGTTAGTGTCACCACGTTCATGTAACAGCAGATAGTGGCCAAAAGTCTTTAACATTTGAGTCATGTTTTTTGGGCGTCGTAATGACCTTGTCTTCCAACCGATCTCATTTCCGGCGAAGTGAACTTGCCTGGCCTGGCCGGTTGGTAGTCTTTTTGGCAACGGTTTTGACCGTGATTGTGTGTTCGGGTCCCTCGTCTGCCCAAGAAACGTCTGCCCAAGAAACGTCTGCCCAAGAAACTTTGTCGATCCCCCTGTCCGCTCCCATTGGCTTGGGGCTGATCGACGACCCCTCATTTGAAGCGCCCGCATTCCAGGATCCAGCGTTTCAAAATCCGCTGACCGATGAAAGCACTTATTTGCAGCAAAGCCAAATTGGCGTGACGAGTCACGATTCGGCACACGAATATTTCAACCACGGTTGTCCGGCGCAGACAACTCCTTGGGAATGGTCTTTGCTGCCCAATGGACTGCTTTGGCACTCCTACCTAGCGGGGCTTCACGAACCAAGAATCTCGACCGTTTTTTTGGGCGACGACGATGAAAACGGTTACTGGGACGCGACACTCGGAGGACGAATTGGCTTGCTCCGTTATGGAACGCCTCAAAGTGTTGGCGGACAAGGATGGCAATGGGACGTGGAAGGCGGCGTGATCACGCGGCTAAATATTTTGGAATCCGAAGATGTCGACTCGATGGATTACCGCTTCGGAACGATCCTCACGACCCGTCAAGGCCAATGGGGGGCGAAGCTTGGCTATTTCCACATCAGTTCTCATGTTGGCGACGAATATGTTGTGCGAAATCCAAGCTATGAACGTATCAACTATGTGACGGAATCACTGGTCGGAGGCCTCAGCTACTATCCAAATCCG
The DNA here is from genome assembly GCF_007860185.1 of Novipirellula aureliae. Classification (NCBI taxonomy): domain Bacteria; kingdom Pseudomonadati; phylum Planctomycetota; class Planctomycetia; order Pirellulales; family Pirellulaceae; genus Novipirellula; species Novipirellula aureliae. Next base: position 448,747 of record NZ_SJPY01000003.1, read on the forward strand.
CTGTGGCGATTCTACGGAGAGATGGCGATTGCGGTGAAGCGATCGGGTGGCGCGGAACCGCTGCAATTTCAAACGGGATTGGAATACATCGCCCAACCAAGAACAAGAACGTCGGGCAGCCCCTTCACCGCAATGAACATCGATCTTCGTGAAGCCGTCGATTTCGATCCGTCCGTCAGTATCCAAACCGGTTGGCAATGGCAAGGTACTTATAGCGAACGCCGTTTTCGAACCGGTCTACAGTACTTCCATGGGCCGAGTAGCCAATTCCAATTTTTCCGCCACGTCGAACACCACCTCGGCTTCGGCGTATGGTACGACTATTGAGCGTTGCTATTGAGCGTTGCTATTGAACGTTGCTATTGAACGTTGCTATTGAGCATTGCCGAAACGCTTGCCGAGTTTCGCTACAAAAAATCACATCCTCTTCGGGACGCCTATCGTTTGCTGTCGTTCAAAAGTGTCAGTCATTCCTTTGACCACCTTACCGAATAATTCACCCGGCGGTTTGAGCGGAACCGGCCGTGATATGGTGGCTTGCCGGATTCGTGTTTCGTCCGGAAATTCATATTACGAGCGATTTTTGAAGTGCATTGTTTGATCCCATGCGGAACTCCGCGTAAAATGGGGCCGCACGTGTTTGACAACGTCTCAAACTGCGATCAAACTGGGCATGTCCGAAAAGGGGTCTGACCCTTTCCTGACAAGCGGAAAACGATTGAAAAACGAACGTCCTCCAAAGGGTCAGGCCCCTTTTCGGACAAAGCCTGTTGTCCTTTTACCGGGCGGATATTCCTGATAATAAACAGGATTGGGATGAGACGATTAAGATGGGCGTAACCACCGTAGCGAAACAAGAATTGCTTCAGCAAATTAGGGCAGCAGGGGTCATCGGCGCCGGTGGTGCCGGTTTCCCGACCTACAAAAAGCTCGATGCTTCCGTCGAACATGTGATTGCGAACGGAGCGGAATGTGAGCCGCTTCTGCAGAAAGATCGCGAGGCGATGCTGCAACGCCAAGACGCTTTTTTCCGCGGTTTGCAGATTGTCCGTGATCTGACCGATGCCACGACCGTTACGGTCGCGGTGAAAAAGAAAAACGAAGATGTGATTGAGCGATTCCAAGCGGATTTGCAAGCAAATCACTTTGAGAATCTTGTCTACCCCGATGTTTATCCGGCTGGCGATGAGTACATCTTGGTTTACGAGATTTCTGGACGACTGATTCCGCCCGGTGGTATTCCGCTGCATGTTGGCTGTGTGGTCGATAACGTAGAAACGATCGTCAATGTCGCGCACGCGGTCGCAGGACGCCCCGTTGTCGAAAAGTTCGTGACGGTTTGCGGCGCCGTTGCCGAACCAATCACGACGGTCGTGCCGGTCGGTGTTTCGATCGCTGATTGCCTCCAGCTTGCCGGTGGATTAACAGTGGATGACCCGTTGATTCTAACCGGCGGTATTATGATGGGCGGCGTCACCACCGATCTTTCTACTCCGGTGGGAAAAAACATGGGCGGCATCATTGCACTCCCGCGTGATCACTACTTGGCAAAACGCAAAACTCAGTCGCAGGAAACTTACACGCGTATCGGCCATGGGCAATGCGACCAATGTTCGCTTTGTACCGAGCTTTGTCCTCGATACATTATGGGCTACCCCATCGAACCACATAAAGTAATGCGCACTCTGCTGATGACGGGCGAGTCGAAACAACGCGGTAGTCTGTGGGCCCAATACTGCTGCGAATGCAATGTCTGCTCGATGATCGCTTGTCCCGAATCGCTCGATCCAAAGAACATTTGCGTGGATGCTAAGAAGGTGCTACGTGAAAACAAACTTGGACGATCCGAGGAAGAATTGGATGTGTTATTTCGAGATGTCCATCCAGCTCGTAAAGGACGTGAGATTCCTATTCCGACACTGATTCGGCGACTCGGACTTGCTCCCTACAATCGCAAAGCGCCCTTTGTCAACTTTGATCATTGGCGCCCCCGTCGGGTCGTGATCCCTCTGAACTCTCATATTGGAGCACCGGCAAAACCGGTTGTCTCGGTCGGTAGCACGGTTCGCCGTGGCGACATTGTCGGTATGGTTGAAGAGCAGCAGATGGGTTGTCCAGCACACGCCAGCATGGACGGTCAAGTAACGGCCGTAACCTCAGACAGTATCGAAATCACAGCTCAACCAATGGTAAATTGATGGAAAACGGTAAAGCAATTGGCATCGTCGAAACATCCAGCATCGCGCGAGGATTCATGATCGCTGATACCGTGCTCAAATCGGCAAACGTAAAAATCATTGTGAATCGGACCATTTGCCCAGGAAAATACATGGTATTGATCGGCGGAAATGTCGATGCAGTGACCTCGGCAATCGAAGCGGGGGTGAAAGCCGGCGCCCATACCGTGGTCGACCATTTCGTGATCCCCAATGTTCATCCGTCCGTTTTTCCGGCCATTAGTGGTGTCAGTCAATTGCCCGAGCTCAAAGCCCTGGGCGTGATCGAGGCGTTCAGCGTGGCGTCGGTCATTGAAGCAGCCGATGCCGCCGTCAAGGCGACCCAGGTCCAACTTATCACGATCCACCTTGCGATGGCGATCGGCGGGAAGGGCTGGGTTTCACTAACCGGCGATGTTGCCTCCGTGAACGAGGCGGTCGAAGTTGGCGGAGCCGTCATCGAACGAAAAGGATTGCTAGTCGACAAGGTGGTGATTTCAGCTCCTCGTCCTGAAATCATTCAAGAGTTTGTCTAAAAACCCGATCGGCCCCCGGTGTACGAAAAAAACTTTGGTGTGTTCCCCCAACCAAAGCTTTCATTCAATCAGCAAGTTAGGTTAGCGTTCTATTCGGCACTATTCTTCTCATTTTGCTGCCCTCTTCGGCTCCGTTTCCCGGTCCTCCATCCTACCGTGGAGCCTTCGTCATCGGAGCAGGCAGCTATGAATGGCGTGGACTCAAGGAATTTTGGGACGTGAAACCTCTTATCGTCCTACCTCCATTTTCCTACCAAAACTCAAATGATATGCAGGGGTATTTACTCAAGTTCGGCAGCGTACTTTTTGATTTGCTCGTGGAGGTGCCATTGCCCGGGGTCGTCGAGAATGCATGCTCGCTCGATTTGAAGGGCCTCGGTTTTCCTCCCTTGTTGATAGAGGATTTCTGCAAGCGTATCTCTGAATATGGCGCTGTCAGGTTCAAAGTAAACGGCTTGTTCGGCCATCTTTGCTGCTTCACTTAGCCGCTTCTTGTTCATCGCAGCAACCCAGGCCAAGTTGTTTGCTGCTGTTGTGTCGAAGGGGTAGGTCTCGACGTACTGGCTTCCGAATTTCCACGTTCGCTCGAACGCCTGCTCAGCCACCTCTTCCATCCCTTCTTTCTCTCTCATCAATGGCAGCAAACGTTCAGCAACGTCAACGTCCATTGGATTGAGTGCGTAGATTCGCTCGAAATGGGTCTTGACTTGTTCGACGTCATTTTCTTGGATCGCCGCTTCGAGGAACCAGCGTCGGACGAAAACGGGCAGGGAAATATAGGCGAGCGGATGGTAGTTGTTCGAATCGGACGTCGCGCCGACCGCCAAGTCAAACCACCTCGCCGCCTCGCCTGGTTCGGTCTCTCGGACCAGCGTTGCATAGTCTCTAGCGACGTCGTACAAATCGGATGTTTCAGCACTACCGAGGGCGGTCATCGCAATCAATACTTGGTAAGCACTCAAGATCATTTCATCATCGCTGACCTCAGCCAGTTCATGGAGCATTATTTTTCGCTGTCCCGTTGAGGGCGAGCAAAGCATCAGGCGGATTTGCTGCTTCAATTTGGCTGCCCTTTCATCGTAGCCCTGCCTCCTAGCGAGTACCCACTGCGCCACGGTCGCCTTGATCGCCAGTTCCATCTCATCCGAATTCCGGCGTATCGTATTGGACAACGACGACCGGTCTAGAAGACCGCTCCAAACTTGTTCAAAAGCGACGTTGGCCAAGTCCGCACGATCATGGTTTTTTAGCTCTTCTGCGGCCATGCTCTGCGCTTGAATGTCACCTCGCATTCGTAGGAGGTCCAGTACCCGAGATGCCAATCGACTTTGATCATGAATCGAAAAGAAGGAAGCAAAAGACGTATTCAATTGGCGAGACATAAACTGACGCGCTAAAACCCTTCCTGCGTTCGGCGAAAATGTATCATGGCCTAACACCATTTCATTGAATAGCTTTTCGAAATCCTCATCGCTGCCGAACTCGTCAACCGTTTCGCCAATTCCGAGTAAGAATGCAATTTCAATCCGCCTGTCAAACGATATTGAAGGCAACAATTTTTCGAGTGAACCGGTCAACGCCAGCCATAAACCGATGTCCATATCGTTCATCGATAGAATAAGAAAACGACGAGACGTACTCGAAATTTCGCGTTCGCCCGGTCGGACGGCCAAGCGGGGCATCCACGCTTCTTGATTCGACATTGCCAATGCTTGCAAAACGTATTCGCGAATTTGGATCGAGCCAATCGATATCGGGCTGTCGGCTAACTCAGAGGCAATTTGCCAAGCATCCGACTCACGTCCGACATGGAGCAAGCATCGCATCAGCGTCAGTAAGCGGGTCATTTGAGGATGAATGGAAGAGTCATCGCTGGTGATTTGCAGATGGATCGCCGTTTCGATCCAAGCCGAAAGCTTTGCATCAATTTGTTCATAGGGATACTCAAGAATATCGAAAGCGAGATCGGTGCGAGCGGAAGCAATCGCTAACATCGCAGCCCCTTCCACGTCGATCGGCCGCAACATCGCGATCGCCTCGTCCACAAACCCGTGACTGGCCAAACACTTCCACCCGATGCTGATCGCCGACATGTCTTCGGATTCTGTCGTCAATGCCTTTCTCGCTTGATCAACCAATGGGACGTCGCCACTTCGATCTGCTGCAATCAATACGTCACACCAAGCCGCTGTTGCCTCGGTCGAATGAGCGTCCGCTCTTTTTGCAGTCGCCAATGCATCGGATGCAATCGCTTGCCACCTGCCCAGAAGCATTCGGGAGGCGCGAATCATTGTGGGATCGCCACTTTGGATCGCCCGTGCGATCGCTTCCTCATTTCGGCCGAGAGCGAACAAGACGGTCACTTCGGCTTGCTGCCTTTGTGCCAAAGTCCAGTACTTTGACGAACTGGGTAGCAGCGTGTTGTCGTCGACTTCCAACCCAAGTTCTCGCATCAAATCGATTCGGCATACTGCCATCTCTTTTGAATCCGCACACAAATCAACGAGAGCCAACAGATCGAGTGCTGAGTCATCCGCTTGTGCCGCCCGAACGAAGATCGGAAACCGCTTCGTCAATCGAGCTGATAGTCGTTTGTGTAGCAGATCACGATCGGCGGCATTGGCTGATTCTTCGATCGCGACGACAACCGAGCCGAATTGCCCCAGTTCCACTAGCTCCTCCAAAACGGCCGGGTCATCGGCGGAGTCGAGCAAGCGAGCAATCTGTGGCGGCGTATCGGGTAGGGATCCTCGCCGCCATTGACGCAGCACCCACCGTGCTCGCTCGGCCACCTCGGGGTCTGGATGATTTACCGCATTCATGATCGCTTGTCGCGATTGATCGCGAAGCCGCCACAAACGAACGGTCGCCGCCTGCCGGCGGCCATAATCGTCATCCGCCAATTGCTCGATCGAGAAAGATTCAGGAGAACCTTCAACAGAGGTTTCCGCTGCGGTGGCGTGGGGGCTTGGCAGACAGGCTAACACCAACAAACAAAATAGAATGGCCCGCCACGGCCTAGAAACGAGTCGCTTCGACGCGATGCCTGCTGAGCACGTGCTTGAACGGTAGCATCCAAAGAAGTATTTCCAAAAAAGCTTGTTCATATCATTGGATCGAAATTGGAAGAGAGACCGATCGCCTGTTTACCATGGAGCGATTTCCATGGAGCGATGATTTCCCATTAGAATCGGTAACGCTGATCGTCCTACCATTCTAACAAAGAAGTCGAGAACCGCCTCATGTCGTTCCTCGCTTTCCCAAACACTCTTTTGCCATTCTAGCGGTAGCGATCGCTTTTTTCAGCGAATTTCAGTCCGATCACGTAAAGACGAACCAATCCGGTTGGTACGATTGTGTGAATTGTTTGCGAGAATTGTTTCGTTGGCGAGTGGACCTCGTGCTCGCCGGAGGATGCAACGCAAAGGCTCCGCCCCCCCCAAAAAAAAACGACGACCTGCACTCACTGCAAATCGTCGCTTTGTATAAGATGAAGAGCGAACTCTCTATTGGTCGTCTTCTGAGCTATCGGCGGCAGGAGCGCCAGCGGTTACGGGCTCTTCTGCGGATTCCTCGCTTTGCGATGAGGCATCGTCTTCGAACGATGGTCGTTCTGCTTTGCGTTTGACACGGTCGTTCTTGCCTACGAATTCAAGAATCGCACGAGCACCGGCGTCACCCAAACGGGGTGTCGCAAGTTTCAGAATTCGAGTGTATCCACCGGGCCGATCGACAAAACGTTCGGCAATCGTGTCGAACAAGATACTTGTTGCTTGGCGGTCACCGATGAGCTGCACGACACGCCTTTGAGCGGCGACGACAGGAGCGCGAGCGGCGGCCCACTTTTTCCATTCATCGCTCTTTCGCCACTCTTTGTAAGCATCTGTACCACGCTCGGCTTGCGTTGCGTACTTCTTTGCTTCCTCAGCGTGTGGCAAGCTTTTCTTGGCGATCGTGATACATTTTTCGACGAGCGGCCGGACCTCTTTCGCTTTGTGTAGCGTCGTGATAATCCGTCCCTTTACCTTCGGAGCGTTTTCGTCGTATTCAGCGTCGCGTTCGGTCAAGAACAATGCACTTGTCAAGTTCTTGAGTAACGCCTTGCGGTGGCTTGGGCTTCGACCGAGTACGCGGCCTTTTCTGCGGTGTCGCATGGCGGAGATTCCGTCTAATGGTTAAATGATCTATAAGTTTTGTTGTTGCACAATCGCTTCGAACATCCGCTTAGAACATCGGCTGGTTCGGCACTCTCATGCCTAAATGCAACCCGTACTGAGCGAGTTTTTCACGCACTTCATTGAGTGTTGTGTCCCCGAAGTTTCGCACTTCGAGTAGTTGATCTTCGGTTCGTTGTACCAAATCACGAATCGTTTGGATGCCTTCGCTTTCGAGACAATTGTTGGCTCGAACCGATAATCGCATTTCAGCAAGTGTCATGTTCAATTTCGACTCAAGCTGTGCTTCCGGTGACCCCGTTCCGCCACGTGCGGCCGAGAAAATACTCGGTCCAAGTTCGCGGTATTGGACAAATGGATTGAGGTGCTTGCGAAGAATCTTTGCCGCTTCGACAAGCGACAACTCTGGATTCACGCTGCCGTCCGTCCAAATTTCCAGGTTCAACCGGTCAAAGTTCGTCTTTTGGCCGACTCGAGTCTCTTCCACTTCATAACGGACACGGGTGATCGGACTAAACACGGCGTCGATCGGAATAATGCCGATCTCGTGGTCGACACTACTGTGCTCGGTACTTGGCACGTAACCACGACCGTTTTCGACAACCATTTCCATCATGAAAGGGGTGTCTTCGGTGAGCGTCGCAATCACGTGATCTTTGTTGATGATTTCAACATCCGAATCGGTTTCGATGTCCGCACCGGTGATCACGCCTGCGGTGTCACGTTCAACGGTGATCACGCGAGTCGCTTCACTGTGGTTACGAACGACCAAACTTTTGACGTTCAAGACGATCTCGGTGACGTCCTCCATCACTCCAGGAATCGAAGTGAATTCGTGCTGTGCACCACGGATCTTGATTTGGGTGACAGCACTGCCCATTAGGCTGCTCAAAAGAACTCGCCGCAGGCTATTGCCAACGCTCGCACCAAAACCGCGTTCGAACGGTTCAGCGGAAAATTTCCCGTAGGTGGATGTGAGGGTATCGCGATCGACTTCAAGCGTACTGGGTAATTCCATACCACGCCATCGAATGTGCATCGACATGGGACCTCGATATAAGTTATATGTTTAAATTGGACAGGTGTGACCAAACGGCAAAACCGTTTGGGTTTCGTTGATGTCGGTCGCCGGCAGCTAACCACGAAAAACCATTCGAATCGCCGCTGACAGTGGCTCAACAGTGGCTTAGACGCGGCGGCTTCAACACGGCGGCTTAGACGCGGCGCTTCTTGCGAGGACGACAACCGTTGTGCGGAATCGGTGTGACCTCTTCGATCAACTTGACATTCAAGCCTGCAGCTTGAAGGGCGGTGATCGCACTTTCGCGGCCACTACCAGGCCCCTTGACGCGAACTTCGCAATCACGCATGCCGAACTTTGTCGCTTTCTCAGCTGCTTGTTGTGCAGCACATTGGCCAGCAAACGGTGTGCTTTTACGACTCCCCTTGAAACCGCTCGTTCCCGCAGTCGCCCAACACAACGTGTCACCCTTGGGATCGGTGATCGTGACGGTTGTGTTGTTGAAGGTCGCGTGGATGTGAGCGATTCCGCTGGTCACGTTGCGTCGAATTCGTTTTTTCTTATTGGTCTTTGCCACTGCAAAGTCTCGATCAAAAAATGGAGGTTGGTTTGAATGTCAATACGTTGATCAGGAAGCTTAACGCAAATCCTTGACGCCCTTCTTGCCGGCAACCGTCTTGCGAGGGCCTTTCCGGGTACGAGCGTTTGTCTTCGTGCGTTGACCACGCACTGGCAAACTCACGCGGTGGCGAATGCCCCGATAACAACGGACTTCACGAAGCCGGTTGATGTTTTGGGTGACGAAACGACGTAATGGACCTTCGACCGCGTAATCGCGTTCGAGAAGGGCCGCAATGCGACTCAGCTCTTCTTCGCTCAACTCCGCAGCAGAGCGAGCAGGGTCGATGTCGAGTTTGTCACAAACCTCGCGAGCCGTAAACAAGCCGATGCCATATAAATAGGTCAGCGAATACTGGATTTGCTTGTCGTTTGGTATGTCGACGCCCATCAATCGGGGCATAGCGGAACTCCTGAGGTAACGATCCGAGGTACATGCAATGTAAAGGAAACTTGGTTTTAGAAGCTAATCACGCCGATCAATAAATGACGCGGCGTGACGGCTATCAAAGCGGAACTATAGCGAACGGTCCCCTATTTGCTCAATGGGCACGCCGCGACGGTTTCGATTTTTCTAAGATTTTTTTCTTCTAAGCTTCACAAATTCGGTCGCAAAGTCATCTTTTTGCGACGCGGGTAGCGTAGTGTGTTCGATTTCTTCGAATTCGCCAAGGTCAATTGTCAAAAAAGTGTCTCCCGCAACCGATGCCAAAACACGAGTAAGCCAAATTTCGCTACAAAAAGGAATCAGTTGCCGATAGATCTCCGCTCCGCCGACAACAAACCTTTTCGGATCGGTAGCGCTTAGCCGAATCGCATGCTCCGGTGACTCGGCTATCACCACCCCCTTGAAACCCCAATCTTGGTTTCGCGTCACAACGATCGTTTTGCGACCTGGCAATGGCCGCCCGATCGAATCAAACGTTTTTCGTCCCATAATCAGCGTGCCACCCATCGTCAGCCGCTTGAACCGCTGTAGGTCGCTGCTAAGCCGCCACGGCATGTCGCCATCTTTTCCAATCACGCCGGATGGGGTCATCGCAACCATTGCGACGAGCGGAAAGTCGTTCATACCGCAATCGGCGCCTTGATTCGAGGGTGGGGATCGTAATCGGACAATTCAAAATCGGCAAACTGAAAACCATCGATTGACTTCGGTTTTGAGCGAATGTTCATTCTGGGCAAGGGCTTGGGATGCCGTGTTAATTGCTCGCGCGCCTGATCAAAATGATTTCTGTACAAATGAACATCCCCCAAGGTGTGGACGAACTCGCCTGGCTCTAACCCCGTCACTTTAGCCATCATCATCGTCAACAGCCCATAGCTGGCAATGTTAAACGGTACCCCCAAGAACAGGTCAGCACTTCGCTGATACAGCTGACACGACAACTTGTTGCCGGCAACATAAAACTGGAATAGCAAATGGCATGGGGGCAAAGCCATTTCACTGACTTCGCCCACATTCCAAGCCGAAACAATGAGTCGCCTCGAGTGCGGGTTTTCAACAATCTGTTTTTGGACTTCCGCGATTTGGTCGATCGTATGGCCGTCCGCACACGCCCAACTTCGCCACTGCTTTCCATAGACGGGCCCTAGGTTCCCATCAGCATCGGCCCACTCGTCCCAGATCGTGACACCGTTTTGTTGGAGCCACTTGACGTTCGTGTCACCTCTCAAAAACCAGAGAAGCTCGTAGATAATGGAACGAAGATGCAGTTTCTTGGTCGTTAGCAGCGGAAACCCGCCCTCCAGATCAAACCGTATTTGCTTGCCAAACAAGCCTCGCGTACCGACGCCGGTACGATCATCACGGTCCGTCCCATGATGGAGGACTTCGTCGAGAAGTTGTAGATAGTTTCGCATCGGGTTGGAATGGTCACAGGGGGTTGGGAGGGAAAGGACCAGGCAATGAACCAGGCCGTCAATCAGGCCGTGGAACAGGCAATGAAACAGGCCGTAAAAAACAATAAAAGCTTAGGCCACTACATCGAGACCACACTCTCTTGTAGGACCGGGTCGGAATCGGGATCGTGGTCAGCCGCCTGCAATGAGCGGATGTAGTTGATCAGGTTCCAAACGTCCTTCTTCTCAAATTCGCCTTCGACGAACGTTGCTGCCGGCATCGGTGTTCCGTCGATGCCTTGGGTGATCCTTCGATAAAGATCTTCCGAATTCGCCCCGCCGTGGAAAATCCCCTCTGCAAAATTACGGGGGATCGCGTTGAGCGGCGGCAACGCCCCGCGTGCAAGCAGCGGAAGCAGCGAATCGCGGTCCTCAGGTTTCAAGCCAATTCGGCTTGTCCAATCCTTGGTCCAGTCATCGTAATCGGTCGTTTGCCCATCGCCCAAGCCTTGTTCACCGTGGCATGTGCTGCACGACGCAATCTTTCCAACAAACAGCTTTTTGCCTGTTTCCACCGAAGCTAACAATGCCTCCGCTTTTTCGCCTTTTAGCATTTCGTCATATTCTTTGCGGCTATTGGGGACGGGCAATTCCGCAGGCGGTTTGGGGACGTCGATTACGTCACCCTCTGCTTCAAGCCACGAATCGGCGATGCCCGAAGCAAGATCGACAGCATATCCCCATTGTTCTTCAAAGACCTCTTTGTCCTCAGGTTTCTCACTGGTGGCCAAGTCAGGATTGATGATTCGGTCGCCAGCTTCGAGGTCTAACTCGAAAATGGCGTCATCGATCAACGCCCGCTCTAGCTCGCCGCGCCAAGACAAATAGATGACATAATCGGTCAGCGATTGAATATCTTCCTCATCGAGTTCTGGGATTTTGTTCATTGCCGTCCCCGCGATCCCGTTTCGGATCGAGCGAGCAATATCCTCTTCGGTTGGCTTCGAACCTCGCGGAGTCGACTTGAACTTAAAAATCCCCATGCGGTAATCTCGGGGGTACGGATTCAAGATTGCCGCCGTCGTTCCTCGTCCATTGCCGGTCACACCGTGGCACAATGCACAATGGGTGCGGTAAAGTCCACGCCCTTCCTCACCAACGGGGCCTGACGCCCGAACCAACCGGTCGAGCGTAACGAGCGATGCCAAATCATCGTCTTCGGCGGCAAAGTCGGGCAACTTGGGGTCGTTGGGCGTACCAAACATTTTGTCGACCACCCATGTCGTATCCTTGGAGGCTTGGTCCATCGAAAACCCCTCTTGGATTTGGTACTTCATCGAATGGACCATATTGGGCTCAAACGAAACGGGAACTTCTTCGCGGCAACCCGATAGCCCAACGCAAGCAAGCGTGGCAAATCCGAACAGCAGACAAGTGCGTAGCATGACAATTCCTCAAAAAAACGGGTAAGAAGCTTCGCCGCGATGTTGCTCCGGTCTCCGAACAGGCCGCGTCGATCGATTGGCGAGGTTCAACTTTCGATCCGCAGTCGCAGACGCCCCCCCGCTCCGAGAGCGGAGCAACAATCGCCTCGAAACAACACGAACGCGGCGATCCATGACGACCAGCATAGCATTCGATGAACCGATTTCCTATCAGCATCGCCACTAATGACAACGAATCTAATGACAACGAATCTTCTGCTCAAACCGCTCGATCGATATTGCCCGCCCTCCCTCGTCCGTTTCGACCATTGCTCCACAAAGTCGCACGTCCTTGGTGGCAACATGAAAGTGAGTCGGTTCGGCGGTTCGCGTCGTTAAGGTGACGCGATCAATGTCGCGGCCAATAATACTCTGGTAGGCCCCCGACATTCCAACATCGCACTGGAATGCGGTCCCGCCAGGGAAAACGGTTGCGTCGGCGGTCGGCACGTGAGTGTGAGTCCCCAGGACCGCCGAAACTCGGCCATCGAGATACCGTCCAATGGTTTGTTTATCGCTGGTTGCTTCGGCATGAATATCAACGAGGATATGTTTGGTTTGGTCTCCAATTTCGTTCAGGACACGGTCGATCGCATCAAACGGACAATCGACAGGCTTCATGAAGACTCGCCCTAGCAAGGAAACGATCGCCAATTTTTCGCCGCTGGAGGTTGTGATGACCGTCCAGCATCGCCCCGGTGCGTCTCGCGGGTAGTTTGCGGGCTTGACAATGCGATCACTGGAACGAAGTGATTTCTCTATTTCCCAGTGCCGAAAGATATGGTCCCCCATTGTAATCGCATCGATTCCTGAATCGATCAAGCGACGAAATTGCCGGTTGGTCAAACCGGATCCGTCGGCCGCATTTTCGGCGTTGACGATTAACGCATCAAGACGCAATTCCTGGCGGAGTCGTGTGGCGTTTTGGTGGGCAGCCGTATAGCCGGGCTTGCCGACAAGATCCCCGAGGAAGAGCAATCGCATAAATTTATTTTGCAAGCGGATAATTCATCATTAATCGTCAAATTCGCCCTCGAAGATACCCTCGCCAACCAATGTTTGCAGGATGACGGGACAGCCTTCTTCGAGCATATCAAGAACTTCGGTAAACCCCTCTTCTTCACCATAATAGGGATCCGGCACATCCTTTGGCCAACGATCATCAAGGTAATCGCCGAACATTCGGATATGAGACTTTGTTCCCTTAGCCAGTGAGTGCAAATACGTATGGTTTTCGGTGTCCATTGCCAGCACCAGGTCGTACGCGCCTGGCTCCAAATCCTTCGGCTGAACTTGACGTGCATGGCTAAACATTTCGTAACCGCGAGCTTCTGCGGCCGCCCTCATCCGCGGATCGGGCCGCTTGCCGACATGGTAGCCATGCGTGCCCGCCGATTCGACGACCACGTCAGCCCCATACTCCTGAGCGAATCGTCTCATCACCGCCTCGCCGGCTGGTGAGCGGCAGATATTGCCCATGCACACAAACAGTACTCGTTTCGTCATTCTCCCATCCTCACTTGACCTCAATCTTTCCAAAACGGCTGATCCCTCTCGACGCCTCCGATGCTCTTGCGGCGAATGGACCGCCATGATCTTAATGGTTTGACATCAACTGCGAAACCGAGCCGCCCCCCGCTCGATTCCAAGCGAAATTTTCCTCCTTAAAAAAATACTTTTTTCAGTGCAATGCTGGCAAAGAAGGGGCACTGGTTTTCAGCGGAAAACCGACCGGTTTGGAGGCGATTAGGCAAAACCTGCCAAATCCCCCTCCCGCATTCACCAAGGAAAATACTTGCCTTGTTTGCCCGCAAGGGTTAGAATCTCAACTTCGACGACGGAAACGATCAGTTTACAAGGATTTTGATGATGACTTCTTCTCAACGCGTTCGCTTCACGCAATCGTGCCCAACCTGTGGTCGCCGAGTCGAAATTCGGGCTTCGCTTCTAGGGTGCACCGTCGCTTGTCAGCATTGCCACGCCGAGTTTACAGCATCGGCTCAGAACAATGACTGCGAGAAATTGCCGCAAACTGACGACCTGCTCGCCCGTGTCGAAATTGCCCTTCGCCGTGCGGAAGAGCAAGCTGCGCTTTCAAAATCCTTGGACGCAGCCCGTACGGAATCGATCGTCTAACCGGGATCAGTCCCCCCGCTGCAGAGTCAAAGCTTGGCTGATTTTGAAAAATTGCCAGAAAAAAAGTCATCCAACGTTGCCCTTAGATACGAATTCGGGTAATTGTCCTGCCCACTCGTCCGTGCAATTCGATTCGGCCTGACACTCGTTAGCCATCGTTGCGTAACAGCAATCGACAAATGCAACCTGTTTTGCAATACTGAATTTTACGCTCCCGTGCGACAATTCGCTGCGCGCGCAAATAGGCACCGACTCATCACTAAGGAACCTCGAAGAAGATGCTTGACCAAACCACATCGGGCCCGGAAGTCCCCACGTTTGATTCTTCTGCCAACCTGTTGTCGCCGCTGCCACTTGAGCTTCGACGGCATCTCTACTACACGCTAGGACTGCGTGATACCGAATCGGAACCAAGTTATCTGTATAGCGCGTTAGCCAATACGGTTCGCGATCACTTGGTTCCGAATTGGCGTGATACGCGTCAACGCTTTGGCCAAAGCACCGAACGTCGCGTTCATTATTTATCGCTCGAATTTCTTTTGGGGCGGTCGCTCAATAATGCGATCCAGAATTTGGATGTCGATGAACAAGCCCGCGAAGCACTTCATCAATACGGCGTGTCACTCGAGGAGATTGAAGAGGAAGAGCACGATGCAGGTCTCGGCAATGGTGGTCTTGGGCGTTTGGCGGCATGTTTTTTGGATAGCTGTGCCAATTTGCAATTACCCGTTGCTGGGTATGGGATTCGTTATGAATTTGGCATGTTCCACCAATTGATCGAACACGGGCGACAAGTCGAAGCACCCGATCACTGGCTCCGTGATGGTAACCTTTGGGAGATCGAACGTCCCGAAAGCACCAAGACGATTCGGTTATACGGACACACTCAACGAGTGATTGGCGATGACGGTAAAGCCTACAGTCGTTGGATTGGGACGAACGATTTGATGGCGGTGCCTTACGACATGCCGATTCCCGGCCACAAGAACGGCACCGTGAATACGCTTCGACTTTGGAAAGCGGAAGCTTCTGATATTTTCGACTTAGATGAGTTCAACTCGGGCAACTATCCCGAAGCGGTGGTCGAAAAAAACAATGCCGACCAGATTTCGATGGTTTTGTACCCTAACGATTCCAGCGAAAACGGCAAAGAGTTGCGACTCAAGCAGCAGTACTTCCTCGTATCGGCTAGCTTACAAGACGTTCTTGAGAAATGGGTCGATCAATACGGCGAAGATTTTAGCGATTTCGGTCGCTTGAATTGTTTCCAACTCAACGATACGCACCCGGCGTGTGCCGTCCCCGAGTTGATGCGATTGTTGATGGATGAGCACCACCTGGAATGGGACGCTGCTTGGCAAATCACAACTCGATGCATGGCCTACACCAATCATACACTCTTACCGGAAGCACTCGAGCGTTGGTCGGTCGCATTGTTCAGTCGGTTGCTGCCGCGATTGCTAGAAATCATCTACGAAATCAACGAGCGGTTCTTGACGCAAGTCGCCAAAAAACATCCGGGTGACATCGAACTACGGCGCCGGGTTTCCTTGATCGAAGAAGGCCACGAACCGCACATTCGTATGGCCTACCTTTCCATTGTCGGTAGCTTTTCGGTCAACGGTGTTGCCGCTCTGCATACCGAGCTACTCAAAGAAGGATTGTTCGCCGACTTTTACCATATCTGGCCTGAAAAGTTCAACAATAAGACCAATGGGGTCACCCAACGTCGATGGCTGGCATATTGCAATCCAAAGCTTCGCAAACTGCTCTGCGAGACGATCGGAAGCGGTTGGGAATCAGACATGGAGCAAATCAAACAGCTCGCTCCCTACGCCGACGATGCTTCGTTCCGCCAAAAATGGCGTGCAGTGAAACAGGCGAACAAGCAACGGCTGATGGACCATGTGAAAGAGCATACAGGCGTCGAATTTATGCCCAATGCCGTGTTCGATGTCCAAGTCAAGCGGATTCACGAATACAAACGACAACTGCTCAACGTCTTGCATGCGATCCATTTGTACGACCGCATTTTGCGCGGGGATACAAAGGGAATGGTTCCACGGTGTATTTTGATCGGTGGCAAAGCTGCCCCCGGTTACCACGTGGCAAAACTGATCGTTAAGTTGATCAACAACGTCGCTGCGGTGATCAACTCGGACCCGAGAACCGAAGGGTTACTTCGCATGGTGTTCTTTCCCAACTACCGTGTCTCCACGATGGAAATCATCTGCCCAGGAACCGAGTTGTCGGAGCAAATTTCGACGGCTGGGAAAGAAGCCTCGGGAACGGGGAACATGAAGTTCATGATGAATGGTGCTCTGACAATCGGAACGCTCGATGGAGCCAACATCGAAATCCGTGAACAAGCCGGTGCCGAGAACTTCTTTCTGTTTGGACTCGATGCCGCGGAGGTCGCTGAGACGAAAAGGGCGTACGATCCAAACGCCATTATCGCCGCTGATCCCGATATCTACCGAGCGATGGAATTATTGGAGAATGGAACCTTCAATGAAACCGAACCGGGGATCTTCGACCTGTTGACCAAGGGACTCCGGAACCCTCATGACCAATGGCTGACCATTGCCGATATGCGCAGCTTTATCGACGCCCAAGTCGAAGCCGGTAAAGCCTATTTGGATCCTGAAAAGTGGGACCGGATGAGCATTTTGAATACCGCCAGTAGCGGTTGGTTTTCGAGTGACCGAACGATCCAGCAATACGCCGATGAGATCTGGGGTGTGAAACCACTCCAGAATTCCTGATGCGTTTTCCTCGCTCCTCGGGAGTTCTTTGCCATATCACTTGTTTGCCGAATGAGTTCGGCATTGGTGATTTCGGCAGTGCGGCTTATCAATTCGTTGACTTTCTCGAAGCGGCTGGTCAAACGGCATGGCAAATCCTGCCGTTGAGTCCCCCTGCACGCGGTCATTCGCCTTACAGCTCCTACTCGGCTTTCGCTGGTAACACGCTGCTCATTAGCCCCGCCATGTTGGTCGAAGACGGGTTCTTGGCTCAAGCGGATTTGATTCAGGCCGATTCGAGACAAGGCGACGAACCGGCTGCGCCGGATTTGACGAGAGTGGATTTTGATTCCGTCGCTCGTTTTCGCCGCCCGTTACTGAGAAAAGCTTTCGATCACTTTCAAAAAGGCGGCAGCGAAGCCGATCGGTCTCGACTTGCCGAGTTCGTCACCCGTCATGCATGGTGGCTCGATGATTTTGCTCGCTATGAAGCGCTAATGGTCCATTTTGACGAGAGTGATTGGACGAGGTGGCCAAGCGACCTCGTCCACCGTGAAGCAGCAGCACTCGATGCTTGGGACGCTCAGCTTAGTCAAGAAATCGAGTTTTCAAAGTTCCAGCAATACATTTTCGATGATCAATGGGTGCGGCTCAAACGATACGCAAACGATCGTCATGTCCGCATGTATGGTGACATGCCCATTTTTGTCGCTCATGAAAGCGTCGATGTCTGGGCAAACCAAGAAATCTTCTGCCTCGATGCGTCCGGAAACCCAACGCTTGTCGCGGGCGTCCCTCCCGACTACTTCAGCAAGACCGGGCAATTGTGGGGGAACCCTCAATATCGCTGGGACGTGCTAGCCAAATGCGATTATGGATGGTGGACGAAACGGTTTGAGCACGCGTTTCATCAATTCGACTGGATGCGTATTGATCATTTCCGCGGCTTTGAATCGTACTGGGAAGTCCCCGCAGGCGAGAAGACGGCGATCAACGGTCGTTGGGTCAAAGGCCCAGGCGCTGAACCCTTTTTGGCCGCACAAAAACAGCTCGGCGACCTACCGCTGATTGCCGAAGACCTAGGGATGATAACCGAGGCAGTGCATGAACTTCGCGACGTTCTTGGACTCCCCGGTATGCGAGTCATGCAGTTCGGCTTTGAGCAGGAAGACGATGTTTATCATCGTCCTAGCCATTATCCACCGCAATGCGTTGCCTACACAGGCACCCATGATAACGACACGCTGATGGGATGGTACAAAAAACGGAAAGTCGATCCCGAACAAGTCGATTTGCTGGCGGAAATTGTTACGGAGAAGAAAGATATCCATCTTCAGCTCATTGCGTCGGTTATGAATTCAAAAGCCGATATCGCAATCATCCCCATTCAAGATTGGCTTGGCATGGGTAGCGAAGCACGCATGAACCAGCCCGGCAAAGCGACTGGCAGTTGGGTGTGGCGGCTAAAACCAAACCTCTTGACTGACGATTTAGCCGCAAAAATCCGGACATTGACGCAGCAGTCGAAGCGGTTGTCTTAGCGTAACGGAAGCCCAGGCAGGGCCACCCCCAGTCTGGAAGTCTAGCCCACGGCAAAGGTTCCTGGCGGCCGACACCTTTACGACTTCCGCTATGCTTTCAGGTCGAGCCTAGAGCAGCACAGCGACAATTGCTGTCAACACCACCAGAAAGCCAGCGGCAAATTTCCCGAGCGTTCCGAAGGTACGCCCCCAAAATGCAGCTTGACCAATGGACCAGGATTCTTTCCATGGTTTGCCATCGGTCCACTCGCCATAGATCGCCCCAGCGGTCGCCCCGATGCCCCCAAACAGGATCGCGGCCAGTATCGAGCCGACGACCGGTATCGGAATCCCCACAAACGCGCCGGTCAATGCACCCGCCATCGATCCGATCATGGCAAAGATCGTCGACCGACGACTCGCGCCCGCCCGTTTCGCACCGTAGGCGCCGGCGACAAATTCGACAATTTCTCCAAGTAGAGAGAAGAAAAACGCAATCAATAGCGTGGTCATTCCGATCGCCAACCGCCCTTCCGATGGCCCCAACCACGCGTACAAAGCCATCGCGGCAACCGAGATCCAATTTCCTGGCAACGTGATGAGATTGCTCGCCCAAGCCAACAAACAAACCAAGATTAACACCGTCGCAGCGAGGACGGAGCCCGTCGGGCCAAGCCAACCGAACCAGTAGTCGGTGTCGAAGCCTAGGTGGACAACACGGAGGCAATCGAACTTAAAATTTAATACTAACTGAAACATGTCTTCTTATTTTTGTCTAAAATGACAGTGAACCACCCGTCGGTTTCGACGTGTCGCAATTGGGTGGTTCCGCATGGATAATAATTCGGTTTGCCGGTAGTGGTCCCAGGCTGACAAACCACCATCGTTGCCGATTGCTTATACTTGTGTGACCGAAGAAGACTCCCGCAAAACGAGAGACGACGGAAGGAACAATCGTGGAAAGTTCGCAAAGTGTACTCGATACAAATGTTTTGGTATTAAATCGCTTCTACATGGCGATTCGAGTGATCAACGTTCGACGTACATTTACGCTTTTGTACCGGGAATGTGCGGAAGTGATAAGCCACGAAGACGACCAATATCTGAGCTACGATTTCGATTCATGGTGCGAACTGAGTCAATTGACTTCGCTGGAAAAGCAACCGGGCGAAGATTATATCCGTGCCGTTGGTTTTGAGCTTCGCGTACCACGAATCGTTCGCCTGACTCGGTTCGACCGGATGCCGGTGCAAACGGTTCGTTTTAACCGCAAAAACCTGTTTGCTCGCGACGAGCATACCTGCCAGTATTGCGGTCGCAGCGAACCGACAAACAAATTGAGCCTCGATCATGTGATTCCTCGTTCACATGGCGGCCCGACGACCTGGGAGAACATCGTCTGTTGCTGCCTCCGCTGCAACAGTCGCAAAGGGGGGCGGACGCCGCAGCAAGCGAGAATGCAATTGTTGACGCGGCCCACAAAGCCCCGCTTCAATCCACTACTTGCGCAGTCGATTGAAGACCCTCGCTACGAGTGCTGGAAGACATTTTTGCCCGCAGCAGGGTAGCCGAATCTGCCATTTGCCTCTCCCCAACTCCCAACTCCCAACTCCCAACTCCCAACTCCCAACTCCCAACTCCCAACTCCCAACTCCCAACTCCCAACTCCCAACTCCCAACTCCCAACTCCCAACTCCCAACTCCCAACTCCTACTCTCCGCTAATCCGGCGTAGGGCGATTTGGTACTTCGCGGCTGTTTGAGCGATCACGGCATCGGGTAGAGGTGGCGGGTCGCTCTGTTTATCCCAACCGCAACTCGAAAGGTATTCGCGAACGAATTGCTTATCGAACGATTGTTGTGCGATTCCCGGCGCATAGGTTGCCGCGTCCCAAAAACGTGAGCTATCAGGCGTCAACACCTCATCGACCAGGACAAGTTCATCACCAACGAGCCCAAATTCGAATTTGGTATCGGCAATTAGAATTCCTTTGCTCGCCGCATAGTCGGCGGCCTCGTTGTATATTCTCAGCGATTCGTCTCGTAGTTTAAACGCCAGCTCACTCCCAAGATCGGTGATCATTCGATCGAGCGACACATTTTCATCATGCTCTCCCTCTTCGGCTTTTGTGGCTGGCGTAAAAATGGGTTCCGGCAGCTTGTCACATTGACGTAGCCCTGTCGGTAGGTGATTCCCGCACACTTCGCCCGTCAACTCATACTCACGTAGCCCGCCGCCCTCGAGATAGCCACGGACGACGCATTCGAAAGGAATCACCTTTGCTTTTTCTACGATCATGATCCGACCTTCGAGCGGCGTGGTATCAAAATGATCCGATAAAGACTTGGGGATCTCAACCGATTTTAGATGATGGCGAACATTGAGTTTGGAAAACCAAAACTGACTCATTTTGGTCAACAAGCGGCCTTTTCCTGGTATTCCACTCGGTAGAATAAAGTCAAAGGCGCTAATCCGATCGCTGCTGACGATCATCACTTCGCTGCCGAGGTCGTAAACATCGCGGACTTTGCCGCTGCGACGTGGAAGTGGCAGGTTGGTTTTCAACAGTGCCGCTTGACCGGATGACTGCGGCGTGTCGAATTCGTACAAGGGTGCGTCGTCTTTGGGGGGTAAGTTGTTCATCTCCCTAATTTGGCAAACCGCGGATTAATCGGCAAGCGGTGGAACAGTCGTCTCGCGAACTGGCCAGGAACGAAGTACAATGTCGATCTTGGCTATTTGCCCTTTTCCTTTTGTCATCTTCCTTACTTCGCATTGGCTTGGTTTGCATTATGGGACAGTTCCGTTTCGATGTCCCGGAATCCGTTCATGGTTTAGTCGAACAATCATTGTGGAAAAAAGCCTATATCTGCGGCATCGAGGGCGTGCCGTGGCAATCGAGGAATGAATTGGTTGGGTCTCGATTGACGTTGACCCGCACGATTGATTCCTCTGGGAAATTATTTCTGACGCTGCCAGTCAAGCATGTCGGCTATTCGACCGTCAGTACATGCAGTTTACGTCCGAGTGACGAGCCACATTTATTGATGTTGGAACTTGCTCGTGGATGTTGCCACCGGGCGCGAATGCAATCGGATACCTGGGAACGATCCGGACTGATTTTGACAGACAAGTTCAAGGAGTTGTTGAAAACGGGGACGCAACGTTTTTTGGATGCGGCCCAACGGCGAGGGGATCCTGGATTGGCCTCGGAACTTTCGGTCGAAGCGATCTCCCTCTTGACGCAAGCGTTGGCGAACTTGGGGGATAGTTTCGCGCTTCAATCGATCGCATTTCGCAAACAACGCGAAATCACGATTGGCACCTTGTTGGCAGGATCCGTTTTGCCACCCAATCCCAGATCGACCACGCACAGTGAAGACTTCTGTACGGCCTTTAATTCGGCAGCGGTGCGAATCAGTTGGGCGGATATTGAGACGGATTCAGGACGATTCGACTATGACGCCGCCGAAGAATCGATTCGTTGGTGTGGAGAGCAAGGATTGCGAGTCATTGGTGGCCCCCTGCTCGATTTTCGCGAGCGGATGTTGCCGCATTGGCTGTATTTGCTCGAAGAGGATTTCGATTCACTGTTAGCAGCGGTTTGCCAATTTGTCGAACGAACCGTCTTGAAATTACGCGGTCAAGTTCAACTTTGGAATTGTGCATCGGGGCTCAATACACCCGGCCCACTTGAGCTAAATGATGAGCAGGTGATGCGGTTGGCGGTCGGCATTTTGCAAACCGTACGGCGCACCGATCCGAATACGCCCGCGATCATGAGTTTCGACCAACCATTCGGCGAGTATTTGGCTTGTCATCACGACGGCATCTCACCGATGCACTTTGCCGATGCACTTGCACGAAGCGGTTTGGGGATGGCGGGGATCGGATTGGATGTCCGAGTCAACTATGCTAACGGATCAACGTTACCAAGAACGGCAGTGGAATTCGGACAGATGATCGATCGCTGGGCTACGCTCGGAATGCCCTTAATGGTTCAACTTTGCGTTCCTGGCGACCGCGGCTTTGATGAACGTGCCGTGTATCCGATCGAGACATTAGCAGCGACTGCGGATGACTTTGAGCCACGGATCGAGCAGCTTCGTGTGGCCGGCCCCTTTATCCGTACGCTACTTGCCAAACACTGCGTCCACGCCATTGTATGGGAGGGTTGGTGTGACGCCGAGCCTCACATTATCAGCCACAGCGGCATGATTGATTCGAAAAACCAACCGCGACCGCTGCTAGAATACATCACCCGACTCCGCCGCGAGTTCTTAGCATAACCGTCTCGCCAACACGCAAACTTCCAGTAGAAGCGTCTCTCCGAGACGCTAACTCCCAGCACACCGTCTCGCCAACACGCTAACTCCCAGTAGAAGCGTCTCTCCGAGACGCTAACTCCCAGCACACCGTCTCGCCAACACGCTAACTTCCAGTAGAAGCGTCTCTCCGAGACGCTAACTCCCAGCACACCGTCTCGCCAACACGCTAACTTCCAGTAGAAGCGTCTCTCCGAGACGCTAACTCCCAGTACCACCGTCTCGCCAACACGCTAAGTTTCCCGAGTCTCGGAGAGACTCGGCTACGACCGTGCGATATCTTCCGCGTCTCGGAGAGACGCGGCTACGTTTGTTTTTTAGCGAGCCTTTCGAGGGGCACGTAATATCGGACATATCGCCCTCCATCACTGAACGGCTCGCCTTTGGGGTGTTCGACCAGCACGGTTGCGCGGCGGGTGATTCGGTTCACTCGGCCAACAAGAACGTGACCTTGGTGAGTGAATCGTACTTGATCGCCGACGCGGATATCAAACTTTCGGACCGCTCGTTCTCGCTGGGTAATCAGATCATGGCGGAAATCGCGATGGTCAAAATGCCGGCGAGCAATCGATTGAAATCTCGCTTCATTGCAATTCCCACTATTCCAAATCAGCATCTCGACCAGATGCGTGAACTCGTGTTCGGCAACTCGCTGCATCGCTTCGAGCCGATCACGACACAAACGGCCTGTCACTTCGACGGGACGATTGACGTCTTGTTCGAATGTCTGAAACAAGAGGGTGGACGAAAGCACCAGTTCGAACGTTCGTCTGCCCTGACTTTGGCCGTCGGAGTAGTGGGTGACAAGCTTTCCCGCGACTCGCGTCATTCGCGATGAGAACCCAAACGACAGTCCCTCTGCGGTCGCAGTCGGCAAAATCTTTCCGTCAAAGAAGTGCTGGTCAATCATCTGCACCATTCGAACCAGATCGTCGCGGCCAACTCGAGTGAAGTTGGGGCCGTCCATCGCCCGGCTTAGCATCAGCGTTTGTTGGTAGATCTCTTGTTGCCGCGAGGCGATTTGGGCAGCCGAGAACTGCCGCGATGCGACTTCCTTGGCGAGTCGATCAAGTGTTTCAGGGTCGCGAGGCTTGAGATGGTGGTTGGGTTTCACGGCAACGATGGATGAAACGATGAATGAGAGGTTGAGACGCTTTGGAGCCAATTCTACGGAAATCTGCGCCGCGGCGGCAGCGGTCGGTTGACTCACGGATTGCCGCCTTTCGTCCCCAAGAGGCCCCAAGAAGTCTCAAGAGGCCCCAACAGGATCATGAACGAGCCCGAGCGGATCGCGAACCAGAAGGACAGCGGTTTTTGCAGCGTGAAAGCGACTCTCGAAGAATGCCCTCTGGCAATTTTGGCCTGGAAACGGCATTTTCCGCCTATCTCCTCGATTTTGCTGAGATTATTGCGACCGCTCTCGGAGAAACATTTGACGATCGTGGTGTCCTTGGATGATAATAGATCCACCTATTGCTTCTCTTACGATCTAAGTGAAATAACCATGACGCAGTTTGCGGCAACCACAACGACAGCCAACACGACAGTCAACACGACCACGGGCCACACGAACCACCGTTTTGCGGAAACGAGTTCGCGACATCACCAATCGCTCTTTCTCTTGTTTCTGTTTTTGATTTTAGGATGTATGTGTGCCTTTTGCGTGAAATCCTCCGCACAGGCGGGTGGGGCAGGAAACGGCAAGATCGATGTCATTCCTCTGGTCGACGCTTTTAAGCAAGAAAACGTCATCAATCGGATGGATCGTGCCGCGAGGAGCTTTTCGCGTTTTCGTGAAGCCCCCGCTGGCTTTTCCGAAGGTCGCGTGGCCCAGGCATACTATAAAGACTATGTGCCAGCAATGATCACACAGCCGGATGCTTACGACAAAGCATCAAAGTTGACTCAGCAAGCTCTTGACTACTTATTCGCTGCCCAACGCAGCAATACCCCCAGCGCTCCCTACATTCTGCAGTGGATTTTTCAAGGCATGCAGCCTATCGCCGAAGGCAACTATTCGGAGATCGCTCGAATCAATGCCGTTGTTGCATTGGCGCGGCTTGACGAACGGCAAGCCGATCCATCGAACCAGCGGCCTCCGCTGCCACTGCGTCGCGCTCTGCCGATTTTGATTCGTCTCTATGAAAACGAGGCGAATAGTGAAGGGGTGCGAGCCGCAGCTTTGCAGGGCATTCGTCGCCATGTCGTTTACACGTTCCCGATCATCTCAGCGGATGACCGTACGAAATTAGCGACCCTGATGAACAACTTGCTTTCGGAACCGACGCCAGACGATCGGACTGAAAAGTCTCACGCTTTTCTGCAACGCTATGCCGTCGATATTTTGGAGTACCTTCGAACCGACAACGGGCCTGCGATTGCGAAGGAATTGGTCAGTATCAGCACCGATTTGGATCGCGACAATTTAATTGCCTTGCACTCGGCCGCCAGGTTTGGTGCGATGAAAAGCGAAGAGTTGGCTGGGCAAGTGCCCAACGCTGGCGAGGTCGTCGACAGCTGGACCGTGAGAGTTTGGCAAGCTTTCCGCGACGAAATCAACTACTTCGATTCGCTCGCACCACCAGCGCCGGCCGCCATGCAACCCTCCTCACCCGAGTCGGCAATCATCGAAGAGACGAAAACTCCCGTCCGTGGCACGGGCCGACCGACTGGTGGACGAATGGGCGGCGGGCGAATGGGTGGCGGAGAGATGTACGATTATGGGGATGAAATGGATATGGGCGGGGGTAGTATGCGAGGTGGCGGAGCAAGGCCAACTCGGGGTGGACGCTCCGACATGGGCATGGGAATGACAGAGGATTATGATTTTGACATGGAAGGAGCTGGAGGCATGAGAGGCCGAAGGGGCGCTATCACCACCCCTGAATACGATCCACAAACCCTCGAAATCGTCGCTTCAAGAAAACGTTTGAACCATTTGTTTCAACAACTCTATCTCGGAGCGAGCGGTCGCCCCAACGTGGGAGAAAACGTTGGCACAGGGGGACTGTTTAGTGCAGTGCCTGAGGATCAAAAAAGGGTCGTCCAACAGTGGTTGATTGAAAAGATGGAGCCGGTTCTGACACTCGTCAACGATCGATACATCCTCTCGAATTCCGAGTTTTACAACGTGCTTTTGGACCAGGAAGAGATTCTCCGCGAACTGGCCGGCGAGGAGGCCAAGCGGATCATTAAAGAAGATCTGGAAAAGCAAGGCGTGAAAATGGACCGCGAGGAACGCGAAGCCAGAGACAGCCTGGGAAGCCCTGTACCCGAGGATGCCCGACCCGAGGATGCCCGACCCGAGGATGCCCGACCCGAGGATGCCCGACCCGAGGATGCCCGACCCGAGGATGCCCGACCCGAGAATGCCCGACCCGAGAATGCAGAAGCGGAGAATGCTGCTCCCGGCAACGCAATCCCAGCGAATGCCGGAGCGATTCCACCGGTAGATGAAAACCAAGTTCCCAATGCTGGCCAACCGGCCGCAATGCCAGCCGGCGATGGAGCTCCTTCCATCGACGCGATCGAAGGATTCGAGCTACCGTAGGCCTGGCCTACTGACTGGCAATGGTTCCATCGATGGCGATCGTGTCACTAAAGTCGTAGGGATGGAACGAACGCCCGATCTGTTTCGCCAGCATTCCAAGATACAACTTTCGGAATCTTGTTTCATTCGTTTCGCTGGTGTATTGGCCCGTCGTTACCGGATAGGTGAACTGATCTAAATCGGTGCGATAAAGAACGTCTCCCGAAGCCACATCGATCACTGCCAAACTGACGTCGCTACGCCCTCGGTACAACGTCGGTCCGTCGCGAAGGGTTAGATTGCGGAGCTCGATACCGATCACTTTGTCCGCCTTGACGCCTTTGCCAATTTCAGCAAAGTCGACAGTGTCCCATCCATGACTGTCTCGCCAATCGGCTATCTCATCTTCGCGAACAAGCCTCACATCGTCGAGTTCTTTTATTAGAATATCGCCAACGTATCGACTCAATAAACGTGCTGAAATATTATCGGAATACTCACTGTTGTCGGCCAAGGTGACAATCGCCAAGCGACAATCCTCGAGCTCCTTGGAATCCTTGTAGTCGGCGGGAATTTTGTCAGCCCCACTGGCGTGGATCAGATTGGACACGATACCCAGGCAACCGGGTTGGGTTAGCATCAGTGTAGCGAGCAACATACCCGCAAGAATTGCCGTTAGGCCTCGGGAGCCCTTTTTCAAAAAAAACATTGTCTTCATCGCGAATCCTTTCGCACTGCGGTCATTCTCAAGTTCGTTGCATCTGCAGAACCTCACCAATAGCCATTTTTCGTCGGCAAAGGCAAGTCTAATTGACGAACAAAGTCCAACGGTGCCGATTAGGTAAACTTTTCGCCCTGATTTGCCGATCCATATAACGATGTAGACGATTCTTCAGTCGTTAAGGAAACGGTATGGGCCTTCTGGGAACAATTCAACAGGCGAAAAGCGGACTCGATGTCGCACAGCTTGGGCTACAAGTGGTCGGCAATAATGTCGCCAATACCAACACTCCTGGATATATCCGCCAACAGTTAGAGCAGGCGGCATCGGTGTCGACCCGTGAAGGCAACCTGATCAAGGGGCACGGAGTACTGCCGACCGGGATCGTTCAAATCGTCGACAAGGCCTTAGCCGAGCGGATGATGAACGCGAAAACGGCCGTCGTCGGTGCCGAAACGCTCGAAAAAGCTTTCAACCAACTCGAAAACCTGTCTTCTGATCTGGACAACACGGGGCTTAGCCAGCAATTTACTCAGTTCAACAACTCTGTTCACGAATTGTCGGCTCAACCGGGCGACGCTTCGCTGCGAGAATTTGTGGTTTTGCAAGGTGAAACGCTGGCAAGCAACATCCGCCAGACCCGCCAAAACGCGATCGATCAACAAGGGTCGTGGGACGGTGAAATGAAGCAAATGGCGAGTGAAATCAATAGCCTTACCGAACGCATTGCCAAACTGAACCTCGAAATCGCCACGATTGAGGGAGGCGGGGACAGTGATGCGACCGGACTACGCGACCAACGCTATCTCGATCTCGAATCGCTTTCCGAGTACGTGCAGATCAACTATCAAGAACAAGAAAGCGGTGCGATCAACGTCTTCGTCGGCGGTGACTACTTGGTAAGTAACAGCAACCATCGTGATGTCTACAGCGAATACAACCAGGAACTCGGTGGACAAGAGGTTCGTATCGTCGAAACCGACTCCCCGCTGCAAGTCACCGGTGGAAAACTGTCTGCGTCGATGCAAGCGCGCGACGGAGTTTTCGGCGACTATGTCGATCGACTCGACACGATGGCCGCAGCCCTAATCCGTAGCGTCAACGAAGTCCATTCGCAAGGACAAGGCCGCCAAGCATTCCAAGCGGTTACCTCTAGCTCCAAAGGAGAAGCGGGGGTGCCACTCAATGTCGCTGGATTACCCTTTATTCCCGACAATGGGACGTTCGATATGAACGTTGTCGACGATCAGGGGAATGTCGTTTCGACGCACCAGATCAAAGTCCGGCGTCTGGGCCAAGTCACCGACTCAACCATCAACTCAATCGTATCGGACATCGATGCCATCGAAGGGATCTCGGCAAGTGTCAGTCGCGATGGAAATATCGAAATCCTTTCGGACTCACCCACGGCCGGATTTACGTTTGGGGATGACACCAGCGGCTTCTTGGCCGCGGCAGGGATCAACACCTTCTTTTCAGGTAGGAACGCTGTCGACATCGATGTCAACCAAGCACTCAAAGAGGACAGCGACCTGCTAGCAATCAGCCAAGGTGGAATCGGCGAAGATACTGACGTTTTGACCAATCTACTCGATCTGGTCGACAAGCCTCTCGATGACCTTGAAGGACGTAGTGTCAGAGGCCTCTACGAAGGAACGCTTTCGATCCTCGGCCAACGTGTGGGATTGCAAGCGAGTGAAGCAGAGGGTTTAAGGAACTACTATTCATCGCTGCAGAGCCAACACTTGGCGATCACTGGCGTCAATATCGACGAGGAATCGATCAAGATGATCGCGTACCAACGAGCATTCCAAGCGTCATCGCGAGTGATCTCGACGGCGGCCGAAATGTTGGACATTCTGGTCAACCTGTAAGCCCGTCCGGTTGCAGCGTAGCCTACAGACGCAGTCATCGGTGTAGTGATTGTTGGCTAACGTTTTGACATCTAGCGAGCGATTACATCTACATCTTCCTCTTTCGAATCGGCACGGGGAAGCCATTTAGCGATCATCGCCGATTCGGTTACTTTTACATGCCCTTCACAACGCATTTCGTCCGCTTCACTTCTTAGTCGGATGTGAACGATCACCTCTTCGCCAAGCGGTTCTTCTTGCTGCCATTCGATTGGAATGTGAAGCCCGCTAACAGGTCTCGATTTTGTCAGCCCTTTCACCTCTTCAGGTGAAAATTCCCAACGGCCGATTTTCGCTTCCGATGCTTCTCGCTGTGGGTCCAAAACAACAACGGTTAATTCGGCATCAATCTCAAAATCTTGCAAATTGACAGCTGCCCCCAAGCGATCAACGGCACGGACCACCAAGTACAACCCGTCGGGTGTGTCCGAGTTGGTTGCTGTGTCAGGCAACTTCGCTCCTGACAAACCGAGATGCAATTCCAACCGTTCGGGGGTTGATCGTTTGGGTTCGGTTGCCTTCACGGCATCCGGTAGACGAATCTGTCCCGGTGGTGCCGGCAACTCTTCGCCGCCAGGGTTCGGTGGCGGCAGCAATTCCCCCGGTTCAATCGGCGAAAACTCCGTGTCTGATTTACCCGGCGGTTCGGGACCACCGATTGGTGGCGGCAACGGTAATTGTGAACGGTCGGTTTCCCAAGACGGTTCGTCCTCGAAGGGACTTTCGAATCGATCGCTGGGAACCAATGCATCGGGATCTGCGATTCCTGGATCGATCATCGTTTCATCAAACTCGCCCTCGAGATCAAATGAATCGCTGGGTGGCGTCGAAGCCGATGGTGGGACAGCATTCAATTTGGGGCCGTCCGATTGCGGATCGAGCGGGCCAGCTGGTTCCACCGTTTGTCGCTTCGCCCGTTCTAATTTTTCTCGCAAAACGCGATTTTGATAATCCGCGTCATACAATTGGTCTTCAAGAACGCGTATTTCGCTAGCCATCCGTTGCCGATACAAATCGTTGTGAGCACGACTTTGGCAACCCGACGCCGCCAGCAACCATGCAACAGAAAACGTCATCGGCACTAGAAAACCAATGGATTTTGTCGTTATTCGTTCGTTGGTGTTGCGAGGCTTTGCCACGAGGATACTTGTACGGCCACGGAAAGGGATTGTCGAAACCGACAATTGATGAAAACATCAAAAGGCAAAAAAATCGCCCTGAACCGCTCCGATAACGCGCGGCCCCCTCCCAGGTCAACGCCGATTTGCGGCAAGAAAAGTCAGGCACACGAGGCTTATGCTCTGTCCCTCATCGTTCTTTGTCCCTCATCGTTACCTGTCCCTCATCGTTACCTGTCCCTCATCGTTCTTGTCCCTCATCGTTCTTGTCCCTCATCGTTACCTGTCCCTCATCGTTACCGTTCATTGCCCCTTACCGTTCATTGCAGGGGAGATAGAAGCAACGCCACGAAAGCAACATTAAGGACGACCGTTGCCCAGAAAAGAACCAGGAATGATTGTTTCCGCGTTTTGTGTCGGAAGATCGCTTGCGCAATGAGCGCACCTGGCCAACCGCCAGTCAGAGCCATCATATGAAGTGTGAATTCCTGAGTTCGCCACTTGCTCTTTTGGGCAGCACGTTTGTCCGAATAGTAGACCACGAACGTTGCGGCACTCATGCCCAAGTACACCCATAGCACGTATTCTGGAATGTATTGTGTGCGTGTCAGAACCGCAACGAACACCACAAATGCTGCCGCGGTTGCGACTCGAATCGATCCAATTTTCTGAACGGTATCGGCTGCCTTAGCTTTGCGAGGCCGCGTGCCTTTGATAGCAACGTCGACAGCGCATACCCTGCCGTTTCGATCGGTCGAGAGTAGAAAGTCAACGGAATCACCGACGACCGGCCGACGATGGTGGCGTGAGAATGAAGAGACATGAGCGAAGACCCGCGTTCCACCATTTAGTGGAGCAATAAAGCCAAAGCCACGCTCATCATTCCATTCGGTAAGTTTCCCCTTCAGTATGGGGACAGAGCTTGAATCCGGTGGATTTGCCTTTTCCCTAACCGAGGTATACGATTCCTGGTGATTCTGCTGATGCTTTTCTCTCGGGAGGTGTGTGATGGTTCGGTTGGCACGTAGCGAGGTGTTTGATCCGCATGAGGTCGTTGTCGGCCATCTCTACAATCGGACCTGCCGACGCTGTTTCCTGATGGGAAATGACCAAGTGTCCGGCAAAAACTTCGACCACCGGAAAATTTGGATCGAAAAATATCTGCAACAGTTTGCGGAATTTTTTTCTTTAGATTTGCTGACCGAGAAGTGCCGGCGGCAAACAATTCACTGGACTTTGAGTTCCAAAAAAACTACCCTATGGGTAGTGCCGCTATCGTTATGCGCGCACCTCGTTTATTGAGTTTGACCATGACAGTGCTTAAACTTATTCGGGTGGTGTATAGGTGAACTTTGCTTGCCCATAAAATATACCGTAGTGGAATAGGGAAGCAAACGCCGTGGATGGGGAGACAGGGAGGGAGCGGGGGAAATTGAAAAAGTTAAATTGTAAATTTGAAAATGCAAAATGGTTAGGGTGATGGTGGAAAAGCACTGGTTACTTCCGAGTCTTCGCCTCGACGATCCGTTGATCTTGGTCCTTTCCTGCCCCACAAATTTGCAATTGTCAATTTTGCTTTTTCAATTTCCCCTTACAACCAGCTTCGCCACAGCCTTTCGCATCCCCCGCCGCTTCCTCCTCCGAAGCTTCTACTGTTTCCTCGTAGACCGACACCGGAACACGGCGTAGATTCAAGACCGAATAGGGTAGTGGTTCGCATCGGGTCACATGACGTTCGATGATCACATTCACTTATACCCCATCAGGAAGATTCGGCGACTGCGTAAGCACTACGGTCGAGCCATGCACAACTCCTCTGTAAGTTTCACTCGTGCTCACTGGGAATACTCCTAGAAAACTGGCGGTCTCGAAATCGGATGGTCTGAACTGGAATTCAGTTTACTCCGTGGAAGTGACACCGGAAAGTAGCAACGGATCTTGTTTGGTATCATTGTTTTCATTTTGGTTTTCATCTTCACTTGTTTGATTGTTGTTTGAAGGATGAATCAACTCGGTCGTGTCTGTGGCTTCCAGTCGCAGTGTTTGTCCAGCCATCAAACTGCGGCTGGAAGCCACAGACACGTTAATGGAGTGCGTACCTCGCTGTGTGTAAAACAAACGCATTCGAACTCAAACCGGCTTTTGCAGGATTGGCTCCGATATACTCTTGAATTCGGTTCCACTCCTAGCCGTCACGGGCGATATGGTCATGAGACTCACACAAGGGGCATGCTCCATGCCCCTCATGCATCGTTCAAGCTTTCTACTTCTTCTTCGCCGGGATGCTAATCGTGACGTCGTTCACACGTCCGGTGAACTCCGAGTCCTCAGCATTTTTGAAGACCTTGTCAGCCACGGGCGTAGCCTCATCGATGCCGACATCGGCTGTTTCATCGGCTGAGTAAACCGCGGGTTGCGTCTTCTCGACTCGACCATCGGCGACTTTCTCGCCATCCACAAAGAGAGTGGCCTGGCCTCCTTTGCCGTTGCCGCCTCCGTCATAGTCAAAGACCAATTGGATCTCGGCGCTCTTTTTATCAATCGCTTTCGGGGACGTGATGGTGTAACTCTTCAGGCCGAACCAGTTGTAGGTGTAAGCGGGTTTGCCATTGTCCATGTACAAAGCCCAGCCGCCGAACTTGCCGCCCTGGCAAAGAATCACACCTCGGTCACTCCCTTTTAGATCCACATTGGCAACGATCGTTTTCGACGTGTTCTTCTCGTTGATAAAGGTGTTCTCCAGGATCCCCGTCATACCGTGGCCGAGGGTCAGGCTGGTTCTGTCACCCATCAGGTCAGGTCGACCAGCGATGGCTGCGTTGAAGCGTTCGTAAGACCGGTCATCCAGCGGGTAGACACTGTTGGCAATGGCCTCCTTCTTGAACCGTTCCTGCATCTCTTTCAGTTTGTCAGGATGCTTGTCAGCCAGATTGTTCGTCAGGCTGAAGTCTTCTTCCGCATTGAAGAGTTCCCACACGTCGTTTTGCAAAGTGTGAATGGGATCATTTTCCCATGGCACACGGTGTACGACACGCGCCAGCCAGCCTTCGTGATAGATCGCGCGGTTGGCAAAAATCTCGAAGTACTGGGTCGTGTGTCGATCTTTGGCGTTTGCATTGTCCGTTGCATACAACATGCTCACTCCAGAGAGTGGCTTCTGCTTGACGCCGTTGACCATCGTTGGCTGTGGCAGGTTCGCTGCTTCCAGGACAGTCGCTGCAACATCGTTGACGTGGTGCCACTGCGAACGAATTTCACCTTTTGCTTTGATTCCTTTCGGCCAGTGCATGACCATCCCGTTGCGAGTGCCACCATAGTCGGCGGCCATTTGCTTGGTCCAGGTAAACGGTGCGTCCGTAGCTACGGCCCACGCCGCTGAAAAGTGCGGGAACGAATTCGGGCCACCCCAGTCGTCGGCGCGAGCCAACATGCTTTCGGTGGTTTCCGCATCAAAAATGCCGTTCAGGTGAACCAGTTCGTTGTAGGTTCCTTCCAGGCCGCCTTCGCCACTGGAGCCGTTGTCACCCATGATGTAGATGAACAGCGTGTTGTCCAACGCGCCCATGTCGTCGATCGCATCGGCCAGCCGCCCGACTTCATTGTCGGTGTGCTCGGCGAAGCCGGCAAACGCCTCCATTTGCAGGGCGAACAATTCGCGTTCCTTGTCACTTAGCTTTTCCCAATCCTTGATGTCCGTTGGCATGGGAGCCAGCTTGGTGCTTTCTGGAATGATGCCCATGGCTTTTTGACGAGCAAACGTCTCTTCGCGGTACTTGAGCCAGCCAGAATCGAATTTCCCATCGTACTTTTCGATCCACTCTTTGGGAGCGTGGTGCGGAGCGTGTGTGGCTCCCGGCGCGTAGTAAATGAAGAACGGTTTTTCGGGAGTCATGACTTGTTGGAATTTCATCCAGTTGATGGCTTCGTTAGTCATGTCCGTCGTAAAGTGATAATCGGGATCGTCCTTCTTTGCGACTTTCGTGACGCCGTCAAAAATCACGGGGTCCCACTGGTTGGTTTCGCCGCCAATAAAGCCATAGAACTTGTCAAATCCGGAGTGCGTTGGCCAGCGGAAATACGGTCCGGAAACTGATACCTCCCAGGTGGGCGTTTCATGCCATTTGCCAAATGCGGCTGTGCTATAGCCGTTGTGACGCAGAGTCTCTGCAAAGTATTTCGCGTCGTTCGATCGTTCGCCCTGGTTGCCAGGAAATCCGGTGGCAATTTCCATCACACAACCGACGTTGACCTCGTGATGATTCCTGCCTGACAACAAGGCGGCTCTTGTGGGGGAGCACAAAGCGGTGGTATGAAAATGGTTGAAGCGCAAACCGCCATTTGCCAAACGATCAAAGGTCGGTGTTTCAATGGCTCCACCAAAAGTGCTTGTCGCACCGAAGCCAATGTCATCAATCAAAACAATAACGACGTTGGGAGCGCCTGCGGGTGGCTTGATCTGAAACATCGGAGGCTTGGTGGCATCTCGAGCGTCCAGCACCTCAATCGGTGCGTATGTCGGTGGCTGTATAGGCAGAACCGTTCTGTCCATTTTGTACTGGGCTCCGTCTTGCGCCGTGGCAGTCTGGTTGTTGCAAACCAGCAGCGCCGCGACCATCGCGAAAAGGATGAATTGAATTGGTTTCACCATGTTGTTTCTCCTATTTGAAGTGTCATTTTGCATTGTTGTGCCTTGCGTAAAGAATGTTTGTCAATTCCTACTCCATCAGATGTGGCTGTGGCTTCCAGCCACAGTGTTTTTTCTGAACTGGGGCTGGAAGCCCCAGTCA
This sequence comes from Novipirellula aureliae, assembly GCF_007860185.1. Taxonomy (NCBI): domain Bacteria; kingdom Pseudomonadati; phylum Planctomycetota; class Planctomycetia; order Pirellulales; family Pirellulaceae; genus Novipirellula; species Novipirellula aureliae. The sequence goes on from NZ_SJPY01000003.1 coordinate 483,432, forward strand.
CGACTCCTTCACAGTTCGATCTCACCCGGTTGGTTAATCGTTTGAAAATATGGTCTTCCAGTCGGACTTCATGTTGACGACGTTCCAACCTTGTGCCTTCGCCTGCTTGAGCGAAGCGTTGTCTTTTTCCGCGTAGGCGAATTCACGTTTGTCATCATCGTGATTAACGAGCAATTGGAATGAAGGCAGAGTGTTGCTGTGGCAATACGTCAACATGCCGATGTCGCCACCGCTGCGAACGTTTCCGCCTGCAAAGATCGGTTTGCGACCAATGTGCAAATCAATTCCCGTGGGCTTGGTCGCCTTGTCATTGAAGAACAGGTGGTCCGCCGTCTTGAACAATTGCCACTTGCCATCGACCTGTTTGAACTCATTTCGGCCGTTAGTCCCGATCACGTTTTCCGGAACAATCCCATAGGTTTCTTCCGAGATGGCTCGCATGAAATCGATTCCGCCGCCGGAACAGATATAGGTTTTGAACCCATTGGCACGGAGGTAAGCCAGCAACTCAACCATCGGTGCGTAGGCGAGATGTGTGTAAGCCACTTTGAGCTTCGGGTGTTTGGCGGTCGCAAAGAAATCCCTGACGTGGCGATCAAACTCTTCCACCGACATACCGGCATGGGATGTTTCGATCACTTTCAGAATTTCATGTCCGCCGCTGAGCAGATCGTCAACGAGACGTTGCACGTCGCCGGCAAGCACAGATTTATACGGTTCCTGTTCCTTCCATCCGGGATGATCGCCTGCCATCGCCTTAATGCGATAGACAGCGAATTCAAACTGCACTACCGGTTGTTCGCACCATAAAGTTCCATCTTGATCGAAGGTCGCGATCCGCTGTTCAGGCAGCACAAACTTCGGGCCACCCTCTTTGGTGACATCCTGCACGAACTGGAGGATCGCCGCTTTGGTCGGTCCGTCATTCCATGATCCCAGCGGATCCGCTTGCCGCGTACTACTGACGCTTGTGGCCAGCGGCTGCTCCTGGGCCATTGTTGATACCGCCAGCATTAGAGTCAGGCCGATACCCATCATTACATGTTGAATCATCTTCATCTCGCTTTCATTGTTTGTAGTTTCGTGCCATATATGGCTGTCGCTTCTAGCCGCAGCGCTCGGTCAAGTGAATGATGTTCGAATACATGATGTGGGTATCGTGCTTCACTCTTCCAATTGTCCGCTGTACTAGAAGAAGGGCATCACTAACGATTAGGGATAAGTTAGTGATGCCCGGCGGGAAGGGATGCGGATTATGCCGCGGGAGGCTCGCTGTGGAGAACGAAATCAATCCGAAAGTCGAGTGGGCCCCTTAAATGACAGTGTTACAACACGATTTCTAGAAAAGTGCCAAACCACCCTGCCGGCAGATGCAGCCAGTCAGCACTGGTGAGGGTGTGATTCGTTGCCTCCGATAGGTGGCCCGCTGGTGCATCAGGGGGTTTGCGAAAATAAACGATTCCGCAACATTCGGCTTTCCGCTTCGGTTTCGAGTTTCCGTGGGGCGAGACCGCCTACGGGTCGCCTACCCGGGAGTTTTGCGTGACAACCAAGACGCAGGATTCCAATCTCAGTTTCAGCCGTCCTTCTAACCCACTTTCAACAGCCCAAGTTCCTCGGCCTTGAGCACGGCCTGACGTCGGCCCGTGACATGAAGCTTCTCGAAGAGGTGCTTCACGTGCGTCCGAACGGTCCAGACCGAGATGGAGAGGGCTTTCGCGATTTCCTTGTCGTAGAGCCGCTCGGCCAGCAATTGCAGGGTTTCGAGTTCTCGATTGGTCAACGGCTCAACATAGGGCTCTGTGCGTGACGTCCCCTCGGCGTCGGAAGGACCCGATTCAGCGACGGGAACGCTCGTCTTCGTCTGCCCCGATGACTCGTGCTCTTTTGCACTCGGGATCTCCGCAAAGGTCTCCAGTAGGCGATCGACAAAATCAATCGAGACATTTTCTAATGGTGCTCGTTGGAGCAGGCTGGCCATCGGTTGGCCCAACTCCAAAAATGGCCGGACCCATCCCCCTGACTCGGCGAGTGCCAGCGCCTCGTCAAGTGAGTTGAACGCATCATCGGTAGAGCCTTGCCTGTCCAGTGCGACGGATTGTAGGACGGCAGCTTCAATCGTTTGGCAAGTGAATCGACAAGACTCACTCACCGAGCGAATCGATTTCAGGAGTTTGGTCGCGGTTGCCAAATCTCGCTTTGAACCAGCTGTGATCAAAACTCTCGCCTGAGTGATCGCTGGGGCTTGTAGCCAGAGGAACAAAGTTGAGGGTATTGCCTGTTCGTTCACAGAGCGAGCCCATTGCAAGGCTTGCGCCGTGTCACCCCGCAATAAAGCGAGTCGCGCCTGCAACGAATCGGCCAAATCCAGGTATTGACGTTCGTTTATGTTCTGGGCGAATTCCCGCAATTGCTTATTTGTCTCGTCGGCTTCAGTCTCCAGGCCTCGGAGTTGATGCGAGAGCGCTAAGCCAGCCATCGCATCAACAGCCGCCCTGGATTCCAAAACGTACCTCAGCTCCACGGCAGCAGCAAAATGCTTCGAAGCAGCCTCAAGTTCGCCGCCATGCAAGTGGCTACAAGCGTGGAAGTACGAAGCCCAGGCCTCCGTATTGCGGATGCGGAGTTTACTGGCCACAAGCTTTAGACGTTGTGCGTTGAGGCGAGAGCGATGCAGATCACCCGAGATCGTGTGTACAAAGGCCAAGCCGGCCAGAAGTCTCGAGAAAATCTGATTTTCGGAAGCGCCGAAACGAGCGATCCGGTCTTCTAATCCTCGAACAGCACGCTCCTCTTGCCCGCCCATGCAAAACGCTAGTGCGAGCAGCAATTCAGCCTCGCCCTCGTACGGAGTCTTTTCGCCCGCAAGCTTCGACAACGACTCTTCGAAATGCTGCTGACTGCTCTGAGCATTGCCTTCCCAGTATTCCAGGAATCCCCGAAAGTAGGCAAGTTCTCCCCAAACGGTCGGCTCTACCGTCTGCTCACGTAACAAGTTTTCCACCTGTTCGACGATCGTCGGGATTCGCGCGACTTGAAATCGGCAGAGCGCAATCGAGGCCTCGGTCAACAGCAACCTTGGCCGCTGCTGTTTGACGTCGTCGGGAAGCATCGACAGCCAACGCTCAACCACATACCAGCGATCCGCGGCGAACTCGTCGAGGCGACACCTCTCGATGATTTCGGCTGCTCGCACCACGTCTTCCGCTGCCAGGGCATGTTCGATCGATTCCGTGATCAACCCCTGGGTCTCATACCAAACACTGCCCCGAGAGTGCACGCCGGCAACGTCCTTGGGCGAATAGCACTGTTGCAGTTGCCTTCTTAGCAGGTCTTGGAACAGATGATGGTAGCGAAACCACTGGCCACCCGAATCCAACGGAACAACGAACAGATTGGCAAGCTGGGCGTCTTCAATGAAGTTCTCGCCGCTCGTGATCTTGTCAGTGGAATCGTTTGGCGAGACGTAAACCGCTTCGACAAGCGAGGGGCAAAAACGACTCAATACAGAGGTCTGCAGTAAGCAATCACGCGTCGCCGCCGGTTGCCCGGTCAGAACTTGTTCAGATAGGTAGTCGTACACTTGTTGAAAGCCACCCTTCAACCCAGACAAGAACGCTTCTGGGTCAGACTGGTTGCGAAGGACAAGACCGACCAGGTGCAGGCCAACCATCCACCCCTCTATCTGCTGCTCGAGGTGATCGAGTGTCGCTTGACTGACGGACACTTCCGCCATCTCGCCAAGCACTGCGTTGACTTCCGCATTCGTGAAGCGGAGATCGTCCTGGCGAATTTCTGTCAACCAGCCCCGTGCCCGAAGTGATGCCATTGAGATCGGCGGATCGTGCCGCGTCACCAATACCAGATGCAGCGGACGTGGTGGATGAAGCAACAGTTTGTCGAGTAATTCGTGGATACCGGAATTCGAAATCAGATGGTAATCATCCAACACGACAATCAGAGGCTCGGCAATGGAATCCAAATCGTTACTCAAGGTTTCTGCGAGCAGTAACGAAGGTGGCAACTGTGCCGCCTTAAGCAGAACAGCAGTGTCCGAACATGCTGTTGGAAAGCGGACTTGAACTGCGGCGACCAGATAGCTCAAGAAGATCCTGAGTTCACTATTCTCCTCGCCTAATTGCACCCAGGCAGGTTTGACTTCGGCATCCTGTAACCACTGCGAAACCAACGTCGTCTTGCCATAGCCCGCCGGCGCCGACACGACCGTCAACGGTCGGCGAGGATTCCGCTGCAGCAATTCGAGTAATCGCGGACGAGAGACGAGACGCTGCACCGCCACGGGCGGTCGCACCTTGGTCCGCAGAATCGTCGTCGCAGAGGGTTGGCCCATCCCTGTAGTGGCGTTCGGATCGTTAGTTCCTGACTTTCGCAACTTTTCCTGCCTGTTCTGAGTACAAATTGCATTCGTGGTCGGACCGCATAAGATCATACACGAATCGTACTACGGAGATAGGAAACGCGAGGCGAATCTTTCACGGCCAAGACCGAATTGGCAAAGCTCCGATCCGAGTGATCGTCATGAATGAAAGGTACGTGACTGGTTCAAGATACGTGTTCCAACGCATGATCGTTTTCTATTTCCACTCACGAAAGAGACCTGCGGTATCGACCGCCGAACTTCGAAGATGATGAACCATGATCTAAAGATTGCGAGAGCAACTTGGATTGCTGAAGCTGGCGATGCCGATGCCGATGCCGATGCCGAGAAGGAAATTCGAGAAGCGAGCGACTATCTGAAATACGAAAATGCTGCGGGGCTTTTTGCGGATTTTCACGCAAACCGCCACACCTTCATCACCAATCTGGCGCACGGTGGTGTACTACCCAAGGTTGCTCAGACTCTCGCCCGCCACAGTGACATCCGTCTGACGATGAATACTTACACCCACACCGATCTTAATGAGCAAGTGGCAGCCATTGCGAAATTGCCTAGTTTTACCGCCACGCCAAATCCCGCTACAGTTGATAAGGCGACAGGCGATCCTGAAGCCGTGCAGCGCCACAGCAGCACTTCGGTGGCGGGTGACGGCGAAGATAGGCAGTTCATGGCAGAGGCCGGAATAATTCCCGAGTGCAATTGCCAAGATAGTGATTGCCGTAAGTCCTTTGAGAATCGGGACTTGTCGGGCCATGACAACGCATGTCATAGAAAAGAAGAAGTACACCCGGAGGGATTCGAACCCCCAACCCTCGGTTCCGAAGACCAAGGAGATCAAGATTCAAGAACTTGTTTCGAGTGTCGTAAAGTCTTTGAATTTCAGGGCTTACGTCGTTTCGCTGCCTTCAGTCATCGTGCGTGTTCATTACACAAATTACGTCTAATGGCACATTATACCATGAATTCTGTCCCGGATTCTGTCCCCAAAATCGAGACCGAGGGTTGGACGAAAAGGGCCATCGCCTGACTTTACACTACGGGTTGAACAGCAAGCTGATCGTCCAAAGTGAAGCTTACGAACTTCGGCTCGATGAGCTGAGTGTTACCTGCGTCAATAGTATGGCTAGTGCTCTCGGATCGAGAGCACGTCACCCGTTCCGTCACCGTGGATGATGTGGTCGAGAACGGTGATGCCAAGCAGCTTCCCTGCTTCCGTGAGCTGGTCGGTTACTTGGATGTCTTCACGGCTTGGCTCCGTGTTGCCTGAAGGATGATTGTGCGAGAGCAAGATGGCCGATGATCCTTCTATCATCGCTGGCTTGAATACTTCGCGAGGATGCACAAGCGAGGCATCGAGCGTTCCGACTGTCACCTTTACAACGCACTGTACCCGGTGCTTTGTATCGAGGCACGCTACTATGAATTGCTCCTGGTCGTTGGCAGGATGCCGCTTCCAATAACCGGCAAAAAACGTTTTCGCTGCCTCCGTACTGGTGATGCACGGTCGGTCTTGTAGCGATCCTTCGAAGACGAGGGATACGCGTTTTACTGAGGCGTATCGTGCATCTTCAGCAAGCGTCGGCAACGTCGCTTCCGCCAATACGTGCTGCTGAGTATCTGCTCTTTCAAAATCAAATTGGTATTGCCTCATGGCCCTCTGTGAGAAATCGGCGAGCAGATCGAGAAAACCACGTCACCTACACGGCTGAATTGTGGCAGAAACGCAACACTACTCAATGATCTGGGCATAAGTTGGCTGCAATCGTGACCGATTCGACTAGAACAAAACACAAACCGACGACAATAGGGGAAGAAATGTGTCGCTCTTGAATCGGGAAAATATCGACAGTGATCCGATTGTCGCGGTCCTATTTGCCCTACTTGAACAAACGCAGCAAAAGCGAGCTTAGTGATCTGGATCGTGATAGCCTCCAACTACCCGGCGGTGTAGCAACTGGACGAGGGTATTTTGAACATGATATCGCGAGAGGTTTTCGCGGTGAAACGAAAGGAGACTTGTATGAGCTCTTACAATCGCGTGATTCTGATCGGCAATCTCACCCGAGACGTCGAACTGAAACACACAACTGGCGGCACTGCCGTCACCGAAATCGGGCTTGCCGTCAATGATCGACGCAAGCAGGACAATGAATGGATCGAGGAAACAACCTTTGTCGACGTCACTCTTTGGGGACGTACGGCCGAGGTTGCCAACGAGTATCTCGGCAAAGGCGAGCCCGTCCTGATCGAGGGTCGCTTGAAACTCGATTCATGGGAATCGGACGGAGCCAAACGATCAAAACTTCGCGTCGTTGGCGAACGAATGCGAATGCTAGGTCAGAAGAAACCTGGTCAGGCGTCAGCCAAACCGGAACAAGCTACAGAGGAATCTGCGGCTACTTTCTAAACCGCAACTTTACAATGGTCCCCGCCGTCACGCTCGATAGCATGACACCGCTACGCCGCTCGGGCCATTTTATCAATTATCACTCAATGTGATGTTATTTTGGCGTAATACTAGCGACCAACAGGAGTGGGTCTACACAATTCGGGCGGCAGCTCGCTTCGCCCCGCGGCCGTGCCGCACTATGACAGTTGAAACAGTTGGCGGACGAGCAATGGCTTTCTTCCGGCTAGACACGCTGCTTTGAAGTCTGGTATGACGCACGTTACCAGGCGTCAAGGAACCAGATCGACGGATCCGTTCAATTTGAGATAGTTCGTGCGTTTATAGAGATCAAATCATGCCAACCACAGCAATCTCGGAGCCAATCCTCGAGCGTTTTCAAAAACTCAAGGATGATTGGAAGTCCAGAACGCGGCATTTGTCAAACACAGCTCAAATCTCACTCGTCTTTTCCTATCAGCAAATCATTGGCATGGGGCCCGCTATCGTTCCACTAATTTTGGCGGAGTTGGAGAAGGAACCCGACCATTGGTTCTGGGCATTGGAAGCGATCACTGGCGAGAATCCGGTACGTGACACAGACGCTGGTGATGTCGAAGCCTCAGCCCAAGCATGGCTGCAATGGGGTAAGCAAAACGACTGGATCAAGAAATGAAGTTGATCGATCTATTCCCTAATTTGACCGACGACAATCACGAAATCACCAGCCCGAAAACAATCAAGTACAATTGCATCGCCTGGGCTGCGAGAAACACCGAGCGGTGGTGGCAGCCGGGTGTTCATTGGCCAATTGACTCCGTGCGTGAAGATGTTGGTATCGGGATGGTCGCACACAATCCAACCAAGTTCACCCAAACGACCACATTTCCGGCCATCGGCCCAAGACTGGGCCAGACGCCGTTAAAAAGCGTGAATGCCAGGTCGTTTTCAATGTGGTATCATTGATCTAGGTGTCGCGTGAAGCGGCAAAAGTCGATAGATAACTCATTGGCAGGGAGCCTTTTGCACACGATATGGAATCCAGTTTCACGATGTCTCATGAACAAATGACCGAGGTCCACGCACTTCTGCGGTTGTTTCGTGCCTATCGCGATCAAAACGATGCTGCATTTCGTAAGATTGCAGAATCGATCATCGCCGAACAGCTTGCAGGAAATCACCACGCGGTTGCCAAAGAACTCCGATCGGCACTCGGCTCGGGATCCGATAGGCGTGCGCAAAGCGGCAAGCTGGCAACGCTCCCGCGAGACCGACGGTCTGGCGAAGAGCTGCTGACGATCTTTCATGAGCCAGCTAGTACCGAACACTTGGTCCTGGATGACGCGACACGCGAGCGAATCGATCGCGTTATCGACGAACGACGCAACGCCAAGAAACTGGCTCGCCATGGCTATTCGCCCAAGTCGAAGCTGCTGTTTTGGGGGCCGCCCGGTTGCGGAAAGACGCTGACGGCTCATTACTTGGCAAACCAATTCAACCTAAAAGTTGGCGTTGTCCGCCTCAGTGCGTTGATCTCCAGCTACATGGGCGATACCGCGTCTCATCTGCAACGAGTGTTTGACATCGCTCAAACGACTCCGATGGTGCTGCTGTTTGACGAGATCGATTCGATCGCAAAAAACCGCGACGACGTCAACGATGTGGGCGAACTGAAGCGGATCGTCAACAGTCTGCTTCAAGCAATGGATTCGTTTGCCGCCAAGGAGAGCATTCTCATCGGTGCCAGTAACCATCAGTACCTGATGGACCCGGCCATTTGGCGACGCTTTGACGATGTGGTTGTTTTCCCGAAGCCAACGCCTCCCCTTCGCAAGGCATTCATCCAGCATCACCTTAATGGCATCACCTTCAAAGGGACGATTGATTCGCTAGTCAAGAAGACCGCCGGGATGTCATTCGCTCAACTCGAACACGTCCTGATCGAGTCCATCAAGTCGATGATCTTGGAAGACTGCAAGCAACTAACCACCGAACATGTGACACGACAGTTGAAGTACCAGCGAAAGATGGTTTCGGCAATGAAACAGGGGCAAGAAGGAACGGATGAATAGCGAGTTCCCACCTAAATACTTGCCAGAACCGACGTATCTGAATCGCCGACCCGAAAAGCCGCGTCGTCAACCGCTCGCACCAGAAGTGCTCGCCCGTCGTGGCGAGATCGCCCGCGTCTTGGGCATCAAAGTTGACTCGCTGAATCGTCTGCTCAACGGACTGACCAACGAGCAACGCAAAGCGATCTTCTTCAAAGTCACTCACGACGGCCCGATCGATCTTGCGGGAACAGGACTCAAGCCGCTTGTGGACCGGTCCGAGAATGTCACGCTCGTCGTACCCCGAAATGATGACCTGAGTGCATTCACGGCCAAGCTCGATCGATTCGCCAATAACGAACCCACTGGCCCCGGCTATGTAACCGGTCAGGACTTCGCTCGCATTGAAGACCTTGAACGCGGCGACCCAAAAGATCGGTTGAGCGACGAGTTGTTGGCCGACTACGACTCGATCATCAAGATCAAGCAACCGACATTCATTTGCGAAATCGAAATTCTGTCACTCGCACAAGGGCCGAAACAGCGTGTAAACGAGATCGCCGAAATCCTTCAGGACCTTAACAACGCCTTTGCCAGCGGTGTTCACGGGACGCTGTTTGAACACGAACGAAGTTCAGGCGTTTGCCGTGCAGTGATTCGTTGTTCGGGAGCGATGTTCAAGCGATTGGTCGAAGAAGATCGTTGGCAGAGGCGGATTGCTTGGTTTGAACCCAAGCCGAAATTTGAGACTTTCCACACGACGTGGCACCGCTTTCAGTTTGACAAGCTTGATGAAATTGCTCCGCCGCCGGAAGATGCTCCGATCATCTGTGTGGTCGATTCAGGTGTGTCACCGGGCAATCCGTTTCTGAAACCCGTTGCGAAAGACGATCTGATCGTCTCCTTCCTGAAATCTGCGCCCGACTCTCCTTACGACGAAGTTGGACACGGCTCCGGTGTCGCTTCGCTTGCCGCCTACTACGTCCTCAATCTTGCCGAAGGTGCATCCAACCAAGCAACCGCTTGGATTGCTAGCGCCAGAATCCTCGACGACACCAATCAAATCGAAGAGAGCCGGCTGTTTTCGCGAGTTCTGGAGGACGTTGTTAAACACTTTGCTCCGCTGGGCGTGAGGATCTTTAATTTGTCAGTCGCCGATTTGGCCAAAAAGTGGAACCAAGACAGCAAGCGGACACAATCCCGCACGTCGTGGACCGCGAGGACCATTGATCGGTTGAGCCGCGAATACGACGTAGTCTTCGTCGTCGCGACGGGCAATATTTCGCCGCCGGTCATTCTGGATTCTCTCAAGGCGGGAAATGACTACCCTGTTTACCTCTGCGACGAGGATTCAAGAATTCTCGATCCCGGACAAGCTGCTCTGGCGGTCAGCGTGGGGTCGGTCAGTAGTGGAACTTTGGTTGCCCATTCACCGGACACTACCCTTGCACTGCAATACGAACCGTCGCCCTTCACGCGATCCGGGCCAGGTATCAAACGCGAAACCAAGCCCGAACTCGTCGAGATCGGTGGCAATTTGGTGAGCGATGTCGAACGTACATCCGTTCGCGCGAATCTGGCAACGAATGTTGTGATGGCCAGTCACCAACTTTCCCCGGCAGCGGCGCACAACTACGGAACCAGCTTCGCTGCGCCGCGAATTGCCAACAAGTTAGCGGCGATCCTTCAAGATTTGCAGCTGATGGGGATAGAGCCTATCAGAGCCCCGCTCTTAAAAGCGTTCTTGGTGAATTCGGCAACGTATCGCGGCGAGTTGGACCGAGTCATCGAGAGCTTGGACGCGGTCGAGAAGAAAAAGTGGCTTGACGTCCTTGGCTACGGGTTTCCGGACGCTTCTCAAGCGACCGATTGCGACGACTTCTCGATCCTACTGTTCCATCAGGGAACGATTGAGCCCGACAAAGTGGCGTTCTTCGACATCCCGATACCGGCTAGCCTGTCACAATCAACTGGCAAGAAACGAATCACGGTGACACTGGCTCATTTCCCCGAGGTGCAGAAATGGGGTTTGGAAAGCTACTTTGGCGCTGATCTGAAATGGCGAATGTTTCGCGGAAATGTGGATCGCGAAGCAGTTGTCGAAGCCATGTCGGCATCAAGCACCGACGACGACATTGAGAGCGAGGCATCGGATATCGAGTTACCTAACGAAGTTCCGTTCGAGCACAAGATCACGCGTCGTTCACGCGGCTCCATCCAGCATGATTGGCACGAATGGTCGCAGCATCGTGACGCGTACAGCGACAATCACTACACGCTCGCCATTGCCAGTCACAAGCGTTGGGCCCGAGCGGTTGAGCCAATACCGTTCGCAGTCGTCATCCGGATTGAGGATATCGGGGCGACGGTCCCCATTTACACCGAGATCGCAAACGCTGTTGACATAATGGTGCAAACGCGAACGCGGGGCTGAATGTTTGTTTTCTGTCGCCGTCAATCCCGAATCCCGAGCCTGACCCTATGCCGTTGCGCGGAATGCAGACGTCACCAGTGAATTGGCTTCATCGCGAGTCGTGAATCCAGCGGGGAAATCTGGCTTGGCAGGTGGCGGCTTGCTCATGACAAGACGCTATCACGAGGCTCACGCCGAAGGCAATTCATCCCTAATCAAATGCCGACCACCAACGGAAGCGGCCAGCGACTCCTTAAATTGCCTTGCTGCATTCCTCCAGAATCTTTGGGATGTCCTGGTCGGTAAAGATTCCATAAAGCTCGTTGGCCGTGGCGGATCGCAGTTCACCGGGCGGCAGCTCGTCGCGTGAATCGAGTGCCACCTTCAGCTCAAGAGCACGCTCAAGCCGCCAAGCGAAGGTTTCGACCGCCAGTAACCGGCGCAGGAATTCTTGCGTTTCCTCGCGGTGCCAGCCTTCGGTTTCCTGCACGTACTCAATGGCTTCGTCTCTGCTACCGATGACCACACCATACCGTTGACTCTCGCTCGTTTCTTCTGTTCGTAAAAGTACGATCTCGGGAACATACAGATTGTACGACAGTCCACGACACAGCCAGCGGACAGCTTCTCGTCGGCGACCGTCCAAGATTTCGATCAGGCAGCGTGTGTAGAGATTGGTTCCATCCGCGCCGTGTTTTTCCAAGCTCGCTCTCGCTTTTTGTGGGCTTTTGGCTTCTAGGTACAGACTGGGAAGCAAGTAGCGAATCCCTTGATTGTCGTTGGGATTGAACGCCAGAATCTGTTCATAAACATCGACCGCTTCCAAATGGCGACGTTCCCGTTCCAAGGCCAACCCATAGCCATGTGCAGCCCGCAAGAACGGGCGATTGCGAAGGAAACCCCAGGGAAGCTGACCCGAGAAAGCCTTTGGGATTGACAGTATTCCAATGCGATAACCCATCTCAAAATACTTCAAAGCCCGAGCATCATGACCGAGATTGGTTTCGATAATGCCCAGATGATGGTACGCGTCGATGTGGTAGGGGAACCGCTTGATGAACTTGCGCAAAATGCGCCTCGCCTTTTTATAGTCTCCCATGTCGAGATCCTCCAGCGCTCCGTCAAACGCCACTCTGTCTTCGTAGCTCACATACTCCATGAACTCGTGCTCGTTTTCGTAGCTCACCGCCGCGACTTCCGGGGCTCTGCCGCCGATAAACGATGGATCGATGCGTGTGGCGATCACCTTCCATCGCTGTTGGTCCTTGCCAGGCTCAGCAGAGTGTGGTTCCACAATGATGACTTCATTCTCAACATATTTGGACGTGCCCGCGATCTTCAACGCTTCGGGTTTGATACCATCAAGTGGCTGGGCTAAAACGTGGTCGCGGCGAACCTCTAGTATTCGATGCTCGGTTTGCATAGTGAATTCGTGTCAGGGCTTGGTGAAATAACCAAATTGGGAATGGGGAGTGGAGCCTAGTGTCCTACAATTCTCCAGTGGAATGCCTCGCTTTTCAAGGTCCCCGCCCCCGTTTCAGGCATTCGGCTTGGCCAGCATGGACCGATCTCGAAACAAAGTGATGGTTACCACTTACCAAAAGTGATCGCACTTTTTTGCTGCGTTAGCGACTCACCATTTGGCAGCGGATGCAGCGGGCGTCGATTCGACCAGCACCGTCGTACCAGACAGCGAGAATGATCTCCAAAATTCTCAGCAAGTCGGCCACCATCGCGCAATCACGCATCGACCGAATAACCACCACTCGGAAGGGCTCTCCAGAATTCGCACCAACTCGGCCGCGCACCCCTCAGCGGAACTAATAATCCCTACAGTCACAATTCGGCCAAAACTACGACATCAAAAAAGCCGGTAACATTTTGGCCGAAAACCGAAGATCAAACCTGACCCCCGCGAAGCGATTCCTTTCATCGAATAGTATGAACACCAGTCCGACACTGCGCAGCGATGTCCTCAATGGACGCTCCGTGCTCGAGTTTGACGGCAATGATCTGATGGTCTCGTCGGCCAGTGGCAGTCTGATGGATCCTGGCGCTGGCTTGACGATGTTCTACGTCGCGACCGGAGATCAGTCGGGGGACGTTGCGGCACGCTTGTTCCAATTCGGCAGTTCAACGAACAATTCAGGCGAGATCGTCGCGGCGGATCTTTCCACCACCGATGGCGAGCAGAGCGGATTTCGATTTAACAACGGGGCGGCTCTCTACGATGCGCCGATCGATCCGGATGCGTTTCCTATTGGCATCCTGCGAGTCATCCCTGGTGAGGGTCACAACGAAGCCCAGTTTTTCGTCAATGGCTTGATGGATGAAAATCGCTTTACCGGAAACGGCAACAATCCGAACAACACGATCATGCTAACCGATAACGATCTGGAGTTGATTCTCGGAACCGGTCGAGGCGACGATGGTGGTATCTTTAGCGGCGACTTTTTCGTTGGCCAGTTAGCAGAGTTAGCGATCTACGACCGGGCACTCACGACGCTGGAAATGAATCTGGTAGGAAACTATTTTTCAAACGAATATGACTTAGCGTTCCAATACAACTTGGATGCTTTCGTCGTCGCGATCCCCGAGCCATCCTCGGTCCTGTGGATTGCCATGTTTGGCGGTTGGATTGTGATGCGTCGAAGAAAAACGATGTATCACTTTCCCCCTCTTCGTTCGAAGCCAATCATCGTCTGAATGAGGCCGAACGCGTCGACATGTCGAACCCATCTGCTAAAAAAGTCCATGTCGTTCGCCTTCATACTCTTTGCCTGTTCCAAGTACATTGAAATAGCTGTCACGCTGGCTATGGAAGACTTGCTGTTGTACGCCCACTGAAACTAATGCGATTGGCTGATGAACAATTGACTGCTGGTTTGGTAAGACGGAATTCAATGGATCGACTCTTTGTACGCTTAGGTGGTTGATCACCTGCAACGCATCGAGTGCCGTATGCTGCATATCTCCATTAACATCTAGAAATGGTTTTGCCGCTTGCGAGTCAAGACCCAGCGTGCGAGCTTTCAAATCTTCGAGATAATTGATGCCCACCAGCGCGTCCAACGCAGTCACCTCACCATCCGCGTTCACATCAAAACGATCGCGAGTGTTGGTAAAGGGTGTCGAATCGACCGAGTAAAAGAGGTAAGTGACGATTTGCTCGTCATGCGTGATCGCTTGGCCGCCAATGTAAAGCTCGGTCAATCCGTCGGACGCTACTTTCGATGCAGTCAGCAAATCGCTCAATCCAAAATCGGAAAGGTTGACGTCATTTTGTTGAAGCAACATCTCAAAATCTCCGAACTCACCGACGTTTGCATTGAGAAGACTTGCAGCGTGGAAAGAATCAAAGAACAAATCGGCTCCGTCCGCTGATCCTGCGATCGTGACACCTGTTGATGAAGCGATGTCGAAACCATCCGCAACCCCAAGCTCGCGGCGAAAATCGCGTGTGGAAAGAGACCAGTTCCCGAGCAGCGAGTCGTCGCCTTGCGAGTAGAGAACAGTCAAAACGACTTCGCCACTGCCGTCACCCGCCAGACGATGAGCGACGATCTCGCCAAAGAACGGTTCGTTATCGACCGAATGATCGGGTGGCTTGAGAAGCTGCACCTCGCCAACTTGATAGTTGGCGGAATCAACCTCAACGAATGCGGGGCGACCTTCCGTATTCATTCCATAGACAAGTGATATCGATGTTGCTTCTGAAGGGCGTATGAAATTGTTTGCGGTAGTAAGCGGTATTGGGATTGATGTTTCGCCGATCCAAAGTTTGGGTTTTCCCTCGTCATCACCGAGTTTTAGCTGCTCATCTTCGGATGGAACGCCTTCGGTAAACGGGCCAACAGGTCCAAGGGCGTTGTCGATAGAAACACGAACCGTCTTCGGGAGGTCCGTGACATCACTTCCAACAACTTGTAGCGATCCTTTAGCAGCCGGCTCTGCGAAATGAGCATCAAGCGTTTCGATCGAGGCGATTTCGTCGACCAACAGAAGCCCCATCGTGACTGCCAGCGGGATCCGGCTTTCAAGTATTTGGATTCCCCGTCGTTTTCTACGTGATCTTGACATCGTGATTCCAGCAAGTGGAGTAAGTACATTGGATTGGAAAATGATAAATCAACCTGATTCCTCTACGTCCTCATGACAAGCCAATTTAATCATTCAACCGTATCAGCAGCATCTTGGAAATGCGACGAATAGTCGCACTCTTATTTCGCCGTTGTCAGCATCTTAATGGTTGCAGTAGCGAGTATTGGGCCATAGCATAATAATTGTGGTGGAAAGGAATCACTGCTGAGTTTTCCAGAACGATCTTACCGGGGAAGAGAGCAAACATGCGTTTTACAAGAAAGCGCAAATGGGATCGCCGACGCAAAACCAATAATCTGGCCCGCCGAAGAAGGCTGGCGGAGACGCTAGAGCCTCGGATGATGTTGGCGGCCAACGCACTGGAAGGCGTATTCGCCCAACTCACCGGTCAAGTTGATCCAACTGTAGATCATGGAATCAAATCCGTCGAGGTCGACGTCCGTAGCGACCAGCTCTCAATCAGCCGGGGCAAGGCGATTTTAGGCTTTGTCGTTCAAAGCGGCGATGACGCATGGCAGCCAAGCTCGATGCAGTTCTTTGATACGCAAGGTAATTTCGTTGATCCGCTATTAAGTCGTCAGCCCCACGCCAACTCCAGATTGGTCCTACTGGAACTGGCGGACGGCCAATATCGCATCGACATTGGGCTTGACGGCTTATCTACGGCATCCACCTTCATGCTCTCTTCTTACTTGGTCGGCGATATCGATGGAGATGCGGACACCGATGCCGACGACATGAACCAACTCCGTTCGCTTTACGGCCAATTTGAGACGGAGATGCCACTTGCCGTCGATGCAAATCAAGATGGTCGCGTCACGCTGTTCGATATGAACTTGGCTCGGCGTAACGAACGACGCAGTGCGTCCCATACCGCAGCCGGATTCGTTCCAATCGCAAGCGGCGGAGTTGAGAGAGCCACGGGGGCTGTCACTCCAGTCGGACAATACGACGAGACGCTGCCTGGGCAATTTATCGAATTAGACGATGGAACGTGGCAACAAGTGGCCGCAGAGCCTTCCACCGGACTATCGATTAGCAACGTGACGATCACGGAAGGTGACGATGGTCAATCGATGGCTGTTTTTCACGTACGACTATCGGAACCTGTTGCCCACACGGTCACCGTTGATTATCAAACCAACCCCGTGACTGCTAACGCTGGCGAAGATTTCAGCCCGCGATCCGGTACGCTGTCGTTCGCTCCAGGATCGATTCGACAAGCGATCGAAGTTCCAATCTTGGCCGACGAGTTCAGCGAACAAACCGAACTCTTCCACGTCGAGTTATTTGCTGCAAGCGGTGCGAGGGTCGTTGACTCAGTAGGCGAGGCATGGATCTTCGACGACGATGAAAACCAAAATGACGTACTCGACATTAGCAAGTATCCAATTCCCTCAATCCATGTCGATGACATCGCCATCGATCCACGATCGGACGCCGCCTACTTTACTATCACGATGGCCAAAGCGGTCTCGTACCCAGTGTCGCTTAACTACCAAACGTTGGGCGGAACCGCCAGAGCGGGTCAGGATTACCAACAAGTCAATGATCGCGTCACCATTCGCGCTGGTCAAACGTCTGCAAAAGTAGGTGTGCCCATTTTGACCGACGAGTGGGAACGGACGAGTGAGTGGTTCACGCTGCGGTTGTATGATCTACAACACGGAAACCCTGTTGCCCAAACCGCTTGGGGCACCATCGAAGCCGACGATTTGTTCGTCACCGACGAGCCCCGAAAGGTATCAGAATTTGTCGGAATCTTGAACCGTTCCTCGGAAGTCGATCAACTTGATATTCGCGTGACTCGAAAAGATGGCATGGGCGGCGACGTAGCCGACGAACCGTCACGACTCGCATTCCATCTGTTCGATCGCGATGGAAACCATGGACTCGATCCCGCGCAGGTACGGCTGATCGCCGAGTCGGGTGAAGAGGTCGATGTTGTCTTTGCCGAAAACGATTGGCTAGGCAATGAAGACAGTCTACTTGTAGCCGACGTGCTGCCTGGCAACTACCGGATGGAAATTAGGGGACAAACCGTAAGCCGCCAGCAATATCAAATCGACGTTTATGGTCTCGATTCCCGTTCAGTAAACATTCAATTAGGCGAAAGCATTTCCGATGCAATCGTTGTTCCATCAACAGGCTATTCAGAAAACCTTCCAATGCGATTCTTTGAATCCGCAGCAGGTGCGTTAATTCAAGACGGCGGCGGAACGGCCGAGGCGGGAGGAAGTGACGGCCTAGTTTGGCCTGGTAACCGTACGTATGCGTTTACATGGACATACCGGGAGGCGAGCTATACGAATTCCTTGAGCGTGTTCCGTGTCGATGACGCCTCGGGCCAACTACTGCGAAACGGCCAGTGGATCCATCCCGACGCCTCCGAGCAATACATCAACTCAATTTCGGACACTTCTCTCGTCTTCGATGGGACGGAATTGAAAAATCCTTATCTTTCCGGCGATGGTCATACTCAAATGGTGACCATTCCAGCCGATTGGCCGTACTTCTCGGTTCGGTTGGGCAGCCCCGACGGAACGTGGTATCCGTATAGTTCGTTGAACTCAGACGACTACGGACATTTTGAAGGGTTGGGAATTGAAGACCTCGATGTTAGTAAGCACAATCGCGATGGCGAACCTGACCACGACGATATGGTTTTTCATGCCGAAGCCGCCTTTGTGGACGTCGATGTCGACAGCAATAACGACGGAGTCGTTACGGAAGCCGACGACATTCTCATCGACGACGGCCAATCAGAAAAGGTTCAACTCGAAGAGCAGGCTCCCGGTAAAATCCTGGCGGTTGGTCAAGATCAACGCAAAGAGGTGAAATTGAACGCCACCATTCCATCGGCGATCAATAGTGGCTACACCGTCTCGTTGTCGTTCGGGTCTCACATCAAGCTATTCAAGAGCGGTCCGTCGGCTGCCGGAAGTCCACCGAGCGAAGATGAGATTCTAGCGGGAGAACTAACGGATTCGACACAGTTGACGATCGACGAAGTCTTAGCAGGCGTAACCGTCTACATGGACGGCGTCAGTCTGGGAGCCGATTCGATCACGTTGGAAGTCAATGGAACGATCAACATACTGGTTGACAACGAGGAAGAAGAGCAAGTAGCGGCAACCGAGGACGTCACGCTCACCGACTTTGCCGTCGTAAATGTTGCTCTCGATCTAGATATCGACAGCGACAATAACGATGGATTCAGTACTCCGGAAAGAAGCGATCTTGAAGAACAGTTAGAAACTCAAGCAGGAGCAACCGGGAAGTTGGTTCGAGTCAATCTCAATGATTCGGACGGTGATGCTATCCCCGATTTTGCCGATCCGATCGTCGACGGTGAACATTTTGTCCCTGTCGTTATTGACTTTGGCTCAGTCATCGATCCGTCGATTGCAACCGTTAGATTTGAATATTCGGATTCAGATCCAAGCGACATCACGACACTTCCCTCTGGCGAATACTCTCGCCCCGTTGGCGCTTCGAGGATTTGGGGGAAAGACAGCTATGAAAATCGCAATTTTGAAAACTTGGCGGATGGAGGAGACTTTATTGCCGCGACGACAACGTACGCCGTTTCATCCTTGGCAATGAGCGACGGCGTTGCCACGGTATTCCTTGAAGGTATCGCCGCAAGCGACGATCTTGGAGACCAAGAGATCATCGTTCATGTCGATCCAGACGGCCCAACGGGACCGTTAGGATTTGAAATCTCAGACTCGATTCGAACAACGAATTTCGACTTCCAATTTGTTCGCGTATTCGATGAAAAAAGGTTGCCCAACCGATCGACAAGAGCAGTTGATTGGCCAGACGCCAATAGACAATTTGAAGACAACCCGCGATCAGACTACGACAAAACAAGTGTTCCAGGAATCGTGATCGCTGGTTGGGGTGAAGACATGTCTCGAGTCGACATTACGATCGAAGCTTCGTTTACTCCTTCCGGAATTGGGGATTCGATACTATGGAATGCAGCCTCAAGTAATGGAGTGATGTTGTTAGGACCAACACAAGGCACTTTTGACTCTGGATCATTTGCGACCGTTGGTGCCACGCCATCGACATCAATCCGCGCCGTGCATGAGCATCGTGACGACATCGTTGTTTCCGTAGGATTTGATGATAATGGCGACGGAGTACTTCAAGATAGTGAAAAAGATGTACCCGATTTCGGAAATCGGGTAATAGGCAAGGCAGAGTACGATTACTGCCTGGCTAGTCTCGACGCTTGGTGGATCTCTGCTGGTGGAATTTGGTATGGGGATGTGAAAGAACTTCTAGATATCTTCATGGGCACAAACAACCTCCCGGATTACGACAGCATGCACACTGTAACCCAAACGTTTGGTGGTACGCATCAGCAGTCCAACGCAAGCGGTTTTGATGAAACCGTCAACCTTAGCTCAGGCAACATAAAGGAATACGTCTGGGATTCGGACAGCGACTTCAGTAGTGAGGTCCTTGAGAATGACGATTTTTTTGAGACAGTTGTTCGTCCTGCTGTCGAAGGATTATCGATCGGGCAAGTCTACGCCAATAATCCTGCCCTTTTAGAAAACCTTTTCGTGGTCAATATAAGTAGGGTTGTGGAGTTTTCAGAGGCCAATGATCCTAATCTGCATTTTTCGTTAAAGCACGCGCACGTCACGTTTCAGTTGTTTGTTTACACGGAGCGAGGAACAACAATTCCTGAGATTACTGGCGTCTCAGCCGCTGGTAGTGCGACCGATCTGTATGACTTCCGCACATATGGAGAGGATTCCACTCAGGGTTGGGCGTCCCGGATTCAAGCAGCGCACCAAGAAAATTACCGGGACGCAGGGGAAGTATTTTCCATCCACATTGACCTTGATGTTCCGGAGACTCATTTTTGGCTAGACGTTTTCTACGATGACATGGAGGCCTTGAAGTCAAAATGGCAAGGGCTATTTTAGAGTTTTGCCTTTAGTAGTTAAAATAGTTGGTCGAATACAGATGCCATCAGCACTTCCGAATAGACTGAAATGACCCCGATAGCTAAGAAAAAGATTGCCATCGTTGTTGCGTTGTGCGCCGTTGCGTTTTGCACCGTAGTCTTACTCGTTCGAGCGGAAGTAAAGAACACGTTCCAGCATATAGCAACCGTTTCAAATCTCGGGGACGTTAGAGAGGCTTTCGATGCGTTTCAAGAGATCCACGGACGTTGGCCCATCTCAATGGACGAGGTTTACGGCGATAAATACTTGCTAGAGGGCACGCTCACTCCCGAGCATTGCAGAGATGCATTCGCAAGGGCACCATTCAGATGTGTCACTGGTGAAAATGTGTATCGTCAGATTGAAAGCGAATACCTACGTCAAGTGCTTGTTATGTCACCAAAATCTTTCAATGATGCGTCATGGCCAAAATCAAAATTAAGAATTTATGTCCTCGATTCGCTGGGTGGAATCAGCAAAATCTCTCCATCTGAACTACAGTACGAGCCATTGCACATTAACAAGGCACATTAACGGGAATCCGAGTCAGAACTAAGGTGTCAGGAGTCCTTGATTCACAGCCTGAGATGCCCCCGATACCCAATCAGGAACGCTTCGCGGGGGTCTGACCCTATGCCATTGTCTGAACGCCGGGACGGCAACCGGACCGAAGGGGATTTCAGATGAGGGAATCGTTGATATTGAAACGACATTTCAAGGGATCACACACGATTTTGCGGACGAAGGACTGAACACGCTGCTTTCTGGCGTTATTTATCGCGGAAATTATTTGAAGATGAACGACTTTTCGATGGGTATTGATGGTCAGCCAGACTCAACAGATTTCATTCGAACGCTGCAGGCTAACGCATCCCGGCAAACCGGTCTGAACCGAATGACAATCGCATTTATTGGGTCAGGTATTATCGTAATGGTAAACGATGAAGTCACCTATTCACATGATCTGTTTTTCGGTTCCCTAGGTTCTTTCTTAGTTCAAAGCCATTGGGGCAGTGGAGTCACATTCTCGAATATGTCGGTTAATGTATAGCTACATGTCTTTAGTAAACAAACATATACACTTCGTTCGTCGGGTTGGTCTATCCGGCGGGTTAAAACCGGCAATCGCTCTCTGTGCGTCGATCCTTTTTCTGATGGGATGTCGAGGAAAGCAAGAAGAGGTGGTAGCACCTCGGCAAATGATTGAGCACGCTAAGACTGAGTATATCGAGAACAAATTCGGTATGAAGTTCATAACAATACCTGCCGGGAAATTTTTGATGGGATCGGATCGGGGAGACGGTTCCGAGCTGCCCCATGTTGTGAGAATCTCGAAACCATTTGCACTCTCCATAACGCCATTAACCGGTCGCCAATTGTCCCAAATACGAGCGACTAAACAACCAAGCTTACGAGCACTGCCTGATTATGATCGCATGCGAAAAGAGAGCAATCAACTGAGGGCGGCTCGCGGTCTGCCTATGTTGGAAGGAGAGTCTGCTGTAATTATTGATAGCTGGAACGAGGCATATCAACTTGGTAGAGAATTAAGCAATCTCGATGATGAGTTTAATTATCGCTTACCAACCGAAGCGGAGTGGGAGTACGCCTGCCGTAGTGGGGATACTCGGGAGGGTCCACCCGTCAGAGACCCATCCAATTTAAGTGCATGGAAAGTCTCGGCAAACGACCCGAATGCCTTCGGGCTGTATGACATGAAACGCGGACTTGGTGAATATTGTCAGGACTGGTATTCAGTGCATACCTACGATGCGAAACCGAGCATCGATCCACAAGGGCCTGCTATTAGTACCCATAGCCGAGTCGTTCGGGGAAAGCCGGATTCAGAAGGCTGCTACAGTTGCTGGAAGCGATTTTCCGCTCAGCCACAGGGAGATGAAGAAATGATGACCACCGTTCGATTTGTCCTAGAAAAGAAAGTGGATCCGCAATAATATACCGAGTTGGTGGATGGTGCAAACCATGTTTGGATCAATAATTGGTTGGCGTATTCGGATGATTCATTTACGATACCCCTTGGCCGGTTTTTTGTTCAAGCTCATTGGGGCAGCGGAGTTAAGTTCTCGAACATGAAGGTCAGCTAATTATGGTCATGAGGGAAAACAATGGACTCATTGCGGCCAGTAGAAGTTTAATTGCGGGCATGGCAATCATGCTTCTTTCACAGCAGTGCGCTTGGTCGCAACTCAGTCCAAAAGACTTTCGATTTATTCAGAATCGATGGGGAATGACGTTCGTTGAGATACCGGTCGAAGCTGGCCAACGTTCAGGTGAAGTTATGTTGTGGCAAATGACTGAGTTGACCGAACAACAGTATTTTAACATTCGTTGTTCGCTAGAGCCAGGACACTTTACGAAAGCTTGGATGCCGACAGAATCCCTGCTTGCACACAGTGACTTGACTTGGAAGGAAGCCAATGAAATCGCAGCTAAAATTAGCAGCGGAGGACTTCGTCGGGGTCAGTCTTGATCTTCGGTTTTCAATGAACGAAAACCGAAAATCAAGACTGACCCCCGCGAAGCGAACCCCCACACGATCAGTGGGAAAAAAATGGCATTGACTTTGATGAAAACGGAATAGTTGATCATACATTGGCGGATGCGAAGTTTGACCAACGCGACGTTTACGTGGAAGTGGACTCGATGAATGATCCAGCCTTGCAATATGATCCCGCTGACTTTGTCGCAGTTGAATCTGCGTTCCTAAACTCCGGGCAATTGGTTTTGCATATTGAGCCAGATGAAGATAATTTAGTGAAAGCAAGCTGGACACCAGCATTGTGGGGTGATTTCGATCAGTTGGAAGGTGTTCTGTCTAGCGACAATTAGTTTTCCCTCTCCGCGACAATTAGAATTCCCCTGTTGAGCTGATTTTGCGGCGTGTTTCACGACGGAATGTTTCCCGGATCAGCGACAATTAGAATTCCCCTGTTGGGGACTACTTATGCATCATCACGACTCCCCTTTTAGGAGATCGCGATGACCACGGATGGACAAGTTCTTGAACTCAGGCGTTGGCTGGCCCTTGGCAAGCCTCTCGCCGCTTCTGCCAGGATGGCTTCGATGGATAAAAAAACAGCACGATCGTACCGGGACTCTCAACGACTCCCTTCCGAACGCAGGGCCATTCGCAACTACCGAACCCGAACCGATCCCTTTGCCGAGGTATGGACCGGCATCGAACGATTGCTCGAAGCAGAACCACGGCTCAAAGCCAAGACACTCTTTGACGATCTACAGCGGAAGTATCCCGGCCAGTTTCCCGATTCCACTCGTCGAATGTCGACAGCGGTTTGAAATTGTACCAGTTTAGCGGTTTGGCTGAGGGTGGCTGCTAAACGCTGATGGCGGTTTTCTGGCGGGCTCGGATTATAATGGGAGGTCGTTTGCGACTGCTGCCGAGGCGGTGGTCGTTTTTAGAATCGCCTCACCGTGGAGTTGACGCTCCAGCGGTGAGACTTGACCTGCAGGGAGTATACGCTCCCCTTGGCCCTGTTAAAGAATCCCTTCTCGTCGATCCGCTGGCAAGGCGGATCATCCCGACTTTCGCCCCGGAAGTGTCTTCTCAAGGGTTGCGATCGCTATTTCCCTCCTAATCATCCCCTCGATCGCTATTGCTCTGCCGACTGCAAAGCTGCTGCGAGACGCTGGCGGCTCGCGCGGGCGAATCTGGAATATCGTCAGTCCGAGCAGGGAAGAGAACACCGCCGGGCTCAAGCGGTTCGCTATCGGATCCGACTTAAAGAACAAAAAGTCGAAGCAGCTCGGGAGCATGCGGCCGACCAACCAGCACAATCCGATGCCTCCGAGACGCCGCGCGAGGGCTATCACAAAGAGGATTCTCAAGAAAAATCTTGCTGTGATCGGCCTGGCTGTTACGAACGTTTCACCCCGCATCCAAGATCACCTCTGCAAAAGTTCTGTTCGTTCAGTTGCCGTAAGGCTTTGCGCTGCGTCCTGTTACGCGAGCGACGCTGGATCTTGAAGTTCGCGACCAAGCCATATCGAGCACGCGACGGGCCTCTTTGAACCTCTCCAAAGCGGCTTTTCGTGTGACGCATATCGATTCCTCGCCAAGTCCACTTACGCTTACGAACCTGTCACTACAAACCTTCCGTACCGACTCCATCCGGTTCGATGCAAAAGTACGGGTTCCAAAAGCGTGAGAAGCCATCGGCGATGCCAAACTCTCAACCAATACCTCCCGAAATTACAGTCATCGGGGATGGTATCCAAGATCCTATGCTTGCCCTGGAAATACTTGACGAGCGTTTACAACGCTACCGTCTGGTGCAACCAAAGCTTGAGCGGCAGATGATGCAGTCGCTCAAGGACTACGGCCAAGTATCGCCAATCATCGTCTTTCAACTCGAAGGGCAGATGGTACTCGTCGATGGTTTCAAGCGTTTACGTGCGGCTCGGTCGCTCAAAGGGTTTACGCACTTGCAAGCGAGGTTGTTGGAAGTGGATGAGCAAGCAGCCAAGGCAGCCTTGTTCAATCTGAACCGCATCGTCGGACGACCCGTGGAACTGGAGGAAGCTTGGGTCATCTTTGCACTCGTTCGCGAGGATGGACTCCAGCAAGCCGAAGTTGCCCAGATGCTTGGTCGCCACAAGAGCTGGGTGAATCGACGACTAGCATTGATCGAGCGACTTTGTGACGAAGCTCGCGAGTCATTGCGGCTTGGACTGTTAACACCAACTCAAGCGAGACATCTGATCCGGTTGCCGCGCGGCAACCAGAAAGCGGCCATGTTAGCGGCTACCGATGCCGCGTTGACTTCGCGTGAACTATCGGATGTTGTGGATCTACTCTCTGCAAGTAGCACTGCCGAGCAGGCTCACTTGGTGCTCTCCAATCCACGTGAAGCTCTGCGTCAATCACAAGCGGACTACGTCTACCAATGGGATCCGCGAATGAGTGCTTCAGGTAACCGAGCGGCCAAACGCCTGGCGTTACTCTTAGACTGCTTGGCCAAGATGAACAGTTGGCTCCGATACAAAGGGCGTTCGGAATTACAAGCGATCGATCGAGAGCCGTTAACCGATGGCTTCGTCAAGCTTGAGCAAGAAACGAAGGTGGTCGCCGAAGCAACCGAGGACTTTTTGAAAGAGATGAAGCAACCATGAACCGCGAACAAGAAAACGAAGTGATCCACCGTTGGCAGAACCATCAATCGCTGCGCAGCATCGCGTTGGAGCTGAACCTCAGTCGCTATCAAGTCTCAAGCGTTATCAAATCGCACGTACAATCCCGCGATGCGGATGTGCAGGCTCAAGCCGATGCCAATGCCGACGCGCCGCCAGCGAGTCTGGGGCCAGTGCCAACGCGGCGGGCCAGTAAACTGGATCCGTTTAACGAAGAAATCACGCGATTACTGGAGCGTTATCCTCGTATCACGGTGACGCGAGTCTTCGAGGAACTGACGCGCAGTGGCTACCGAGGCGGCTAGGCGATCAATCGTTGACGATTGATCAGCCGTTGAACTGTTTCGGACTTCATCTTTGCTTCTGCATCTTGAACCCGGTTTGCCGCATCCAAAACCGCTTCATCGAAAGCCGCAAATGCTGGACCAACCAAGGGAAGTTTGGCGAGTGTCTTTCGGAAGGCACTGGCGATGAACTTGCCGTAGTGAATCGACATCACAACGGCGGTGAATGAACCGTGGCGACTACGCTTCAACATTGCTTTTAATCGTTCCAACGCTTCTTGCACAACACGACTATCGATCACGTCCAACGCGATGATTGCTTCTATCTTTGAAACGAGATTGTCAAAGGCATCAGCCACACCCGCTTCATCACGAATCGAATCGAACCGGGAATCAAAATCAAACTCGGCTTGCTCACCGAACAGAAGAGGTGCGCTGATCTGCGGTAGGTTCTTAACGACAAACGCGGTCAACTTCTCAAATTCTGGATCGCCTGCGTGCGGGTCAAGTTCTGCTGTAGCAAAACCAACGTCCAATTCCGTCAGCCACGGCGGATGAAATTCCGGTGGTAGCAACCTGCTGAGTTCATGTGCGTAGAACACAACTTGTCCAATCGCTTGCGGGTTGGTCCCACCGTGACCAAGCGAACCCACAAAACGATCGGCAGCGGCGACTAAATTCCCGTGGGTCTGCTCCACGGCTTTATGGTGTAGTTCAACGTCCAAACTGAAGGTCCGCTTCTGAAAGGGTGTGGTTACTAGTTTCGCGGTGGATGATTGTCGCAGACCGGACTACAAACGACTACCGGCGACAGTTCTGCAAAATTATGTCCGAGTAAACACTCGCCGACTGAGCCAGAACCGAACATCCCACAGGAGGGGATGGGGCGACGTCTTTTGCTCGGCGGCAAGAGCATCGTCCCAACTCTAGAGGTGGGCCTTGACACGACATCGCTCCTCGGATTCGGCTAGCGAAAAGCAAGGGCCCCTCTTTATCTCCCAGTTTACGACCCTCTCTACCAGCAATTGGGTAGAAGCAGATAAGTCAATTCGAACTTCCCAATTGCGTCCAGGATTGCCTCGACGAATTTTCAACCGCGAACCGGGTGTGTTTGCGCAATGCGCTATCAATCACGATAAGTTCAAGAGCGAGGAACTTTGCTGTTTCGATGGATCGATCTCCGTCAGTGTCAGGCGGAAGTCCACTTACCCGAATCTGAATCAGCTATGAAATCGAGCATGTTGACCGTCAACGAAGTCGCCGACCGATTGAATGTCGCCCCGTCGACGGTCTATGGCTTGCTTTCTCAAGGTCGCCTGAAATGCTACCGCATTGGGCTTGGGCGAGGCACGATTCGGGTATCGGAAGATGAGTTGGCTCGCTTTCTTGCGGCCACGGTCTCGGATCCCTCTGAACACGAGACTGAACAGCCGCAAGAACCACGTCAAAGCCTCAAACACATCAAGATGCCGCGGCACGCTTGAGTTGATCTGCCATGTAAGCGGGGTTCTGCTCGACATGACTATAAACGCGGCTCAGCATGGTTGTGTCAGAATGGCCCATTAGCTTGGCCAACGTCACTGAGTCGACGCCCCGTTCGAGAGCGAGCGTCGCGAACGAGTGGCGAAGGCTGTAAAGCGAGCAACGCGGAGCATGCAATTTCGCTTCTTGTTTTGTCAGCTTGTCTTTGGCTTCGCAGCGAATTTCGGCCGGTGTCTTGGCACGCACGACGCCTTTGGCTGTTTTTGTTTGCTTCAGCTTTTTGATCAACTTCTTGATCTTGTCATCTTTGATCTTCAAGCCGCGTTTCTTCATTTCCGCTTTCCCCATCCGAATTCGGATGCGATCGACTTGGCAGTTCACGGCATCGGTCGTCCAAGGGGTGCCCCGATTGTTGCGGAAGATCTCTCCGCTTGGTTTTTTGGCCATCCACGATTTGGTGATCTCGAAGGCTTTATCGGTCAGATACACGACTCGCTGTTCGCGTTTTCCTTTCGATTCGTGCTTGGGGAACACCCAGCGTTGCTGTTTGACGTCGACGTGGCGAGCCTCAACTCGCAACAATTCTTGCGGACGGCACCCGGTTTCGCGAGTCACGATCAACAGATCGCGAAACGCGGGATCAAGGGCCGCGTCCAGTACGGCGGAAAATTGGTCGTCGCGGATGACGACCTCTTTCCGATCAGCACCAGGGATCTCCAGTAATTCCAAAGGGTTGCTGTCGATGTAGCCCTGCTGTCTTGCCCACTTCAAGCAACGCTTAATCGAGCGGAAATAGTTACGTCGGGAAGTACGCGAGAGATCCGGGTAGCTATCGACCCACTGTTCAGCGTGATATGGCTTGAGTGCCGTGACCGAGATATCGGGGTAGAAGTCGACGAAGCGTTGCAAGCGGTAGCGATACCATTCGTAGGTATCGGGGGCACGATGCTTGGAATTCCACTCCAAGAACGCATCAATGATAGCTGGCAGCGACTTAGTTGGCGCCTTCACTTTCTTCCGTTTGACCGGCGTGCTCATCAAGCGGTAGAACTCATCGAAGGCAGCCTTTTTATTACTGCCGAGATTGTGCCGCTTACCGGCGATGGTGACTTTCCAGCAGTCACGGGACTTGTCGAACCAAGGCTTGGGAGTACGAGCCATGAGAAAACCCTCCAATCGGATCTAGGGGAAACCTAGAACACACATCGCAGAGCGAAGGGTTTTGCGCAGATATCGACGGGTAGCCCGTCGAGGCCAATTTGCTTTTCAGCGAGAAAATTCTGTCCCGAATTCTGTCCCCGACAAGTTTTGAAAATCAAAAAGTGTCGAAAACGCAGTACACCCGGAGGGATTCGAACCCCCAACCCTCGGTTCCGAAGACCGATGCTCTATCCAGTTGAGCTACGGGTGCGTCGTGGTAAAAGTATATCTCT
Source organism: Novipirellula aureliae (assembly GCF_007860185.1). Classification (NCBI taxonomy): domain Bacteria; kingdom Pseudomonadati; phylum Planctomycetota; class Planctomycetia; order Pirellulales; family Pirellulaceae; genus Novipirellula; species Novipirellula aureliae. Next base: position 512,120 of record NZ_SJPY01000003.1, read on the forward strand.
TGACGCGGTTTTTTACAAACACGGTTCCAACACACGATTATGGGAAGGCGGGATGCAATTCGGCAACCCAACTCGCCCCACAGGTCAGACCTTGTAGACAAAGTATGCCGGATCTTTTGACGCTTTGCAAGCGGTATAAATAACGGATATTTCTCGCTCTCGAATGAAAACCGTCACTGCCACGCTAATGCGGCTTTGTTACACGAAATCGACTTCGAATAAAATCGATTAGCATCCATTCGGCGACCAGTAAAATCACCGGTATCAAGAAGAGCAAAAACTGAGTCGCGCCGGCTGTTCGCGCCCAAATGGGCAAAACCGGCTCGAGCAACTTGATCAGTGCCATCACAAAGGATGCGTTAAAAAACAGTAAAACACAGGTGATCGCGACCGAAAGGATCGTTGCAGCACAACCGAGTGCCACATCGGCACGCGGATCGGTTGGAGAGATCGCTTTGACGCTCGCTTCGTTTAACGTGGCCGCTCCCGAGGCATCCTCAGGGGCATCCTCAGGGGCATCCTCGGAGTTTGGGCTGCGTGAATTTGACATGATTATGCCTATTGTACTGATTGTGTAACGTCGTTGCATCGATACTTCATCGGAAGTCTGCGTTTCTTTTTTGCAACATCCCGCCGGTTCCTTTTGTGTGTCCTACGCTTTGTTGAAAGCCAAGCATGCGTTGCGTTTTCAATTAACGGTAGAGCTAAATTTCAATGAGGACAAATCGATGATTAAGCTATCGCGACTCGATGGCGAGCCGTTTGTGCTCAATGCTGACCTGATTCGGTATGTCGAAAGGCGTCCCGATACGTTCATCACGTTGACATCGGGTGAACGTATTGTGGTCCGCGAAAGTCTGGATGAGGTCGTCGACCGCGCGGTTCGGTATCAGCAACACAAGCATTGGATGCCAAATCCACAGATCATGCTTCGTCCTGAAATTGGTTTACCTGCAACCGACATGACGTCCAATCCCTCCGCCTGTCCAACCTCCTAACCACCAACCCTAAACTGCATTCATTATGGACATCGCTAGCCTGATCGGTTTGATCTTAGCGATCGGATTGATCATCGGTTCGATCGCGATGGGCAACGCGCCCTTCTCTGCGTTCATCGACATTCCATCCTTTTTGGTGGTGGTCGGTGGTGCCGGCGCCGCAGCACTGATCTGTTTCCCGCTTGGTAGTATTTTGAAGTCGCCGATCGTTGCCATCAAGGTGTTCTTGAATAAGAACGAAGATCGCTTGGCGTTGGTCAAGCAGATCGTCGAGCTGGCGGAAACCGCTCGCCGCGACGGTTTGTTAGCACTGGAATCCAAAGTAGGTGATATCGAAAATCCGCTCGTCCGCACGGGTATCCAAATGGCTGTCGACGGCAGCACACCCGAAGTGGTCGAAGAGGTACTTCGTACCGAGGTCAACGCAATCGCTGTGCGTCACCGTGAAGGCAAGAGCATTATGGATCAACTCGGCCGTTTTGCTCCCGCCTACGGAATGATTGGCACGTTGATGGGTTTGATCATGATGCTTCAAGACATGAGCGATCCTTCGGGCATTGGTGCGGGGATGGCAGTCGCACTGATCACGACCCTTTATGGGGCGATTGTTGCAAATGTTTTCTTCAGTCCGTTTGCGGAAAAGCTTGGGCTATTGAGCCGCAACGAAATGGTCAGCATGGAAATTGCGATTCGTGGTGTGATGGCGATTCAACAAGGGGAAAGCCCGCGTGCAATCGACCAAAAACTACGCACGTTTTTGCCACCGAAACAACGAGAGGCAGAATAACCAATGGACGATGAACCCGATGAAATAGGCATCCCCGAATGGGTTGTTACCTTTGGTGATATGATGAGCCTTCTGTTGACATTCTTTATCATGCTGGTTTCGCTGAGCGAGATCAAGGATGAGGAAAAGTATCAATCGTTGGTCGATTCGATGCAGCAACAATTCGGCTACACGAAGACATCGAATGTGTTATCGCCTGGCGATTCCCGACCACGGCCGGCTGAATTCAGTGTTTTATCAACCACAGGACGAGCCAAGAAAAAGGATACTGCGAAAGGTGGCGTGCCTGATAAAGCACCATCTGGCGAGGACCCATTGGTACGAATCATCCGGCCAGGCCAAATGACTGCGGTCGGTTCGGTAATCTCCTTCGAACTGGGATTCGATCAATTGACGGAGGCCAACCGCAGCGCCCTCGAAAGTGTCGCCGCACAATTGCGGGGCAAACCACAAAAAATTGAAGTTCGCGGACACGTATCGGCCGAATACGCAGCCCGGACCGCCGGGACCGACGAATCGATCCAGCTCGGATTTCGCCGAGCCATGGTGGTGCGAAATGCATTGATCGAAGCACATGGACTGAACCCCTCGCGGTTTCGCATCTCTTCGGCAGGCGATAGCGAACCGATGCACCGCGCGGGTGGCTCGATCGCGATCGCTCGTAACCCACGCGTGGAAGTGTTCTTGCTCGACGAAACGGTCGACGATTTACACGGAACGGCTGCAGAAAGAGCTGCTCAAACGATAGAAAATTTTGACTCGAAACCGGAGGCGACATGATGGCTGACGAAGCAGAAAAAACAGAAAATGAAAACGAGGTTGCTGAAAACACTGTTGAGGTCAAAAGCGGATCGGGGCGAGGGCTGGTCATCGCTTTTGTCGCAACCATTGTCTTACTCGAATCGGCCATGTTTTTCTTCATGGTCCCGAGCGCCGAGCAAGTCAGTGCAATGGCCGAAGCGAAGTTGATCGAATCGGTCCAGGAGGACGAGCGAGAAGCCGAGGAAATGCAATCAAACGAGAACAAAGTGGTTGAGATCCAAATCGGCCAATTCGGTGAAACGTTTAGCCCCATCGATACCGAACGAGAATTTCGTCTCGAGTTGAGCTTGTACGGCTTAATTCGTGAAAAAAACAAGGAGGTGATCGATAAGGAAATCGAAGAAAAACAAGGGCGTTTACGGCACGCTATTCGGATGAAAATACGTACAAGCGCCTTAACCGAGCTTCAAGAAAACCAATTGGGGTTGCTTGAAAGACGAATTTTGACGACATGTAATCATCTACTCGAAAAAGACTATTTTCTAGGTGTTGGATTCAACAATTACCAACTGATCCCAGATTAGTCTGCGGCGGATCCGCGCCGAGTGATTGATGTGAGTGTGAAACTTTGCTGTGAAACAACGCTGTCCATGGAAGGACGTGTGCTATGCCAGACCCAAACGAACTTGATGAGAAAACCGACGATGCAGCGGCAGCGGTAGAGTCAGATCCCAAATCGAAATCTATCAAATCGCCGAAATCCAAGGACCAGGAAGAACATCTTGGGATGGATGATATCGAAAAACTGTTGGCGGAAGCCTCCGGTTCGATGGATCAAAATGAATCCGCAACGGGTGGAAACAACCAGAGTCCCGAACCGTATCACCTGGGCAATCTAGACGCTGACGACTCGGTCGGCGAGCGGCAATCGATTGAGATGCTTGATGAGGTTGAACTCGACCTTCGCATTGAACTCGGTCGTACCCAGATGCGACTGGAAGAAGTGTTACAGCTTCGCGGTGGCTCGGTCGTCGCGCTCGACAAACTCGCGGGCGACCCCGTGGATATTATCGTCAACGGCAAACTCATTGCACGTGGAGAAGTCTTGGTGATGAACGATAACTTTTGTATTCGTGTAACGGAGCTTGTCAGTGCTTAGTCGATTTTTCGTCCGCTGTGTCGTGCTGGTTGGCCTGTTTTCAAATGCCCTCACCAGCATCGCAGACGAGGCGACCTTCGCACCGACATCCGCCTACGCTCGGGCTGGTGAAAACGCTCGGGCTGGTGAAAATGCTCGGGCTGACGAAAACGGTGGGATGCTTTGGAATCGTGATGCCGGTTCGGATATCGATCCCGCCCCCACCTCCCCGCGAGTCCTGGCGTCTGGCTTTCCCGCATTAGCCCCCCGTTCTGCTGACAGGACGACTGATGGCGAGCAACCGATCACACGTGAGAAAGGGATGATGACGCCGACCATAACGGTTTGTTCAAGTTTGGCCGTCGTACTCGGTTTGTTCGCAGGTTTTGTCTGGTTAACCCGTCGGTTCGGCGGAGGCAGTAAGCGATCGTCCGGAATCCCCAGCGAGATCGTGGAAACGCTGGGCAGCACATCGCTCGACGCCCGCACCACGATCACACTGATTCGAATTGGTAGACGAGTCATCGTCGCCGCACAAACCGCTCAAGGGATGCATCCGTTGTCCGAGATTACGGATCCCGAAGAGGTTCGCGAACTGGTCGCTACATGCAATGGCCATTCAAAAAACTCATTCGCATCAACGTTGAAAGCACTTGAGCACGACCCGGTCGAACGTGGTTTCGTCGCCGATGACACTCCAACCAAAGCCACCGCTCGCAGTCGCGGCCGTCTGTTCGAAACGGCATGAGCGGAGAGAAGGCATTGTCTCGTGTTTTAGCCGTTTTGGCGTGGTTGCCAGAAATCTTGATTTCCGTCCGGTTTTCTGTCGTGATGGGCCAGTCGCAAGGCGTCGATAGGTTTACCACCGTTATCCATCAACAAGGGTCGTAGGAACGGCGACAGGACGCCGCCGGTACGATGAGAGCGACAGGATCTTTAACAGGATCCACTACGAATGGCCAAGATTTTTGACAAGATCCACTACGAATGGCGACCAGGCCGCTTAGAATAACAACTGAGCTGAATCGACAATCGGTTCTTTGCACCTCCAAGGAAACATCACGGATGCCGACACCCGAACACGCTCGACTGCGACAAGATGAGGCACGAGAGAAAAACTGGAAACGTTGGGGTCCTTACTTGTCCGAAAGGCAATGGGGAACGGTTCGTGAAGACTACTCAGCCAACGGTCATTCTTGGACGGACTTCCCGCACGATCATGCGCGGTCGCGGGTCTACCGATGGGGCGAAGATGGACTGCTCGGTTTTACGGATCGGCAATGCCGTCTATGTTTTTCGGTCGCTCTTTGGAATGGCAACGATACCATTTTGAAAGAACGCTTGTTTGGACTGACGGGTCCCGAAGGCAACCATGGCGAAGACGTCAAGGAGATCTATTACTACCTCGACTCCACTCCGACGCATTCGTTTGCCAAAGCAATGTATCGGTATCCTCATGCCCGCTACCCCTATCGAGAATTGTCGAAGGTCAATTCCGAACGGGGATTGAACGACCCCGAATACGAAGTTGTCGACACAGGATTGTTCGATAAAAATTGTTTTTTCGATGTGACGGCGACTTACGCCAAAGCGGATGAAAACGATCTTTTGATCGAAATTGCCGTGACCAATCACGGAAGAGATGCTCACGAAATAACGCTACTGCCCACCCTTTGGTTTCGCAATACTTGGGTATGGGGTTGTCGCCATGAAGGCTGCACGACCAAACCGTTGATTCAACAATTGGGTTCAGGTCGTGAACATGTCGTTCGCACGAAGCATGATACACTGCCACCGATGGTGTGCCAATTCGAATCAATCGATGACAGCGAACTCATCTTTACGGAGAACGAAACGAATGCGGAACGATTGTTTAAGGACGAGAATTTTTCACCTTACACCAAAGATGCGTTTCACCGGTACGTGGTAAGCAATGAGACGGATGCGGTCAATCCAAAACATCACGGTACAAAAGTCGCTTCGGTCTATCGATGGGATTTGGAACCGGATGAAACGCGGCGGGTTCGAGTTCGATTGGCGGATCCGAACCATTCGGATGATTCCGACCGTTTGGATCTTGGCGATGGTTTTTCAAGTGTGATGCAATTACGAAGGAAGGAAGCGGATTCGTTCTACGATGCGATCATTCCAGCCAACGAAACGACAGAACAACGGCATGTGTCGCGAGCCGCATATGCGGGGCTAATGTGGACAAAGCAGTTTTACCACTACATTGTGGACGATTGGCTCGAGGGCGATGCTGACGTGATGACACCGCCGCCGGCGCGGAAGAGCGGGCGCAATCGTGATTGGCGGCATTTCTATGCTCGTGACATTCTGTCGATGCCTGACAAATGGGAATACCCTTGGTTTGCCGCATGGGATTTAGCATTTCACATGATTCCCGCGGCACGGATTGATCCCGCGTTTGCGAAACGCCAATTGATGCTACTGCTTCGAGAATGGTACATGCACCCCAACGGTCAATTGCCTGCCTACGAATTTTATTTCGATGACGTCAATCCTCCCGTTCATGCTTGGGCGTGTTTCCGAGTTTTTCAAATGGAAGCGGAAGCAGGCCGCCGTGATACGATGTTTTTGAAGCAGACGTTTCAGCGTTTGCTGTTGAATTTCACTTGGTGGGTGAACCGAGTCGACAGCAACGGTGACAATGTATTCGCAGGTGGTTTTCTCGGACTCGACAATATAGGCGTCTTTGATCGCAGCAAAGGTTTGCCGGAAGGAGCCCATCTTGAACAAGCGGACGGGACCGCTTGGATGGCTTTTTACTGCGGGACAATGATGTCGATGGCTCTCGAATTAGCCAGGGATGACAAGTCGTATTCGGACATGGCGTCAAAATTCCTCGATCATTTCATCCGCATTATCGATGCCATGAACCACAGCGAAAGTGGTGGGTTATGGGATGAACAGGATGGGTTCTATTACGACCAATTGAAAATTGATGACGAAACGGTACCGATGCGAGTCCGCTCATTGGTTGGTCTCCTGCCATTGATTGCGATCGAAATTCTCGATGAGGAACTGCTTGACGAACTACCTGGATTCCGTCAAAGACTCGATTGGTTTCTGCAAAACCGACGTGATTTGGCAAAGCATATCGAGTTCGCTGAAACATCCGGACACCATCGCCGTATGCTGATTTCGATCGCACCGCGTCATCGACTGCGCCGAGTCCTGAGCGTTCTACTCGATGAAAACGAGTTCTTGTCGAAGTACGGCATTCGTTCGTTGTCGAAGGTTCATCTTCAACAACCTTTCCAGGTCACCGTGCGAGGCGATCAGCATACGGTGGCGTATGTTCCCGGCGAATCCGACAGTTGGATGTTTGGCGGAAACAGCAATTGGCGTGGACCGATCTGGTTTCCGCCCAATTATTTGCTTATCGAAGCACTGCATCGATACCACGAGTTCTATGGAGATGAATTTCAAATCGAATGCCCAACCGGCTCGGGAAAAATAATGAACTTGCACAATGTCGCCAATGAGATCAATCGGCGGTTGTCCAACATCTTCCTATGCCCCGAAGGCGGCGGAGCAAGACCGTGCTTGATTGGTAGCGGGATGACTGGCAACGAACATTTATGGCAAGACCATGTTTTGTTCTATGAGTATTTTCACGGCGATACCGGTGAAGGATTGGGAGCGTCTCATCAAACGGGTTGGACCGCCTTGATCGCGACGTGTATCGAACAACTTTACGGGCAGATCACCGAAGGGGCTCCTCACGATTCGTAGCGAGTAGCGTTGGAGTCCAGGCTTTAGCCGATTTATGCGACTCACGGAATCGGCGAAAGCCTGGACTCCCGCTCAAACAACGTTTGTCACAATCAACTTGATTCCGGTCGCCACCATGACAACGATCAAGAATGCAAAGATCAAACGATTACCTTTTTGAATTGCCAATTTCGCACCGACAATCCCGCCTGTTAAATTTCCCGCTGCCATACACAATCCTGGTGCCCAAGCAACCAAGCCGTAAGCGGCGAAGACGAGAAGGGCAATGAAGGTGACCCAAAAACCGATCCAATTTTTAACCGCGTTGGAGGCAAGTAAATCGCCGGTGTTCATCAAACTCATTGCGATCAGCAGCAAGATCCCGAATCCCGCTTGAATGAATCCCACATAGATACCAATCAGTAAGAATACCGGCATCATTTTCCATGGCGACGCATTTGCGGCAGCATGGGATTCGATGACCCGTTTTGGGTTGAGTGCCAAAACAACTGCCATCACCAAAAAGACACTCCCAAAGATCGGCTCTAGCGCTGAAGCGGGCAAATAGATTGCTAACATCGCACCGATGGGAACGCCTGCAATTGTGGGAACCGTCAACAAATTGGCGAATCTCTGATCTAGCTGGCCATGACGCCGAAAAATCACAACCGCCGATGCACTGGAAAACAACACCGCGACGCGGTTGGTTCCGTTGGCGACTCGAGGATCGAGCCCAAACAAAAACAGGGCGGGCAAACTCAGAAAGGATCCACCGCCCGCGATCGAGTTACAAATCCCGGCAAGGAAGCCGACGACCACCAATAAGAGGTACCAAAACAGGTCCGTCATTTAGACGTCTTGTTCAATGGACACCAACGATTCAACTTTGACGATCGCGTAATCATCGGGAAAAGTATGCAACGATTGAACGAGAACACTTTTTCGGCGGGTTTCAACGTTGACATAGCTCATCGCGCCAAGAGCCATCCGCCCGCTGGCGTCAAACCGATGCAGCAATCCTTCGGTTTGTCCGTCACCAAGTTGCTGCTGCATCATCCAGAAGATATCGGGCGAAACGGGTTCGAGTTGAAAATGAGTTTTGTATTGAACGTTGCCTCGGCATTCCACTCGTTCGGTGCGGCTTCCTTTCAATGGTCGTGATAGCAAACAGCGACGTTTTGGAAGCGGTTGTTGAGCACTCGTGGCCACTTCGCAAACCGTCATCCCAGCACCCTGCCAAGTCAGAACGTGACCGCAATTGGTGATATCAATTTGCAATTCGTATTCACTTCGTTCGATCTTACGCCGCTGGTGCAGCGTATAGAGTTCGGGATGCAAGGAACGGCTGAAAACGTGGAACGCTAATTCAGCAACTTTGGGGCGAACCGATAACACGGCAATGATCCAGAATATTAAAGTGCGATATGAGTGAACCGTTTACCACGATCGTCTGTCAAAACGTGTGAATCGCATTTCGCCGTGATTCCACTCGCCCAGTACTGCCGCGACAGCCTCATTATAATCGCTAGAGCTAGAAAGACTAAAGAGCGTTTTGCACCCTAGGTGCGAAGAATATCCTTTTTGTTTCTAATAGCGTTTTCAGGTCATTTTCCTCTTGACATTTCATCGACGCCCAAATCAACATTCGAGACAATACAACATGGTCATCGTCATCGACAATTACGATTCCTTTACCTACAATTTAGTCCAACGTCTCGGTGAGATTGATCGGTCGATCGACGTTCGCGTTTTTCGCAACGACGAAAAATCGGTGGACGAGATTGCCAACTTGAGCCCCCGTCGTATTCTCATTTCACCGGGTCCCTGCACGCCAAGCGAAGCGGGGGTAAGCGTTGAGTGCGTCAAACGGTTTGCTGGCACGATACCGCTTCTGGGCGTTTGCCTGGGGCATCAATCGATCGGCCAAGCATTCGGTGGAAAGATCATTCGCGCCCCGCAATTAATGCACGGCAAGACCGATGAGATCTATCATGATGGCCAGGGTTTTTTCACCGATTTAGACAATCCCTTCATCGCCACTCGCTATCACAGCTTGGTGATTGAGCCAGAAAGCTTGCCCGAGGATTTAGTGGTCACTGCATGGACGGACACGGGTGGAGAAAGGCAGATCATGGGCGTACGTCACAAGGAATTCAAGCTCGAAGGGTGGCAGTTCCATCCCGAAAGTTTTTTGACTCAGCCCGGTGTAGAACTCTTAACGCGGTTCCTAAATTGGTAGCGAAAGTCGCCAAGACTTTCGGCCATCAAAAGAGCTTTCTGACAGAGCCTAGCGTTTTTCATAACAGACGCGGTAAACAGGAATGCGATTTTTGCGACTGCGACGTTCGAAATGCGTTCGATAATCGAGATCATGGTCTGCTTCGATTTCGACTTCCGGAATCGGTACTCCTAGCTCCGGTGCAAGCTCTGCAATCATCTCGACGGTGTCTTCGAAGTAATCGAGCACATCGGTCCAAAAATGCAGCCGTCCACCAGAGCGGATACTGCGTGCATAACTGACGATACTCGTTGGGTTGAGTACCCGTCGTTTGCGGTGCTTCTTTTTCCACCACGGATCAGGAAAGTAAACATGGACCGCTTCTAAACTTGCTGGGTCGACTCGCTCCAAGAATAGCGGCTCTGCGTTCCCGCTAATCATAATCGCATTGCCGACCTTTGCTTTCGCTAAACGCCCCGCCGCGTGCTCGGCACACTTGAATTGAATCTCGATGCCGACAAAGTTGTGCGTGGGCGTCTGCTCCGAGGCGTTTGCCAGGAACAACCCCTTGCCGCTACCGACTTCGACTTCCAGCGGAAGGTTGTTTCCAAATAGCGATTGGCTCGTCAGTGTTGGTGGCAGCGATTCGATATCGCGCAGCACTTTTGACAAATCCAAATCGGCAGGCGGGCGACGAATGGGGCTACGTGGCATCTTATTAGGCCTTTAGCTTGCGGTAGGTCTTGATCAATTGATTCGTCGAACTGTCGTGAGCCAGCTCTGCATCAGCCGATTGCAACTCGGGGATAATTTTTTGTGCCAATACCTTGCCCAGCTCGACTCCCCATTGGTCGAACGAATCGAGTTGCCAAATCACTCCTTGCACGAACACGTTATGTTCATACATCGCGATCAGTTTTCCGAGAATCGATGGTGTCAAGCGATCGATCATGATCGTGTTCGATGGGCGATTGCCCTCGAACACGCGGTGTGGGACCAAATCGGCATTGGTGCCTTCTGCCTCGACTTCCTCTTTCGTTTTCCCCATCGCAAGTGCTTCGCCTTGTGCGATCACATTGGCGAGCAAGTAATCTTGATGCTCGCCAAGCGGGTTGAGCGAATTGGCAAAGGCAATAAAGTCACATGGGATCAAGTGCGTTCCCTGATGGATCAATTGGTAGAACGAGTGTTGCCCGTTTGTGCCCGGTTCCCCCCAATAGATTGGGCTGGTGTCATAACTCACACGGTCGCCCGCAAGCGTCGTCGATTTGCCGTTGCTCTCCATCGTCAATTGTTGCAAGTAAGCAGGGAACCGTTTGAGGTACTGATCGTATGGCAAAACGGCAATCGTTTTGGCATCAAAAAAGTTAACGTACCAAACGGTCAACAAAGCCATGATGACGGGCAAATTCTGCTCGAAAGGCGTCGTCCGGAAATGGTGGTCCATTTCGTGAAAACCGGCCAACAGGTCTCGGAAGTGGCCCGGGCCAATTGCCAACATCGTCGATAAACCGATCGCAGAGTCCATCGAGTAACGTCCGCCAACCCAATCCCAAAAGATGAACATATTGTTCGTATCGATTCCAAAGTCTTTTACTTTTTCGGCATTGGTCGAGACGGCGACAAAGTGCTTGGCCACCGCGGACGAGTCTCCGCCCAAACCCGCCAACAACCACTGCCGAGCAGTACGAGCGTTGGTCATTGTTTCGAGTGTTGTAAATGTTTTGGAGGAAACAACAAAGAGTGTTTCTGCCGGATCGAGATCGATTGTCGCTTCGGCAAAATCGGTTCCATCAACATTCGAAACATAACGAAACGTTAGCTCGCGACTGCTGTAGTGCTTCAATGCCTCGTACGCCATGACCGGCCCTAGATCCGACCCGCCGATCCCGATGTTGACAACGTTGCGGATCGATTTGCCAGTTTGTCCCTTCCATGCTCCGCTACGAACTTGGTTACAGAACTCGGTCATTTTGTCGAGCACGGCATGGACGTCCGGAACAACGTTTTCGCCGTCGACCATCACGACAGCGTCTTGGGGAGCACGCAGGGCCGTGTGTAAAACGGCTCGATCCTCGGTGGTATTGATCTTTTCGCCATTGAACATCGCTTCGATGTGCTGTTTCAAGTTTGCCGTTTCCGCCAGCGCAAACAATCGCTCCATTGTCTCGGAATCGATACGATTCTTGGAATAGTCGAGCAATAATCCGAGAGCTTCAACCGAGAACTTTTCCGCTCGCGAAGCGTCTTCGGCAAAGAAATCGCGAAGGTGTTTTTTTCCTATCAGCTCAAATTGCGTCGTTAGATCTTTCCACGCAGCGGTCGAGGTCAGTTTGGTGGCGGGTGATGTGGTCATGGGGGTTGGTTACTCCAGAAAAAAACGTTTGTGCAGTCGACTTCGGCAATCGGAACGGTTTGCAGATAGCATTGTCACCGTCCCAGGCGAAATTGGGAAGCGGGCTCGGAATACGTGGACTCGCGAACGGATTGGAGTGTCGCCCCAAACGCTCCTGCGACGCTGCCTGACACCTGGGGTCATCAAAGGCCTCCCTAACAGGAAGTCTGACGTTGATCGTCGAGGGATCGCCCTATTCCAGGCAAACGTTTATTCCAAGCGGACGTTCATCAAACCAAGATCGTAGCCAGCTATCCATCGCGGTGTAAACGTGCGTGAAGACTTGCAAAACGCAGCAAGCCAACCGCTCCGACGAGCAGCCCTAAGCCGAGAAAAGCCCATCCGATGACCTGCAGGATTTCTTCATCGGCAAAGAACTTGATCAACGTCACTCCCGTCCCCGACACCATCAGTCCGGTCCGACCATAAGCGAGCAGCGTTCGCTCGTTCGCTAAGTCCGTGCGTACAAGATTCAGGTCGGGCTTGGGAGCCGGCTCGTCCGTGATATTCATCTTCATTCAGTGCGGTCAAGATAGGGAACCGAGGCGAACGCCTAAACGGCTAAATTAGAGCAGAGATCAATCGATTATCGATCAAACGAGTTTGGCCGACGAATGCGGCAATCAGGGCGACCGCCGGTCGATTCAAATCGGTCAGCGGCAAAAGGGTTTCTGCATCGACGACCACCGCATACTCAACCCGATCGACTCCCGGGTGGTCAGCATGCCCATCGAGTTCTTGACGCATCGCTTGTTCGAGTTGCTCGGTTTGCCGAGTCCCCGCTGTGGCCATCGCTTGCGCTCGCTGTAACGCTCGCGACAATGCCAATGCCTGGATTCGTTGCGCCGAATCCAAATAGCGATTGCGGCTGCTTAGAGCTAGGCCGTCCTCTTCGCGCACGGTATCGCAAGCCACGATCTCGATTGCGATGTTCAAATCACGAACCATCGCTTCGATAACTTTCAATTGTTGATAATCTTTGCGGCCAAAGAAGGCATGGGTCGCTGGTAGTATTTGAAACAGTTTGCAAACGATCGTCGTCACGCCGCGGAAATGACTGGGCCGACAAACCCCCTCGAGTGGCGAGCCAACGTCCGGCGCTTCGACAAACGTCGAAAAACCGGGCGGATAGATCGATTCGGATGACGGCAAAAAGACCGCATCGGCACCAATCCTTTCCAACAAACTCAAATCCTGCTCAAGCAAACGTGGGTATTTATCGAGATCTTCGCCCGGGCCAAACTGTGTCGGATTTACGAAGATGGTCGCAATCGAAACATCGCAATGCTGCTTCGCTTGGCGGACCAATTCCAGGTGACCGTCATGCAAAGCGCCCATCGTCGGAACCACTCCGACGGTGTGTCCCCGAAAGCGGCGATCGAGCACAAATTCTCGAGCCTGCTCGGGTGTGGTCAGTTGCCTCATAAAGCTACGCCATTCGAATGGGAAGTCGTCGAAAACTAAAAGGGGGCTGAGGTGGCTTCGTCGAGAACTTGTTCGCTGACGTAGATCGGGAGCGGCGGAGTAAACGTGACAGCGACCGCAATCGCATCGCTTGGTCGCGAATCGATCGTCACCAATTCGCCATCCTCTTTACGAAGATTCAGTTGGGCATAGTAGGTATGGTCGCTGAGGTCACTGATGACGACACTTTCAATTTTCGCGCCAAGCGATTTGGCAACATTGACGATCAAATCGTGCGTCAGTGGGCGTGGCGGAAGGTACTCTTCCTTCACACGCCGATCGATATTGGTCGCTTCGAAAATCCCAATCAAGATCGGGAATTCGCGGTCGCCGTTTTCTTCGTGCAAATAGATAACTTGGTTTTCGGTAAGCTCGGAAATAATGATTCGAGCAAGCTGCATTTTGACGGGCATGTTGGTCACGCTTTGTTGAACAGATCGATTCAAAAATAACACCAGATAACTCTACTATACTACAGCTTGCCCAGCAGAACACGTAGAGCAAGCAGAACACGTAGAGCACGTAGAGCACGGTTGCGGCCGAAGACTTGCCCCCCCAGACTCCCACTTGGAAACACAGTGGTGGCAGGCGAGCGTCTGCGAAGCATCCGGTTACAAGGCAGGAGCCATGGAGCGAACCGAAACGGGGAACGAACCGAAACGGGGAACGAACCGAAACGGGGAACGAACCGAAACGGGGAACGAACCGAAACGGGGAACAAACCGGGTGCATGCGGGGTAAGCTTTAAATCACCCCCAAGAGCGATTCCAGCCCAAGCGGTTCTTTGGTGGCGAACGGCTCACCATAGGGACGCCCGATCAAACGCCCCCAGTTCGCTGCTTCATCCCGTAGGCGATCGATCATCGTGGGCGGTTCGGAGGGACGACCAACAATAAATTGGCTCTGATAAGCTTCGATCGCAGCAAGCTTGGTTTCCCAATGTTCACTGATGTCGACAATCCAACTGGGCTGCACCGCCAACTTTAAATGGATACAGAAGTAGTAGAAAACTCGCTCCGGATGAAATCGTTCGCCAGGCATATCCGTTTTGCTTAGCTTCGCCCAAAACCGTGCCGCTTCAATGAGATCGGTCGCCGCAACATGGTCCGGGTGAGCGTCTTCCCAATAAGGTGCAAAAATCCAGCGAGGCTGCAAAACACGAAAGTAGCTGGCAACCAACTCACGCGATTCCAAGGTGTGTTGGAGTTTTCGGTTGGGCAATCCCGCGTTGCCACGCCAAGTCAATTGCAATCGCTCGGTCGCCGTAGCTGTCTCGGTTTTGCGAATCGCCTCAGACCCGTGCGGTGTCGGCTCACCGGTGGTCAAGTCGAGCACTCCGACTCGCATTCCCAGCGACCGCATTTTCGCGATCGTCCCGCCCATGCCAAGTTCGGCATCATCGGGATGCGGAGCAACGACCAACAAATCGAGTGGCTCGATGGGAGGCAGTTTCCCAGGATGCTCGGTATGGATTGGAATCATCGTGGCATAGGCTTCTAGCCTGTCTTTTGCAAGGCACTTCTTGTTCTTTGGACCACAGGCTGGATCCTGTGCCACACTTGTTGTTCTTTGGACCACAGGCTAGAAGCCTGTGCCACACTTGCTGCTCTTTGGAACACAGGCTAGAAGCCTGTGCCACGCTTGTTGCTCTTTGGAACACAGGCTGGATGCCTGTGCCACACTTGTTGTTCTTTGGAACACAGGCTAGAAGCCTGTGCCACGCTTGTTGTTTTTTGGAACACAGGCTGGAAGCCTGTGCCACGCTTGTTGCTCTTTGGAACACAGGCTAGAAGCCTGTGCCACGCGGTGCTTTAACGCCTCGCCTTCTTCACCTTGGCACCACCTTGGCGGACTTTGAACTTCGGATTGCTCTTGCAAATCACATAAATTCGGCCTCGGCGTTTGACCACTTGGCAATCGGGATGCCGGTACTTTAGGGCACCGATACTGCTGACAACTTTCATCGGATCGATCTCGTCGTTTGTTTCGTATACGCTTAACGCAGCGAAGCCCACTGGGGCTACTGCAAATGTGTTTCCAATCGGAACGGATCGGCAGTATAGCAATTTGATCAAATCCTTCAACGGCAAAACGATGCCGACATTTTCTTTCGAAACGAAACAACGATGCCAGAGCCTGCAAAAACGATAGCTTACTTCGATTGCCACAGTGGAATCAGCGGCGACATGACGCTCGGAGCCTTGATCGACTTGGGCCTGCAAACCGGAAAATTTGACGTTTCTACCATTGAAACGGCGGTTCGTTCGCTGGGACTTGGCAAGCTGTCTATCCGAGCGGAAAACGTCAAGAAAAACGGTTTTCGAGCGGTTCAGGTGCATATTGACCACCCCCCCGAGCACGCTCATCGACATTTGCATCACATTACCGAAATGATCGATCAAGCCGACCTGATCGACGAGAAAGCGAAAAGATTGGCCCATCGGATCTTTCGTTGCTTGGCGGAAGCGGAGGCAAAAGTTCACCATTCGACGATCGAAAAAGTCCATTTCCATGAAGTCGGCGCCATCGATTCGATCGCCGATATCGTCGGAACCGCCATTGCCATGACGGCACTCGGCATCGACCGCATCGCGGCCTCCGCAGTCCCGACCGGCAGTGGTGAGATCACGATCGCTCATGGCCGCGTGGCGGTCCCAGCACCGGCAACCACCGAATTGCTGATCGGCATCCCGATTGCCGATAGTCAAATTGAAGCGGAATTAACGACTCCGACAGGTGCCGCGATTCTGAAAGCAACGGCGACGGCGTTCGGCACCATGCCCGCAATGACGTTGTCGGCGGTGGGATACGGATCTGGCACGAAAGACTTGACCGAACAAGCAAACGTGCTTCGCGTGCTATTGGGCGAAGCAACAGATGAGGTTCGCGCCGAAAGCGAACTTGGCGGCACGGTTGTCTTGCCATCCGACCGCGTCGTCGTGATGGAAACCAACCTTGACGACGCAACCCCCGAGCAACTAGCCGATTGCACTCGCCGTCTGATGAGCCTTGGAGCGTTCGACGTTTTCCAAACTCCATGCGTCATGAAAAAGGGACGTGCGGCGGTACAACTTACGGCCATCACCCCCTTCTCGAGAGTGGAGGTTGTGGAACGCTGCCTCTTTGAGCATAGCACGGCGATTGGAATCCGCCGCTACGCGGTGGACCGCCACAAACTGCCCCGCCGGAGCGAACGCATTGAAACGGAATTTGGATCGATCCGTTGTAAAATCGTGACACTTCCTGATGGCAGCGAAAGATTGACCGCGGAAGACGACGACGTCGTCGAGGCCGCCGAGCGGAACCAAACATGCACACGATTGGTGCGTCAAGCCGTTCAAGATGCTTGGAAGCGATAAGCAAGGAACTGCCAATCTTGGGTTTGCGGGGAATTAACCCTCGATAAAACGCGTTAAGCCTGCCTATAATCTTATTAGTAGCGGTGCCTGCCACGGATGCTTGTCTCTACGGGCGCGTCAGCTTCTTTTCCCTTCGCCGTAACGAGTTTTCGATGTCTGAAATCAATGAGCCGCAATGGAGCGATTTTGTCGAGTCGAAATCGAAGCGGCCGAACTCCGAACGATCGAACGAAAACAAAGTTGCATCAGAGAGCAGTACAGACAAGAAGATGCCGGTGGCTGTAAAGGTCCCCGCCCCTAAAGAATTGGCCGCCCAAAAGACGAGCCCGTCCAAAACTCGCATTACCGCTGGAGTGACGACACCCCCGAAAGTCGCCCCATCGCCACCGCCAGCGGTACCAAAACCGAGAACACTTGGGCCAATCGCCTCCAGCCCTATCCCCCCGGACCGTCTAGCGGCAATCCCCATCGATGGGGCATTCGATCGTGAGGAACCGGATCAGAATGGACCAAGAAATCGTTTCCTCTACTTTCGCCTCATGCCAGCCTGGTTGGTCAGCACGTTTGTGCATGTTGTCATCTTGCTAGTCTTGGCACTCATCACCATTCCATCTGAAGTCAAAACGGTGAATGTGCTATCCGCGATCGGGGCAGGCGAAGACACCCCTGAAATGGAAGAATTCCAAATCGAAGAGATCGATTCGGGCGATGTGGACGAGATAGAGAGCCTCGCCGATCAAATGGTCGATACGGAACAGGAAATAGAGATGCCCGAACCGACAGCGATGGAGGCACTCGAAGTTGCGCCGGTACCGATTCCGATGGGCGACTTGGCATCGGAGATGGCCCCCGTCGCATCTTCATTGAAAACATTGGCGAGCGGCACGTCTTCTCCAATGGGGGGACGCAGCGGCGACACCCGGGAAAAGCTGCTGAAAAAATATGGCGGCAATGCAGCGAGTGAATCGGCAGTCGGCGATGCCTTGAAATGGCTTAGTTTGCATCAAATGGCAAACGGAGCTTGGACCTTTCAGCATCATTTGGTTTGCCGCAATCGATGTGGGGACCCCGGTGAGGCGAAACGGGCTGGCGCGATCAATGCCGCAACGGCGCTGGGCCTGCTACCTTTCCTAGGAGCAGGTCAAACACACATGGAAGGCGAGTACAAAGAACGCGTTCGCAACGCATTGCTGTTCTTGGCTCAAAACGGGAAAGCAGGAAAGATACAAGGCATGCCTGTCTTGGACTTAACCGAAGGCCCCGGAAATTTTTACTCGCATGGCCTCGCTTCGATCGCCCTTTGCGAAGCGTATGCAATGACGAAGGACCCCGCTCTGATGCTTCCCGCTCAAGCCTCGCTCAACTTCATCGTTTACGCCCAAGCAAGCGATGGAGGTTGGCGATA
Organism: Novipirellula aureliae; assembly: GCF_007860185.1. Taxonomy (NCBI): domain Bacteria; kingdom Pseudomonadati; phylum Planctomycetota; class Planctomycetia; order Pirellulales; family Pirellulaceae; genus Novipirellula; species Novipirellula aureliae. The sequence continues at coordinate 530,384 of NZ_SJPY01000003.1, forward strand.
TTTCCCCAAGATGGCTGGCGACACCTCGGTGACCGGATGGCAAATAATGGCTCTCAAAAGCGGGCACATGGGCTACTTGCAGGTCCCTCCGGCAACCATTCAAGGCTCGATTGAATTTCTCGATAAGGTCCAGGGAAGCAACGGTGCCACCTATGGCTACATGGACCGAAGAGTCACCGAAGCCCACTTGCCTTGCACGCCGATCGGATTGCTTTGCCGCATGTACACCGGATGGGACAAAAACCACCCGGGGATCGTCGAGGGAGTCAAGCGACTTGGCAACGTTGGCGTCCAAAAGAATGACATTTACTACGACTACTACGCTGCCCAGGTGCTTCGCCATCACGGCGGTGCGGTCTGGGACAAGTTCAATGTTGAGCTTCGCGATTGGCTGGTTGAGACGCAATCCCAAAAGGATGGGGAAAAAGGAAGTTGGTATTTCCCCAACAGCCGCTCTCATCGCGGACCGCTTGAAGGAGGCCGATTGGCTAGCACCTCGTTTGCCTGCATGATTCTCGAAGTTTATTACCGGCACATGCCGCTTTATGCCGAGGCCGCTGCTCTCGACGATTTCCCGCTATAGGTTGTCGCTCTCAAAACGCTTCGCCGCATTAGCCGTGGCCTAGGCTTCCAGCCTGGGACCGGGACCACAACAATCCCCAGGCTGGAAGCCTAGGCTACGGTTGGGGCCTGCTACGATACTGCCTCGGCGTGCAATTCATCTGTCGGCGGAACTGTCTCGAGAAGTAGTTGCTGTCGTTAAAACCCGTCTGCATCGCAATATCGGTCACGCTTTCTTCGGTCGTTCGCAACAGTTCACAAGCTTGATCAATCCTGAGCCGAATCAAATGCGAAATCGGCGAGCACCCCATCACCGATTCGAATGCTCTTAAAAAACTTCTGCGTGACATTCCTGAGACCCGAACCAGGTAATCCAACTGGATCGGCTGGGTAAAATTTTTCTCGAGGTAAGAGATCGTCTCGGCGATATCCAATAGCGAGCTGGTTGCCGCGTTACCTTGACGTCCATAGCATCGCGAAAGACAACCAACCAAACTCATGAACGCTGCCATCGCGAGAAAGCGAAACCCCGGAGACCGCGATTCGAGTTCGGCATCCAGGTCATCAACGAATCGAATCGCCTGCTCCATCTCCACTGCACTCAATTGCAACCGGCTATCGAACTTATGCCGCTTTCGCCAGGCGGGCTCGAGATGGAATAACGCATGGTAGCCCGGCAATGTATGCAAATCGTGCAACCGCAGGGACAACGAATCAGGATCAAACATCACGTTGATCAAACTCAGGTCATCCAAGTTGAGATAATCATGAGGCCGACCACTGCCGATCACGAAGACGTCGCCGACGGCAAGCGGCCAAGAATCCTCGCCCGTCACATGCTGCCCCGCACCTCCGGTCACCAATACGATTTCTGAAAACTCGTGAGCATGCAGCCCGAAGGGACGCTGCGGATCACGTCGCGTGACACAGATGGGAAATCCGTCACGATGAAACCAGTCCTCTTTCTTTAGTATCCGCATGAAGTTTGCGACTTTCTTCCCGAGGTAATAGGACGGAAACCCCCGTTATCATCGGCGGAGGGAAGCCTCGCTTGAATAAGCTTTTCCTTGCCAGATGGCACTATCGTGCTATTGCTAGGCACGATTGTCAAGGTTTTGGCAATAAAAACGTTTAGAATCTGCCGAACCGTTCAGCTACCTCCCATGCGGCGAGGGATGCTTCACGAACCTTTTAGGAGTTTTTCAATGGCCCATTCAATGAACGTCCAAAGCAGTTACCAATTAGCTCGCGAGCGATACGCGGCGGTCGGAGTCGACGTCGATCATGCGATCGAGCGACTGAAGAAGATTGCGATTTCACTGCATTGCTGGCAGGGCGACGATGTCGGTGGTTTCGAAGGCGGCGATGGCGAACTTGGCAGCGGCTTGGCAGTCACCGGCAATTACCCTGGTCGCGCCCGTAGCCCCGAGGAGTTGCGCAGCGACTTGGAGATGGCCTATTCGCTAATCCCTGGAGATCATCGGCTAAACCTGCATGCCTGCTATGGCGAATTCGATGGCCCGGTCGATCGCAATGAGATAGGTGTCGAGCATTTTCAAGGTTGGATCGATTGGGGCAAAAGCCAAGCGGTTTCACTCGACTTCAACCCAACCTTCTTCTCGCATCCCAAAGCCGACGATGGATTCACTTTATCAGCGGCCGACGCTGGGATTCGCCAATTTTGGATCGAGCATGGGATTGCTTCTCGAAAGATTGCAGCCGCGATGGGCAAGGCACAAGGCAACGCCTGCGTCAATAATTTCTGGATCCCCGACGGCTTCAAGGACACACCCGCAAGTCGAAAGAACCCGCGAACCAGGCTCGCGGATTCCCTTGACAAGATTTTTTCTGATTCGATGAATCCCGCTGAAACGTTAGAGTCGGTTGAATGCAAACTGTTCGGCATCGGTTCCGAGAGCTATGTGGTCGGATCACATGAGTTCTATATGGGCTACGCGATTTCACGTCAGAAACTACTGTGCCTTGATGCAGGGCATTTCCATCCAACCGAAGGGATTGCCGACAAGATTTCGTCGGTGCTGATGTATGTTCCGGAACTTCTATTGCATGTCAGTCGTGGCGTGCGTTGGGACAGCGACCATGTGGTCACGTATAGCGATGAACTACAAGCGATCATGCAAGAGATCGTGCGAGGCGATTTTCTCGGCCGCGTCCACATTGGATTGGACTTCTTTGACGCCAGCATCAACCGGGTAGCTGCATGGGTTATCGGGACACGAAATGCCGTTAAGGCGATGCTAGCGGCTTTACTGGAACCGACCGAGCGATTACAACAGTTTGAACTCGAGGGCAACTACACAGCGCGTTTGGCGATGATGGAAGAGTTAAAGTCAATGCCCTTCGGTGCGGTATGGGATCAGTACTGCGAAATGACGGATACTCCGGTCGGCATGGATTGGCTGGCGAAGGTCGAGCAATATGAATTGGACGTACTGTCGAAGCGATAAACCGCGGCAATGCTTTTTCTTTTTACTGAACGAATCAATGGAACGAACGAATGAGTGACTCTGAAACGCCAAAAGGTGAATATGAACGCGAGAGGGTGCCTGATCATGCACTGATGGGCGCAGGAAAGTTTTGGGGAATGTACGCTGGCGAGCATGCTGCGGGTACCGAGTTCATGATCGGGCCGCTCTTTCTAGCTGCCGGTGCAAGTTTACAAGACTTGTTACTAGGCTTATTGCTAGGCAACCTCTTGGCGGTCTTGACTTGGCGTTTTTTGGTCACACCGATTGCGATGGGCAAGCGGATGACGCTGTACTATCAACTGGAACGTATTGCAGGCGGTTCCCTCGTCAAACTTTACAACGTAACCAACGGCATTCTCTTTTGTTTCTTGGCCGGTGCGATGGTGACGGTATCGGCCAGCGCGGTAGGGATTCCGTTTGGTGTTCTGTATGAAGTTCCCGAGTCGACGTTTGCATTCGGAACCACATCGTTCACGATCATTGTTGTGATTGTCGGTGTCGTGATGGCGGTAATCGCGGCAGCTGGCTACGAAACGGTAGCTCGTGTCGCCAACATTGCCGCACCTTGGATGATTGGGATTTTTGCCGCTTGCGGCATTGTCTCGCTCGTGCAAATGGACGCCAACAATATTTCAGCATTGCAGGAGGGAAGTTTTTGGACCAATGCGGTTGCATTTGTGCAAGACAAGAACGGCGAGAGTACGTTTGGCTTTTGGCAAATTGTGGTTTTTGCTTGGCTTTGCAATGGAGCGATGCACTTTGGCATGGCGGACCTTTCCATCTTCCGATTTGCTCGAAGGAAAGCGTCGGGCTGGGCACCAGCAATTGGCATGTTCCTCGGCCACTACATGGCTTGGATTGCTGCCGCTTTGATGTTGGCAGCACTGATTAAAATCCAACCCGACATGGCCGTTGGCAGTGATGGCAAGGTGAGTGCCAACCCAGGGTTGTTGGCGTTTCAGTCCCTCGGATGGGCAGGCATGATCTGTGTCGTTATCGCTGGTTGGACAACAGCCAACCCGACAATCTATCGAGCTGGCTTGGCCTTCCAAGGTGTGGTCCCAAACAGTTCACGAACGGTGATGACCCTGGTCGCCGGAGCGGTTGCGACATTGGCGGGTGCGTTCCCTAACTTGGCATACAAGCTGCTCGATTTTGTCGGCACTTATGGAACCGTACTCGGCCCCATGGGGGCGATCATTTTTGTGGACTATTACTTGATGAAAAAGTTGGGATTGGGTGAGGAGTACGCAGCGAAAACAGGTATCAAAATCAACATGGCTGTCTTGGTGGCGTGGCTATTGCCAGTCGCTGTCGGATTGTATTTGATCTTCTGGCAAGGTTTATTTGCAGCCTATGCGGTCATTCCATGCTGGATTGCTTGCGGTGTTCTGTACATCGTTTTGAGCAAATTGACTCAGCGGCAACCGACGATGTAGTCGCGACTCCCACCCATTCAAACAAAATCGAATATAAAACTTTAATAGGATCGAAGATGAATACAATTGCAAAGGTCATTTCTCTGATCGGGCTGGTGGTCACCGTGGTACCATGTCTTTTGTACTATTTTGGAAGGATGGACCACGAAACGGTCAAAACGGTCGCCTTGGTTGGCACAATCCTATGGTTCCTATCCACGCCTTTGTGGATGGGCCGTCGATTGCCAGTCGACGCCAAGCACGTTGAGATTTAGTCACGACATCTCTATCTCGATCTCTGTTTCGTTGGAAAATCAAATCGACTCCCCATTATCAACTGCAGGAATAAAAATGAACCAAACGCGAAGTCTGTTGCATCCTCGTGATGAAATCATGCAAACGATGGATCGAATTTATCGTTATCGGATGACAACGACTTCGGGAGGCAACCTTTCGATTCGTGACCAGTCGGGTGATATTTGGATCTCGCCTGCCCGTGTTGACAAAGGCAACCTGACTCGCCGCGACATCGTATGCGTGCGAGCCGATGGAACGGTCGACGGGCCACATCCACCGTCGTCGGAATTTCCGTTTCACAAAGCGATCTATGAAGCACGACCAGACCTTCGTGCACTCGTTCACGCCCATCCGGTGGCGTTGGTAGCGTTTAGCATTTGCCAAAAGGTCCCCAACACCCGTTTGTTTCATCAAGCGCGGTCGGTTTGTGGAAACGTCGGATTCGCCGATTACGCTTGTCCAGGAACCGCAAAATTGGGCGAGAACATCGCGTCGACGTTTGCAGAAGGCTGTGATAGCGTCATTTTAGAAAATCATGGCGTGGTCGTCGGTGGTGATTCGTTAAGCCATGCATTCAAGCGTTTCGAAGCGTTTGAGTTTGCCGGTAAGACGCTCATCAAAGCAGCACGTTTGGGTGACGTGCATTTTTTAAGTGACGCCCAACTTGACGAAGCAGCCAATCGATGTGTGGATTTTGAGTCGTTCACTCCGCCCGAGGCGACAGCGACCGAGCGTGAATTACGTCGGCAATTGTGCGAATTCGTGCGCCGGGGGTGCCGCCAACGGCTACTCATAAGCACCGAAGGTAGTTTTTCGGCTCGCCTGACAGGCAACGCATTTTTGATCACTCCGACTCAGCAAGACCGCGAAAATCTTTGTATTGACGATCTCGTGTTGATCGATGGTGAGCAGCGTGAAGCGGGTAAGTACGCCAGCCGGGCGGCGAAAGCTCATCAAGCCATTTATGAAAAACACCCTCAGGTTCAAGCAATTGTGTTTGCACATCCTGTCAATGCGACCGCCTTTAGCGTGACCGATTCAACGCTCGATGTGCGTACGATTCCCGAAAGTTACGTTTTTTTGAGGGATGTCAGACGGGTCCCGTATGGAATCCAGTACAACGTGGCAAAACAGCACAGTAGCGCAAAGATAGCCGATTACGTCTCCGTCGATTCACCTGCAGCAATCCTTGAAAACGATGGAGTGATCATTGCAGGCCAAAGCATTCTCGACGCATTCGATCGGCTTGAAGTGTTGGAGTCGACTGCCGAAGCGGTCATCAATGCGAAAGCGATTGGCGAGATCTCGGCGATGTCGGACGAGGTAATCAATGAATTATGCCGAGAGTTCAATTTGAAGTAGTGGTGTTGAAAAACACGCTTGTTCATTTCACCATCGGGTGTAGAATAGGGTCAAAGCGGAACTCTTTAAGACTTGCGGTTCACCACGACCAACGCTCGCGATGGGCGAATATCTTGCCGACTTCCGCTACGTTTTCAAACAGGCCCTCGTAGGCATCACCCCCCTTATCTCGAGTAACTACGGATGCTATCCAAGACGGCAGAATATGCACTGCGAGCGGTGACTTGCATGGGTGGCCGTATGGGGGCTGCCGTTTCAGCGGATGTTCTAGCCGGTGAAACTCAGATCCCGCGTCGCTATTTACATCGAGTGCTGCAAGACTTGGTGGCAGCCGGATTGGCCCAATCGCGATCGGGGCCGGGAGGTGGCTATGAATTGACGACGGCAACCGACGAGATTACGATTTTGGATGTGGTTAGCGCGGTTGCACCACTTGAGCGAATCGAAAAATGTCCGTTGGGCTTGGAATCGCATACAGCATTGTGCCCTTTACACGCCGAACTCGATCGGGTCTACGCGGTCACCGAAGAGGCCTTTGCTTCCGTGACGATTCGCCAAGTGCTTGAATCAACCAGCCCGATTATTCCGCTACGTGAATCGCAAGTTTGATCGACTCTTAAACGGCCTTTTTGTATTGACATTTCCATGGCGTGTTTATTTCTTCTTCGACGGACGGCAGAAATGAACTCATCGAATCAAAGTCAACGTTACAGCGAAGGATCGTGCTCGCTTCTGCGTTTCGAACCGATATCTTTGAGTGCCGAAGGCACGGTAGGCATTAGCCACGGACTTGCGTCCGTCGCCTCGGTTTCAATTGGTACCAAGAATCCCGAAGGGACGCATCGGTTTGGGATGATCATACGATCGATCCTGCTAAGTATTGCTTTCTTGCTTTGGATCATCCCACCCCGATCTGTTTTTGGGGATGCAATAGAGCTCAGCATTGGTGGTCATCTAAACGGCGAGGTTCGCCGAATTCCAGAAAAGAAGGTCGATATTGTCGCAGTCGATGATGACATTCGCTTGGCCTTTCCCACCAGTCGTGTGTCGCGAGTGGTCGAATCGGACAAACTAGCTGCCTACCGACGGCATGCCGCAAAGGCGGGTGAGGATGCTCAGTTGCACTATTTACTAGCGGTATGGTGTGCCGACCCGAAAAACATGCCCAATTACACGCAAGCGTACAAACGTCATCACATGCAAATGGCGATTCGGTTTGATCCCGATCATGAGCGAGCGAGGGCGTCGTTAGGGTATGTCAAAGAGAACAACCGTTGGATCCGCTACAGCGATCTGCAACGCTCGCGAGGAATGATTTCGGTAGGCGGCAAATGGGTATTGCCGGAAGCAGCTGCGATCGAAAAAATCCAAACGACGACCAGCAAAGATGCGAAATTGTGGATTCGCGAAATCGAGATACTTCTGCGAATCGCCATTCGCGGTAATTCAAAATCACCCGAGGCGTTTGCGTCACTTCAAGCGATTGACGATCCAATGGCAGCGATGGCGGTCGCAAAACAGTTGCTGGAGGAAAACCACAATCGCAAGATGAATCTGCTTTGGGTCGAACTTCTTGGACGCTTTAAAAATCGAACTTCCGTCGAAGCATTGGTTCGCACCGGGCTAGCCAATCCGGACGACGTGGTTCGTGAAGCAGCCATTTCAAAGCTTCATGAATTCGGTAGCAGATCCGCAGTCGCCAGTTACACGCGGATGTTGCGGAGCAATGACCATGGCGCCGTGACGCAAGCACTACGGGCACTGAGCTATTTCCCCGACATTGAATTGGCACCGATCTATATCGAATCATTGGTCACCAAGCATACCAAGACCGAAGCACCGGGGGCTGGAACACAGAGTTCGTTTGCGGGAGATGGCTCGACCGCGTTCTCGCAAGGTGGCAAGCCCAAGACGGTGACCTATTATCTCGAAAACCCAGGTGCTTTATCACTGCTAAAAACCGTTGAGCCCGATGTTGATTATGGTTACGACCAACAACGGTGGCGTGAGTACTTTGCCGCGAAGCGAAGTAGCTACAGCGGTGATTTGAGACGTGATCCGTGAATCAGGCTTGGGCATCCTTCTCAGCGAAACAGCGATGCCGCGCCGTCTCTAAAACTCGACATGTCATTGCGGATCGTCTCGACCGACTCATCGATCTATCTCGCACCGACCAACGCTGCGATGCCGTGGAAACGATCACCGCCGAGCTGTTTCCGTTTTGCGAAGCACTAAAATTCATTGGCAAACGAGGCCCCAAACTACTCGCTCCTCGACATCTCGGAACCTCTGGACGGCCTGTGTGGTTATGGGGGGTTCGCAGCACGATTCGCCGAGATCCGCACGGGAAGGTCCTCATTCTTGGCCCTTGGAATTATCCGCTGTTTCTGGTTGGAACCCAAATTGCGCAAGCTCTGGCCGCGGGCAATCAAGTACTCGTGAAGCCAGCGGAAGGATGCGAAAAGATCACTGCGGAAATGGTCGATTGCTTTTATACGGCAGGCGTACCACGGCTGACGATCAGACTGCTCGATACATCGGCTCAAGCAGCAATCGACACCATCGCCGCAGGCGTCGACCTGGTCGTTCTGACCGGTTCGGCAGCAACGGGTCGCAAGGTGCTGGCACAAACCGCGCAAACCATAACACCCACGATCATGGAATTGAGTGGTTGTGACGCGTCGATCGTATTGCCCGGAGCTGATCTTGAACGAGTCGCCGCAGCGGTCGATTTCGGTTTGAATTTGAATCACGGAGCGACTTGTATTGGGCCGAGAAGATGGTTGATTGAAGATTCAAGCGATACTCATTCTGTGGTCGAAACCCTGCTGCGATCGCTCGACCAACGGCTATCAAATCGCCAATCAATCGTTCACCCGTCCGCTCGAGAAACGGTAGCTCGTTGTATCGAATCCGCAATCCGGCAAGGCGCAGTTGACCGGCTCAAACACTTTGATGCGAATCGTCTTAGACGGACGGGCGAAATGAAACCGGTGATACTCGATCACGTGGATGCCGGTTTTGAGATAGCAGCGGAGGATCTTTTCGCTCCGGTGATAAGTGTTGTTCGCCTGCGTCGAATCGACGATGCGGTTGGGATCGTAAATGGTTGTCGATACCGCTTGGCAGCTTCGATCTTCGGGCCGCCTGGCGAAGCAAAGCAAATGGCAGATCGATTGGAGGTTGGCTGTGTTACGATCAACGATCTAATCACCGCTACGGCTGATCCGAGGATTCCGTTCGGTGGACGGGGTGAGAGTGGTTTTGGAGTCACACGAGGCGGAGAAGGATTGTTGTCAATGACAACCGCCGTAACGATTTCACAGAGGCGAGGGCGTTTTGCACCTCACCTAGCCCCTCGGACTGCTTCGGATCAGGCTCGGCTTGGTGGAGCTTTGCGATTGATGCATGGAAGCACGCTAAAACAACGGCTCGCAGCCATCAAAGAGATTATCAGCAGCATGACAACGTAAGTGTGACCGGTCCAATGGGATGTCGATTGTTTCACGGAACGAAACAACCTCCCCCCCCAAGTTTCGAGGTCGTGCCGCTTTTCAGTGCAACATGGCTAACAACCTACAACCTCCCTCAAGCGAAGCTTGGGGGAGCACTTAAAAGCGGCACGACCTGCTTCGGTGGAGGTGGGTAAGATGGTGACTTCGTTCGACTTCAAAGCCGTGTCAATAGAAATCGACACCGCAAAGGATCGGGACACAAGCCGCCTCAGGCTCTAATCGCCTGTGGCGGTGCTGAGTTCGCAGCCGCCGAATTCATGGCCGACAAACGGGTTTCGCAGGTACGAATCCAGCGGCGGAGTCGTTTGATGCTCGGCAATCGCCGTCCACGCATCAAGCGTTGTCCTTGTGAGCTTTCAGAAAAACGTTGCAAATCGCGATACAACATTGCTGGCGTTTCCATTGCCAACCCACGCACGCTACGTCGATGAATGCTAATCAAAAGCAGCGCGTCGCGAGGCATCATCGCAGGGACTGCCAATGCAAATCGGATCGCTTGGCGGTAGCGTTTAAGGAGTGGCGCCGACTTCTTGGGAGCACCGAATCGGGCGGAAAGCGTTTTCAAGTCGGCGGCGATCAGGTCACCGGTCGTAACGATTCCCAGTGTTTGAAGTTTTTTGCAGCGTTTTTCGGAGCAGAGCTTTGTATGAATCAGTTCCATACTGAGCAGCCGCTCGCGATGCTGATTCGCGGGGGAGGGGTGAAAGGTACTGGCGGAGGAGTGAACATTGGTTCGTTCAGGGCGCTGCTTTTGGCTGCCGCTAACAATGGACCCTGCCGAATGGGCCGCCGGCGCCTTCAAATAAGCGTAAAGCACCACGTCATCACCGGAATTCAGATCAACAGGGACTGGGTTTTGGTGTGTTTTTGAAAGAAAACGCAGAAAAGTTCGAAGCATTTTGCATTCCCGAGTTAGAAGAGATGAGGAGATAGGAATCATTCGAAGGCAATGATTAGCGAAGAATTCGGGTCGAAAGCTAGAGCGGTTTGCAAAACGATGTTAATCTGGGCATAATCTGGTTGGTTTATGCCAATTTTGACGATAGCTGTGTGAAGCTGGGCAATGGCACGTTATCCTGGGGCTCAGAATATTGGTTGATTGCGAACCGCAAAGGACCGATAAAAAGCTCTGAAAGCAGCCGCGTCTCTCCAAGACGCGAAAGAAAAAACGAAATTCAAGAAACAGCGTCTCGCAGAGACGAGACCAGTAGCCGCGTCTCTCCGAGACGCGAAAGAAAACGAAATTCAAAAAACAGCGTCTCCCAGAGACGAAACCAGTAGCCGCGTCTCTCCGAGACGCGAAAGAAAACGACATTCAAAAAACAGCGTCTCGCAGAGACAAAACCAGTAGCCGCGTCTCTCCGAGACGCGAAAGAAGACGAAATTCAAAAAACAGCGTCTCGCAGAGACGAAACCAGTAGCCGCGTCTCTCCGAGACGCGAAAGAAAACGACATTTAAAAAACAGCGTCTCGCAGAGACGAAACCAGTAGCCGCGTCTCTCCGAGACGCGAAAGAAAACGACATTCAAGAAACAGCGTCTCCCAGAGACGAAACCAGTAGCCGCGTCTCTCCGAGACGCGAAAGAAAAAACGACATTCAAGAAACAGCGTCTCGCAGAGACGAAACCAGTAGCCGCGTCTCTCCGAGACGCGAAAGAAGACGAAATTCAAAAAACAGCGTCTCGCAGAGACGAAACCAGTAGCCGCGTCTCTCCGAGACGCGAAAGAAAACGATATTTAAGAAACAGCGTCTCGCAGAGACGCAACCAGTAGCCGCGTCTCTCCGAGGCGCGATAGAGACCAAATCATGGTCATGCGTCTCGGAGAGACGCAGCTACTATCAGTCGACTCAACAGAATCCAGGCGGCAAAAACGTTCGTGGACCTTCAAAAGTTTTTCGGAAAAGATACTCCTCCAAGGGACCATTATGTCTCGATTTTGAGGCATTGGGCAAATCAACGTGGCGACGAGGCGGCGTATTACTTTACGGACGTCGAGTCGATCGAGGAGCGGATTAGCTACGCTGAACTTTGGAAAGAGGTCCAAGGGTTGGCTGGTTATTTGCAGGATCGCTGCCGGATTCGAAGCGGCGATCGAATCCTACTGCTTTACCCCCCCGGTCTCGATTTTGTGATCGGGATGTTTGCTTGTCATGCCGCGGGTGCGGTCGCTGTTCCTGCGTTCCCGCCGCGGCGAAACCGCAAGGCATCGCGAATCCGTTCGATTGTGGTGGATGCAGATACTCGTTGGGCGTTATCAACCAAAGCGGTTGTCGAGCAATTAACGGGCGACCAAAAGTATGACGATCTTGTCGGCGTTCAATTACTTGGCACGGATGATCCATCATGCCGCCGGGCGGACAAATGGCGAATGCCGAAGTTAAACTCTGATTCACTAGGCGTGTTGCAATACACTTCGGGATCAACGGGTTCACCCAAAGGCGTCATGCTGACTCAAGGCAACTTGATAGCCAATAGCGAATTGATTCTGCAAGCGTTTGAACCGGAGGGCAGAGTTTGTGGGATGACCTGGTTGCCCACCTATCACGACATGGGCTTGGTGGGTGGCGTCTTGATGCCAATGTTCATTGGCCGCTCGAACGTCTTAATGAGTCCAATGACGTTTTTGCAGCGTCCTGCTCGCTGGCTGCAGGGCATTGCCAAGCACAGGGTATCGATCAGTGGCGGCCCCAATTTTGCTTACCAACTTTGTGTTGACAAGATAGGCGATGAAGAGTTAGAAGGCGTCGATTTGTCGACATGGGAAATCGCGTTCAATGGGGCCGAGCCAATTCGAGCCACGACAATCGATTCGTTTTGCGAGCGGTTTGGAAAGTTTGGTTTTCGCCGCAGTGCGTTTTTGCCATGTTATGGGATGGCGGAAACCACGCTGTTGGTTACTGGCGGTCCCGCAGAGACACGTCCCGTCATTTCGACCTTTAGCGGCACTGAGCTGGACCGTAAATTGGTTAAGCCGATCGCCGAATCGGAACCGGGGGCGCGTCGGTTGGTAGGATGCGGACGTGTGCTACCCGAAGAGACGGTTCTGATTGTCGATCCCGAAACTCGCAAGCCACTCGACAAAAATAGCATTGGTGAAATCTGGGTCCAAAGTCCCTCCGTTGGGAAGGGTTACTATCAGCGAAAGGATGCTACCGAACAAACCTTTTACGCGTTGACAGCTGATGGCGGAGGGCCATTTTTACGTACTGGCGACTTAGGCTTTTTGAACGGCGACCAGCTGTATGTATCGGGGCGACTCAAGGACATGATCATTGTCCGCGGCGTGAACCGTTATCCGCAAGACATTGAGGAAACGGTCGAGCGGGCCAGTGATGCGGTGCAAGCAGGATCGGTGGCAGCGTTTGCGATGGACTATGACGGACGTGAGCAATTGGTGATCGTTGCCGAAGCGATTCGAATGCGAGACCTGGATTGGGACGCCCATTTACAAGCGATTCGGCGGGCCGTAACGGCGGATCATGAATTGCCACCCGATGCCGTCTACTTGATACGCAACAGCAGCGTTCCGAAAACGAGTAGCGGTAAAATCCAACGGCATGCTTGTTTGCACGCGGTTCGCGATGGCGACTTAAAACTGATCGCGAAATGGGTTCGCCGGGAAGAAGAAACATCGACGCTCGACGTCTCTGATCTGCAGCCGATGATGCAAGCGGCTGCGGCAGGTGGACGAACCGGGCAAGTTGATGCAACGGATGTCAACGAATCGATTGTCGAAGCGGTGAAGCAACACGTCCGGCAGGTTGCGGGCGAGCGTGCTCGAGTGCTCGACTTGGACACCAACATCGTCTTGGACCTCGGGCTCGACAGCCTCGAAAGGCTTGAGATTGCTCGGAATTTAGAGCGTACCTTTGGCGGACGTTTCCCCGAGCAAATCCTCGATGAGATCGAAACGATTGGACAAACAGCTCAGTCGATCGGGCGTTACTTGCCGCCCGGTGTGGAAGGCCGCGCGGTCGCGTTCTTGGATGGCGGATTGCAATCGGCCACTTCAAACGCATCAACAAATGGCGCCGCCGACCAAACACATGCCCGAGCGCCAATCGCCGAGGTCGATCCCGAAGACGACGTGACGCAGTTCGCCGAGTATCGGCGGCTGAAGACGATGATGCAACAGATGCAGATGACGGGATGCCCAAACCCATATTTTACCGTTCATGACGGCCTTGTTCGTGATACCACGGTGATTGATGGGAAAGAGTATATCAGCTTCGCAACCTATAATTACTTGGGAATGAGCGGCCATCCACGAGTTACCCGGGCGGCGGCGAAAGCGATCGAGAAGTACGGGACGAGCGTTTCGGCGAGCCGTTTGGTATCGGGCGAAAAACCGATTCACGCGGAACTCGAAAACGAGCTGGCGAAATGGATCGGCGTCGACGATTCCGTATTGATGGTCGGCGGCCACTCGACCAATGAAACGACGATCGGTCACTTGGTAGGCTCGGGCGATCTCATTTTGCACGACTCCTTGTCCCACAACAGCATCGTGCAGGGAGCGTTGTTGTCAGGTGCGCGGCGACGACCGTTCCCACATAACGATTACAAAGCACTCGACCGAATGTTGACCGAAATGCGGTCCCAATATCGGCGTGTGCTAATTGTCATCGAAGGCGTCTACAGCATGGATGGCGACTTTTCGAATGTGCCTGAATTCGTCAAGGTTAAACGAAAGCACCGAGCGATATTGATGGTCGACGAAGCCCATAGTTTTGGAACGATGGGTGAAACAGGCCGCGGCATGGCAGAGCATTTCCAAATGGACGCTCGGGATGTCGATATTTGGATGGGGACGCTCAGTAAGTCAGGCGCCTCCTGTGGCGGCTATATCGCTGGCTCGAAGCCGTTGGTGGAACTACTCAAGTACACCGCACCAGGGTTTGTCTTCAGCGTGGGAATGCCTCCCGCCCAGGTGGCAGCCGCGTTGGCAGCCATTCAGACGCTAAGGGATGAACCGGAGCGAGTGTCGCGGTTGCGTCAGCGAAGCGATTTATTCTTGTCATTGTGCCGCGCGGCCGGTCTCGACACGGGTGACAGTGAAGGGACGCCGGTCATCCCCGTGATTCTCGGCAATTCGATGGTGGCACTGCGATTATCGAACCGGCTGAAAGGTGATGGCATCAATGTCCAACCGATCTTGTACCCAGCGGTTGACGAATCGGCAGCGCGGCTACGGTTCTTCATAACATGCGAGCATAGCGAAGAGCAGATCCGGTTCACGGTGGAGCGGATGGCCAACCATTTATCCGAATTAGGCTTTGCCCGCCCCGTCGAGTCAATTTCCTAACAGGACGACGGCGCATCGGATTGGCCGCTTGGGCGTTAGCTAGCGGAGTGAATCCAGATGGGTGAGATCCGCACGCTATCCTCGAAACGCTGTGACCTGCGTGCTCGCGAGATCACAGAACGCCTTTTGTACTTGGGATCGCATCGCAACGCGGGTCGCTTTCGACGGCCATTCGAATCGCTCGAGCGGTCGCCTTAAAGACGCACTCGGCGATGTGATGCGAGTTTCGACCATGGTGCAAAACGACATGCAGGTTGCTGTTGGAATTTGCAGCGAACGATTGCCAAAAGTGCTCGATCAACTCACTATCAAAATTGCCGATCTTTGCTGCGACGATCGGTGCATGATACTCAAATGCATACCGCCCCCCCAAATCGACTGCTGCGGTTACCAAGCATTCGTCCATCGGCAACGTGAAGTGACCGTAGCGGCGGATGCCCGCTCGAGTGCCTAGCGCTTCGTGCACCGCCTGTCCAAATGCAATACCGATATCCTCGGTCGTATGATGGTCGTCGACTTGCAGATCGCCGACCGCATGAACATCGAGATTGATCAGTGCATGTTTGGCCAACAAATCGAGCATGTGATCGAGAAACCCGATGCCTGATTTTCGTGTACCACTACCGTCACCATCGAGACCAACGGTTAGTTTAATATCGGTTTCACCCGTCTTGCGGGCAATCGTCGCTGAGCGTGTCATACGTTTTTCAAGTAACTTTCGAGGATCATGAGGCATGCATCGATCTGGTCGTCGGTACCAACCGAGATTCGCAGCCCATCCCCCCAATCGGGAAATTGCATGTAGCGGACTAAAATTTGGTTCTTCTTCAAGTATTCGTACATCGCCTGGTGCTGCCCACAGGGGTGAGTACACCAAACGAAATTCGCTTTCGATGGTGTTACGTCAAAACCGAGTTCGGCCAACCTTCCACTCATCCGCTGGCGTGTTGCATTCATCCTTGCGACCACATCGGCGAGCCAAGCTTGACTCGACATTGCCGCGGTTGCCGCGGCGATCGACAACATGTCACAGTTATAGCTGTCCTTAATCTTGCCAAGCTGCGAGATCACTTGCGGCTGGGCCACGAGGTATCCAAATCGTACGCCCGCCAAACCATAAGACTTACTAAGGGTGCGAGTGACGAGGATGTTTGCATGTTTTTTCACCAGTTCGATGCAATGGCCATCGGCAAAATCCGCATAAGCCTCATCAACGACCAACGGGCACGTCATCGACGCGGCCAAACGCTCCACCTCCGTTGCTGATAAAACCGTACCACTGGGGCTGTTGGGATTTGGCAAAAAGACCAAACGCACATCATCCGGCGTATCACCGAAGGCTGCCGGTAGCTGCCATCCGTCTTCGAATGCAACCTGCTCCCAAGCGGCACCTTGGATGTCGGCAAGCGTGCGGTACAAGATATAACTCGGGTAGGGCAATCGGAGTTTCTGGTTTTCACCAACAAAACCACGAACCAAAATCGTCAAGATTTCATCGCTGCCGTTCCCTGCCAAAATCCATTCGGGTCCGGGCAAACCGAGTGCATCGGCTGCCGCTCGACGGAAGGCGGTTGCAACGGGATCAGGATATCGATTGAGCGGTCCGGTCGCCGCGTCCTGAATCGCTTTGACCACGTCTGGATTCGGTGGATAAGGGTTTTCGTTCGTATTGAGTTTAACGGTTTTGCCTGGTGCTGGTTGCTCGCCAGGCGTGTAGGGCTGCATACGCGATAGCGCAGGACGATAGGATAGCGGGTCAGGCACGTTTTGTTATTTTATTGAGAGGTGTTATGGGAGGCAAAGAATCAAATTGAGATGGAAGCCATGCGATTATCGACGAATCGATACGCTTCGGGCATGAGCGGTCAAGCACTCTTTTTCGGCCAAACGTTCAACATCGGAGGCAATGTCACGCAAAGCAGATTCATTGAATTCGGTAATGCTGCCGCTACGCAGAAAACTGTTACTGGAAAGCCCCGCCGCCCAAGTGCACGTTCCGCCGGTTGGCAACACATGGCTTGGCCCCGCGGCATAGTCGCCTAGGGCAACCGGAGTGTGATGCCCCAAAAAGGCAGCGCCACAGTTTCGTATTTTGACGATTTGGTCGCGTGGAACGGCCGTTTCGATATGCAAATGCTCGGGTGCAAATTGGTCGGTCAACTCGCAAGCCTGTTGTTCGTCACGAACCAAAATCAATGCTCCAAACGCTTCAAGACTTTCGAGCGTCAACTCGTTGCGACTGAGCAGTGCCACTTGCTTGGTCAACTCGATCTCAACGGCATCGACCAACGATTCATCCCAACTAATCAGGATGGAGGAACCAGGCGAATGTTCGGCTTGGGCGAGCAAGTCAGCAGCAACAAAGTCGGGTCGAGCCGTTGAATCAGCGATCACAATGACTTCGCTCGGACCCGCAAACGAATCGATATCGACCGTTCCGTAGACAAGTTTCTTCGCCAAAGCCACGAACAGGTTCCCAGGGCCGACGATCTTGTCAACCGCTGGGATCACATCGGTGCCGTAAGCCATCGCAGCCACCGCTTGTGCACCGCCAATCCGGTAAACCTCTTTCACCCCCAATTCGAAGCAAGTGGCAAGCATGTCTTGGTTGTAGGCACCGAACGCCGTCGGCGGTGCGACGATGGCGATTTCATCGACGCCAGCCACTTGAGCGGGCACGACGGTCATCAAAACCGTGGAGGGATAGGCAGCAGCACCGCCGGGAACACATATTCCGACGCGGCGTAGAGGGACGTAACGCTGCGTCAAGCGGACCCCCGGCCTCGGTTCAATCGCCACATCGCGGTGCAAAATCGCGGCTTGAAATTCGGCAACGTTATCGCGGATGCGGCGGACGGTTGCGATCAGCTCAGGATCGGCCTGGGCGTGAGCGTTTGCCATCTCCTCCGGCGGCACCCGCAATTGGTCGGCGGACAATTCGGCATTGTCGAGCGATTGGCTGTAGCGTAGCAGTGCGGCGGTGCCCTCCCGCTGGACATCTTGACAGATCGCAGAGACAACTTCGCTAGGCGTAAGTGGTTTCCCAAATACTTTTTCCGTCAAGGCACGGCCTCGAGGACTGACGACATCACCCGAGGGACTAAGCTTTTGACGCAAACTTTGCAAGATCTCTGCACTACCGGAGCGGGCGTCAACACGTTGTATTTTCAATGGACTGCGTTCTATTAGTAAAACAAGGTTTAAATTAGATTGTAGGTATCGAGTGCTTTGGGACAACCAACTTCTTGGGTAGTGGATCTTGTTAAAGATCCTTGCGCAAAACAGGATCGTAAACAAGATCCACTACAAGCAAACCAATCGCTGGAAAATCGCCACTTTCATCAGCCGGTTGGGCGATAGCTCTGGTTTTTGCGCTGAAACAGCCTGGACCGTGACTATCGCGAAAGCGGCTAACCGCATGATAAACGGTTCAGCCCCGTTTGTCTTCAGCTCCGCTATGATTGGAAAAACGTTTCGTGACGAAGAGCAGAAAAATCGATCGACTCTCCCTACTGATCGCAGTGGGGCTGTTTCTGCTGAGCCTAACGCTACGAATTCCCGCCAGCTCCGAGAGCCTCTGGGTCGACGAACTCCATACGGCATGGACGATCTCGGGAAGTTTCCCTGAAGTATCACCACGTGCCGCCGCCGGAAACCAGCAAGCCTTCTACTTTCAAGCGTTGTGGCTCTGGGGCAAAATAGGGGGACAAGACGAAGTGACGCTGCGGGCGACAAGCGCGATCGCGGTTTCGCTCAGCTGCAGTTTGTTGTTTTTATTCGTTTCTCGACGGGAGAGTAGGAAACGGCAGGGGGGGATGCTTTGCGGAACGGCGGCAGGATTGTTGTTGGCGGTTGATGGACATTCGATCTACTTCGGTACGGAACTAAGACCGTATGCAATCGTGATTCTCATGGCGACCATCGCTTGTGGTTGCTACGCTTCGTTGTGGAATCAAACATCCGCTGACAGACGTGGCTCAGCAACCTGGGTCGGTTTGTGCCTCTGTATCGGGACCGCGGCCGTGTGTCAGATCACCTCGCTCGCCGTCCTGGGATGGCTACCTTTGTTTTTACTCGCCAAGTGGATGTACCGCGAAGGGTTTCGATCGTTCACATTGCAGCCAGTGGATTTTGCGATCCTTGTTTTTTTCGGCTTGGTGGGCTGGTCCATCCTATCGGTGGGTACCTCGTCCGCTTGGCAGGACCGTGAATTATGGTCCCGTTTTGCATCGGCGCATTCGCTAAGGCAAATTTGGACGATTTGGCCTTGGAAATGGGTCGTCGTTTGTCCTTTCACATTATGGTTCATTGCCTTCCTTGTCGATCGCCACGGTAGACGTCGCCGTCTTGGACACTCGACAGAGCAAGAAGTTCGCAAGCTATTCTACGATTCGGGTAGCTTGACATTGTCGCTTCTCTTGGTCGCACTTCTCAGCACGTTGTTAATTTGGTGCGTCGCCTATTTCGAAATCGTGTCACTTTGGCATCGTCGCTATTTGATCGCCACGCTACCGATACTGTGTTGGTGCTTTGGAGCGGCCCTGGGAACGGCAAGTTACACGTGGTTTCGTCGTCACGGACCGGCACAAATGGCGGGGGGGGCCATTTCCATCATCTTCATCGGAATGACGATGATGGATCAGGGAACCGCTTCTCGGCTCGCGAAAGGTTATTGGCCCATTTCAAGGCGGGAGGATTGGCGGGCTGCGATCGCGTTTGTAAATGAGAGAGACGCTGAAAGCAACGAGGTTGAGGTTTGTCTCGATCCCGGCTTGATCGAACAGCATTCGATCGAGACACCGCGGCTACGGGTCGAGCAAGGAGAGTACCTGCGTTATGCAATAGATGGTCCGTATTCGCTTCAAGGTGATACCATTTGGAAGGTCAGTGTTTCCGGGCGTCGACTATCGGATGCCATCGAGAGTTACGAAGACCCACCAGCGATTGTTTTATCACGGCGTGGAAAGGGACGTTTACAATCGATACTTGGTGCAACCTATTCGGCACACGGATTTGGCAACGTTTCGGTGGGCATACGCCAGTCAAGGAACGATTTTCGGGATTCGGGTGCCCTAGAATAGCATGTTTAGCGAATTCGCATTTCCGAAAGAACCTCTTGTTCAGGAAAACGTCATGCCCCATCGAGTCGACAAGAAAATCGACGGCAGGCCACGATGATCTGGACGTGCTTCCGAAAAACGAATAGCAGGCCGAGCTAGAGTATCTAAAAAACACTCCCAAACGGCAACAGCTTCCCGACTTGCGATTTCCAGCCAGTCAAGCATGGAAGCGAACGCCATTTATTTATACCAAGTGTTACAACCGCTATGATTCGGCCTGTTTGCCAATCGGTTCAACAAAAGTGAGCAGAAAGAGTCAATCCGTCGTTCCCAAATGGAGCTTTGGAAGTATTCTTAAATCGTATCGGAAACGCGAAACACCAAGAACTCTTCATCAAGATATTAAGCGTCCCCCCGTGCGAGGCGGGGTCGGTCCTTCGGGATTGGCCTCGCCTTTTTTTCGTGGGTTGGTCTTATGCGTGGCCGCGGGGTACGTGTTGAAACGGGGCAAGAGGCGGCCCTCGGTGAAACGCGATTGTCGCTTTTTTTCAACCTTTCTGCGGTGTGCCCTCTGCCGAAACCATTCTGTTCGATATCATCTTATATCGATTGACGTGTTCCCGCACGTTTTCTTTGACTCTCAATCCCTCAATTTGTTCTAGCAACCGCTATGAAAACTGACGAGTTACGCGAAAAATATCTAGCTTTTTTTGAAACCAAAGGCTGCGTTCGCCGCCCCAGCGACGTGTTGGTCCCGACTTGGGATCCTTCAGTCTTGTTCACGCCTGCGGGCATGAATCAGTTTAAAGACCACTTTCTCGGGAAAGTAAAACTCGACTTCACCCGTGCGACAACCTGCCAAAAATGCTTGCGCACCGGTGACATTGATAATGTTGGGCGAACGGCGTTTCACCATACTTTTTTTGAAATGCTTGGAAACTTCAGTTTTGGTGACTACTTCAAAGAGGACGCGATTCGCTGGGCTTGGGAGTTTCTGACCGACAAGAAATGGCTCGGCATCCCATCGGAGCGGTTGTCGGTGACGGTCTACCGCGACGACGAAGAAGCTTTTCGCCTTTGGCAGGACAAAGTCGGGCTGCCTGAAAGCCGGATCGCTCGCATGGATGAAGACGAAAACTTCTGGCCCGCGTCGGCACCGAGCCAAGGCCCCGACGGTGTGTGCGGACCGTGTAGCGAGATTTATTACCATCTTGATGACGGCAGCGAAGTCGAGATCTGGAATCTCGTTTTCACTCAGTTCAACCGTGTCGGCGACCCACCCCATAATCTGAACCCGCTACCGAGTAAGAATATCGATACGGGTATGGGACTCGAGCGGACCGCCAGCGTGCTGCAGGGAACGACGACCAATTTCCACATCGACAACCTATTTCCAATCGTCCAAGCGGCATCGGAAGTGTGCGGCGTGAAGTACGATTACGAAAGCGACAATGGACGACGATTGCGGCGGATTACCGACCATGCGCGAGCGAGCGTGTTTGCCATCCATGAAAATGTCTATCCTGGCCCCAAAGACGCCAAATACGTCATCAAGCGATTGATTCGACGCGCGGTACTCGATGGCTATCAAATGGACCTGCGAGAACCCTTTCTCTACAAATTGGTCGACGCGGTTGCTTCAGCATCAAAGGTGCCCTATCCCGAACTGAGCGAAACGACCGAAAGGGTCGCTCAAGTAATCGAAGCCGAAGAAAAAGCGTTCTTCGGCACGATCGATGGCGGCATGAAACGGATCGAGCAATTGTTCGAACAGATGCGAGAGGAATCGGGAGTGATGGTCCCCGGTGAAGAAGCTGCCGAACTGAACAAAACCTACGGTGTCCCACCCGAATTATTACAAACGCTTAGCGCCGAGCAGAACTTTACCTTTGATTGGGCTGGATACCGCAAAGCGATGGACGAACACGCTCGCGTTAGCGGTGGGGAACAACGGGTCCTGTTTCAAACTGGACCTCTTGAAACGCTAAAAGAAGCGCTCCGTGAAACTCCATTTGTGGGCTACGAAACGACGCAGACCGAAGCAACGATCAAAGGAATCATTACCACTCAAGGCGACGAGGGCAAAGACGACGGCCAATTATTGAGCCACATCGATCGTCCAGGTGATGTCGAGCTACGAATCGTGCTCGACAAGTCGCCCTTCTACGGAGAATCAGGCGGACAAGTCGGCGATACCGGTATCATTTCGAATAGCAACTTCGAGTTTGTCGTCACCGATACTCAGCGTCATGCGGGACTCATCGTCCATCACGGCAAACTTCGCCATGGTGAAATTCACACGGGCGAAAAGTGTACGGCCTGCGTCGATACGGAACATCGCACCGCATTGTCCCGTGCGCATTCCGCAACGCACATTTTGCATCATGCATTGCACAAGAACATCGGCAAACATGCTCAGCAACAAGGCAGTAAAGTTGAAGCCGATCGGTTGCGTTTTGACTTTACCAACCAAAAAGCGATCGACGAGGGAACACTCGTGCAAATTGAGCGAGACGTTTGGCAAATGATTGATGCGAAAGCTCCAATCGAATGGAAAACGATACCGCTCGCCGACGCTCGTGCTGCCGGAGCGATGATGTTGTTCGGCGAAAAGTATCCTGATCCCGTTCGCATGGTTTCGATGGGTGATTTTAGCAAAGAGTTGTGCGGTGGAACGCATTTGACAAATACGGGACAAGTCGAAGCATTTGAGTTGGTCGTCGAAGAAAGCGTTTCGGCGGGCACTCGGCGAATCGAAGCGTTGACCGGTTCACGCGCTCAATCGCATCGACTGGAAACCAAAGAGTTATTAGCGTCAATCGCCACAACGCTCGGCTGCGATCCCTCGGACGCCGCATCCGCTGCCGAACAGTTGACGGGCGACGTTCGTCAGTTGAAAAAGGAATTATCGGCTGGCAAGCCGGTGGAGCACCCCAGTGAATTTGTGGCAAAGAAGGCGGACGTCCCCATCAATACCGAGGATTACAACTCCGTCCGTTCAGCGGTCCGTGAAATCACTCGCAAACTGAACGTTTCGGTCTCGGACGTCGTCGATCGATTGTCGGCTCTATTGAGTGACCGAAAAAGCTTGATCGAACAACTTGAGCAGATAACCGCTGGCGGAAAAGTATCAGCGGACGAGTTGATGAGTCAGGCGGAAAACGTTGGCGATGCGATCGTCGTGGTGGCAGAAACGCCCGGTGGGAATGCGAACGTGATGCGTGGTTGGATCGACCAAATTCGCAAAAAATCAGACAAACCCTCCGCCGTACTCTTGGCGACGGTCCAAAACGACAAGGTCATCCTGGTCGGTGGCGTGAGCCGAGAATTGGTGGATCGCGGCATCAAGGCTGGGGTTTGGGTCGGAGCGGCCGCAAAGGTTGTTGGCGGTGGCGGTGGCGGAAGGCCCGATATGGCCCAGGCTGGCGGAAAAGACCCCAGCAAGCTTCCTGAAGCGATTACGGCCGCAAAAGATTCAATGCGAAAAATGCTTGAAAAAGCGACTTGATCCGGATTCGCCCCGTTTTCGCTCGGCTCGCCGAGCGAGTGTCATTTTCCAGCATTGACCTCGGAGACGCTTTTCGATTACCAATCGAGCGTTAAATTCCGTTTTTTTGTTTCTTTGCGATCGTCGACCATGACCAAACGAATCTTCTTCTCTGTGGGCGAACCGAGCGGCGACCAGCACGCGGGACGTTTGATTCGTCATTTGCATCAGAATTATCCTGAGATCGAAGCTTGTGGGTTTGGTGGCCCAGCGATGGCGGCAGCGGGTTGTCGCTTGGAACTCGATTTGACCCAGCACGCCGTTGTTGGATTGTTGGAAGTGCTGCCGAAACTTCGTGATTTTTTCAAGTTTGCCGATCAAGCCGAGGCGATTTTCAAAAGTGGTCAAATCGATGCCGTTGTGCTAGTCGATTTCCCCGGTTTCAATTGGCATATCGCCAAACGTGCACGACGTTACGGAATTCCGGTCTACTACTACTGTCCGCCCCAACTTTGGGCTTGGGGTGGTTGGCGGGTGCGAAAGATGAAGCGACTAGTCGACCATGTCCTAAGCGTGCTACCGATCGAACAAGAGTACTTCACCAAACATGGGATCGAATCGACGTTTGTTGGGCATCCCTTTTTTGATGCGGTTTTGGAAAGCCAACTCGACCAACAAGCCTTGAACCGATTCAACGGTGACGCTGCTAAGAACCAGCAATTGGTAGCGGTTTTGCCGGGATCGCGAACCCACGAAGTCCATCGCACTTGGCCAATCATGCTCGAGGCGATTCGTCGGTTAGCGGCCTCGCATCCAAACGCAAAATTCTTAGTCGCAGCATACAGGGATCGGCATTGCCTATGGTGCAAGCAGCAATTAACGGAAGCGGATTCTGAACTGCCTATCGAATTTTATGTTGATCGAACGAGTGAGGTTATCGAAGCCGCACGCTGTGCAATGATGGTTAGTGGTTCGGTCAGTTTAGAATTACTTGCCCGCCGCACGCCGGCTTCTGTGACCTACCGCGTTGGTCGATTGTTGTACGCTTTTGCACGACTGGTCGTCCGACTCGATTCGATCACGCTGCCCAACCTGATGAGTGATCGCAAGGTATTCCCCGAGTTCGTCTCGGTTGGTTCAACCGAACCTGCCATCGAATTTTTCCATGAATCGACTGCCGCATTTCTGAAAGACGACTTCTACTTTGAACAAACGATGCAGCGAATGAATTCGCTTTGTCACCAATTTGCTGGCGGCGGTGCAACCGAAAAGGCTGCCAATTGGATTGCCGAAGCGGTCAATGTGAAAAAGCTTGATCGCGGTATGGAGTCACTCAGGAGGGATGCCGCTTGATTCGAACCACATCCACATCCACCAACCTTTCATCATGAACGAGGCGATTGCGATTCGGTGCGACCACGTCTCGGTCGAGTTCGCTAGTGGCAGTCGGTTCGCTGGTCGTACGAACGTGGTACAAGCCATTGATGACGTCAGCGTGGGATTTGCAAAATCAAAGATTTCGGCATTGATTGGGCCAAGTGGCTGCGGGAAGACGACCTTACTTCGTCTGCTTGCCGGACTGCAATCCCCAACATTTGGTACGATCGATCTCGGTGGGTTATCGAGTCGTGGGGGAGAGGTTGCATTCGTATTTCAACAACCGTCACTGCTACCTTGGCGAACGGCACTCGAAAACGTTTCTCTACCGCTCAAACTTCTTGGACGCGGGAACTCGAAAGATCGCCGAGATCGGGCGACGGAACTGCTCAAGTCCGTCGAGCTTGACGATGTTGCGAAACGGTTGCCGAGTCAATTGTCCGGTGGCATGAAGATGAGAGTTTCGCTAGCGCGGGCGTTGGTCACCGAGCCAAGTGTTCTGCTACTCGATGAACCCTTTGCCGCTCTCGATGACATGCTTCGCAGCCAACTTGGTGAGTTATTACTGGATCTTTGGCGTGAGCGATCGTTTACGACGGTCTTGGTAACTCACAATATTGCTGAAGCCTGCTTGTTGGCCCATCAAATCCACGTCATCAATCGAGGAAAAATCGTCAACTCGATCGATAATCCACTGCCGTGGCCGCGTCACGAATCCCTTCGCCGAGAAGCCCGCTTTGGTGAGTTCTACGGGACGCTAAGCGATGTACTGAAGAACTCGGACGGATGCGTATGAAGCGATGCACAAAATCGCTATGGCTTAGCACGGTATCGGTTGTTGCCGTTGCGGTCGTCGTGCTACTGATGTGGAACTTGGCGATTATCCTTTTTGACTTGCCAGCAATCCTGCTGCCAACGCCATGGCGGGTTCTCGAAGCCGCATTCAATGAACGCGTTTCCTTGTTTGAAGGCACTTTGGTAACCGGCGTCGCCGCGACCGCCGGGCTCGTTTCGGCAATTCTCCTCGGATCAGCCTTGTCGATTCTATTTAGCCTATCAGAGATGATTCGCCGAGCGTTGTTTCCGTACGTCGTCTTTCTGCAAACGGTTCCAATCGTGGCAATCGCCCCGCTATTGATTACGTGGAGCGGCTATCAATTCCGTACCGTCGTACTGGTAACCGTGATCATATGCTTGTTCCCGATTGTCAATAGTGTGACCGCAGGTTTGATGTCCATACCGAAGGATTTGGACGATTTGTTTCGGCTTTATGGTGCAGGGCGAATCCAACGCCTCCTGCGGTTACAACTGCCGTCCGCCGTTCCAGACTTAATTGTCGGGATGAAGACAAGCAGCGGTTTGGCGGTGATTGGCGCGATCGTTGCGGAGTTCTTCGTTGGCAATGGATCGAGTTATATCGGCTTGGGGACGCTGATGACCGGATGGCAGGCGTTTCAGCGTACCGACGCGTTGATCGCGGCGATCTTTGCGTCGACGGCACTTGGGCTTCTGTTGTTCGCTAGCGTCAATCTATTCGCGGTAACGATCCTATCGCGATGGAGAACTTAGTTGACCGCATGCCCAGCGGGCTGTGCGTCTGCATCGCGACACGTGTGGCTCGCTCGGCGCGCGGCAAAACAACCCAAAAAAACCCCATAATCCGCTGCGACCAATTGACGCAGACCTCTCCCGTTATCGGCCAATCAGCAACGAAAACGCTCGATGTGACGTTTCATCCGATCGGATGATCCGTTGCATTTTTCACCATCTTGATCAACCTTAAGGCATAGCTATAGACGGTTTGAAGCGCCTAGAAGACATTAAGAGAGTTTCCATGGTGTGCCGAGGGCATACGACGACCATAGGGAACTCAATGGCCGCGAGATGGTTCAAACCCGATGCGTCAAGACACAGCCAATCACGGAATCCCCCAAAAAGGAAATACGATGTCTCTGATCGACAAAGGTTTTGCCAAGGCCGAAAAAGCTACAGACGAGGCAATTTGCTTCCAAATGCAACCGGTCAAGGAACTCCTACGCAAAGGCGGCTGCAACGGTGATTGCCAAGTCGAAGCTTTACTTTCCACCCCCCAAATGCCGCCTTGTGTCCTGAGTCAGCAACAACACACCGTCGTCCATTTAGATCATGTGTGCCGTGTGGCCCTGATGATAACGCCTCAGCCGATTGGCAGCCCAGTGGACCAAGCATGGGAAGCCATTTCGACCATGCGAGTGATTCTAAAGCAGCAAGCGGTGGAGATGACGGTAGCGATGCAGACGGTGTTTGTGGCCTCGGAGGACGACATTCCGGCATTCAAGAAGTTGTTCGAAGCCTATTTCGGCGACCGAGCTCCGGCAACCAGCTTCATCATTCAACCGCCATGCGAAGGCCAAGCATTGGCGATCGAAGCATGGGCGGTTGGTAGCCAAGAGACCGATGACGAAAACAGCTTGACGAAGTTGGATATCCAGTATCCGCTGCCCAATGTTGTCACGGTGGCTTACGACTCGCTGCGGTGGATCTACGTCGCGGGGGTGACGCCGTCACAGAACGCCAGGAATGCTTATGATGAATCAGCAAGCGTTTTTGGCGAACTAGCCAACCGGTTAGAGAGCGTCGGTGCATGCTTCAGCGATGTCCCACGAGTATGGCTCTATCAAGGTGGTATCACCGAATTAGAAGAGGTGGCCGACGGCAGTCAAATCGAACGGTACCGCGAACTGAATCGAGCGAGGACCGATTTCTTTGATAAGCTGCAAGATCTCGGACAGATGGCTATTTCGGGTACCGGTTCGACCATCTATCCCGCCAGCACCGGGATCGGAATGCAGGCCACCGGATTGACGCTCAGCGCCATGGCACTGCAGACAAACCGTGATGATGTCAAGATGTTGTCTCTCGAAAACCCTCAGCAAACCTCGGCATTCGACTACGCCAAGACCTTCTCAGCCAAGAGTCCGAAATTTGCACGTGCGATGGCGGTTCGCGTGGGCGACTACGTAACGACTTGGGTTTCGGGGACCGCCAGCATCTTAAATAGTGAGAGTGCCCATCTCGGCGACATTGAAAAGCAAACCGAACAAACGATCGATAACATTGAGCAACTGATTAGTCGTGACAACTTTAAACACCATGGCATGGATGGTTGCGGAGCCGGACTGAGCGATCTGGCAAAAATCCGTGTTTACGTTAAACGCGAAGCGGACTACAGGAAATGTAGAGAGGTATGCGAGCGTCGGTTTCGTAGCGTGCCCACGATTTATGCAATTGCGGATGTGTGTCGTGGAGAATTGTTGGTCGAAATCGAAGGAGTCGCGTTTTCGAAAGTAGAATAGTCAGCGCCGCAATATCGCTCCGTTCTCCGAGTTGGCAGCGTCCACGGATTGGCTCAGATCAACGGTCGCTTTTCAGGCGGCAAGCGTTTTCCGCTCGGAGGGCAGAGCGACAATTGCCGCGAGATAACAGCAAAAGGCGTGATCCATCATAAGGCGCGATAAATGTTGTAAGAACATGGCCAGAATTCCAAACGCAGCGAACACGACGAACCGAATCGACCCTCTTTGGATCTTTTCGTTTTTAATGTTGCTGACCGCAACCGCGATTGGCGTTGTTCTCTACAACGTCGTATCGCCTGTTGCCGACAGCGGTGATGCGGTGATCCGTGCGACGTCGCCCGCCGTAATGATGGCCTCGCCGACCGAATCGATGAACTTGCGAAACGCTTCATCGTTCGTCCCCAGCAAATCCTCGCTCAACGAGATTGCAAATTCTCAGAGCGGAAAATCGTTGGCTGCCGAGATGCCAAAGGAGTTTTCCGACTTAGGCGAGCATGATGCCGATTGGATAAACGATCCATTCGAAAGTGATTTGCCAATTCATTCACACAATTCGCTCGACGACCTCATCTTTTTGAATCTGATCAACCGAAAAATTGAGCCTGCTAAGTTGTGTTCGGATGCCGTGTTTCTACGCCGCGTTTACATTGACACCCTTGGAACCTTGCCGACGGCGGACGAGGCGAGATCGTTTTTGGATGATACCGATCCCGACAAACGAAACAAGCTAATCGACACGGTACTGGAACGCGAAGAATTTTCGATTTATTTGACGATGCGGCTTTGTGATCTGCTAAGGGTCAAAGCCGAATTCCCAATCAATCTTTGGCCCAACGCGGCGCAGGCTTACCATCGTTGGATTCATCAGGCCATTCGAAGCAACATGCCCGCTGACGAATTTGCCCATCGGCTATTGACCTCGTCCGGAAGCAATTTCCGCACACCGCAGGTCAACTTTTATCGGGCCATGCAAAGCAAAGAACCGAAAGCGATCGCTCAAACGGTGGCTTTAACCTTCCTCTGTGAACGAGCCGAAAAGTGGCCCGATCAGCGACTCGCCGGGATGGCGCAGTTCTTTTCCCAAGTCGGATTTAAACCGACAGGCGAATGGAAGGAGGAAATTGTCTATTTCGATCCTCGCAAGAACAAAGAAAATGCACTCAACCAATCGACCCATGCGATCTACCCGAATGGTGTATCGGTAAACATTCCCGCTGGGATCGACCCCCGAATCGTCTTTGCAGATTGGTTGACCGACAACAGAAATCCATGGTTCGCTCGCGCCTTTGCCAACCGGATTTGGTATTGGCTGATGAACCGAGGTATCGTCGATCCACCGGATGACATACGCCCCGACAACCCACCCTCGAATCACGCCCTACTGAACCAATTAGCGGATGAATTCGTGGCGGCCAATTACGACATCCGGTTTCTCTATCGATTGATCCTTCGATCCAATGCCTACCAATTGTCGTGCATTCCACAAAGCAATGATTCGTTGGCAGGTGTCCATTTCGCATACCATTTGACACGACGGCATGATGCCGAAGTTCTGATCGATGGGATTTGCCAAATCACGGATACTCATGAAATGTACATGAGCATTATTCCAGAACCCTTCACCTTCCTGCCCGACAATCAGCGTGCTATCGCACTCCCAGACGGGAGTATTACAAGCAGTTTTTTGGAAACCTTCGGTCGACCTGCACGAGACAGTGGACTAATGATGGAACGAAACAACGAATTGAATGCCGGACAAGCGTTGCATTTGCTCAATTCCAACCACATCCGCAACAAATTAAAAAAAGGTCAAGGGATCAATCGATTGCTCCAATCAGCGAGCGACCCAAGTGAAAAAGCCGAGTTGCTTTATCTTGCAATTCTTTCACGGCGGCCAAGTGAGGGGGAACGGACGGTGGCCGAACCCCTTTGCCGCTCGTCACAGGGGACTCGCGATTTGGCGTGGGCACTGATCAATACCGACGAGTTCATTTTTCAACATTAACATCCACTTACCAACCCTGCAGAGAATCGAGCATGTTTCATCAAAGAACTCAGCACGCCCATGGTTCGCTTTCCTGGGGTCCAACTCTAAGTCGTCGGCAAGCCTTGCATGCAGGCGTGCTCCGCAGTGCCGGAGCAGTCATCGCGTCTCAGATGATTGCGATGGACGCGAGGGCCAATTCGGGAGTTGCTGAAACCGAACGGAAAAACGAACGGACAACCGATGCCAAGCCTGCGATCGTTCCCAAGGCGAAAGCGGTCATTCAGGTTTGGCTAGGCGGTGGCCCGCCACATACCGATACGTTTGATCCCAAGCCCAATTCGGGAAGCGACTACACCGGACCTTTGAGTGGTACGTGCGCGACGAACGTCACGGGGATTCATATCGGTCAATTGATGACTGAACTGGGCAAGTGTGCCGATAAGTATTCGCTGATCCGTAGTTTCACACACGGACAATTCGGCCATGAAACCGCATCCTACTTAACACAGACTGGACGCATGCCAGGCCGCTTGGTCTATCCCGCCGCCGGCGCCGTTGTAACCGCGTTCAAAGGATTCCCAGAATCAAACGGGAACCGACAACAAGAAACGAGCTTGATTCCGCCCTATGTCGTCCTCACTCAGCCACAAGGTCGATTCTCTGAAGCGGGTTTTTTGGGGATCAAGTACAAACCGTTTGCAACCGGAAGCGATCCGAACGCAAGCAGGTTTGCGGTCGAGGGGATCGTCGCCCCTGACTTGTCTGAGCATCAACAGATGCAGCGTCGTGATCTGTTAAACGAACTGAACGCGTTGCACCGAGCCGCTGGACAGGATCCCCGTTTGGCAATGGCTGAAAAATCGAGGTCCGATGCGTACGATCTAATGCTCGGCGATACCGGCTTGGTGTTTAACTTAGCAGAGGAATCGGACGAAATGCGTTTACGTTACGGACGCAGCAAATTTGGTCAATCTTGCTTAGCAGCACGCCGGCTCATCGAAAACGGTTCGAAATTCGTTACGATCAATCACGGCGGCTGGGACACTCACAAAGATCACTTCCCCGTGATGCAGCGAAAGCTGCCCGAACTCGATCGTGGATTAGCTGCACTGATCACCGACTTGGACGAACGCGGGCTTTTGGAAAGCACGATTGTATGGTGTATCGGCGAATTTGGAAGAACACCGAAAGTGGCATCGGAGTCGCCGTGGAACGGGGGCAGACATCATTTCGGCAGTGTGTTTTCAACGCTCGTTGCAGGAGGAGGTTTTCAGGGCGGACAAGTCGTCGGAGAATCAAACGAAAAAGGGGAAGCAGTTAAAGACCGGCCAGTTTACCCAGGTGACCTGATTGGCACGATGTACGAGTTACTCGGTATCGACCCTGACGCAAGTCTACCGCATCCGATGGGCGAATTTGTCCGCGCCACCCCTGGCCCCGACGACGGCATGGAAACCGGAGGCCGTTTGTATGAAATCACCTAGGCTGGCGCCGACCAACGAGAGCCCCGGCATACACAGGATGAAACACAGTACCTCTCTTGCACGGCTTGTCTTCTGTATTCTCGCAGCGGCCCGAGTCGCCAATGGGAACGAGCCGCATCTGGCGTACGCTTATCCAGCAGGTTGCCAAGCAGGAACGGAAATTGAAATCACGGTGGGTGGACAACATATCAAAGAGGCGACAGGCATTTATCTATCGGGCGACGGAGTCGATTTGGAAATCGTAAGCTGGTATCGCCCAATGACCCGGGGCGAATCAAACCAACTGCAACGAAGAATCCGTGACACGCGTGATGCAATCATCAAACAGCGTGAGGCGATGGGAATCAAGCAGCGACCTTCCAACGAAGAGGTCATCGCGACCGCTGGCATCACCGAGGAACAACTTCGCGAACAGGAGATTTCTCGCCAGCGGGATCGTGATCCCAAACGGCAACCGAATGACCAATTGGCCGAAGAGGTCACCGTTCGCGTCAAAGTCGCCACCGATGCAAAACTTGGCAAACGTGAACTGAGATTTTTGACCGAAGAGGCAATCTCGAACCCAATTTGGTTTCATATCGGACGCTATTCAGAAGTTCGGGAAACCGAACCAAATGACCAATCCCCCGATCGAGTCGTCGAGTACACGCCTGTCGTTATCAACGGTCAAATCATGCCTGGAGACCAAGATCGATTTGCTTTCACGGCGAAAAAAGGCGAGCAAATCGTCATCGACGCGGCGGTTCGCGAATGCATGCCCTATTTGGCAGATGCCGTTCCTGGCTGGTTTCAAGCCGTTCTGAAGCTGACCGACTCGCATGGCCGAGAAATGAGTTTCTCCGATTCCTTCTATTATCGCCAAGATCCGGTCCTGTTTTTCGAAGTACCCAAAGACGACCAGTATGTTGTCGAAATACGCGACTCGATTTTCCGAGGACGAGAGGATTTTGTCTACCGGATCACCGTGGGCGAAATTCCGTTTGTCACTAGCATCTACCCACTCGGAGCCCAAGTGGATTCGCAATCAATGGTCCAACTCAAGGGCTGGAACCTGACCAACACCGATATTCCTGTCAAAACAATGACTCGTAAAAAATTCCGACCGGTGATGTGGTACACCGCTCCACAATCCGACGGCACGGAGATCCGGTTTCCGTTGCAAGTGGACTATTGGCCAGAAACATTCGACAAAGAACCCAACAATGATTACCAATCGGCGCAAGTCATCTCCACTCGTACGACAATCAATGGACGAATCGACTATCCAGGTGACGAGGATATTTACCGTGTCGAGGGTGGAGGTCGATTGATCGCAGAGGTGGAAGCCCGTCGACTCGGTAGCCCTCTCGATTCCGTCCTTCGAGTCACCGACGCGAACGGCAAAGAGATTGGATTCAATGACGATAAGGTCGACTTGTCACAAGCGCTGCAAACACATCACTCCGATTCCCATTTATCTGTCACGATCCCGGCAACAGGGAACCACTATCTGCACATCAAGGACGCGAGCAATCACGGCGGTCCCGACTTCGGTTATCGAATGAGGCTGAGTGCACCCGATGGCGATTTCGAACTTCGCGTCACGCCAGCGACCATCATCGCCCGTCGTGGTGAAACGGTTCCCATTACCGTTCACGCACTTCGAAAAGACGGTTTTGACGAAGACATTACACTTTCTCTCGTCGATGCCCCCGTCCCTCTCCGACTCGATGGTAACGTCATTCCAGGGACGGTGGACAAGCTGAACATGACACTGACGGTTCCAAACAACCTCAAATTGGTTGACGAGGAAACGGGATTGCCGCAAAAATTGTTTGCGTTGGAAATGGAAGGATCGGCTGGGAAGAGGAAAGGAAGTCAATCGCGAACCCAGCTCACTCGCTTAGCGGTTCCAGCGGAAAACATGATGCAAGCGTTCATTTGGTTTCACTTAGTCCCCGTTGAACAGTGGAACTTGGTGATCCGCGAAGGACGAGGCCGTTCGGCGCCCTTTTCGGTTATCCTGCCAGCGCCGCGTCTTGTATTGCCTGCCGAAGGTGATACGATCCTGGGAGTTGTTCCAATCGCAAAACAAATAAAAGCGAGTGAGATTCGGGTCGAACTGAGTGATCCGCCGCCTGGCTTATCGGCCTCGATTATCGAGAGTCCTGTTGGTGATAACTATGGGATCAAACTGACCAGTGACCCAGCCGAGATTGACAAAGAATTGAAGGGGAACTTGATCATTCGGGTGTACCGTGAACTCACACCGGAGCCGACCGAGGCCGTACCTATCCCCAAACCGAAGCGTACCGATTTAGGAATTTTGCCTGCGATTCCCTACGAATTTTCCCAGCGACGATCGCGACGTTAGATGACGACTTTATGACGGTGAACGAAGACCCCGAATTCCCTAACGATCCAATTGGCGAATCGCTAGATGAGCCAAAGGAAGAACCAATCGATAGGGCGTTTGCCGCTTACCTGCGTAGCTGCGACGCAGGTGAAATGGCCAGTCGCGATGATTTCTTAAAGCAGTTTCCGGATGTTGCTCAGCAACTAAGTGAATTGATGGAGGTGGCTGACCTCGTTGGCCGTGCTTCGGGTGTCGCCACGTCACCCTTGCATCCTAGGAATAAACCTCGCCCGTCTGCCATCGATCCTAGTGCGAAAACCGTTGGCTTATCGGTCGCAAGCGAAGATGATTCCAATGTGGATCCCGGTGCGACCTTGCCGATGCCGTACCGAGCCAAAGGGGATCATGGCCCCACGTTGCCGTTTAACCTTGGCGACTATGAACTTTTAGAAATGCTCGGCAAGGGCGGCATGGGGATCGTCTACTTGGCGCGTCAAACGGATCTGGATCGTCTGGTGGCCGTAAAGATGATCCGAGGCGGCATGTTGGCCGACGAATCCGACGTTCGTCGTTTCTATACCGAAGCCCAAGCGGCCGCAAAGTTGAACCATCCCGGCATCGTACCCGTTCACCATTTTGGTCAACGGGCCGGGCATCATTTTTTTTCCATGTCATATATCCGTGGTGTCGACTTGCAACGCCGCATCGATTCAGGCGTGATCGAACCGAAAACGGCTGCTCGCTATGTACGAGACGTCGCCCGAGCGATCGACCATGCTCACCACAACGGAGTGCTTCACCGCGATCTAAAGCCCGCCAACGTAATGATCGATACTGACGACAACGTTTTAGTCACCGATTTTGGTTTGGCCAAACGAATGGATTCGGATAGCAGTGTGACCGGTACTGGCAAGGCGGTAGGGACACCGCACTACATGGCACCAGAGCAAGCGGGCGGTTATAGTGACTTGGCCACTCAGCATAGTGACATCTATTCGATGGGCGCGATTCTGTTTGCCTGTTTGACAGGACGGCCTCCGATCATGGCTGACAACGTGGTTCAAACGCTGCTTCAAGTCATTCACGACCCCGCCCCGTCGATTCGTTCGCTAAAACCAGACACTCCGCTTGATCTCGACACCATCGTGGCAAAGTGTCTCGAAAAACTTCCCACGGATCGATACCAAACGGCGACGGAGTTGGCAAACGATTTGGACGCATTTATCAATGATCAACCGATTGCGGCAAAAGCCAGATCGTTGCCAATGAAGGTGTGGCATTGGCTCGAAGGCGTGCCACTCGTTGCCGCGGTTACCGGTCGCCGGATGGTCGACACGTCGCTGTCCCAACGCCGATTTCAAGCCGCAATGCTTCTGTTACTGATGATTTCGCCGTTCTTGGTATTGGCCATGGCGTCTGGATGGAGGGAATACACATCTTGGATTCCCCGAGAAATTGCCATCGCGGGCGGTGTCGAAGAAGGGATATACGATGATGTTTCGGCCACGTTAGCTGAACGTATGATTCAGCGGCACGATTTGACAGCATCGATGATCCCAAGCAACGGATCGCTCGACAACCGTGATCGATTGCTACGCCGGGAAGTCGACTTGGCTCCGATGCAAGCGTCGGCCGTTAGCGGGGATACAATTTGTGTGGTTGCCCCTCTGTTTTACGAAAAAATTCATTTACTGGTCGCTAGTGATAGTGACATCCAAAGCCCAGCTGACTTGGCGAACCGGCGGATTGCAGTCGGCCCGCTCGGAAGCGGATCGAGAGCGACCGCGGAAATGGTGTTCGAGTCGCTCGGATTACCGCCATCGGTACTCGAGCGTGAAGAGAGTTCGTGGAGCGATTTGACACACAACTTGAATCGTGACAATGCACCACAAGCCGTGATCATCTCGATTGGTGTCGGCAGTTCGTTCGTCTTCGAATTACTTGCGAGCGAGCGTTTTCGACTCCTTCCCATCGAACCAGCAATGGAGATATCGTTACAACATCCGACACTACGACCGATGACGATCGACCCCACCGATTACCCGGGGATTGATCTTCCCGAATCTGGTATCGCGACGGTCGGCACGACCGCATTCTTGGCCGCTCGTCATGACTCGCCCGACGATCTCGTCACGGCAGTACTTGAGTCGCTGTATCAAGAACCTGAGTTTTGCAGCGGACTGATACCTCGAAAGAACGCGGCGGAATGGCAAGGCCTTTCTCTCCACCGAGCCGCCCGCCAATTCTACAACGCATCCCAGAGCAAGACCTCGCCTGACTAGCCTCTATCTGAAAACGTAGCGGGAGTCGTCAAGACTTTCGATCGTCGGGCGTCTGTGCCGATGAGCACCCTCTTTCCACCGATTGATTTGCCATTACCCGCGAATGCATCAACTTTGAAACCGAAACCACTCGTTTTGGTCTTAAAAGAAGGCCGTCGGACGACTTGGACAACGCCTGGCTTGGTTGATCGTCGTGAGATGTCAATTGTATTGCTGACGCTTTGAACGGCGGCAGACGATAAACATCTCGAAGAGATTTCGGCCATTAGCCCGGATTATTCATTAGCCGTTTTGGCGATTAATCATTGATGGAAAAGTTTTCGGGCGCAATACATTATCGTCCGGTCAAAATACACAAACGATTGTTCGTGAACACCATGCGTGAAAAACTTGAGGTCGACGATCATCACCGAATCGATGGCGAAACGGTTTCCGGCAAAATCATCGAAATCGGAACCGGAAAGATGATCGATAGGATCTATGGCGGCGCTATCCTCGACGACTGCGAGATACGTATTCTTGGTGGTGCAAAATCCGTCAACCTTTTTGACACAACGATTCGCAATTGCGTCTTCAAGACACGAAGAAAACTGAGTAACGTTCATTTTGCGAGTGTTCATTTCGACACCTGTACGTTTCTTGGAAAATACAGCGGATGCCGGTTCGGGCAACTCGAAGCTGAAGACTCAGGTACCTTGTGGTCCCAGGCTAGTAGCCTAGGCGACGGTCTTGCGACAATGCGGCCTTACGAAACGACCACTAGGATCACGGCGGCGGTTAGCAAGCAGGCACCGATGACTCGTTTGATCATGATGGATTTGGGTAAATCGGCCTCCGCTCCTCCCCAAATCTTCGCTGCGGCCCATGCTAACGTCACTCCCCACAATCCGCGAAGCGCATAGACCACATTCACTCGCGCCGCATCACCGAACAGTGCAACCGCCAAGATGATACAAACCGCTTGTGTGGAAACTAAGAGGGTGCCTGGTAAAACGGCTCGGCGAACTTTGGAGATTTTCATTCGGTCCCAGTCGACCCACGGGATCAAACCGAGAGAGATCAGACCGACCGACCAGTACAATGGCGGCAAAATTCGCCCGATGCCCCACGATGGTGACCAGGCTTGGACCAGCACATCGAACGAGGCAAAAGAGATCGCCGCTGACAACGCGAGTACGATTGTCAAAATCATCCGTCGCCGGTTTCCTCGCCCCGTCCACTGAATCAAAACAATCCCCATCGTTGCCATGAACGCTGCATAACGAACAACGCTCGTCACCGATTCGGATGTTGCGAACGTCAACAGCAGCGTGACAAAGATCACTTTGGTCCCGAAAATCGGAGTCGCGATCGAAACGTCGCCGGCTTGAACCGATGCAAAGGTAAACACCAGTCCCATCATGTAGAGACACGCCAGTGCGATCGGTTGCCAAATCAGCTCAATCGGCTGGCCTGGCCCCCCGAGCAGCCAAAAGCAGGAGAACAAAAGGGTCGACATCATGTTGCTAAAGAACAAGATTGTCGCAGGACCGACGTCCAATTCGCTGGCCCGTTTAATAAAGATCAGGCCACAAACGAACAGAATACTGGCCGCGAAAGGTAATAATAGGTGCATGGTGGAAAAGAATAACTGGCGGATATCGATCGTGATACGCCAAGACCCTTGAGGAAACATCGTTTTGCGATCAAACTGGGGCCGCAAGCGATCTGCGACAAGGTCTCCTCCTTGCGCAATAAAATTCG
Organism: Novipirellula aureliae; assembly: GCF_007860185.1. Lineage (NCBI taxonomy): Bacteria > Pseudomonadati > Planctomycetota > Planctomycetia > Pirellulales > Pirellulaceae > Novipirellula > Novipirellula aureliae. Next base: position 568,423 of record NZ_SJPY01000003.1, read on the forward strand.
GCTTGCAATGCATATCGGCTTAGCTTCCCCCCACAAAAGGTCATTCGATGCCTGAAAAAGCTCCTTGGATTACTTATCGCCCCGAATTAAAGGTGCTCGATTGCACCATCCGCGACGGGGGGCTCATCAACAACCACCTGTTTACCGATGAACAGGTGAAAGCGGTTTATGAAACCTGTATCGCAGCCGGTATCGACTACATGGAAGTCGGTTACAAAAATTCAGCTCGCCTGTTTCCCAAGTCGGATTTCGGAGCATGGCGTCACTGCGACGAGGAAGACTTGAACCGTTTGTTTGGTGATCACGACGCTGAGAAGACGGGCCTCAAATTGGTCGCCATGGCAGATGCGGAAAAAAGCGATTGGAAAACAAAGGTCGTGCCGCGAAGCGAATCGGTCTTGGACATGATTCGCGTTGCCTTCTATGCTCACCAGGTTTCCGAAGCGGTGGAGATGATCCATCATTTCAACGACTTGGGCTATGAAACAATGGCAAATTTGATGGCGGTTTCGAACATAACCGAGACCGAGATCGATACAGTATTAGAGAACATTGCTCCAACGCCCGCTGGAACCATGGTGATTGTTGATAGCTTCGGACACTTGTACCGCGAACAAGTTGATCGGTTGTACAAAAAGTACACCTCTGCGATGGAAGGTACAGGAAAAGAAATCGGCATTCACGCTCACAATAACATGCAGTTAGCTTTCGCCAACACAATCGAAGCGATCATTTTAGGCGCCAATCGTGTCGATGCGACGATGATGGGGATGGGACGAGGAGCGGGAAACTGTCCGATGGAAATCTTGCTTGGCTTTTTGCGAAATCCGAAATTCTCACTTCGTCCCGTGATCCAACTCTTGCAAGATCACATCATTCCACTGCGAGAAAAAGTCGAATGGGGGCCGTTAGTTCCTTACAATATTACCGGTCAATCGAATTTACATCCGCAGCACGCCATCAAATTCCGTAGCAGCGACCACAAGGATGATTTTGTCAAGTTCTACGACGAAATCAAATCAGAAATATAGAGCTAACTTTTGTCATCAAAAAAACGTAACGTTTCTGCCAAGCTTCCGGTGGCGCCGCTCGTCATTGGCGGGATCATCCTGCTTATTGGCGGGCTCGTCTTTGCGGATTACTGGGTTGCCGAGCCGCTCGGCCTGACACCCACATTCGTCGGCCGCGAAGCTTGCATCGATTGCCACCAAGAAGAATCGGAGCTTTACCAAGGCTCGGATCATGATTTGGCAATGGATATCGCTACCGACGAAACGGTACTGGGTGATTTTAATGATGTCACGTTCGAGCATGACGGACTCGTCAATCGCCTCTATCGCGATGGCAAACGGTTTATGGTCCGCACCGAAGGCGAAGACGGCGAAATGCACGACTTCGAAGTCAAGTATGTTTTTGGCGTCCGTCCGCTGCAAAACTACATGGTCGAATTCGACCGCACCCCCGACCAACCCGACGATGAAGTCGCTCGTGTCCAAGTGCTGCGGATCACCTGGGATACCATCAACAAAGAATGGTTTTACCTTCGCCCGCCCGATGTTGACGATAAATTGGCTCCCGATGACCCGCTGCATTGGACCGGCATCGCCCAGCGTTGGCAGACGATGTGTGCCGAATGCCACTCAACCAACTTAAAAGAAAAGTTCAACCCTGAGACGCTGACATACCACACGACTTTCTCCGAAATCGACGTTAGCTGTGAAGCCTGCCACGGGGCGGGAAGTTTGCATGTCGAGCTGGCAAATCGCAAATCGATCTTTTGGGATCGCAACTACGGTTACGGATTGGCAAAGTTAAAGGGCGAAGATCCTCATCCACAAATTGAAACGTGCGCGCCATGCCATAGCCGCCGTGGTGTCATCGACGATACATTCAAACCAGGGGATTCGTTCCATGATTTCTATCGTTTGGAACAACTACAATCATCTACCTATTATGACGATGGCCAAATCAAGGATGAGGTTTACGTCTATGGATCGTTTATCCAAAGCAAGATGTATCATCAAGGCATTCGATGCACCGATTGCCATGATCCGCACTCTTTAAAATTGAAATATGAAGGCAATGAGACGTGCACTTCATGCCACCAACATGCTGCGGGGAAGTATGACGTCCCATCGCATCATCATCACGAACCCGGTACACCTGGTTCAATGTGTGTCGATTGCCACATGCCGGAAACAAGCTACATGATGATCGATCCGCGGCGCGACCACAGTATGCGTGTACCGCGGCCTGATCTATCTGTCAAAATTGGAACTCCAAACGCTTGCAGCGGATGCCACGTCGCTGATCGCAAAGAAAAGTTGCCCGAAGGTGTTGCCGAGAAGCTCCACGAGTACTCCGATTGGTTATGGTTGGTCGAGCGAGATGATGATGCAACAGCCGACCAAGTGGCCCAGTTGATCGCAGAAACGGATCAGTGGTGCGATGAAGCTTGCGAGAAATGGTACGGTGAAGAAAGGCTAACGCCTAAAGTATTCGCAGAGCCTTTAGCGGCGTTTCGACGTGGTGAACCGGGATCGGTTGCCGAACTGCTTCGCGTGGTAAGTCAACCAAACGAGTTGGCCCCTGAAATCGCTCGCGCAACCGCGCTTACCGAATTGGGATTAGCGGGTGTGCCCGAAGCGGTCGACAAAGCAAAAGAGATATTGGCGAATGAGTCGGAGCATTTGATTGTCAAAGCCGCGGCAATCGGCGTCTATCAAAATGCACCACCGAGCCAAGTGATTCGCGATATCGTTCCGCTGATTGAAAGTCCATCCAAGCTGTTGCGGCACGAAGCGATCAGGGTGACCTTGGATTCGGGTGCCTTTGCACAGTTAGCAGGTTCCAAGCGGACTCAGGTGCAATTTGCTGCGAATGAGGTCCGCGATACGATGATGATCACATCGGATCGCGGTGGCGCCCACATGGCTTGGGCAACGATGCTGGAACAGCAGGGCCGCTACCGAGAGGCGATTGACTACTACGAAATGGCGATTCGCGTCGAGCCAAACTCGACCGGCCCGAGGTCAAATCTAGCAACGCTACTTGAAAACATGGCGTCGCAAGCAGGTGGCGAGGCAGGCGAGAACATGCGAAAACGCGCTGCGGAACTGCGAAAAGCAGAATTGCCATTGCTGGCCAGAGACGCCCGGCTGGCACCCAAAAATGCGTTTGTTCAATACCGCTTCGGATTGTCTAGCTATCTCAATGGCGATTACGACCAAGCCGTCGACAGTATTCAAAAGGCGGTCGATTTGGATCCCGATACCGAGATTTTCCAGACCGCGCTAAGGCTGCTCAAAGAAAAGATCGAAAGCGAAAAGATCGAAAGCGGGAAGAATGAAGAGTAACCCAGCTCACAGGCTTTGACTCGCAGGCGGTTCCGAAGAATCGCCGGATGTCGCTTCGATCCTATTCAGGATCAAAATGTGGGCGAAGCCGATGAAACGCTTTGCACTGGAACTACCAGCTACGAGCGGCTTCGTACTCGGTGATTTTCGCTTCGTTTTTCAGCGTCAATGCGATGTCGTCGAAGCCACCGAGCAGATTCTCTCGGCGACTCGCTTCCACTTCAAAGCTGCGTTCAAAACCCGCGCCATCGGTTATGATTTGCTTTTCCAGATCGACCGTCAATTCGTAGGGTGCCCCTGCAGTCGCCTGCTCGGCCGCTCGCTTGAAAAGCTCGTCAATATCGGACTCGGCAAGCTTGATCGGCAAGACGCCGTTTTTGAAACAGTTATTGAAAAAGATATCGGCGAACGAGGGTGCGATGACCGATCGAAAACCGTAGTCATCCAAGGCCCAAACGGCGTGTTCACGACTGCTGCCGCTGCCGAAGTTTTGCCGAGCGATCAAGATCGACGCCCCTTTGACCGCGGGTTGGTTCAGCTCAAATTCTGGATTTTCGGTCGTTCCATCGTCGAGAAATCGCCAATCGAAAAACAGAAACTGTCCAAAACCGGTTCGTTCGATCCGCTTTAGAAACTGCTTGGGAATAATTTGGTCGGTATCGACATTGGCGCGGTCAAGGGTAGCGACCATTCCAGTGTGTTTTGTAAATTTTTGCATTTTTCTTTTCGTTGAGAACTGCCGATTGGTTGAGGCGATTTTGTTGGGGCGATTTTGTTGAACTGACTAGGACTTGTAGGCCCAATCGCGAATGTCGGTAAAGTGGCCTTTCACGGCCGCTGCTGCAGCCATCGCGGGGCTGACCAAATGAGTTCGTCCCCCTTTGCCTTGGCGTCCTTCGAAATTGCGATTCGATGTGCTCGCACATCGTTCACCCGGAGCCAGTTTGTCGGGGTTCATTGCCAAGCACATGCTGCAACCCGCTTCGCGCCAATCAAAACCTGCTTCTTTAAAGATTTTATCAAGTCCTTCGGTCTCGGCTTGTTTCTTCACCTGACCACTGCCGGGAACGACCATGGCATCAACGGAACCACTAACGTGATGCCCTTTGACGACCGCTGCGGCGGCACGCAAATCCTCGATGCGAGCGTTAGTACACGATCCAATAAAGATGCGGTCCAACTTGATATCTTGAATCGGCGTTTTGGCCACTAAACCCATGTATTGTAGTGCCTGCGCCGTCGATTTCTGCTCCGTCGCATCGTCGAATTCAGATGGTTCGGGAATCCGCGCCGTGATACTTCGGACTTGCCCAGGATTGGTTCCCCAGGTGACTTGTGGTTCGATATCCCTGCCCGCGTAAACGTTTGACAAGTCGTACGATGCTCCGGTATCGGTGGGATAAGTCTTCCAACGCTCGATAGCGGCTTCGAAATCTTGCGGTACTTCGGGGCGGCCGCGAAGGTAGTCGAACGTGGTTTGGTCGGGGGCGATCATGCCTGCTCGAGCGCCGGCCTCGATCGACATGTTGCAAACGGTCATCCGTTCTTCCATCGACAAATTGCGAATACAATCGCCGGTGAATTCCAGAACATAGCCCGTCCCCCCCGCCGTTCCGATTTGTCCGATCAAGTACAAAATCATGTCCTTGGCCGTTACCCCTTGGGACAACGAGCCATCGACGCGAAGCTCGAAGTTTTTGGGTTTAAATTGGAGCAACGTTTGCGTGGCCAGCACGTGCTCCACTTCGCTGGTCCCAATTCCAAAAGCTAACGCACCGAATGCGCCATGGGTCGCCGTATGGCTATCGCCACAAACGATTGTCATCCCAGGTTGGGTGTAGCCGTTTTCGGGGCCGATGACATGGACAATCCCTTGCCGGACGTCATCGATATCGAACAGCGTGACCCCGAATTCTTTGCAATTTTCCCGCAATGTTTGAATCTGCTTGCGGCTAATTTCATCCGCAATCGGTAAACTTCGGTTGCTGGTGGGTACATTGTGATCGGGCGTCGCGATCGTTCGCTCGGGGCGGCGTACCGGGCGTCCGGCTATCCGCAGACCTTCAAACGCTTGGGCGCTGGTCACTTCGTGGACCAAGTGCAGGTCGACATAGAGGATTGCAGGGCCCGATTTTGGTTGAAAAACGACGTGCTCATCCCAGATTTTTTCGAGCATCGTGCGAGGTGCGGCTTGGGAAGAGCCAGCCGAAGATGAATCAGTCATGTGAGTTTGGGTGACCAAATGATGGAGGGATCGAGTTCTTTCCCTAAACTTTCGACAGAAAACAGGAAAATGTCAACGCCCCCACCGGGGACGGCTTTCCGGACAGCGGTCGCTAGAAGCCCCCGGCACGACTTTGGGTATCTCGATCGAATGCCTACGAGTGCTTTGTCACAGCTTGATTTTGCCGGCTTGGCAAAGGAGTGGCTGGGCCATCTTGCCCCGGTAAGCTGCGGCTGGAAGTCACAGCCACGAACGAGGCTTACCCTCATTCTTCGTTGTCACAAAGCATTCGCCAGGATGAGTGGATTCAACCAATCGTCCACCAACGGTTCGGAAACGAGAGATTAAGATTATTCGCGGAAGCGGTAGCCGACGCCACGGACCGTTTCGACGAGATCCGCGTAGGCGCCCATTTTTTTCCGTAATGCGCGAACGTGAACATCGATGGTCCGGTCCAGGACCATCGTGTCTTCGCCTAGCGCCGCATCGACCAGCTCGTTGCGGCCAAACGCCCGGCCCGGTTGGCGGATGAGTGTGTCGAGCAAGCGAAACTCGCTCTTTGTCACCTTCAAGGTTTCCGTATCCACCATAACAACGTATCGTCTTCGATCAACGGTAACTCCATGCCGTGACACCGACTCCGAATCTTCGAATGTTTGCTCGCGTCGTCTGAGGAGTGCTTTCAGTCTTTGCAAAAGCACCTTGTAACTCTCGACCGGTTTTACCACATAATCGTCTGCCCCGACCGCAAACCCGACGACCTGGTCCGATTCTTCCCCAAGAGCACTGAGCATCAGAACCATCGTGTCTTGAGTCGTCGGGTCGGCCCTTAGTTGTTTACAAACCTCGACTCCACTGAGCACTGGCAGATCGACATCCAAAAAGACAACGTCGGGAAGTAGAAGTCGAGCCTGGTTCAATGCATCGCGTCCATCACCGGAACGGTATACTTCATAGCCAGCTCGTTTAAGTTGATACTCCAGTGTTTCCGCCAAGGGTCGGTAATCCTCGACGATCAATACCTTGATAGCGGACATTTGTTAGCCACGTTTCTTCGAATACAGGGTGTCATCTAATCAGTCGCTATCGTGATCGATTTTTGGTTCGAGCGGCACCCTTGTACTGGACATGATTGCATGAAATTCTTGTTAAGATTGGATGTGCTCGTCATTCTCTTCTTCAAGTTCCTCTAGTAGCGCCCCCTCTTCGGCTTGCTGAATTCGTTGCCGTGCGCTTTGGAAGAGCAATTGGCCCTCGCGGGCGAACACGCATCCCAAAACCAAAATGGCAGCTGCGGCCACGAATTTCAACCAAGACGCAACGAATGCAACGATCAGAAAAGCACAAAACGCTGCAATCCCAGCGTAAACGAGCTTCGTCATTGCCTTGAGCTGAGTATCACGAGTTTGCACGCGTACGCTTCGAGAAATCGCCGTCCGCGCTGATTGATTTGCCAAGTCACGCATGGCAGACAAATTCTCAGACCGCTCGGGCGCTTGGCTGCGGGGGATCATCGGCTCCGAAGGATCGTATTCAGCGACCGCCGAATCGGCGACTTGCCCCTGAACGGATGATTCCATTTCATCGTCCGCACCCTGTTCGGGCGGTCGACCACCAACCGATGCTGGCGTAATCGATGAGGCCGCCTTCGATTCCTGGTCGGGTAGCGAAATCGCCGACGATTCGCCTTGCACCCGCTTGAGCAAGCGGTTCATGTACGCTTCGATCGAATCATCCTCCTCCTCTTCCGGCTTGCTACCTACGGACGCCGTCTCTTCGGCGGTAGAGGTGTGCGATGACAGTGGTGTCGAATCGATCGGTTCCTCATCGTCATACTCCTCCTCCTTCAAACTCGCATAGTCATACCGGTCGCTGTCCTCCTGCTCCCCTTCCTCCAACTCGGCACTTGCGGGCATCGCTTCCTGCTCATCGGCATTCTCGAACGACCACGCACTCGTGAAGTTCTGTCCGTCCGCGTCGTCATCGGAGTGCTGTTCCGCTGGTCCCCAATCCGATTCGATCGGTTCGCTTTGTGACGCATCATGGGCAACCGAATTTTCGTCGGCTTCTAATGGATTCGCTGCCAACCCATCCGCCATTGCCCCATCCGCCATTGCCCCATCCGCCATTGACTCATCCGCTTGCGAGTCCAGATCGTGCGGAGAGACTGGCAAATGCTCAAGAACATTTGTTGCTTGGTAAGTTGCCTCATAGGAATCATCCTCCTGGCCAGCGAACACTTCATCCTGCCCATGATTTTCCGGGCTGGGATTCTCATGCTGCGAATCTCTTGGATACTCCGAGCGAGTCCCCTCCTCGAAACTTCCATCCTCGGATTTCGACTCGATACTCGATTCGATTTCTCGAATCAATTGGCTCGCAAACGAGCATGGTTCGGATTCCTCTGGCAGCGAACCAGTCGAATCTTGTTCCTCACCGGCATATCGAATCGCATCGACATCACGTTCGACGTCGTCGGTAGCGGATGCTTGGCCCCAATTGGTCACCGAATCAGCTGGAGAAACCGAATCGACCGGATCGATCCACTGCTCTTGCAGATCCGCATCGATTCGACCGCCGTCATCATCAAGTTCGTTGGACGTTTGATGCGAGTCCCAAAGGTTTGCCTGTGAGCCGTCGTCGGCGTTTTCTTTTTCTGCAGCAACCTCTTGCTCCAACCCATCTTCCAAATCTTCCAAAGCTTCCGCTGGGGAATCATCGGTCCAAACAACGCTATCCGCACTCTCAACGGAAACATATTCCGGCTCGCTCGACAGCGACTCGATTGGGGTGGACTCGTTCGAGACCGACTCGATTGGCTGTGAAATCGACCAGACATCCTCCACCTCGCCGGGGACGCTATCGCAAGCGGAGTCATGCGTTTCCTGAGCGAGCGGTTTTTCATCAGCCTCTGCAGCAAGATTCTCAGAAACAACGCCACAGCTATCTTCCGGTTGACTCGGATCGGACCGATGCCGCTCGGCGAGCTGCTGGCGTAATATCGCAATATTCTCTTCGTACTGCGACTTGACCGCGTTCATTTGATCGCTGGCTTGACCAAGTTCTTCGGACAGCGCGAGAAATGCTTCGTTGGATGGCAGCGAACTCATTTCTGCGATCACCCGTTCGCGTTCCGCAATGGCTTCATCGCGTTCGGAGGCCGCATCATCACGCTCCGCTTTGAACGTTTCGAGTTTCAACGTCAGCGATTCGTTCGCCTCCTTTAACTGCAACAATTCACGATTTGCAGTGGCCAATTCCAGCGATAGCGATTGTACGCTCTCGTGGAGTAAGTCGGCTTCTGCGGTCCAACTTTCGTGGTCTTGATGATGGTTTGCTTGGGAATCTTGAAGCATGGCTTCCAACTGCGCGACCGAATCGCGAGCTTCGAGATAGTCTCTCTTGAGCTGTGTTGATTCATCGGTTGCCCGTTGGACGATTTCCTGCAATTCTTCGATTTGAGCTTGCAGCACTCCAACGGCATTGCCGCTCTGATTCGCGGCATGTTGCTCCGCTTCGATTTGTTGACAAATCGATTCATATTGTTGGCTGATTTCGGCAAGCCTTGTTTCTGCTTCTTGGCATTTCGCCTCGCTCTCGGCTTTGGCCTCAACCGCTTGATCGCGAGCTTGTTCGAGTTCCAAACGAACGCGATTTTGCTCGGCACGCTTTTCCTCTTCTTCCTGCCGAAGGGATTGTTGGTTGGATGTCAGCGTTTCCAAGTGGTCTTTAAGCGCCGTGAATTGCTCGCGCATTTGAGCGATCGCATCCGTAGCCGTTTTGGCTTGCTCTTGGGATTGAACCACTTGCTTTCGAGCGTCTTCGACTTGCCCTCGGTAGTGATCTTGCAAGCGTTTGAATTCCGCTTCCTTTTGTGCAAAGAGCTCCTCGCGGCTGAGACTAGCCTGTTGTAACCGTTCGACTTCAGCGGCTTTGCGAGTGTATTGTTCTTGCGTGACACGATTCTTTGACTCTTCGGACAGCAATTCAGCTTCGCGTTTGTGCAATGTTTCGGCGCGGCTCCACAATTCACTTTCGCGACTTTGCAATATGGTTTCACGGTCACAGCACCTCGATTCCCGCCGATCAACCTCTTCTTGCCGCTTACGCCACTGCTCGATCTCTCGCCGAAGCTGTTCATGCCAAGCATCGTCGGATTCACTGCGTTTGCTATTTAGCTTGGGTATCGAACCGATCAGGGAAGCGGGTGGGGAGGCAAGCGTGTCGGTCTCTTCAGAAATCACGCGTGCGACGCGGTCTCCTTTGCCACGATCGGAAAAGAGTGACTTGAACGGTGCTGCGGCCGTCGTGCTTTTCACGGGCCCGCTTTTCACTGGCCCGCTTTTCACTGGCCCGCTTTTCACTGGCCCGCTTTTCACTGGCCCACTATTCACTGGCCCGTTTAAGAGTTCGAACCGATAGTCACCCAAACGCAGAGTGTCGCCGACACAAAGGGCTGCCTCGGTCGTGCGAACGGAATTGATTTCGATTGGAACGGAATAGGCGCGTACCAAGATCCGCTGGGCGTCGCGAATCAAAACGGCGTGCATCGGGCGAAGGGTTTGGTCGGCCAATTGGATCGAGCAGCCGTGGGCACTTCCAAACGTGTATCGATTCCCCGTCAGCCGGAGTCGTCGATTCGGTGCTCCTGGGCTCGTGACCCGAAATTCGATCGCATCTTTGGCTGCCGCACTTAAACGGTCTTCGCCATTTGAATCGTCTTTTGAGACGCCACCGAAAGGGAGCTGCGACACCACCGAAACGATTGGATTGGTATCGACGGAGTCGCCCAAAGCAAAAGAGTCGGCTTGAAGAGAAGCCATTTGGCTGCTGTGATCCGTGTTGCTGTAATCCGTATTCACGGGCCGCGTCCTCGAATTTGGAAAGTCTATGCGTTCGTGCATTTTCTCTAAGCAATCTGGGGAACCTGCACCGTCTGAGATTGCTCGATTGCTGCTGTAGCGCGCAGTTGCGCTGGTGCCAGCGCGAATGCACCTTCTTGGTTTCGGCACATTCCCAATGCTGGGGTGAGTTAAAATGAAACGGCTGTAGCAATTTTTCCGTTGTCGCGACGCCGGCTGGCGACGAAATCGCTTAAATGTCCCTTCCATAAAAGTAAAAGTTTTTTGCTGTCCCAGCCCACAAAGGCCGGGTAATTACAACGATTTTGTATGACTTCTCGAATATTCCAGCTAAAATTCGGAGTACAGAAGCAGACAAGTCACATAGGATTCCTATGATGGACGGTGCGGGGAGGGTAGACGCCCTTATCGACAGGGTAAAATCACCCGTCGTACCGAATTTGAAACAGCAGCAACGAGATTCTTGACACATTCACCGTAGGTAGAGGCTGATAGCGATGGCACGAAAAGATGCGATTTCAAAACTGAAGGATACGCTTGTTCATCGCCGAAACGCATTGCGGCGTGCGTTGGCAGGCGATTTAAGTCTGCTGCAAGAGTTGCACCAGCAAAAGACGGGTGACATCCTCGACGCTGCTGCCGACACCGTCCAAGATGAACTCAACAGCCAAATTTTGGAGGTCGAAAGCCGAGAATTGGCGGCCATTGAAGAAGCGATCGAAAGAGCTGAGCGAGGTGACTACGGGATTTGTGAAGATTGCGGAAAGCCGATCCCGCTGACTCGTCTTCGCGCAATCCCCTACGCGACCGACTGCATCTCATGCCGCCGAAAATCGGAAATGTCGAACGATCAAGATGGAACCGTGCGGTGGAACCGTATCTTCGAAGACGCTGAAGTCGACTCGGTTTGATCGCGATTTCAGGTCGGAGTGCAGACTTTGGCCGGTTCATGCGTCGGGCGGGATCGGTTGCAGGCTGTACTCCTGTGTTTTACCGAGGCGAACGGTTGCAACCAAAATCGCAATCAGAGGGCGGGTTTTGCGGATTAGTGCAGTCACGGCGGGACAATTATCCCGCCGTTTTTTAATGCGCCAAAAGTAACTGTTTTGCCACCTGAACCGCAGAGGTCTACCGAGTAGCGAAGTTCGAAAGCTAGCCTTTACAAGAGGGCGATGTATAGAATCACGGCAACGTCCTCTCCCTTCGTTTTGCCGGTTCCTCCAAACGCACCGTTTTCCTCCTCCCCCCTTCCTGTACATCAAACTTCAATGCCATGGTACCAAAACCCGAGACCTGTCGACATCACGCGGTATGTCGTTCGCCCAATGTGCCAAGATGTTTTTTCATCATTTCACTGATTGGAATGTCTTGGATCACCGTTTCCACGGTCGCCTCTGCGCAAACAAACTCGACATTGAGCTCGGATGGCCATTCGGTAAGCGTCCGTCGTCCGTCACTCGACGAGCCGAGCCAACAGATGATCGACTCACAGCGTGAGCGTCTGTTCAACGAATTGGCCGAAGAATTTAGCATGTTCGATCGGCTCGGCAATCTCGTTCGACGGGTCTCACAACTGGTGAAACCAAGTGTCATTCATATCGAAGCACATAAAACAGAAAAGAACGAGTCTTATGATGAAGCAGGTGCGGGGGTCGTTTTGCGGATTGGGAATGACACTTGGGTAATGACCAACCGGCACGTGATTGTCGGCGCAAGCCCCAGCGAGATTTTGCTAAGGACGAGTGATGGAAAAGAGTTTCATCCCAGTGAAATTCTCGCCGACGCGAGCACGGATGTCGCCATTTTGAAAATCTCGCCAACAGCGTTGCCGCCTGCTCGGTTGGGCAACAGCGACATGACCGAGATCGGCGATTTTGTGATAGCGATTGGCAGCCCCTTTGGCTTGAGTCATTCGGTCACGTTTGGAATTTTGAGTGCGAAGGGGCGGCGGGATTTATCGCTCGGGGAACAACGAATTGAAATGCAGGATTTCTTTCAAACCGATGCAGCGATCAATCCGGGAAACAGTGGTGGGCCGCTGCTTAACCTGCGTGGCGAAGTCGTCGCACTCAATACCGCGATCGCCAGTAGCAGCGGAGGTAGCGAAGGGATCGGTTTCGCCATTCCGATCAACATGGCCGTTCAAGTCGCCGATCAATTGGTCCAATACGGGCAACTGCGCCGCGGCTATCTAGGCGTGACACTCGACCCCGTCTTTTCGGCTGCGGATTTGGCTGCAGCCGGATACACCGCCGCGGCTGGCGGCGCACTGGTCAAATCCGTTCGCCCTGGATCGCCTGCCGAAGTGGCTCATTTGCAACGTGGTGATATCATCGTCGAATTCTCAGGCCAAAAAGTCGATAGCGATGACCATTTGGTCGCCCAAGTCGGACTAGCCAAAATTGGTGAGAAAATCCCGATGATTATCTACCGTGATGGCAAACGCTATCGGACCGAGGTCGTCTTGACCGATATGCGTTGAAAGCGGGGTGCCGACAGGCGATTCACAACAGCATTCCGGCGACCGCTCCGGTCATGCAGCATGCCAACAGCCCCCCGAACATCGCTCGCAACCCCAGTTTGGCCAGATCATCTTTGCGGCTAGGCTCGAGACCGCCAATCCCACCGACTTGAATGCCTATTGCACCAAAGTTGGAAAAGCCTGCGAGCGCATAGGTCAAAATCGTTTTCGTCCGCTCACTGATCGGACTGTCAACACTTGCCGTATCAAGTTCCCCGAGTTGCATGAACGCGATGAACTCGTTGGCGACCGTCTTGATGCCGATAAACTCTCCTGCAGCGACCGATTCGTCGATCGGAATTCCCATGCACAATGCCAACGGAGCAAAAACGTAACCCAGAATCGATTCGAGTGTCACGCCGGTTATCGCTACCAAAATAGAATTACAAAGTGCGATCAATGCTAAGAAGGCGATCAACATCGCAGCAACATTTAAGGCCAGTTTCAATCCGTCCGAAGCACCTTGAACCGCTGCACCAATCACATTCACACTCGCTTTTTCGGAAGATAACTGAAGTCTTTCGGTCGACGGTGCCCCTTCAGTCTCGGGCAGCATTACCTTGGCGATCAACAACGCAGCGGGAGCACTGATAACCGAAGCGGTTATCAGATGGCTGGCATCCATTCCCATGTCGACGTAGGCCCCGAGAAGCCCACCGGTAACCGTCGCAAAACCGCCCGTCATCAAGGCATTCAGCTCGCTACGAGTCATCGTTGCTAAGTAAGGTTTGACCACCAGCGGCGCTTCGGTGTGTCCGACAAAGACGTTTGCTGCTGCGGATAAGGTTTCGGGTCCACTCGTCCCCAGCGTTCGCTGCATCGCCCATGCCATCGAGATCACCACCCACTGCATCACGCCGATGTGATACAGCACGGACATGAAGGCCGAAAAGAAAATCACCGTGGGCAATACCCCGAACGCAAAGGTTCTTAGCAATGCATGCTTAACTGGGATGATGTCATCAACGGAATCGGTGCTTCGCGCATTGATGTCGAAAACGAATGAGGCACCTTCGTCAACGAAGCTCAGTAGATGAGTGACTCCGTTCCCAAGCTGCTCAAACAGGAGCTGCCCCCAAGGAGTTCGAAGTACCAAGAAACCCAGTACGATTTGCAACAGAATTCCGCCGACAACAATTCGCACCGGAAACCGTCGTCGATCAGAACTCAGCAGCCATGCAATCGAGACCAGGATAATGATGCCGAGACCGCAAATCAGTCGAGATTGCATGATAACGATTCTATTCGGTTTGAGGCGTGTCGAAGATGCGGTCTCCCGCGTCACCTAGACCAGGCACAATAAACGATCGATCGTTCAATTCAGGATCGACAACCGCGACAAATAATTTAACCTTAGGGAAATCAGACAATACTCGATCCACACCTGGCTGAGCCGCAATGATGCTCAAGATTCGAATCTCGTCGACGCCCCACTCAATCAATCGCCTCACAACCAAATCGACGCTACCGCCAGTGGCCAACATCGGGTCGAGGACCAAAGCGACATTCGGGGCACCTGACATCGGCAACTTGTCATAATAACCGATTGGCTCAGCGGTTTCTTCGTTTCGATAGAGCCCCAAATGCCAAACAGCAGCATCGGGCAGCAATTGTTGAAGCGGTTCGACCATGCCAAGCCCAGCACGCAAAATCGGAACCAATCCAATCCTCACCGCCAACTCGTGACAATTGGCGTCGGTGATCGGGGTTGGAACCCGACAAGGCTTGGTCGACAAGTCTTGTGTCGCGTAAACGCCTACCAACATGGACAATCGCCCGATCGTTGCACGGAACTCGCTCGACCGGGTCGTCTTGTCACGAAGCCGGCAAAGATGGTGCTCGACAAGCGGATGATCGATCTTGATTAAGTTGTTCACTCGACTAGAACCCTTCGATGAATAGTAGCCGCGTCTCGCCGAGACGCGAACATCAACAGTAGCCGCACCAGTAGCCGCGTCTCTCCGAGACGAGAACCACCAACAGGATCCACCCCAGTAGCCGCGTCTCGCCGAGACGAGAACCACCAACAGTAGCCGCGTCTCGCCGAGACGCGAACATCAACATTAGCCGCACCAGTAGCCACGTCTCTCCGAGACGAGTACCACCAACATTAGCCGCACCAGTAGCCGCGTCTCTCCGAGACGAGAACCACCAGCGCCGGAGATGTTCTCGTCTCGGAGAGACGCGGCTACTGGAGATGTTCGCGTCTCGGAGAGACGCGGCTACTAATAGTAAAGCCTACGCAGGGCGACCGCTAGAGTGGCCGGCTTTCGGTCGAAACGCCAAGGGGAGCGGGGGGGGCGGCGGACCAGCGGTCATTTGACACTCTTTGGGCAGCGGATTCCGTTGGTCATCCTCCGGCAAAAAAAGACATTTCAAACGAGATCCTCCACCACCAACCGTCGTGATCCGCTCTGACAATCGACGGAACTTGACACTTTCCCGACCTACTTTCCAGGCGACATTTACTCTACAATCACGTCGAAATTCATCTTTTACAACAACGTTTCTCTTTCCACACTTTACTCGTCATGTCAAAACCGTCTGCAAATTTCAACGGGCTTCATATTGCGGCATTGGAAAGCCGCCGTGCCGAGGACATGACCCGTTTGATTCAGCGGCATGGTGGCGAGGCACATGTTAGTCCTTCGATGAAAGAGGTTCCCATCGAACCGAACCGTGCGGCGATCGATTTTGCCCACCGCGTGATGACGGGTGAAATCAGTACGATGATCTTGATGACCGGTGTCGGTTTTCGCTATTTCTTAAAAGCAATCGAAAAGCATCTCGACCAACAACGGTTCCTCGATTCTCTTTCCGACATCACAACGATTTGTCGTGGCCCGAAGCCAGCCGCGGTGATGCGTGAATTCGGGCTCAAACCCACCTACCGGGCCCCTGAACCGAACACGTGGCGTGAGTTACTGCAAACGATCGATGCCAATTTATCGATCGCCAACCAAACCGTTGGTCTGCAGGAATACGGAATTACCAACGCATCGCTAATCGCAGGACTTGAGGCAAGAGGTGCAACGGTTGAACCAGTCCGAGTCTATGGATGGGAATTTCCAAGCGATACGCTGCTGCTCGAAGAAAACGTGCAAGCTTTGGCGGCTGGCCAGCGTGATGTGTTGTTGGTCACCAGCGCCCATCAAATCGTCAATATGCTGCGAATGGCAGAACAATTGAATCGAGTTGACTCCTTGCGGCGTGGTTTGCATTCGACGGTGATCGCTTCGATTGGGCCGACGACCAGTCAAATGCTTTTCGAATGTGATTTGCACGTTGACATCGAACCATCGCATCCGAAGATGGGGCACCTTGTGACGGAAACCGCGGCTCGTAGCGAAGCTCTCGTTCAAGCAAAGCGTCGACTCAAACCGATCGATTTAAAGCAGGAATCCATGGCGGAGAGTTCCCCCTGTCACGACTCGCTATTCTTGCGTGCATGTCGCGGTGAAGCCACCGAGCGGACTCCCGTTTGGCTAATGCGTCAAGCGGGCCGATACATGTCCGAGTATCGCGAGGTTCGATCGCAACACACTTTCTTGGAGCTTTGTGCCAATCCGAAGCTCTGTAGCGAAATCATGTGTACCGCCGTCGATCGATTGGGGGTCGATGCGGCAATCATTTTCTCGGACCTGTTGCCCATTTTGGTGCCAATGGGTCTCGACCTGGAGTTCGTCAAGGGAGACGGGCCAGTGATTCACAATCCGGTCCGAACGGCTGCGGAAGTAGACCGCATCCAACCGCTCGACCGGCCGGAGGAACTTGATTTTGTTTATGAAACCGTTCGGCAAACCCGCAAAGACTTGCCAGCGGAAATGCCACTCATCGGATTCGCCGGGGCACCCTTTACTCTAGCCAGTTATGCGATCGAGGGTGGTGGCAGTCGCCAGTATTCGCATACCAAGAAATTGATGTACGATCCATCGTCGGCATGGTCCGATTTGATGAGCAAACTGTCCGATGCGATCACCGTTTATCTGAACCATCAAATTGCAGCGGGTGCAAACTGCGTCCAATTATTCGACAGTTGGGCGGGATGCTTGTCGCCGACGGATTACATCAAGCATGTATTGCCTTGGATGAAACAGATCATTGCAGGGATCGATCCATCGGTACCCGTCATCAACTTTGCGACGGGCAACCCAGAGCTTTTGCCGTTACTTCGCGGTGACCGGCGAACGGTCGTTGGCGTCGATTGGCGTATCCCGCTCGATGTCGCTTGGCAGCGTATCGGGCACGATTGCTCGGTTCAAGGAAACCTTGACCCGACCATTCTCTTGGCCGATCCTGATGTGATCCGAGAACGCGTCGCCGACTTGCTTGAATCGGTCGGCGATCGACCGGGACACATTTTCAACCTCGGTCACGGCGTCTTAAAAGAAACGCCCGTCGAAAATGCCATTGCCCTAGTCGAATGCGTGAAAGAACTAAGCGTGCGCTCGTCATGATGGTGTCTTAGTTACTGCGGGCGGTCCGCTCGCAGCGATGCGGCTAGCAGGATGACAGCGAATAGGGCGCACAGCAACGTGGCGACGCGATAAGTATCAAATTGGTCGTGTGCCACACTGAACAAATAGGGGCCAACCGCCGTCCCTGCGACGACCAGAGAGGTCGAAAACCCCGAAATGGCACCGAGGTGTTTACGGCCAAAGAATCGCGGCCACGTCACCGATGCAATAATACCAAACATGCCTTGCATTAGCCCCATTCCCAACACCACAAATACGACCGACGTTTGCGAGCCCAGAAACGACAGGCTCAAAGACAGCATGACGATTCCAATCAGTTGTACCATCGCCAGATACTTTAGCTTAACAAAATCGCTCAACCAACTGGCAACAAATTCAACGACGACGCTAACACAGGCGGCCGGGATGAAGATGGCCACCGCCTCACGACGCGGCATTCCTGCGTCAGCGAAAAAAGAGACCACGTGAAAGGAAAGGGACGTTAACAGTAAGCCAGATAAAACGGTGCAAAATGTGAACACCCAAAAACTGTACGTGCCTCTCGCTTCCGATAACGTAAAGTGCCGCCCGTTTCGAGTTTCGGGGTGGATATTCCGAGCGTCCTTCGCGAACGGCCCGTCAGGCAATAGTCCATGGTCTTCGGGTCTCGCTCGCCCAAAACAAAATGCGATGATTGCAAACGAGGCAACGAGTGCTGCAATCGTTTGCCATGCCCATTGCCAGCCACCCTTTTGGATCAGCCATTCAAAAAATGGAGGCGTCAAGGAAAAGCCAAACGCGACCGAAATCCCGATGAAAGCCAACGCCATACCACGACGCTGCTCAAACCACTCCAGCACCATGTTGCGTGATGACAACGTCAACATGCCTTGTCCAAAAAAACGCATCGCGAAGAAGCCTAGCATCAAGACGGCCAAGGACGTATAGCTGCGATCGACGCTTGGTAAAAACGCTGCGATGGACTCGGCGATTTCGGCCGAGAAACTCATGCCGGTCAAAGCCAGTGATAACATCAATGCCGCAGCGGCGGACATCCAGCGTCCTCCATATCGGTCGTACCAACGACCAGCACGCGTGATCAACAATGCACTGGAAATCGTACCCACCAAGTACGCAAAGCTGATCCAACTGCGAGACAATTGGTGAGCATCCATCAAAAAATCGGTGAACACCGAGACGCCGATCGTTTGCCCCGGGGCACTGGCCAGAACCCCCAGCGTTCCCAGTGCTAACGCGACCGTGCCATAAAAGAACGGCAGGCGAGCGGGATCGAACGGAAATTTGGCGAGTGGCGAGCCAGGTGTCTGTCCAGGTGTCTCGCGAGCAGATTTCATGTTGACCACCATCGTCTTTTAAGGAAAGGTCAACATTGGACTTTACTTCCGCATTCATGTCAGCGGGGATTGACAAGGGTGTGTGCAAATCGTAATTGCTAAGGGCGTCAGAAAAAAAAACTTCCGCAATAGCCGTTTCATTCCATCGCGACAGGATCGAGCACGAGGCTCGAAAGCGGGGCCGAGCCAATCGGCGGACGTTTTCTGCTCGGGGAGTAGGGAGTAGAGCGACATTCAAGCAAACAGCCCAAAAACGGGAATCCGTCATGACATCACTTCCACCGATCGTTTGTCCATTCTGCGCAATTCACTGCGACGATATTCTGCTCGGCAACGACCGTGGGTCTGGCGGAATCAACCTAACGGACTGCGAGCGGGCGGCGGAAGGGTATCATTCCCTGCTCGATACCTCACCGCCTCCGCGCCTCGGAAGCGAGTCAGTAGCACAGCAACTGATTTTCGATTTTGCAGCGGAGCATTTTGCCAACCGCTCTTGTTTGAACGTCGTAACTTGTGGCACCGATCTGTCGACAGCAAAAACGCTTCAAACGCTGGCGGGTTTAGGGAAGATCAAGCTGTGGATCGACGAGACCGTCTCGGAAGCCGCATGGCGGACAGCGACTAGCCGCGAGGGGAACGTGACCGCAACCATCGGCGATATTCGCCGTCATGCGGATCTGATTTGGCTGATTGGTGATGTTGCACCTTCGTACCCTCGCTTGCTAACACGATTGGATGCAAAAGGGAAACAGGTCGTCGCATCTGAGCAATGGGACGCGGAATCTCTAGCTGAGTTGTACTTTCGCTTACGACAATCGGACTCCGATGAACCAAACAAGCTCCAACCAGACAAGCGGACGCCTGCGATTCGCAACGCCTCCTACTTGGCGATCGTGATCGGTCCCAATGCATTTGCACCGAAAGAAGCCATTTCGGTCGCAAGTTTGCTTGCGAAAATGGTTTGGTATTTGAATCGGAACCAGCGAGCGGTCACGCTGCAAATCGATCGAGCGGCGACCAACCGATCGCTAACCGCTTGGCGATCCAATGCAAGTTTACCGAGCATCACGGATTCGATGTCTTCAGAAGGAACCGTCGATATCCGTCTGGGCAATGCTTTGTTTGACAAACGAATGGCCAGCCTTCAAATCGGGGGTGTCGACGATGGAAGGGCGAGAGCACAAGCCTACTTGCCCGCATCGACCGCTGGCATCGACACAACGGCCATGGCCATCCGAGGCGACTCGACCGTGTCGCTATCGTTGGAACAACAAATCAAAACGTCAAGCCAAACCGTTGGCGAGTTACTGGCAAGGCTGGTCGAGGCTAGCGGCTGAGAGCGGGCTTACCGAACGCGTTCCATTTGGTCGAGAGACTTTCGTTTTAGCTTGCTGGCGGCGGCACGATCACAGACAATCGTCGTGCCATGATGCCACTGCAGGATACTGGCAGGTACCTCGGGGTCAATATCCCCTTCGATCGCTCGACATACCGCTCTCGCGTTGCGATCATCAGGGACCGCACAATAGATCGTCTTGCACTTCAAGATTTGTTGGATCGACATTGTCACGGCATGCTGCGGAACTTTGCCGAGTGACGGAAACCAGCCTTCGCCAACTTGTTGTTTGCGAAAGGTCTTGGCGAGCTTAATGCTGATATAGGGGTCGACGATTTGAAAATCGGCAGGCGGTCCGTTCATCGCCAAGTCAGCTGATTCCCCCATCGAGATCAGCGCCAAATCGATCGTGGTGTTTTCTAGTGGTCCAGCCATCTGTTCGATCGATTTTGCCACCGGCTGTTTTCCGTCGATGTAATGGAAATCGGCCAAGGACACTTGGTTTGCAAAACGCTCATGCAAATAGCGGCAAACCGAGCCTGGGTCGTCGCTTTTGATGCCAACATATTCACCGATTTGGAAAGCAACGACCTGCGACCAATCGACTTTTCGTTGTCTTAAGAGAGCTGCAATCACTTCGAATTGGGCAGATCCCGACGACAAGACCATCGACGCTTTGCCATTTTCTTCGATGGCTTGACGAAGCGTTTCAGCGGCGTGCTTGGCAATCCACTTGCCCATCGCTTGCCGGTTGGCTGCTAAAATCGTACGCATGGTCGTTTTCGGGTTTTGGCGAAGAGGTCCGTGATAGCGAGTTTGAATAATTGTATTGTGCCAGACTCCGAGGGAAAGAACGAGGTGGAGTGAATAATTTCTTAACGCGGCTACTCCGCGATGTCGCTCTGCTTTCCGCCCGGAGAGCAGAATGACAATCGAGCAGAATGACAATCGGGGGCGAACACGAATCGAAAAGTTTCGGATCCTTCCTAATAAACCGACGGCTCGTTCGTTGACATCAAGTTCGCCCTGCTAGAATAGGGGCTTCTGTGTTTCAATCTACTTTGGATGTTTTCGTCATGTCGATTCGCAAATGTTGCTTCGCAAGCTTTCTTGTCATCGCGTCGGCTGCTGGAGTGTTGGTTCCGACTTGGATTTTGGGACAAACGACTGGTCAAGGGCAAGGAGAGCGAGAAATGAACGTGTCAAAATCCGGTTGGGAAGGCGTGCAAGAGGCTATCAATAAAGGACTTCCGAAAACGGGCATCGAGAAGCTCGAGCCGATCATTGAGAATGCAAAAAAGAGCAAGGATTATCCCGAAGCGATTAAAGCGATCGCAATGAAAATTGCCCTCGAAGGGAACATTCAAGGCAACCGCCCCGAGGAGAAAATCGTTCGCTTGGAAGAGGAGATTGAAAAGGCACCGGCAGAAATGAAGCCAATGATGCAATCGGTGTTGGCAAATTGGTATTGGCATTTCTTCCAACAAAATCGCTGGCGGTTCATGCAGCGGACGCAAACATCGGAACCAATGAGCGATGATATCAATACCTGGGATTTGGCCCGTATTCTCGAGGAGGTTTCGAAGCATTTTGACAAAGCGCTCGAAAATGAACGACAACTAAAATCGACACCCATCGCCGACTACGACAAACTGCTCGAAAAGGGAAACGCTCCTGACGATCTCCGCCCCACCCTCTGGGATTTTGTCGTCTACGATGCTCTGGACTTCTACCAAGCAGCGGAACAGGCAGGGTCGCGTGCAGAAGACGCATTCGACTTAATGGCCGACAGCCCCGTGTTCTCGTCGGTCGAAGATTTCCTTGCTTGGCAACCGCAAACCGAGGATAAAAGTTCAGCGACGCTCAAGGCAATCACACTATACCAAAGACTGCTTTCCTTCCATCAAGATGACGAGGATCCATCTGCATTTCAGGATGCCGATTTGGCTCGTTTGGTATTCGGAAACAACCAAGCGTTTGGCGAAGAAAAAACAACTCGCTTCAAGGCGGCACTGAGTCGTTTTGTTGAACAGTACTCCGCCGATCCAATCGCTGCACGCGCACTACATGAATGGGCACAGGTCGTTCATGGCGAAGATGACTATGTCAAAGCTCACGAAATCGCTAGCCGGGGGATGAGTCAGCACCCGGACTCGGTGGGTGGACGCCGTTGCTATAACCTGATCCAACAAATCGAAGCTCCTTCCGCGGGTGCGACGACGGAGCGAGTTTGGAATGACCCCTGGCCAACGATCAACGTGACTTACCGCAACGTCGAAAGGGTTTATTTTCGAGTCGTACCGTTCGATTTCGAGGAATATGCGAAGTCCAATCGGTGGTCGCCGAACCAACGAGACCAAGAGCAACGGAAAACACTACTCGCTACCAAGCCGATCAAAGCATGGTCCGCAAAGCTGCCGAAAACCGAGGACTATCAGGAGAGACTCGAGCAAGTTCCGGTGCCAACCGACGTGCCATCTGGTTCGTATTTCCTAATCTCCAGTTACCGCGATGACTTTAGCGAAAAGGACAACCAACTTAGCATGACCGAGATTTGGGTTAGCAAGTTGGCGTTGGTGCTACGTACCGCGTACGGCAAGGGGACGGTCGAAGGATTCGTTCTCGATGCAAAAACGGGAGTGCCACAGTCCGACGCGGTCGTCCGCATGTGGGCGAGAAACAACCGCGGTGCTCGCACCGAATTGCCGACGCTGAGAACCGACTCGAACGGCTTGTTCCAATACAAAGGGGCGGGGCAAAATGGCCTGCTCCTTCACGCCGCCGCTGGCGGTGACGGGCTTTCGTCCGAAGACAATGTCTCCACCTACGAGACGAGAAATCAGCCAAAGACGATCGAGCAAACTCGGTTCTTTACCGATCGATCGATTTATCGACCTGGCCAATCGATTCGCTACAAAGGGATTTGTTTGCAGTTCAACCAAACGAGCAACCATTATCAAACGATTGCCAACGAAGACGTCACCGTTGTTTTCCGTGATGTGAATGGCAAAGAAATTGAAACCTCCCGTCATCGGACGAACGATTACGGCTCCTTTTCAGGCAGCGTCACCGCGCCGCGCGACCGTCTGATGGGATCGATGTCTCTGGCGGTCAAAGGGGGCCCGAACGGGCAAACTTCGATCCAAGTCGAAGAGTATAAACGACCAAAGTTCAAAGTAACAATTGATCCTGCAAAAGAAGCTGCGAAGCTTGGCGGCCTGGTCAAACTGGATGGCGATGCCACCGCTTACAGTGGTGCCGCGATCGATGACGCGCTCGTCAACTACCGGGTCGTCCGCGAAGTACGCTACCCGATTTGGTGGTCCTGGTCCTATGGCCGACTCTGGTTCCCAAACCAAACGGGCGGCGACCAAGAAATCACTCATGGAACAGCTCGTACCGATGCGAACGGGAAGTTCCAGGTCGAGTTTACTGCAACGCCTGATTTGTCGATCCCCAAAGAGAGCGAGCCAACGTTCGTCTACACGACTTATGTTGATGTGACCGATTCCGCAGGCGAAACGCGGTCCGATGAGCGAACGGTACGCGTCGGGTATACCGCACTATCCGCAGAGGTGACCGCGGACGATTGGCTAACCAGCAAGGAACCGGTGGAACTATCGATTCGCACCACGTCACTCGATGGCGAAGGACAGTCGGCAAAGGGAACCATCAAGGTCTACTCCCTTATTCAACCTGAAAAGGTCGTTCGTCCACAACTTTCTCAAACCATCTACGCTCGTCGCATGGGTACCCACCAAGCCCCGAAAGACATGTCGGACCCGAACTCGTGGGAACTGGGCGATCCAGTCGCCGAAGAATCGTTTGAAACCGATGGAGCGGGCAAGGCAAAATGGAGCGTCCCGCTCGAGGCTGGCATTTACCGTGTCAAGTTGGAAACGCGGGACCGTTTCGGCAAGGTAGTTTCCGCGTTATTGCCAATCGAAGTCCTCGATGTCGATGCCAAGAAGTTTGACATTCAAGTCCCTGAGCGATTCTTTGCTCAGAAAGATTCAGTCGAACCGGGCGAGACATTCCGAGCGGTTTGGGGTAGCGGCTATCCGACCGCTCGAGTGTTTGTCGAAATCGAACATCGCGGCAAAATCCTGAAGAGCTTTTGGTCCGACCCCAAGACGACTCAGTTGCTCATCGAACAACCAATCGACGAGTCGATGCGAGGTGGATTGAGCGTTCGCACGACGATGGTCCGCGAAAACCGAGCTTACCTGAACACTCGAAAAATTGATGTGCCGTGGTCCAACAAGAAGCTAACCGTCGAGTGGGAACACTTTGTGTCGAAACTGGCTCCAGCGGCCAAGGAGACTTGGACCGCAATCGTTCGCGGACCGGATGCCGAGAAGACGGCTGCTGAAATGGTGGCGACCCTGTACGATGCATCACTCGATGCGTTCCAAATGCACAACTGGCGAGATAGCTTTAACGTCTTTTACCAAGATCATTCGAATATGGGATTGAGTTTCCAAAATTCCCTACAACCACTCCAGCGACTTCACTATGGATGGCAAGTCGATAGGCGTGACGGCACGCTGACCTATCGGCACTATTCGAACCAGATCATTCAAAATCTGTGGGGCTATCAATTCGGTCGCCAGATGAGAAAATCCTATGCCTTTGGTGGTGCCCCGAGGGCTGAAAGCATGAACATGGGTGGTGGCGCGCCGATGCCAGCCGCAGCGATGAGCAGGTCAATGGCGGCCGATGGTGTATCGGCTGCAGACGAATCGATCGACATGGCCGATGCTGAAATGGCCGAATCGATGCCGGCTGATAAACAATCGCACCAAGCTGGTACCGAAGCGCCAGGCAGCAAAAAATTAGACCTTGGCAACGTTTCGGCTCGCAGCAACATGAACGAGACCGCGTTCTTCTTTCCGCATCTCATCGCCGACGATGATGGCAGCGTGCGGATCGAATTTACAATGCCCGAAGCACTCACCGAATGGAAATTCATGGGGTTTGCCCACGACACCGAATTGCGTGCTGGGCTATTGACCAGTACGACCGTGACAGCAAAGGACTTGATGGTCCAACCCAACGCACCACGTTTTGTTCGAGAAGGGGACGCAATCGAATTCACGGTGAAAGTCCTTAACCAATCACCGACCTCGCAAAGCGGGCAAGTTCGCTTGTCGTTCGCCGATGCAAGAAGTGGCAACAACGTTGACGATGCATTGTCCAACGATACCGGTGACCAATCCTTCGATATCCCCAGCGGTGAATCGCGGACACTTTCGTGGAAGATCAAAGTGCCCGAAGGGATCGGCTACCTAACCTACAAAGCCGTCGGTTCGACGGGCAAACTCTCGGATGGGGAAGAAGGTTATTTGCCTGTCTTGTCGCAGCGGATTTTGGTGACGGAATCGTTACCGCTGCCAATCCGAGGCAAGCAAACGAAATCGTTTGAGTTTGAGAAACTCATCCACTCGGGCGATTCGGATACGCTTCGTCATCAATCGTTGACATTGCAAGTCGCATCGAATCCATCATGGTACGCGGTGTTGGCACTTCCCTACTTGATGGAATATCCACATCAATGCAGCGAGCAAACGTTTAATCGTTTGTATGCGAATGCGTTGGCACGTCATATCGCCAACAGCGATCCCAAAATTGAGCGGATCTTTGAGCAGTGGCGAGGCACTCCGGCCCTCGACAGCCCACTCGAAAAGAACCAGGATCTGAAGTCGGTCATGCTGGAAGAAACCCCTTGGGTCCGCCAAGCGGATAACGAGAGCCAAGCTCGCCGGAACGTTGCCATATTGTTCGAGCAAAATCGATTGGACGACGAAACGAAACGAGCGTTGTTCAAACTAACCGAAATGCAAATGGAAGATGGAGCCTGGCCGTGGTTTCCGGGTGGACCGGCAAACGATTACATCACGCTTTACATCACGACCGGGTTCGGCAGAATGCGACATCTTGGGGTTGATGTCGATGCCGGCGCAGCCGTCCGCTCGCTCACGCGACTCGATAGCTGGGTCACAAAACGCTACAACGATATCAAACCTGCGGATCGTGACCGGAACCACTTGTCGACAACGATTGCGTTCTACTTGTACGGACGTTCTTTCTTCTTGAAGGACCAAGCGATCGCAGCAGAGCACCGTGAAGCCGTCGATTACTGGATCGCACAAGCCGAGGAACATTGGTTGAAGCTATCCTATCGACAATCGCAAGCCCATTTGGCGATTGCTCTCAAACGATTCGGCAAAACGAAACCTGCCGAAGCAATCATGCGTAGCATCAAAGAACGCAGCGTCAGCGATGATGAGATGGGCATGTATTGGCGAGAAAATGAATTGTCGTGGTGGTGGTATCGAGCACCAATCGAAACGCAAGCGATGATGATCGAAGCGTTTGACGAAGTCAGCAATGACCGCGAAGCGGTGGAAGATTGCAAGGTTTGGCTCCTAAAGCAGAAACAAACTCGCGATTGGAAAACAACGAAGGCGACTGCCGACGCGGTCTACGCATTGTTGCTTCGCGGCAGCGATTTGCTGGCCTCGAACGAATTGGTCCAAGTCGAACTAGACGGAAAGCCAATCGAGCCGACCGATGTCGAAGCCGGCACGGGTTTCTATCAGGAACGGTTCAGCAAAACAGAAATCAATCCTGAAATGGGTAACGTCACCATGCGAAAACTTGACGACGGCGTTGCTTGGGGCAGTTTACATTGGCAATACTTTGAAGATATCGCCAAGGTAACCCCCTACGAAGGTACGCCATTGACTTTGGAAAAACAGCTTTTTGTAAAAAAGAACACGTCGCAAGGACCTACGTTGACCGCAGTGGATGGACCGATTTCCGTGGGCGACGAATTGGTCGTGCGGATTGTGCTTCGCACCGATCGTGATATGGAATATGTCCACATGAAAGATTATCGCGGCAGCGGAACGGAACCAGTCAACGTGTTGTCAAGCTACAAGTATCAAGATGGGATCGGCTATTACGAATCGACTCGCGACACGGCAACCCATTTCTTTATTGACTACTTAGCGAAGGGCACGTACGTATTCGAATATAGCACTCGCGTCCAACTGCGAGGCGAATATCAAACCGGCTTGGCAACGATCGAGTGCATGTATGCACCGGAGTTCAATAGCCACAGCGAAAGCTTGCCGATCGTGGTGAAGTAGCGATCGCCGAATTTGGGGTCAAAGAGTCGTTTCGGCGATCGCCTCGGCTCTTTGACCATCGTTGCTCTTTGACCATCGTTGCTCTTTGACCATCGTTGCTTCCGCCGGGCTTCTCCCCCGGTTCCGAGCAGCAACGAGTGGTTGCCGTTGGTATCCTCCGCGGAGGCAAGTTGTAGCCCAAAGAACGGAAACCTGGACCCACTGACATTCCTGTCATGTCAACGCTGAGCAGTCCAGCCTGTCACCCCAACGGTTCAGGTTGCTTTCATTTGCACCAACGGGGACATTCGATTGGCTTCGATCGCCTTTTGTTGTTGCGCGAGCGGCACGAGTTCGTATCGCACATTGCGTTGCCGCGGTTCAAAGCCGTTTTCTGAGATTGCTTCACGGATTTGATCGAGCGTCAGGAAGTGTACGGTGCCAGCTTCAGCCACCACGTTTTCTTCTAACATCAGACTCCCCATATCATTGGCACCAAATTGCATTGCCAATTGGCCAATTTTCAATCCTTGGGTCACCCAACTACTCTGCAGATTGGCGATGTTGTCCAGATACAACCGGGAAACGGCCAGCGTTTTGAGATATTCAAACGAACCGACCGGCGGGATGTGCGACAGTTCCGTATGGTCGGGCTGGAATGTCCACCCGATGAACGCGGTGAAACCACCCGTTTCGTCTTGCAATTGACGAATCCGTTCGAGATGTTCTATCCGCTCGGCCAACGTTTCGACGTGTCCGAACATCATCGTTGCACTACTGACACCGCCGAGGTTGTGCCAAACTCGCATCACATGGAGCCAATCATCGGTCATGACTTTACCGCGAGTGATTTCGCTGCGGACGCGGTCGACTAGGATTTCGGCACCACCGCCGGGGATACTGCCTAGGCCGGCCGCTTTGAGTCGCGACAAAACCTCCTCGATCGAAAGGTTGTTGACCTTCGTGAAGTGATGAAGTTCGGGGGGGCTGAATCCGTGGACGTTCAAATCGGGAAACGCCGACTTGATGTCCTGAAGCATCTCTTCATACCAGTCGAGTTTGAACTTTGGATGAAGCCCACCTTGGAGCAGAATTTGATTTCCACCAAGATCAACGGTTTCTTCGATCTTCTTGAGAAGTTCCGCGCGAGGCAGAACGTATCCCTCCTCACTCTTCGGGCCTCGATAGAACGCGCAAAAGTCGCAAACAGCGGTGCAGATATTTGTGTAGTTGATATTCCGATCGATGTTATAAGTTCGATAGGGTTCGGGGTGCATACGCCGTGAAACGAAATCCGCGGCGCGGCCAATCGCAGCCAAATCGTGACTTTCGAGCAAACGCACTCCGTCGTCGACGCTAAGCCGCTGCCCAGCAATCGCTTTGTGCAAAATATCTTGAATCGACGACTTGGCTTGCGGTGTGGAAACGGTGGGTGGAGCAGGAGCGATCATTTTTTCGATAGACACGGTTTCAAGGGGAATCGTTCGGTTAGCAGGTTCAGAAGGCAAACTGCAACGATTGGGGACAAGACTCAATTTTTTAGCCAAACGATGGAACATTTCGAGCCCATTTTGTTCGCCTGGGCCAAAGTGGAAGTGTAGGTTCTCCAAAAAATAGCGATGAACGTCTTCTTTGGTCAGCCCATGAGAGGCAGCTTCTCGGTAGGCGATTTCTTCGGTTGCTTCGGCGCCGCCGTCTCGGCATTCCTCCAAAATCTTCGCTAATTTTGCCACGTCATCGGGTGGGATTCCAGGCCTTGCGGCCCAGACGGCGAACACGAAAGGCATTTCGGAAAAGCGGCACCAGCGATCACCGAGATCCCAAATCTCATGATAACAGCCTGGCTCGGGACGCATTGCCCGGTCCCCAATGAGCAGAATCGCGTCCGCGTCCACCTGTTCGGGAAGTTGATCGATCTTGAGGGGAACGATCTCAGGACGCAAATGATACATTTCCCAAAGCAAAACTTGAACCAGTGCTGCACTGGTTCGACTTCCCTCATCAAGAGCCAATCGTCTGATTTGGCCCGCTGGGACGCGACTCAATAGACGCACGCTCCACACGGGACCTCGGCAACCGATTACGGCGGTAGAGACCATTTGGTAAGCCGGGTCCGCCAAAAACTCAATGGAAGGAATCAGCGCGACATCGAGCTTGTCGCGGGCCAAATCATCCGCCAACCGACTCGGCAAATCAAACGATAAATGTCCAAACTCACCCAGTTTCCCCGCTAAACCATGCACCAGCGGCTTGGTATTCAGATAGGAAACCGCTCCTACACGAAGCATTTTTTGCATGGTCATGGGCTCCAATCGCGACATGGGGTCGGCAAGGCATCCGGCGGGTAAATTTGCCAAAAATAACACGACGCCGAAACGTCCAGCGTCATGGGTTTTAACCGGAAAACCGTAGGTTGAGGCAACAATCGCTCCAATATGAACAAAAACACAGGTGTGCGGTAGTGGATTCCGTGAAGGAGTGAACCGAAAAACGCGATATGGACCCCCGAGCGTCAGGATCTTTAACAAGATCCACTACACGAACCGGTAGTTTTCTCGCTTTTGCGTCGGGATCTTTAACAAGATCCACTACACGAACCGGTAGTTTTCTCGCTTTTGCGTCAGGATCTTTAACAAGATCCACTACACGAACCGGTAGTTTTCTCGCTTTTGCGTCAGGATCTTTAACAAGATCCACTACACGAACTGGTCAGGATCTTTAACAAGATCCACTACACGAACTGGTAATTTTCTCGCTTTCGTGCACCGATCTGGGAAAACATCCGCGATGCCGCTTGTCGAATGGTTGCCTTTGTGAATAGGATACTAGGGATGGAACAACGGCAGCAATAGTCGATGACATGAAGTTCCAACTCGTATTTACCAATTCAAGACTCGCCCGATGAGGGGTTTAACGACGATGGCAGTCAAATTAACGGAACGCGCCGCCGAGGAAGTCAAGCGGTTTCGAAAAGAACATAACTTTGATGAGAGCATGTTGCTTCGTATCGGCGTTGCCGGAGGCGGATGCAGCGGGTTCAATTACACATTGAATTTTGACGATAGTTTCGACATGAAAGCCGATAGCAAGTACGATTGGCACGGCGTCGAAGTCGTCGTCGACAAAAAGAGTGCTTTGTACTTAGACGGCACGACGGTCGATTGGCACGAATCACTCGAAAAACAGGGGTTCACCTTTGACAACCCCAACGCAGTGAAGAGTTGTGGTTGCGGCAGCTCTTTCCAAGCTTAGAGCGATTTCCCCAATTCGAATTGAATTTCCACTTCGCAAATTTTGTGAGGTGGTTTTTTTTTGTCTTAGTGACTGGAAAAACCTTACTCGGCACTTGCTCAACCCACCATTTTTTTGAAAAGGGCTCCTTTCGATTGCGGTGATCGCTTTGCGACAGCGGAAAAGGATCGCTTCATCGGTCACTGTTCGCTGGTCCATTGCGGTGTAGAATTTTGACTTCACCTCCCATCTTGCTACCGAAGGCATTTATCTGAATGAGTACTGTCGAGCCAAAACCGTGGAACGCGATGGATTCCGCATCGCTATATGAAGTCAATCGTTGGGGTGACGGTTACTTCTTCGTCTCGGAGGAGGGTCGCTTGGTCGTATCACCAGACCGTGATCCAAATCAAACGATCGATTTAAAAAACTTGATCGATGGTTTAGTTCAGCGTGGTTTGGATCTACCAATTCTACTTCGATTCAATGGTATCCTGCGAGATCGGCTGAAACGACTTAGCGACTGTTTTGCCGAAGCGATCGAGGAACACAACTACGGATCCGGCTACCGTTGTGTCTTTCCGATCAAGGTAAATCAGCAGCGAGATGTCGTCGAGCAATTCGTCCGCCATGGGAACCAATTGGGGTTCGGTGTTGAAGCGGGCAGTAAACCGGAAATGTTGGCCGTCGTCGCGATGGCGGATTCTCAAACGCCGATCATCTGCAACGGTTTTAAAGATGATGACTTCATCCACTTGGCGATGCGTGCTCAGCAAATCGGTCGTACGGTTATTCCGGTGGTCGAAAAGGTTAGCGAGCTTGATCTAATCCTAAAACACTCGAAAGCACTCGGCGTGCGGCCAACGATCGGAATGCGAGTCAAGCTGGCGACTCGAGGATCGGGGCGTTGGCAGGCGAGTGGCGGTTACCGCAGCAAATTTGGCTTGACCGTTGCTGAAATGCTACGTCAATTGCAGAAGTTAGAAGACCTCGGCATGGCCGATTGCTTCAAGCTATTGCACTTTCATGTCGGCAGCCAAATCACTCACATCCGCCAATTGAAGGCTGCGATTCTGGAGGCCGCACGGATTTATGTCGACTTG